>JBGSNR010000134.1:0-59317 GCA_041739545.1 Pirellulaceae bacterium | reverse complement strand
AATGATGATACTGCCGTTGCTTTTCCATCGCCGGGACTCCGTTTGAAGAGTTGTGGAACTAACCTCATTCAAACCTCCCGGCGGTGGATCTTCACGTAAATTCAGCCGCTGATAGCGGACACTTCAAGTTTGACAGCGCCGGCGACCGGGGGCTGGAGCATAGTTGCCACACCTGACGCGGCCATCCGCCAATTAGGGGGCCGGTGAACATTGGGGGCACGAACGGCGGCTTCAGCTCGTCTTCTATATTTCCCCTTAATTTTCTGGGGTTTGGATACGGACAGTTTTTAGGAGTCGTCAAGGATGTGGTTTAGCAGCATGTTTGGGAAGAAGCAGGACAAACGTAAAATTAACCGAGCGAATCGTCGCTCGTTTTTCGAAACATTAGCCGAGTAGCCAAGTAGGTCCGGCACAAGTCTGTGACGGCCAGGCGACTGAATACGTTCCACGAGCCTGACATGAGAGGACGTCAAACTTGTGGCACTCATGGACGCTGCGTAACGCGGCAGACCACAACATGTCTTAAGGATTGAACGCACATTGTGTCAGGCACAGATAACCGATCGCCCAAACTCTCGTACAGAAATGTGCCTGACCTACGAAACTACGAAACTTGACTCTTCGAAGCGATATTCTGAACAAGCTGTCGAATTAGCCGAATAAGTCCGGCACAATTCCGGAGGGGGATAAATTGGGTCAGGAGCATATAAATGCGCCAAATATGCTCCTGACCCCTTAAATTCTCCCGTTTCAAGCCTATGAAGGCGATTGGCTAAATTAATATGGAGTTTTTCCGCTCAAATCGTCGGATATTGTTAGTAACCGTCCTATTTTTGGGGCTGGCACTACCGATTCTTGGCTTCTTTGGCTTGCAGATGCAACGTTGGCGTGCCTATGTGCCATCGCGCGACGCAGCAGTGGCACGGGTGGAGTTTTGCGGCGGTTTCGTTGCCTACTCAGGCCCGCTGGGGCAGTTTACCCAGCGGAATGACTGGTTTAGTGATGTTGTATTCGTCAACCTAACGTTGCAGCAATTTTCGGAAGAAGACTTCTCGGCAATTGTTGCTTTGCGCGACGTCCGACTACTGATGGCATATGATTCGCCGATCACGGATCAGATGGTCGGTCAGGCATGCAAAGCCTGGCCGCTCGAAGGCGCGTACCTCAGCAATACGGCAATCACCGACGAGGCAATCGCGCATCTATGTAAGGAGAAAACGCTCGAAATCGTCTTTGTGGACAACACCCGTATTTCCGAAGTAGGAGTTGAGCGGCTTTGCAAATTGCCAAGAATCAAATCACTCAGAATTGGTGGAGCGAAGATTACCGACGCGAAGCTCGCCAGTTTGCGGAATCGCTATCCAGAAATTGACATTCAGTAGCGCAGGGTGGCCCAGGTTGGTTGACGCAGTCAACAACCTGGGTCAACAAGAAGCATTGGTGCGCCACGTTGCCTCCAATTCGCGTCGTCAATTCTACTGGTCTAAGTTGCGTGGGCCACGCATCAAGCCGAGGTCGGCCTGACTCTGCTGCAGGGCTCCAGTGCATAACAAGCGGGAACGGAACGTTTCGGAGGACACGGAAAAGTTGCGTGAGGCTTCTTTTATGCGTGATCGCACAAATATCGCAAGCGCTACTTGATAAATCATCAATCACTGGCGATAAATGGCGCAATAAGTGCTCACGACTGGAAGCGGGACCGGGCGAGTCTGGCACCGCCAAACGTCGTCCCTCGCACCCGTTTCCAAGCTGCTTGCACCCCTGTTCAAACTTGTACCTTTCCCCCCACAGGAGTCGTTAACAGCCAGTTTGGAACTTTCGCAACTAAGTCGTGAATTGTTTAAGACTTGCGCAATTCAAAAGGTGTGTAAACCGGTTTCCAAAACCACCCACGTAGTAGGTGTCATGCTGGCAGGGGAAAGTTTTTAGCGGGCTTGTCGTGTGCGCGAGGCGGCTTGGGTTCCATGCGATCGGCGCAGGGGCGAAGCGGAGGGATTAAGTCGGATTGCTGAAAAACGCTTGACAAGTAATCAATGATTCAGGAAGATCGCTTTGGCTGATTGTCCCAAAAGCGTGCGCTGCGCATGGCTGGGGAGTGCTCTTTGATAATTCGATCTGCACGATGCAACCCTTTTTGCAACAGTTGTGGCGTTGGTTTGCAAGAAAACGCTGTTTTGTTGCACAACGACTGCGCCTTTCCCGAGGAAAACCGATTTTTGCAACGAAAACCGAAATGAAAACCGGGGTTCTTGTTGCAGAAATCAAAAGAATTACGAAAAACCCAGGTCGTTTTGGCGAAATATTGAGCAACAACTTAATCGAACACTGTTGCAGAATTCGCCGAGAGTATGTCCGGCATAAGTCCGAAACGGACGGATGGCGAACGGTCGATGCCTGACAAAGAACGGCTTCAAGCTCCTGGCACGCTTGGACATTGCCCGAAGGGACAAACCAATGTCTCCAAAGATTGAACTCTAATTGTGTCAGGCACAGAGGACCGATCGCCCAAACCTCGTACAGGAAAGTGCCCGACCTGCTGAACTACTCCTCTCTCACCGCCAGTGCAATCCCGGCCAAAACCATGTTCGGTACGAATCTTGATTCGGGGACATGGAGCGCCAGTTGTCGTAAATCACCGCCGGTGATGAAAATGTGCGGGGGGTGGTCGCCAAAGTCGCCAATGGCGGTGTCGATCAGCCGGGCGACCAGTTCTTTTACCGCCCCAACACCGCCCCAGAAGAGGCCGCTGCGGATCGCTTCGCCCGTCTCTTTGCCGAGCGGTTCAGGGGGAGCATCCAGCGGGGCCAGCAGCGTTAAGGGGAGTTGATCGGTGCCGACCGAAAGAGCCTCGGCAGAAAGGCGGAAGCCCGGATAGATGGCTCCCCCTTGAAAGCTGCCGTCGGGAGCCACCAAGTCCACGGTGATTGCCGAACCAGCATCCACCACGATCGCGGGACGTTTTGGTTCGCGGAGTTTGTTTGCGGCAACGGCGGCAGCGAGACGATCGACGCCCACCCGATCTGGAACTTTCACACAGACTTCCAGCGGCAAGTCGACACGGCTGAGCAGGCGATAATCGTCTGCCGGTCGCTCGCGCCCGATCCATTCCAGCAGCCGTTGCTCGGCCTGTCGCTGCACGCTGACCACCTGCCACGAAACCGGTTCTGGCGGCAACCAGGCACCAAGCTCGGCCGCAGGAAGTTCAGCCGTGCGTGCTTCCCAAATCCGCTCCGGCTGCGGCAAGGCCATTCCGACCTTGTCGGCGAGATCGGCAAACAAGCCAACCTTCAGCGAACTGTTGCCGATATCAACGGCGAGCAGAGGCTTCACTTGGCGCTCCGTTGCAGCTCCTCACCAATCCTCTGCGTGAGAACGTTCAAGCCTTGCCCGGTGACGGCCGAAATCAAGAGCACTTCCCGCTGCGTGTGCTCGGCCAGTTGCTGGCGAAATTCTTCCGCGCCGGGCAACTCGGCCTTGGTCACTACCAGAATTTCAGGCCTGGTTTTGAGGGCAATATCGTGCTGTTCCAACTCGGCGCGAATGGTGTGGTAGTTGTCCATTGGATCGGTGCCGTCGGTCGGCGAAGGTTCGATGAGGTGAATCAAGATTCCCGCCCGTTCGATGTGGCGCAAGAATTCGTGACCAAGCCCGGCCCCCGAATGTGCCCCTTCAATAAGCCCGGGAATGTCTGCCATCACGAACGTATGGTCGACATCGACCCGCACGATCCCCAGATTGGGATGCCGAGTGGTAAACGGATAATCGGCGATTTCCGGACGGGCACGGGACAGCCGGCTGAGCAGCGTGCTTTTGCCGGCGTTCGGTTTTCCGACCAGGCCGACATCGGCAATCACTTTCATTTCGAGAACTAAATCTCGGCGTTCGCCCAGCCCGCCCGGCGTAAAATCCCGCGGAGCGCGATTCGTCGAACTTTTGAATCGGACGTTGCCGCGCCCTGCACGACCACCTTGGGCAGCAATAATTTGATCGCCATCGTTGAGCAAGTCTTTCAGCACGAAGTCCCGAGCGGCATCAATGATGAGCGTTCCCGGCGGCACTTCCAAAATCAAGTCCTTTCCTTCCTTGCCATACTTGTTAGCGCCGCTGCCGGCAGTTCCGTTTCCAGCCTTCCAATAGCGTTGCCCGGCAAAGCTGGTTAGGTTGTTCACGCCGTTCTTGGCAATGATGATCACATCACCGCCGCGACCGCCATCGCCGCCGTCGGGTCCGCCATGGGGAACATATTTTTCGCGTCGAAAACTCATGCAACCGTCGCCACCGCGACCTGCCTGAACTTCGATACGAACTCGATCAACAAACATAGAGGCTCACGCAGTGCAGGCTGGGAAATAAAAAAGGGACGACCCGCGCGGGACGTCCCTTTCCTTTGTACTGAACTAGCGACGGTTCCGTCGACCTAGTTGGCGGCGACTGCCGATTCGACATTCACGCGGCGACCTTCCTGGTCGAACCGAACCTGGCCGTCGATCAGCGAGTAGATGGTGTAATCCTTCCCCAAGCCGACATTCAGGCCCGGGCGCCACTTGGTGCCGACCTGACGAATGATGATGCAGCCAGCGGTGACAAATTCGCCGCCGAACTTCTTCACGCCGCGGCGCTGCCCGTTGGAATCGCGACCGTTGCTTGTGGATCCTTGACCCTTCTTATGTGCCATGACGACGACTCCTCGATGACCGCTCGAACTACCAATGATCGGATGAACTGCTTGAAACTAGATCGGACCGTGGCCCGCCTGCCTCAATGGGAATCCACCAATTTACCGGTAAATCCACAACCAATCAAGGCGTTCCTGGACCCCATACAGGGCAAAAATCTTGGCCTGGGCGACTGGATCGGCTTCGATCCTAACTCCAAAGCGAATCTCCTCTTCCGCTTCGTCAATCGTGTCACCAGGCCGCCAGAAATTCAATTGCAGCGTCTTATGGGTCAGCACGCGTGCCGACCCTGGCAATTCCCCCTTTTTGTAGCCATTCGGGGGATCTTCAAATTTGTAGGCATTCGTTAGCCCCTGGATAAACACCCCCAAGTAGTCGATCCGTGGGTCGACATCTTCCCAACAAACGACCCCCCAGACACTCTTATCTGTGCGTTCGTCGCTGACTTCGATGTTCTTTGTCGAAATTGTGACTGAGTCGTGCAACTCAATCTCTTGCTTCGGGAATTCGCGGTTTTTAATCGGGCCCATCGCGGCCGGAATGATCCGGTCGAGATACTGTTTGTTGTCCAGTTCAAAGGCTTGCAGCACGAACTGCGGGAAGAAACGCAAAGGCATATCGACTTTTTGAACATCAAAAGTCGTATTGCCAAATTCATCTGGCTTAGGAATCGGCTTCCAATGCTGCCCGTTGTTCTTCACCCGGTAAACCATGTACCACACTAGCTTCCGCTGCATCTTGCCGGTGGGCTGCGGTTCATCGATGGTAATCATGCGGAGCGGCTTGAAAGCGAACTCCAGATTCCAGATCGTGCGGCGTAAGATGGCTGCCTTGGCCCGTTCGTTCAACGTTCCTGACAGAGGAGCGAAGTTCGGCTGAATCTTTTCCAGATTCGCTATGTTCGTTGGAATCTCAACGAGAGGCCGGGGGCCCGAAAACATTTCCTCTTCGGCCGGCGCGCTCGGGATGACCGTAAGAATGCCGGGTGCCAGTTGACGCGGTCGAGCACTTTGGGCAAACCCGAGAACGGGTGCCAGCAAGAGAGCGATAAATATTCCAACGAACCAAGACTTCACGGGGAAGACTCCCGACGAGAGGACCAACAGAAACGTCCAGCCCTTTAGTTTAGTTAAGGTTATGCCCAAACGCAAAAAAGCCCTCGACAGTTAATTCGAGGGCTCTTATTGCTTCGGGCTACGACAACCCGTTTATTCCGCAGTTCCGGCAGGACTATCGGCCTGGGCCGGGTCCGCCCCTGCCTCCGCCCCCTGAAGGACGACCACCGCCACCCCTTGATGCGGCAGGTGGTCGGCTACCCCCGCCACTGCGGACTGCAGCAGGAGGACGACTGCCACCACTACTGCGAATGGCTGATGGAGGACGACTACCGCCACCTGTCGCTGCGGGAGGTCGGCCGCCACCACCTGCTGGCGGGCCAACGCGTGGTGGAGTTGCACTGGGAGCGCGAGTTGCAGGTCGTGCAGGAGCAGCTCGCGGCGTTTCAACACGGGTTGCAGGTCGAGGAGTATTCATCTGGGGTCCTGGCGCGCGAGGTGCCGGAGTAGCTCGAGGGGGAGCGGCTCGCGGAGTTTCTGCGCGTGGTGCAGCAGGTCGAGGACTACTGCTTTTCGGAGCTTGTGCACCAGGAGCAGGTCGAGGACTCCCACTTTTCGGAGCTTGCGCACCAGGAGCAGGTCGCGGGCTACCACTTTTCGGAGCTTGCGCGCCAGGAGCAGGTCGCGGACCGTCAGCTCTCGGAGTATCTACGCGTGGAATTCGAGGAGTATCACCCTTCGGAGCAGTTGCCCCTGGAACACTTGGTCGTGGTCGATCACCATCCCGAGCGCCGGCACCTGGAGCACCAGGATTTACCGCCGGAACACCTGGACGTGGTGGGTCATCATCCCGAGCGCCGGCACCTGGAGCGCCTGGACGTGGTCGATCATCATCCCGAGCGCCAGCACCTGGATTCTCACCCGGTACGACCGGCTTACCGGCGCGAACCCGATCCCCGGCACCGGTACGGGCCAGTTCACCGGGGCTCTTCGGCAACTGAACGCGCGGTTTGGCCGCTTCAGTCCGAGGAAGAGCTACGCCCTTGCCCAAAACTTCCACTCTGCGATTGTTCGCATCGCCTCTCACTGCGAGATTTGGACGCGGACCATCGGCCCGAGCTTCAGCTTTGATGCGAGCGTCGGTGAGAGCCCGCAACTCTTGCGCACGATTGGTAATCTGAGTCCGTTGATTTGCGTTCAACGTGACAAACTTGTTGCCACTATTCTGGTTAATCAGCACATTGACGTTCGTCACTGTCATGCCCGCATTAGGAAAATCGCGCAGGCTGGGATTGTTGCGCAACTGCTGCGCTAACTGTCGCTGCTGGGCATAGTTGACCGGCGGGCGATAGTTCGGGTTACCGGAGTAAAACTGATTCCAAGAACTCAGGCGGTTATAGTAGTTCACACCGCCGCGGCCGTATTGCCAGTTGTAGTAACCAAACATCGGGTTAAATACGTTTCCGATACCGCCACCTCCGCCGCGATAAACCGGGGCATACCACGGGCGGTAACGGTTTCCGAAACCGCCGCCATAGTAATTACCAAAGGCGTAGTGCGGCGAACCGATGCGACCAAACATGTGGAATTGCAACAGACTGAAGGGGATTGTCGCATACGGAGAGTAGCGATATCCGCCTCCAAAACCAATTCCGCCGCCGATCCCACCCCAACCACGCCGGGCATAAATCGGGGCGAAGAGCAGGCCACGGTTAGCAAGCTGGTAATCCCAGTAGCCAGCGTTGTAGACATAGCCCCGCGGGGTGTAGTTGTAACAGGCTGGTTGCCACACGTAGTTCGTTTGATAGGGGGCCCAATATCCTGGGCGCCAAGCATAGGTGTTGTCTGCAGGTTCCCAGCTTCCAGGCACGTAAAAATGATCATCCCCTGGCGAAGGATTTGAAGGTCCTTGCTCCAGGGATGCGGGTGGGGCAGAGAGGTAGTTCAACTCCTGCACTTCGGCACTGAGCCAGAAGCCCGAAGTCCACTGAAAACCTCCGTCAGCTTGCTGCCAATAGCCGGGGACCCAACGTTGGCCGGGAGGTATATCGCGCCAACATCCACTTACCCACACGAAGTCGTCATGATCTTCGCTCCATTCGTAGTAGCCCGGAATCCAGGTGACGTTGTCTCCCTCAGGCTGTACTTCAGGCGGAACCTCATCGATTGGCGGCGGTGGTTCTTTAGGAATCACCGGCTCAGGCTGAGGGTCGGTGATGGGTTGGATTGCGAAGGCCTCATGAACTGGCCCGCGACCCAACACTTCAAATTGTTCATCTTCGGGCCGGGCATCAGGATCGGCTCCATCGAAGACGGCGGCATCAGCACCGGGCGGCGGAGGCGAGGGCTGATTGCTGTCCGGCGATTGAAAATCGCTACGCCCTTGAAATGGATCCTGGGCCGCGGCTATCTGATACCTGCCGCTACCGGCCCAAGCACCCACGAGCAGCGATAGGCCCATGGCCATCGGAAATACATTTCGTCTCATATCTCTATTCCTTACGATCAGGGTTCAATCGCCTCCTGCGATTCAAAGTCGAACTGTTGTCAAAACGACAACGGTATCTTTATTTGGGATTTGCCGAGGTACGTACCGCTTGCCCCTTAAACGGAATAACGGAGATACCACCCCGCACGCCCAACATTGTCGCAATCCCCATTCCAAAGGCCCCTCGATTTTTAGAAAACCGTATAAACCAAGCAATTATGTCTCGGTCGAGATTTAGTCGAGCCGGCGATTTTGGGCTCTCAGGCTGTATCCCGCGCGACCAGAGCGGTCGGGCAGACCCCAAAATCAGCGATTTGGAGTTTCGAGCCGGGGCAACTCTTCGCCCCTAGACAATTTCAAGTGCGTATGAGATAAAGACGAGCTTCCCGCTTGGCTGCGGGAGTTCGTTTTCGTCCTTTGTCTTCCGTTTCCTTCGACTTCCATGCCAACGACCAAAAGTGCCGCCAAACGTCTGCGTCAAAGCCAAAATCAACGCCTGATTAACCGGGCGGTTCGTTCGGCCGTGAAAACGCAGGTGAAGAAAGTGCGTGCCGCCGTGACGATTGGCGACTACGCCAAAGCCGACGAGGAATTCAAGACGGCGACCCAAAAGCTCGATCGAGCCGGTGCAAAGCGGTTCATTCACAAGAATGCGGCTGCCCGAACCAAGTCGCGGCTGTCAAAACTTATCAAGAATGCTAAGGCTGCTGGCCCGGTAGTAAAACCAGCCGAGAAGCCCAAACGAGCGAGCACCAAGAAGAAGTCGTAGTTCGCACTTTGGCATCAATTCAAGCTAAAAAACGCCCGTCTTTAAGATGGGCGTTTTTGTTGGATCAAGCTCCCAGCCCGGCCGTTGGTTCCCATTCTTCAGTTTCACGTTCGTCCGCTTTCAGCACGTCCACGATCACTTCCGAAGTAAACTCATCAAAGTACTCGCGCAGCGTGCGCTGTAGCTCCAGGTACTCCGGCCAGAGTGTTTCGTCGACAAACGCTGCCGTTAGCTGGGCTTTGACCGCGGTCGAAGTCTGGCCCCGTTTGCGGTAGGGGGTAATTCCGTAGCGGCGGAGCAACGCCAGGAACAAGCGTCGCGACCACAGGTCGGGAAGCTTGAAGGTGTATTCAATCGGCGGATCGCGCTGCTCCAGTTCTGCCAGCCGATCCAGAACTTGCTGTCGCGCCTGTTCCGCAGCCATTTTCTCCCCCTCGCATCCAGGCCGAGCGAAGAGAGCCTCAATTCGTTTCAGTTTTTCCGCCAGTCGATCGGAAGTGGGCATGATTGGCAAACTCCTGCGAAGAAATCGGTTGCGCTGGATTTAGTGTACGCGTGTACACATCGAAGTCAAGAGTTGGCGATTTGATTCGGATCAAGGCTGCACCTAAGATAAGTATTCGCATTCATTTAGCCTGTTGGACAACACGGCGTTTGCGAATCAACACCTGAGGATTTTATGAACAGAACCAGTCTCTTCTTGTTTGCTGCCGTGGGTTTGCTTACTCTCACCGTCGTCATCGGCCAGGAGAGAACTGAAGAACGTTCGCCGCCTCCGCCGCAGCAGGTGCATAACCATTACTATCCGGCACCGGGCGCTTATGGCTATGGTTATGGCGGCGGTTATGGTTATGGGTCAGGCACCGATGTGGGCAACTACAACACGGGTCTGGGGAATCTACGACTGAGCACTTCGGAGGCAGCAGCCAATTACGCCAATACTGCTCATCAAGTTCAAGAGAACCACAACTTCGCCGTGAACAGCTACTACGCCAATAAAGATCAACACGATCAATGGGTAGCCGCCCATCGCCAAAAGCAGCTCAGCCCCGAGGAGCAAGCTCGCCTGGGAAAAATGATCGAGCCGGGGCGTCTTTCCACGGCGCAATTTGACCGCTCGACCAACGTCATCAACTGGCCAGCCTTGTTGCGCGATTCCGATTTTTCAACGCAGCGTCAAGCCTTGGACCATCTCTTTCATGACCGCACGCCAGACAATAGCGGAGTAGATTCCGATAACTCGGTTCAAATCAGTGCTGCCTGCGCAGCGATGAAGGACACTCTGGGCGTGAAGCTGCGCAAGGAAAACCTGCCTTCTATGACCTTTTGCGCCGCCCAGCATTTTATTGAAAGTATCGCTTATGAAGGAACTTTTGCTGTGAAGTAGGGCACAACAGACGGAAAGTACTGAAAGTATTGTCAACTCAAGGATAGATGGGAGTCAGCGTCGATTGATGCGGCAGACCGATTCAGAGTCCAAGTAAGGCGGCTCCCTAACGCGGATAGCCTGTGTGCTCATCTAGGAAGACGTAGCAGTGCCCTCAATATCGCTTGGTATTGAGGGCACTTTCTTTAAGTGTTTCGGATCGACGTTGGCAATAGCTGAAAAAATCGCGGAAGAAAGCTTCGTGTCTACGGCTAGCACCCTAGCAGCCTCTCCTTTTCATTCCCCAATTGACACAGCGTCCATCGCCCCGCACAATGCTTTCAGTTGATACAGATTCTCAGTACCACCAAATCCCGCCTGCAATCCTACCTTCCTGACTCGCTAATCACACTGACTCACGATGAAACGCTCTGCCTTCACCCTCGTAGAACTCCTGGTTGTCATTGCCATCAGTGGAATTTTGGTGGCCTTGTTGCTCCCCGCAGTGCAGGCCGCCAGGGAAGCTGCCCGCCGCTCGTCCTGCCAGAACAACCTGAAACAGATCGGTCTGGCAGTGCAGAACTTCGAATCTGCACACAAGAAGCTCCCTTCCAGTTGGCAGCGGGCGGCTTTGGCACCCTCCACCGGCTGGTCAACTCAAGCACAAATCCTTCCGTACATCGAAGCACTTGGGCTCTACGATCAAATTGATTTTGATCAGGCTTACACCGCCGTCTCGATTGTCGTCGGAACGGGGTCGAAGAAGCTGGCGTCTTTTCGCGTCCCCACCTACATTTGCCCATCAGAAACCAAGGCCGAAGTTCGGCTAGATGCGAGTGGCGTTCCAGAACACTTTCCGCTGAACTATGGCGCTAACACTGGGCCCTGGCTGGTGTGGAATCCCGCTCAGCAGGAATGGGGCAACGGTGCTTTCGCCCCCGATAAGTCGATCATCTTCGCTGACTTCACCGACGGCTTGAGTAACACCATCGGCTTCGCTGAAGTGAAAGCGAAGTCCCCCTATTTTCGCAACAAGGGGGACGCCAACCCCGCGATGCCGATTAACGCCAACGACCTTTGCGCTCTCGGGGGGGAATTCAAGGCGGATAGCGGGCATACCGAATGGGTCGACGGACGAGCGCATCAAACGGGCGTCTCCGCAGTATTTGTTCCAAACACCAATCCCAAGTGCTCGCAGGGAGGGAAGGAATATGTCGGGGTCGACTTCAGCAACTGGCAGGAGGGGAAGACCGGCACAAACCCCATGCCGCCGACCTACGCTGCTGTTACCGCTCGCAGCTTTCACAGTAACGGAGCCCAGGCCGTAAAGATGGATGGCTCGACGCACTTCTATCCCAACAACATCGACCTGAATGTTTGGCGGGCTCTCTATTCGCGGAACGGTGGCGAGACCGTTGCCGAATAGCGGCGCTTGAAAGCTATGGCATCCCCGCGGCATCATTCGCGGCGCATTCATACTCGCTAATGCCCGAGACCGCCCGTACAATAAGGCTCGTTCGGAAGACACGCACCACTGCTGGTGCGTTTTTCAAAACTCTTTCAAGGATGCAAAGTCATGGGCAAGGGCAACAACAGCCAGAAGAACGACAAGAAAAACAAGAAGAAACCCAAGGAAGACAAGAAGAAGCCAGCTTCGTCGAAATAGCCACACCTCTGTCGGTAAACGCGATTGGAACTTCCACTTTCGTAGTCGAGCGGACGAATCCCACTCGACTGCGAATGGGTGTTGCAAAGGTTCCCGCGATTGGAGTACCGGGCGCGCGAATCAATCTCGCCCAGGGCAGAACTACCAAGTAGCCTGCGACCGATTTCGCCTGCGACCGGCTGACGCGAGCCGCATGCAACCTCAGATTCCACTATTTGCCGTTCGGCACCGGATCGGGCTGCAGCATTTCGTTCTGCCAGAACTGTTTCAGTTGCGCCAGGAGTGCCAGAAATTTTTCCAGGCACAGCGGCTTAATGATGTAGGCATCCACTCCCTGCTTTTTACAGGTCACGCGATCTTGCTCGTCGTCCGAGGCGGTCATGATCACCACGGGGATCGACTTCAGTCCCTCGTCGTTCTTAATTTCGGCCAGAACTTCCAGCCCATCGATCGTGGGGAGACGCAGATCGAGCAAGACCAGATCGGGGCGCGGAGCCTGGCGGTAAATTCCTCGCTGAAACACAAAATCGAGCGCCTCCTGGCCATCCCGAACCAGCGTGACACGATGCTTGAATGTGCAGCGACCAATGGCTGCCAGCGACAAGCGTGCCTCCACCAATCCATCTTCGACCAGCAGAATCTCCATCGGCCGACCAATCATTTCGCCCCACATGACAAGCCCTCCCTTGGAATCGCGCGCCCCCAAATTGTACCGGTGCACGAGGGGGAGCGACAACTATTTTCGAACATCGGTTTTCATTCTTCATAGAGCCTGCCGCGAACCCTGTTGCAGCCAGGACTGACGAGTTATTCCGGAGGAAGGCTTGACTCAACCTGGAGCACCCGGCGAAGTACCAGCAGCGACAAAGAGTTACCAATGATTGTTTAGCCCGCAGTCATTTTGCAACACCGGTTGTTTTTGTTGTTGTCCAAGTTTTCGCGAAAAAGCCCGTGTTTTTGGCAGTTATTCCGAATTTTGCAACAAGAACCCCGGTTTTCGTATTGGTTTTTGTTGCAAAAATCGGTTTTCCTCGGGAATGGCTACGTCGTTTTGCAACAAAAGCTCATTTTTGTACCGAATTGCACCAACTTTGTTGTCGAAGCGTTGCCCGCTCGCAGATCGAATTTTCAAAGAGCAGTCGCCGAGCCAGCTGCACGCTGAGCGCGCATATCTGGAGCAGACAGCCAATGCGATCGTCGTCAATCATTGATTACTTGTCAATAGATGATTAACATTAATGCAGCAATGTAGGTCACCGCACCCAGTGCGTGACGAATGCGTGTTCACCGCCGATCGACGCGAGATTTGCCGACCAACGTCCAGCCGGAGTCACGCACCGGAGTGCGATGACCTACTCCTGCGTGACCTACGCGGCTTCGAGCCCCCGCAAATCAAAAATCCCCCAGCCGGAACTCGTGCAGGTGTTTCTCGGCCGCGAAGGGACTGGGAATTCGCCAGCCGTGCTCCGTCTTGCGGAGCGTGACGTTGTAATCGCGCGCGAAACCAGCGGGGCCCGTGCCCTGTTGCATGGTGAGTGTCACGATCGCTTTGTCTTCTCGTAATTCGACGTTTTTCACGGTTTCAAAACTTTTGACGGCCGGGCTGGGCGGCAGCCGCGTCACGAGCGCGATCACCAGCCCCCGCGGGTCGCGCACTTTGGTGATCAGCGGCAGAAAGACTCGATTGTATTCTTGCTCGTCCTGAGGCGTGCGGCGCGGCATGCTGCCGAGTTTTTTCAATTCATCGGCAGTGATTCCATGCGCAGCGATGATCTGGGCGAGGTCCGCGACCCGCTGTGGATCCTTGCGAAACTCCCCGCCCCGATCGTTCAAGGCCGCCGCCACATTGGTCACGCACTTACTCATGTACCCAAACTGCGAATGCGGAGTCATGCAGTTCACATAACTGCCCCAATCTTGACTCGCGCGAGCAGCCTTCGCGCGTTCGACCACCATTTCTGGGGTATCGGCTGAGACTGGTACTGCAGTTACTTGCTCCTTGCCCGGCGACGCTGGAATACCTGCACCTGGTTTGCCGCAGCCGCACACGAGTACGAGTAGCAGTAGTAAATAGTGTCGTGACATGAAGGGAATCAACAGAAAGGGCCATTCGAAGATCGGAAAGAACGTGCGGTATAGACGTGGATTGTATCAGTGATTTGAACGCCGACATCCCCTCAATAATCTCCAGACAAATCCTCTTCACATCATTCGGGTTCGCGTTCGGGTTCTTCTTCTTCGCGACGCCAATTAAACCGGCGACCGCTTGAACCTTGCCACTCTTCACGTCCGCGACGATCTTGGGATTCGCGGCCACGATCTCGCGACAGATCGCTTCCAGGGCGAACTGCCTCGTCTATCCATACGGCCATTCGACGCTGTCGATCCATTCTTCTAATTTCTTTTGCGCAAAAGCACGCCCTGACCGCGAAGGCTGCGAATACGTAATCGTGGCCGCAGAAACAGGCAATTGCCCAATGTCGGTCAGCGGATTAAAGCCCGTCGAACTCTGGACGTCGATCGAAAATTTGAGCAGGTTGCGCCCCGTTTCCTCGCAGTGACGAGCAAAGGTGCGTAGAAGCATCAAGGCCGGGATGACATGGTTAAACCAGTCTTCCGTCGGGTGCTGCCCGTGCAGCTTGGGATAGCGATAGGCCGTGTTCCCCAGATGCTCCCAGCCCAGTCGTTCGAAGAGTCCCCGAATTCGATTGAGCTCGCTCGACTCCGGATGCTTGACGTCGAACGTCACGGTGATGGGCATGACTCGCATCTCCCCGCGAGAGAAACGAAAATCAGATGATATCCACGTATTCCACGTGCGAGGTTCCCTTCACCTTGCCCCATTCTTCAATCAGGCGGTCGAAAACTTCGGCAATCCATGCGTCGTCAGCAGCCGCATCGGAACCGACATATTCGTTGCCGGCCTGAAAGGTGGGAAAGCGAAGTTGCAGGTCAGAACTCGATTCCTCAAATCCAACCGGCGTTAAGTCGCCGGGAACAAGCGAGACCAAAACCTCTCCATCTTTTCGCACCCACAAAATATGATTGCCCGCCCAATCGTCGCAGTGGCGAATTAACTCCCGCAATTGGTCAGGGGCCGGGTTCTGATTGAGGTTCATGAGCGGCTCCTTTGCCTACTTTCAAACAACCTTTGAATTCTACATCGGTCGCGAACCAGACTAAAGTCCAAGCCGCAAAGCTACATCCCCTCAATAATCTCTAAACAAATCCTCTTCACATCGTTCGGGTTCGCGTTGGGGTTCTTCTTCTTCGCGGCACCAATTAAACCGGCAACCGCTTGAACCTTCCCCCCCTTCACGTCCGCGACGATCTTGGGATTCGCGGCCACAATCTCGCGACAAATCGTTTCCAGGGCGGAACTGTCCACTTTGGCAATGCCCAGCGCGGCCATGGTGTCGGCGACGCTGCGGCGATTTTGCACCATGTCGTTGAAAACTTCTTTGCCGCGGGTGACTTCGATCTCCCCGCCGGTAACCAGTTTTACCAACTCCGCCAGCGAGGCCGCGGTGACGGGGAACGTTTCGATGCTGCCGCCGATCTCGTTGAGCACCCGCAGCACTTCCTGCGTGACCCAGTTGGCCGCCTTCTTGCCTTCCTTGGTGGTCTTCGCGACCTCTTCGTAGTAATCGACGGTCGGCCGACCTTGCGCGACGATCACGTCCGCGTCGTACTCGGTGATGCCGTACTCTTTTTCCAGCCGCGTGCGTAAGGCAGCGGGAAGCTCGATCAGCGAATCCTTCACCGCTTGAATTTCTTCCGGCTGAACGAGGACCGGCACCAGGTCGGGATCGGGGAAGTAGCGATAGTCGCTCGACTCTTCTTTCTCGCGCTGCGAATAGGTCGCCCCCTTCGCATCGTCCCAGCCGCGCGTTTGCTTGGCGAACTTGCCAAACAACCACGATTTATCTTCCTGCCACACTTCGAAATGCCGCTCGGCCTCGTACGCGACGGCCCGTTCCACATGGCGAAAGCTGTTGAGGTTTTTGATCTCGACAATCGGCGTGGCGATTTTGCCCTGCGGCGTGTCGATCCAGATATTCACGTTCGCATCGACGCGCAAACTCCCTTCCTGCATGTTGCAATCGCTGACGCTTAAGTACGTGAGCAAGAGCTTGAGTTCCGTGAGATAGGATTTGGCTTCTTTGGGGGAACGCATGTCCGGCGCGGTGACAATTTCCAACAGCGGCGTGCCGGTGCGGTTCAGATCGATTCGCGTGTCGGCCTTGCCGTGGACTTCGTCGTGCAAGCTCTTGCCGGCGTCTTCTTCCAGATGCGCGCGGACGATGCCGACCTTCTTGGGTTCGAATTCTCCCTTGGTGTCTCGAATTTCGAGCCACCCGTTCTGGCTCATCGGCAGATCGTATTGGCTGATCTGATACCCCTTGGGCAGATCGGGGTAGTAATACTGCTTGCGGTCCCACTTGGTGAAGTGGGGGATTTCGCAGTTCAGGGCGAGGGCCGCGATCTTGGCCAGGCGGAACGCTTCCTTGTTCATCACGGGCAAGCTGCCGGGGCTGCCGGTGCAGACGGGGCACGTTTGCGTGTTCGGCGGAGCCCCGAATTTGGTGCTGCAACGGCAAAAGAGCTTGGTCTGCGTTTGCAGTTGGACGTGCGTTTCGAGGCCGATGACGATTTGGTAGGCGGACATAGGGGTCGGAGGTCAGGGGTCAGGGATCGGGGGTCGGAGTGAGGCAGTTTGGTGGAACGTCGTTATTTTAGAGGGGCGGGGCGAAGGTTAGAAGGACGAGGGGAGGAAGGGGATCGGGGGTCGGAGAAGAAGTCGTTGGATAAAAGTGCGTCGGTGTTCGAACTTCCCTCTTCTCTGCCTTCCCCGACCTCCGACCCCAGATCCCCGACCCCTTTTTTTCTCCAAAATGTCGAATCGCCGCGAAGCACTCGACTATTACACAGAACCGCAACTTTTTCCCATTCTGAAAGGTGCCCGATGCAATACATGCTGCTGCTACATATCGACGAAGAAGCCAGGAACCAGGCGAGCCCCGAGGAAATCGCGATTCGCGAGGAAGGCTATAAGAATTTTGGTGCCGTTCTGACCGAGGCCGGCGTTTTTCGGGGCGGGCAACGTCTGCAATGGGGGCCGACGGCGACGAATTTGAAGCGGATGAATAAGAAGCTGGTGAGAACCGATGGGCCGTTCACCGAAACGAAGGAGCAATTGGCCGGCTTTTGCGTGATCGAAGTGCCCGATCTGGCGACGGCTTTGGAATGGGCTGCCAAATGCCCGGTGGTAGATCATGGCCATGTAGAAGTTCGGCCGCTATGGGGAGACGGGCATGCCTGCGGGGCGTAATAGTGGGCGGAGGAAGCAGGGACGAGAGCGATCGACCGCGGCATCAAAATTGGTTGCTGTACTTAATCAAGCACCAGGGGGCTGTTTTCCCAAGACGCTTTTTACTTCGAAAAAGATCGTTGTGCCGTCGAATTCACCGCTGCTTTGCGAAGAGCCCGGCCCGGTTTCTCGAGTGCCGGCTTGAGTATTGCCTTGCACGCACGTGATGCCCTTCAGCTCCGACACGCCGCGTTCTAGGTCAACGAGCACGCGGCCATCGGCGTATTCGACACGCTTCTGATGCCACTGGAAGAAGGGGCGAATATCGGGAGTTCTCAGCTCTCCTGACTCGGGAATAACAAACACATAATGGCTGTCCGTCTTTTCATACGGCGTTCCGGCTTGATCTTTCACAATGGTGAATTCACCGACGTAGTCGGTGGGGAGAATGAGCTTGATAGGCCGATCTGATTCGTCGCTGCAGCCGGCGGCCAAGAGCAGGGTGAGTAGAGGAGCAACGTAACGCATGGAAGTGTCTTCGTTCTGGGCTGTGGTGGCAGAAAGCAATGTCTCTTAACCCGCACTTGAAGGGCGAAACTAACACGCGTCGATGTCGTTGAGGTCGTGCGACCGGCGGCGTAAGTCCAGGCCGACTAATCATTAACGGGTGCTGATTGACGGAAAATTTAGGAGATTTAACCTCGCCGCGCGAGCCTTTCGGCTGTCCCAAATGTCTCATTTGGCGATAAGCTAAGGGATTACTGAATTCCCGGCCGCGGTTCCTGCCGATCCCTGACCTCCGATCCCCGACCCCTCTCTCTCCATGCCTCAAGCGATCTACATTTCCGGCGAATATTTCGACAAAGCCAACGCGAAAATCAGCGTGTACGACCACGGCCTGTTGTACGGCGACGGCGTGTTTGAAGGTTTGCGAAGCTACGGCGGCAAAGTCTTTCGTTTGAAGGAACACTTGGACCGGCTGTGGGATTCCGCCCAGGCAATCCGGCTCGACATTCCCATGAGCCGCAAGGACATGGAAGCGGCCGTTTATGAAACGCTGAAGAAAAACGACTTGAAGGATGGCTACGTGCGGCTGATCGTCACGCGTGGCATGGGGACGCTGGGGCTTGATCCCGACAAATGCCCGCGGCCGGAGATCATCATCATCGCCGACGTGATCCAGCTTTATCCGCGCGAGTTCTATGAGAACGGCTTAGAAATTGTCACCACCAGCACCGTCCGCATCAGCCCGGCAGCGCTTTCGCCTCGCATTAAGTCGCTGAACTACTTGAACAACATCCTGGCAAAGATCGAAGGCAAGAACGCCGGTTGCGTGGAAGCGCTGATGCTGAACGCGAAAGGGGAAGTTGCGGAATGCACGGCCGACAACATTTTCCTGGTCCGCCGCGGTGAACTCTTCACGCCGCCGCTCGATGCGGGAATCTTGGAAGGGGTAACACGCAACGCGGTTATCGAGATCGCCGAAAAGAACGGCCTGAAGGTGCATCAGGTGCCGCTGACCCGTTACGACGTGTACGTCGCGGACGAAATGTTCATCACCGGCAGTGCAGCCGAAGTGGTGCCGGTCGTGAAGGTCGACACGCGCGTGATCGGCGACGGCAAGCCGGGAAAGACGACGAAGCAGTTGACGGAGTTGTTTCACGCGTTGACGCGGGAGTGATCGTTTTAAGTTTGACTTCTCAAACGTGGAATAGAAGATGAATCGCTGGCAGCCACGCTTTTCGCTGAGAGCGTTGCTCATTGCGACTGCCATCGTGGGATTGTTCTTTGGCCTGTGGGAAGCGACCAAACGCCGGGGTCCCGCCGATGTAAAGAGTTACCTGGATCGGCAAGACCTGCGGGTAGAAAGCGAAGATATCGCGGTCAAAGGTCCGCTGCTTCTGTCGGCTGGGTACTTCGGAGGCTATGTAGGTCCTGATCCTCTCAGTGCATCGCCGAGCAGTATCTATTGGCAGCAGCACTACTACTTTTGGTTTTTCGGCTATGTGGTACAGGTGCGATGAGGCTCGATCTAGCCGCGTCGCCGGTTGCCGAAGTATGATGTCTGCAGGAGAACGCTGTTATGGTCGCACTCATCATCGATCCAGTACTTGAGCAAGCCATCATTGCTCAGCGACAGGCGAACGGAACCGACAAATACGACGAAGTGTGGGAGGGAATGTACGTCATGTCTCCCTTGGCGAATAACGAGCATCAGGAACTCGTCGGGCAACTCAATGCGATCCTCGGCGAAACACTTGGATGGGGACAACTAGGACGAACTTTTCCCGGCGGAAACATCAGCGATCGTGCGACGAATTGGGAATGGAACTTTCGTTGTCCGGATGTTTTGCTATTCCTCAACGGTAATCCTGCCGAAGATCGTGGCACCCATTGGTTCGGCGGACCTGACCTCGCGATTGAAATTGCCAGCAAAAGCGACCGCTCTTACGAAAAGCTGCCGTTCTACGCGAGCTTGAACACACGCGAGGTTTTGATCATCGAACGCGAGCCGTGGGAACTCGTGTTGTTTGGTCTGCAGGACGGCGTGATGAAAGAAGTCGCCCGCGCAACCGACCAAGGCGGACGAGTTGAATGTTCCGTTGTTCCGTTGAACCTTCAATTGCGACAGGCAACGTTGACCCAGACGAGCGTTTTGGTCCAGAATCGTAACACGGGACGCGAATGGACGATCCTTGGGTCGGTGATGAAGTAGGAAGTAGTAGTAGGCTCACGTCATCTGCCCTCCGCGGCCTTGCGTTCTCTATTCGCAAACGAATGGAATTGAATGTCGTGCGAAGTGAAACGGCATACGGCGTCTGCCGTCTAGTTTGAATTACCAATACCCATACTGCTTCGCATACGGGCCGCAGACTTCTTCGATTCGCTGCTTGAGCCGTTCATCGAGCGTGTGTTTGTTGGTCTTGTACGATTTTCGCTTGGCGACCGCCTCACGCACGATGGGTTCTGCCACGCTGAAATCGTCGAGCGAAAGCTGCTCGTAGATGTCTCGCAGCCGGGTGACCGGATCTTGCACAAAGTCCTCGTACCGGACAACCTGCCAGCGATCGGCCGGAACGTCCCCCTTGGTGGCTTCGACACGCTGGTGCATCCGGGCGAACATCGCCAAGACTTCTTCTTCCAGCGTGTTCCTCATTTTTCCGCCATAGCCATGCACGGACGAGAGGGTTTTCCACAGGCGAATGGTGGAGGGAATCACGCTGAGCGGATTGCGCACCAGGTAAATGAACCGCGCACGAGGAAACGATTGCAGCAAATGCGGCACACGAAACGTATGCTGCGGCGATTTAAGAATCAGTCGGCCTTCGCGCCGCGCAAGCACAGTGCGCAAGAACCATCGCCAACGATTCAGCCAGCGTTCGCGCTCGGCCGGCGAGAGTGCATCGAGTTCGAGCGATTTTTGATCGGGCCAGGGCTGATTGGGGAAGGCCACGCCGCGATAGATGCTCGGCACCCCCAGATTCAGCAGTCCGAATTCATCCTCTTGCGGCAGATGCCAACCCACGGGCATGGCGTCCGGCGGGCGTTTGCTGGGGAGCGTGAAGCCAGTCCAACTGGTTAGCCAGTCGTAAGTGAGAAACGCATGGTTGGGACAGAAGCACTCATAAGTGGTCGGCGCGCGGTGACGGGGATCGAGCGCGAGCAGTTCATGCAGCCAGGTGGTGCCCGTCCGCCAATGCCCCAGGATGAAGACCGGCTGGGTGGTCAATTCCGCGCGGCGAATTTTGCCGCCGCAAACGAGCTTCTGCGTGAGCCCCAAGGTGGAATTGAAGGAAGCGAACGCCAGATCGAACCCGCAACCGAACCAGTTGCCAGGCGAGACTTTCCAGTGACCGGCCCCGAGCGTGCCGAGCAAGGCCGAAAACGAATGCCCCATCCAGAGCGTGGCTTCCCACGGGCCTAGCTTGGGAAGGGCTTCTTCTGCGGTGGAAGCGGGCGGCGGATTGGGCGGTGTTTGAGGGGGGGCTGTCATCCGCTTTAGGATACTCGGAGTCGAGGAAAAAAGTGGGCGGGCGCATCTCTTGCGACCCCAGCGACGGTGTGCGACGATGCTGGTCCGCCGGAATTCGGTTTTCGCCAGACATCGATCGCAGGAATTTTCGTATGCGTCAACGTGTCCTCTTCTCGCACTACTTCGCTCGTCTTGCCGTTCTACTTCCCTTATTGATTGTTTGCTCGCTGGAGGTAGGTTGCGGGGAAACCCCCGCCAAGACAACCGCCAAGACGCCGACAAAAAAGCCCAAGCCCAAACCCCCCGAGCCCAAGCCGGTTGATCCCAACGCCTTCGCCAGCGTGGACGAAGCCTTGGCTGCGGTGGTCGCCGGCTTTGAAGATCAAACGAAGGCAAAGGATATCAACACGGCGCAGCAATGGATGCAGTCCAAAGGTGCTTCCATCGAGCCGCAAATCAAGGCAAAGCTCCTCGATCCCAGTTCGCATCTGGCCGTCCGGATCATGTGCTGCCGCGTGCTGGGAAATATGGGAGCGATCGCGGTTCCCACCTTGAAGGAAGTAAGCGCGCCGGGCTACGAACCGGTGCAGCTTCGCCAGAATGCCGTGAATTCGCTGGGGCTGGTGAAGCCGGTCAATAAGGAGATCATCGACTACGTCGTGCAGCTCGGTTGGGACCAAGAACTGAAAGTTCGCGTGGCCGCAATGCAAGCCATGCAGAAGATCGGCCCGCCGGTGAAGGATGCCCATCCAGATGTTGTTCAGAAGCTGATGGGGGTGCTGAATAGCGACGCCGACGATCAACTCCGCAATCAGGCGAAGCTGACCTTAAAGGCCGTTGAACCGCGGCAAGGCTTTAGCGGGATGGGGAAGGTGGAGAAGTAATGACGAAACCAGAATCACGAATGTCGAAATAATAGATTCGACCTTCGTCATTCGAGCTTTGTTATTCTGCTTACGCCCCCACTGCAACACCGGCCACATACTTGGGGTCGATTTTCGCCAATTCGTCGGCCATTGTGTCGACGGTGTAGCGAATCTGCTCCGCGGTATGCGTGCTGTTGATGAAGAACCGCAAGCGGGCTTTTTCTTCTTCCACCGCGGGGTGCAAGATCGGCTGTACGTTGATTCCCTTCTCGAAGAGGGCGGCCGAGATTTGCAACGAGTGGAGCGAGTTCCCCAGGACGATCGGCACCACAGGGGTGCCCCCCGATAATCCGGTGTTTAGCCCCCGTTCTTTGGCGAGCGATAGAAACAGGCGAGAATTCTCCTGCAATTGATGCACGCGTTGCGGTTCGCGCTTCAGAACATGAATGGCTTCCAGTGCCGCTCCGACTGCGGAGGGCGAAAGTCCCGTAGCGAACACGAAGGCAGGTGTTGTGTAACGCAAGTACTCGATCACTTCCTTGCAAGCGCCGAGATAACCGCCGCAACTGCCGAGCGACTTGCTGATGGTTCCCATCCATAGGTCGACGTCGCTGCGATTGACATCGTACATTTCCCCCAGTCCGCGCCCGGTTGCCCCCATCGTGCCGAGCGAGTGGGCTTCGTCGATGAACAAAAATGCTTTGTGCTTCTTCTTAATTTCGATCAATCGGGGGAGGTCGGCATAATCGCCGTCCATACTGTAAACCCCTTCAACGGCAATCAGCACGCGGCGATACTCACCGCGAACCTCGTCCAAAAGTTCCTCCAGAGCGTCGCAATCGTTATGCGGAAATGGCCGACGGCGAGCACCCGACAAAATCGCTCCCTGGATGATGCTGTTATGAGCCAGCGAATCGTGCGCAATCAGATCACCGGGGCCAAATAAGTGCCCGATGATCGATTCGTTCGTGCCGTGGCCGCTGACCATGGTGATCACGTCTTCGGCACCGACCAACTCAGCGAGTTCCCGTTCAAGCTCGGCATGCAGGGTCGTTTCGCCACTGACGAGTCGGCTTGCGGAAACACTGGTGCCGAAATTATCGACGGCGTCCTTCGCCGCTTGCATCACGGCCGGATCCCCCGACATACCGATGTAGTTGAATGCCGTGAAGCTGATTAGTTCCCGCCCGCGAATTCGCACCGTATCACGAACGACTCGTTCTTGCTGGCGAAAATAGGGATTCGGCACTCCGGTGCTGAGCAGCATGGTCTGCGCTGCTTTCAGCCGTTTGTATTCCGGGAACTCCGAAAACTTGTAGTAAGCGGCCGGCAGTTCAGTCGCATGCGACGTGCTGGTGCCGTTCACCCCATGGGAACCGTTGGGCGAAGCCAGCGGCGAAACGACTTTCCGCGCCACCTTGGGTTCACTCCCCACATACTTCACAATGGCTGCCGCGACTTCTCGAACCGTTTCAATCTCGGACAACACATGATCGGGGAATCGCCCGCCGTAGGTCTCTTCCAGGGAATTCGCAATCTGCATCCGTTCCAGCGAATCGAGTCCCAGATCGGTGAGAATGTTCGTTTCGGTATTCAAGCCCTTCGAGCGTTCTTTCGCGACCGCGCGAATATGATCCATGACCGAATCGATGATTTCAGTCGGAGCTTCCGGGCCTTTGACCGGTTCCGCAACTCCTTCTTCGGGTATTGGAACGGGTGAAGACATTGTTGGCTCCTTTGCTCCGCTCGTGGCGGCAACACTGGTCCCCTCTTCCCACTCGCGCCATTGGGCAATGATGTTTAACTTCCCCGCCAGAAACTCTTCCCGGCTGGCGTGGCGCTGAATCTTGCCGCTGGAGGTCATCGGCATCGAGCCAAAGCGGACCAAGATGACGGCATCGGGAGGGAGTTCATGCTGGGCGGTGACTTCACTCCGGATGGCTTGAATCACATCGGACCAATTGTCTCGTCGCGCCCGCTCTGCTTCCGCAATCACGATCAGCCGTTCACGCCCGGCATACTCTACTCCGAACGCGGCCACGGAGCCCGAGGCAATCCGAGCACTCGCCGACTCCACAGTGGCTTCGATGTCTTGAGGATAACGATTGACCCCGCGAACAATGATCAAATCTTTCAGGCGACCAGTGACGAACAGTTCCCCTTCTTCAAGAAAACCTAAGTCACCGGTGCGCAAAAACGGTCCCCGCTTGCTATCGGACAGATAGGCATGAAAGGTCGCATCAGTAGCCTCTTGATTTCCCCAGTAACCGATGGCCACGCTGGGGCTTTGCACCCAGATTTCGCCGATGTGTCCGGGCGCTGATTCTGTCAGCGTCTCGGGATCGACGATCAGCACTTCTTCTTCCGGTAGAACACGACCGCAGCCCACAATCGCGCGGGCTCCTTCGTCGTTGGGCCCACAGGGCTCAATCCGTTTGTTATCCAGCGCGCGACCGTTGTAGTTGCTCACCACGGGACCGTGGCCATGCTGACTGCCGGTGACGATCAACGTCGTCTCGGCCATGCCGTAACAAGCGTAGTGCGTGCCAGCGCGGAAACCATAAGGAGCGAATCGTTTGGTGAAACGTTCTAAAGTCTGCGCGCGAATCGGTTCCGCACCGTTGAAGGCCGTCACCCAACAACTCAAATCGATGCCGGCAATTTCGGCATCGGTGATTTTGTCGACACACAGGTCGTAGGCAAAATTCGGTCCCCCGCTGATGGAAACGCGATACTTGGAAATGCCCCGTAGCCAGCGCGCCGGCTTGGTCATAAACGACATCGGCGACATCAACACGCAGGGGCGACCATAGAACATGGCCTTGAGTACGCCACCGACTAATCCCATGTCGTGATACGTGGGAAGCCAAGACATGCCGATGCAATCGCGCGTGGGCTCGAAGGAGTAGGTAATCAGCTGGGTGTTGAAAATTAGGTTTTGGTGCGTGAGCATCACTCCCTTGGGAACGCCCGTCGAACCTGACGTGTACTGCAGCATTGCTAGCGAATGTGGATCGAGCGGCTGCGGGTCGAAGCTGTCAGCCAACGACAGATCCAGTTCATCTGTCGCGAGCCAATCCAACTGCGTAAGTTGCGGCGCTTCGTCGGCCAGGGCCAGGCTGCGAATTCTGGTGTCAGCATCAGTCAACGCGACACGGGCCTGAGCATCAACACTGATCGCTTGAATGCGGAGCGTGTTGCGATTGCGTCGTGGCGGATACGCGGGGACGGCAACGACCCCCGCGTACATGCAGCCGAAGTAAGACGTAATAAATTCCAGACCAGGATGATACAGTAGGAGCGCGCGTTCCCCGCGCATTCCCATTTGGGTGAGCTTGGCCGCGACGGCGCGGGCCCGGCGATCAAACTGGCGATAGGTTAATTTCGTTTCGGACTCTTCGCCATCGGTGAACGCGTAGCAGAGTTCATCGGGCTGAATTTCGGTCCAATAACGAAGGCAATCAACCAGGGTTGAGGTGGGCGGGTTGAACGGGGCCACAAAGCGGGTCAAGTCCATCGATCAACGATCCTTTGTGTAGAGCCGCGGCTCTCGGGAAGAGCCGTATCTAGCATTATCGGGCTGCGGCCAGAGGAGACGCCTGCCTTTTTGATGTTCACCAACCTTCCAATTTTATCGCTGAATTCGGTGGGCTGATAGAGAGCGGCGCGGTTTAGGTAAGAAGAATGACCTGAAGATTACGTAACGATGACGGGCGAATCTGCGGATGCTAGCCGCCGAGCAAGCAGCTTCCAGATAGCTTTGTGAATAAACAGCTGACTTACTCATCGTCAATTATTGACTAATCATCAATTGGCATTTAACTTGCGTGAGTAGGGTTACGGAGGGGATCGGCTTTGCAGAAACATTGCCGGCAGCCCGGGAGATTCTGGTGCTGCGGGGGGTGATTCGCAGCGCAGATGATGCCGGTATTTAAGGATCGTCTGGGGCACGGATAGATGGTGGAGCAGGAAGTGCTAGCACTCGTAAACCCGCCGTTAAAACCCCCTGAAGGAGCAGTTAACAGCCAGGAACTGACTTCTTGCTCCAAGTCTCGATAGGGAGATAGTTTGAGTAGTTCGTAAAGTCGAAAAACAGGTTTCCAAAACGGTAGTAACGGGGGGTGTGTTGTCGACGGCAGGCTGGTTTGATGGCGAAGGGTAAAAAGGGGGGCGGTTCGTCGTCACGGTCGCAGCGAGTGCACGGGGACGATCCGGATCGACGGAAACATTCCACGAGCCGAGTGAACACCCTTGCAGAGGCGGCTAATGTTGGCATAATGATGGGCTTCCCTAAATGCGCCAGAGTCTATTTCTTGGACGCCCCGGGGAGCTTAGACGGTCGGTATTCGCCACTTGGCGTTGCACGTAAGTACAAGTAAATAGCGGGATTACCTCCCGGAATTGATCACAGCGGAGTTGTTTCCATGTCCGAGGCTTTGAAGGTTGAACTGCGAGAAGAAACTGGCACGAAGCGCATGCGTCGCCTGCGGGCGGCCGGGCATGTCCCCGCGGTTCTGTATGGCCACAAGGAAGCTTCCCAGCATTTGGTCATCAAAGCCGACGAACTGATGACCGTGGTGAAGAAGGGGGGACGTGTCGTAAAGCTCAATGGAGCCCTTACGAACGACGCCCTGATCCGTGCCGTTCAATGGGACACGTTTGGCAAGTATGTCATTCACGTCGACCTGATGCGGGTTGATGCCAGCGAACGAGTCAGCACGGTTGTCGCCGTGGAAGGCAAGGGGATCGCTCCTGGCAGCACCGAAGGGGGTGTTGTGGAGTGGGTGAAGCACGAAATTCAAATCGAATGCCCTGCCTTGGCGATTCCCGATGTGTTGTATATCCGTTTGGAAGGTCTGCATGTAGACACTTCGATTTATGCTCGTGATGTGCCGCTTCCAGAAGGTGCGGAACTCCTCAGCCATGGCGAAGATGTGATCATTCACTGCATTCCTGCCCGAGCGGAGGAAGAAGCCCCGGTTGTCGCGACGAATGAGCCAGATGTGATTAAGAAAGATAAGAAGGAAGGCGAAGCCGACGCCAAGAAATAGTTTGCTGGTACGATGGCCCTCCAAGGCCGTCGGTTTGGATGGGAACTGGCAACTTGAGTTGCACTTTGTCTCGACGAAAGAAGTTAGTAGGGAATCGAACGGACGACTAGGCGTGAACCGCAACATGCGACGACCTCGGTGTCATCGTACGGGAATCGGAACATGAGAATGATCGTCGGCCTCGGCAATCCCGGCCGGCAATATGCGGGCACCAGACACAATGTGGGATTTGATGTAGTCAACGAAGTCGTTTGTCGCTGGGGAACCAGTGCCGGACGCAATAAGTTTCAGGGAGATGTTTTCGAAGCGACGGTGGAAGGGGAGCGGGTGCTGCTGCTAATGCCGCACACGTTCATGAACTTGAGTGGCCAGAGCGTGCAGCCGGCCCAAGCCTTTCACAAGATTGCCAACGAAGACCTCCTGGTGGTTTGTGATGATTTGAATCTGCCTACCGGGCAGTTGCGGTTCCGAGCGAACGGCAGTTCCGGCGGGCAGAAAGGGATGGAAGATATCATCCGGCGTTTGGGAACCGATCAATTCCCGAGGCTGCGAATCGGTATCGACCGTCCACCGGCAGGAAGAGATGTCTCGGGCTATGTGCTCGGGAAGTTCACTTCGGCCGAGCAGACGGAGATCGAGATTGCGATTCAAAAGGCCGCCGACGGTGTGCGGGACTGGATCAAACTCGGACTCTCGCACTGCATGACCAAG
This sequence comes from Pirellulaceae bacterium, assembly GCA_041739545.1. Lineage (GTDB taxonomy): Bacteria > Planctomycetota > Planctomycetia > Pirellulales > Pirellulaceae > JBGSNR01. The sequence continues at coordinate 31,385 of JBGSNR010000134.1, read as the reverse complement.
TACAACGGTGCGGACGCGGCCAACAAGCCGCCGAAGCCCAAGAAGACGAATACGGAGCAGCTGACGCCGGGCTCGAACCCCAAGCGAGAGGCCAGTCTCCAGCGGCAGAAAGAGGCAGCGGAAGCAGCGGAAAACGCTGTTCAAGATGCCGCGATCGAACAACTAACAAGCGAACCAATTTCCCCCCAGGTAATCGATAACCCTTCCCAACAGGAGCCTGATCTTGGCCCAGAACGTTTATGAATGCATGTGCATTCTGGACTCGAACAAATACGCCCAAAACCCAAACGGGGTGAGCGGGCAAATCCCCGAAGTCATTGCCAAGCATGGCGGTGAAGTATTGGTCAGTCGTTTGTACAACGAGCAAAAGCTCGCGTATCCGATTGGTCACCACAAGAAGGGAACTTATTGGATCACGTACTTCAAGCTGAACAGCACGGATCTGATCAAGATCAATGCTGATCTGCGAATCAATGAAAACATCATTCGCTTCTTGACACTGAAGATTCCAGAAAAGGTGGCCGGCCCATTGATCGAGCACGCTCGCGGTGGCGGCAAGCCGAAACCGGCCGAAGCTGTTCCGGTTGTTGCCGGCCCGGTGATTCCGGAATTGGAAGGGGAAGAGACGGAAGAATAAGCAAAGTAGCAGGCACACTCCGTGTGCCGTCCGCATGCGTCTCTAGGTGGCTCACCACTTAAATGGACTTACTTGCGGATCGATCTTTAGGGGTCGTGCTGCGAACGGCGCGGTAGCACGTTTGTCGCGAAGCGACGGATTGTGCCTGCTACTTCGGATGCTTGCAACGATTCGGCTGTTTTGGTAGTTTGCGTGCTGTGGGTGACTTTTGTTCACTAGGTAAGGTTCAGCCTTTTTGAGACAGGACGCAGACCATGGCCAGCTTTAATCGGGTCATTTTATTGGGAAATCTGACGCGCGATGTCGAGGTGAAATACACTCCATCGGGCTTGGCAGTGACCGATATTGGCTTGGCGGTGAACGACAAACGCAAGAACCAAGCCGGAGAGTGGGTGGAAGAGACCACCTTCGTCGATATCACGTTGTGGGGACGAACGGCCGAGATCGCCTCTGAGTACCTGGGGAAGGGAAGTCAGGTGATGATCGAAGGCCGGTTGAAACTGGATACGTGGGAGACCGAAGGTCAGAAGCGTTCCAAGTTGCGAGTCGTCGGCGAACGAATGCAGATGGTCGGTTCAAAAGGTGGTGGCGGTGGCGGTGGTGGAAGTCGTGGCGGCGGAAGCTCAAGTGGCCAACCGCAGTACGACGAAAGTGAATCTTTTGGTGGTGAACCGGCCTCGATGGGTCCGCCGCGCGGTCAAACCTCGCGTCAGGCAGCGGCTCCTCCGCCGGGAGATGATATTCCGTTTTAATTGGTCGAGCGGGCTTTCAGCCCGTCCTGAAAAACAATACAACACGTAACCCGTGATGGGCAGTTAAGCCTGTCGCAGCATAGCGAGACGCAAGATGGCAAGTAGCATTCGATTGAAAAGGCTTTCTCGGTTTAAGCCCCTGCCTCAGGACGACCGCGGTGCGATTCAGCTGCTGCTGATTCAAACGGTCGATCATCTGGGCAAGCAGGGTGAGGTGGTCAACGTCAGGCGGGGTTATGCCCTGAATTACCTTCTGCCCCAAGGGCTCGCCACGGTTGCCACCACGCATCATCGCCGCATGGTCGAAAAGCACCGTGCGAAGCTGATGGAAATCGAGAAGTCTCGTCTGGCTGGCTTGCAGAACCTGGCCGACGCCCTCTCCAAGCAGAGCGTGACGATCGAAGCCAACGCCAACGACGAAGGGCACTTGTACGGTAGCGTCGGTGCTCCCGAAATCATCTCGGCCCTCAAGCAGGCCGGCTTCCATGTCTCGACCGATCAGGTTCGCCTGGACGGCCCGCTGAAGGAACTGGGCCTGTACACGGTACGCATCCACCTGCATCACCAGATCGAAACCGAGATCAAGGTGTGGGTCGTGCCAACGGTTCCCATCGAAGTAACCGAAAAGAAAGAGAAGGCTGCCAAGGAAAAGGCCGCTAAAGACAAATTGGCCAAGGATGCCAAAGAGAAGAAGGCTTAATTGATCTACAAACAGCTTCCGGCAGGCCTGATGAACAGCGGGTTGGTCGGAGGTAGGTTGGTAGTTTGAATAGCGGACGGATTGGGGCGGTTCCTTGCGAGCCGCCCCATTTTTGCGCCGAGTAGCAGCGATCAACCCAAACTGCGCTACTTCAGCGCTTGGCGTTCCTTCTCCCCTTGGCCACTTGGAGGAAATTCCGCATAATCAGTGGCTTGTCGTTTGGGTCCCCTAGTTTTAGAGAATACGTAAAGGAAAGCATGTACCGCAATTTCAACGCCAACGCCTTAGGGGTTTCCGGACGACAAAGTGAGCTGCTGGAAATCGCCCTCACCTATCGCTTTAAAGGGATCGATGTCGACGTTTCCGATCTGGTGAAGCGGGCCAAGATGAGCACGGTCGAGAACGCCTGCAAGTATTTGGTTAGCGCTGTCGGCTCCAGTGCCAAGCTCCTGATCGGCGGGTTCGAAGTTCCCGTTCGCTGGCGCGGCACTGAGGCAGAATTCCAGGCCGACATTAACGACCTGGGAGTCGCTGCCGAAGTTTGCAAGGCGATCGGCGCGACGCTCGCTCACACGACCGTTCTTGCTTCTAGCAAAGACAAGGCTCTGCCTGATAACTTCAAGTTCCACACCGAGCGGTTGACCGCCCTGGGGAACGCGCTGGAAAAAATCAACGTCCGCCTGGCGATTGGCTTCCAAGCCGCTGCCGAATTCCGTCCGGAAAGCGAGTACCAATTCCTGCATCAGGCGAATGGCATTCTGGAACTCCTTTCCAGCATCCAGTCTTCGAATGTGGGCCTGCTGCTCGACACCTGGAATTGGCACGTCGGGGGTGGCAAGCTCGAACAGGTGAAGAATTTGAAGGACCGGCTATTCTCAGTTCGTCTGGCCGATGTGGCTGCCGATGCGGATCTCACCCAGATCACGGCGACAGAACGGCTGTTGCCCGGCGAAGGTGGTGCGGTCGATATCCCGTCGTACCTGTCGACCTTGTCGCAAATGGAATTTGCGGGACCGGTGTCGCCCTATCCGCATCCGTCGCAGTTCCTGGGTCGCACTCGTGAATCCAACGTGCAACGGGCAGCCCAGGCACTCGATCAGATGTGGATCGCTGCGGGCATGGCACTTCCGCCGCCGCCAACCCCATCGTCGGCGAGCAGCATGATCGATGAGCGGAATCTGGGTGGCTACTAAGCCGTTTTGTTCCAGCTCCGCTGTAGTTGTTGTTTAACGCCGTACCAAATGGACCGGCGTTGGGGCAGGTTTCAAAAACTTCCCCCCGTTCTCATACCAGCCGTGCGAGCTGAAGCGGCACCACGAAAGCTGCAAGAGCAGCGAGACCCAGCGACGGTCTCCCACGGTCATCGAGCAGATCATCTGACGATGCGGCACCGCGGCGCGATGGTAAAAATCGACGCCGTGGTCCGACAGGTGCTTCCCGATGGCGACGATTGTTTCGTCGGCCAGCAGCTCTCCTTGCTTATCGAGCGGCGTCAGGTAGATCGGATAGGGATAAGCATGCCGCGTTTCGACCCGTCGCTCCGGCACCTTGCGGGACGGGCACGAGCAAGCGAGGGCCAGCCGCACAATCTCTTCCACACGGTCGGCTTGTTCCACCAGATTCTGCGGCGGCAGCGGGTTTTGCAACGGAAATAGCGTTTCGACAAAATCCGCATCTCCGCGTTCGATAATCTCATTGACGGTCGGCACAGAAATCCTCCCACGAGCTACTGCGGGGGAAGTCGTCGCAGATCTTCTGGTCGCCCGCACGGAAAACGTACGTCACGACCTGAGCGTGGTCAAACGGAAGTTTTTAGGCCGCGGGAGTACGATGTGCCGAAGTACCGAGGGTCACGACAGCCTGTGGCAAAATGGCATCATCGACAGGATATCGCCGTCGCAGCCATTCCTCGACCGGCAAAAAATAGAGCGCCGTCAGCACTAGATTAAAGGCAAAACCATAGGGGAACGTGAGCATCACGCCGCAATAAAAACCGACCAGCAGCAATCCAAATAAGATCCGCGGCCAGCGGAACGGAACGGCCAACACCGCCCCTGTTTCTGCAACCAGCGTCAGCCATTGGAGCAGCATGGCGGCCGTGCGACTATTCAAAAGCAACTGCGTCGCGGGGGACCACCGGTAGCCATCCATGTGGGCCCACAGTTGCAGCGATTCTCCATTCGCCCAATCGAGGCCGCTGAAGGCAAATTTCGCCAGCCCCGCATAGGTGTGAAACAACCCCAGATACACCAGTCCCGCGACAAATACCCACCGCGGATAAAGAGCCGATCGCCAAAAGTTGTGTGCGCGGACTGCGCTTTGGATTTCCCGAAAGTAAAAGGTCACCCATAGCGCGTGCAAAACGAGCAGCATGGCGGAAGCATGAAAAATATGGGCCCCGGCCCAGGTATTTTCGATATGCATGCTCCACAGTCCGATGAATCCGCTAACCGTCAGCCAGGGAGTCCACGGCAGGCCACGATGCAAGACCCAGCCGATGGTTCCCGCGATCAGCAGCAAGCGGAAAAGAAAAAAGGGCGCACTGGCAGCCAGAATTTCCGGCGGCAGCCAAGAGAACACCGTGCTTGGTCCTTGTCGGGGCCCGGCCTTCATTTCGTACGACTGGACCAGCATTGTCAGCCCGGCAATCAGCAGAATCCAAATCACGAGCTGCCCGAAAGCGGGCGTACTGCGCTCTGCCAACCAGCGAGACCAACGCTCTTGCCAGTTTGGTTTCACGGCGCGAGTCGCTCCACGCGAAAGCGATTCGTTTCCCGCACCCGGCACACGCCATCCACGCAAGCGATCACGTCCTGCTCGATCGTCACGAACGGATGTTCCAGCGCGGCCAACTGAGGCTGCACATGCCCGGTGAGTTCCGCTTCGCTGGCAACTTCACCAAACCGAGCCAGGGTCGGCGGGGGAGCAATACCCACGCCATAGCCGGGGGGATTACCGTCGTAGATTCGTTGTAGGAGGAGATCCGTCGCCGGGAGTTCCTGGCCGTCCGGCTTCTGGACCCGGTAGATGCAATACACGCGCGGCGCATCGCGAAACATCGGCGACGAAGTGAAAGGAAAGATGTCCCCCCAGACCAGCGGCACGGCAATGTTCGCCGCCAGGAAAACCGCGAGGGCCGTCCATTCTCCCAGACGCAAGCGAGGCTCAGCAGTTACTGGACCAGAACTCATTTTGCAAGTCCTCCCTCTTCCCGGCTCCGCTAGTTACATCTTGCTGCCGATCCGCGTGCCGATTTTCTCGCCACGGACGGCTCTTTGAATGTTCCCTTCCTTGCGGAAGTTGAAGACCAGAATCGGCATGTTGTGTTCCATGCAATGCGTGATGGCAGTGCTGTCCATCACCCGCAAATTGCGTTCGCGGATGAGGTTGTAGGTCAGTTCGGGATACATTACGGCGTGCGGGTTCTTTTCGGGATCTTCCGAGAAAACACCATCGACGCGCGTGGCCTTGAGCAGGATATCGGCTTCCAGTTCCATCGCCCGTTGAGCGGCAGCCGTATCGGTGGTGACAAACGGACTTCCCGTTCCCGCAGCCAGGATCACGATGCGGTTCTTTTCCAGGTGGCGACGGGCGCGGCGGCGAATGTAGGGCTCTGCCACTCCCTTCATGTCGATGGCCGACATCAAACGTGTCTCGCACCCCAGGGCTTCGAGGGCATCTTGCAACGCGAGGCCATTAATCACCGTCGCCAGCATGCCCATGTAGTGGGCCGTGGCTTCCTGAATGTTCGCGCCGCCACTCGCCTTGAATTGCGAGCCGCGGAGGATGTTGCCGCCGCCGATCACAATCGCGATCTGGCACCCTTCCTGCTTCGCTTGCATGATCTGCCGCGAGATATGGGTGACTTCTTCCATGCCAATGCCCCGCTCCCCTCCTCGGCTAAAGCTTTCGCCCGAGAGCTTGAGAATCACGCGGCGGTAGGGAAGAGCGGCAGGAGTATCGGGCATGTACGATCTCTCGTGGCAGGCAGTTGGTCGGCGGGCATTAAAAAACCAGCCCCCTCAACGTATGAAAGGGCTGGTTCAAATTGTAACGCAAGCTGCGAATTACGGGACGGCGGAGAGAGTTATTCCCGGCCCAGTTCCCACAAAACGAACTTGGTGACCTTCATCTTGTTGTCCTCGGCGTACTTGCTGACGCTGATTCTGTTTTCCTTCACGTACGGCTGCTCGAGGAGGGTCTTTTCCGCGAAGAAGTTTTTTAGGCGGCCTTCGACCATTTTGTCGACGATGTTGGCCGGCTTCCCTTCTTTCAGGGCAGCATCACGCAAGATTTCCCGTTCCTTCTCGACAAGGGTGGGGTCGACATCTTCGCGACCCAGGGCCGCTGGACGCATCGCTGCGGCATGCATGGCCACGTTCTTGGCCGCTTCGTCTGAGCCACCTTCAACTTGAACCAGCACGCCCGAGACGGTACCGCTGTTGTGGCTGTAACCGCCACAAGTTCCCTCAAACTTCTGCATGCGACCGACGTTGAAAACTTCGCGGATGCGATTGAACATATCGTCCTTCACATCGCGCAACGTCTTCCCCGCTTTGCCCGGATAGGGCTGATCGAGCAGTTCGTCGGCGGTCTTCGCCCCTGGACCAGTGGCGAGTTGTTCCGCCATCGCGTTCGCGAGGTGGATGAACTCTTCGCTGCCAGCAACCGGAGCGCTCTCGCACTTCAGTTCGACAATGCCGCCGGTCTTCTTATCGAGCCCAGCATAAATGCCGAACCGACCAAATGTGGTTTCGCGATCGGACCGTTTGGCGGCAATTGCAATGCCGTTCTTGCGCAGCCAATCTTTCGCGGCGTCTTTGTCGCCGCCGTTCTCGGCGAGGGCCTTCTTGCAATCCATCATCGGCAGGCCCGTTTCGTCGCGCAGTTCGCGAACCAGAGCAGCAGTGATTTCTGCCATGGGTTAATCTCCAAAGTTCGAAAAGGTTTAAGTGAATGATTTCGAACTGCGATTCAAAAGTAAGCCACTGCTGGCCTATCCAGCAGCGTGCACTTTGATCGCAGTTTCGGTGTTGCTTGCAATTACCCCCTCGTTGAAAAAGGGAGATGCAAACACATGGAATGCCAGTCCTGCACACGGCACTGCTGGACCAGCCAGCAGTGGCAAACAGAGCTTAAACCGCCCCTTCTTTCGCGGCGGCAGCGGCAGCAGCTTCGTTCGGAGCGGCGGCCGGAGTTCCTTTGTCCTTCGACTTCGCAGCCGCCGACATGCTCGCCCCGATGATCACCGCTTCCGCCAGGTGGCGGGCGATGAGTTCGATGGAGCGAATGCCGTCGTCGTTGCCAGGAATCGGCAAATCGACCAGATCCGGATCGCAGTCGGTATCGATCAAGGACACGGTGGTGATCCCCATGGATCGTGCTTCCTTGACCGCATTCTTTTCCTTGTTCGGGTCGAAAATGACCATGCATTCCGGCATGCGGTTCATGGTCCGGATACCGTTCAAGTTGCGATAGATCTTGGTGTACTCGCGGCTGAGCGACGACTGCATCTTCTTCGAGTAGGTCGCCAACTCCGTTCCGCCACGGATCTTTTCAAGTTCTTCAAGCCGGCTGAGCCGATTGCGGATCGTGCGGAAGTTGGTGAGCGTACCGCCGAGCCAACGTTCGGTGATGAACGGCATCTTGCAGCGGATGGCTTCGCGCTCAATGGCGGCCGAGGCTTGCTTCTTAGTGCCCACGAAGAGGATCAAGCTCCCCTGAGCTGCGACCTGGGCGAGATACTTCTTGGCCCGGAGCATGCCGCGAATGGTTTCGCGGACATCGATAATGTGAATCTGATTTTTGCGGGCGTAGATGTAGGGGGCCATTTTTGGGTTCCAGCGACTAGCGCGGTGCCCGTAATGAGTCCCAGCTTCTACCAATTCCTGCAACAGTCCCTCGGCGGGAGCAGTAACCATGCAATCCTCCTGGATGCCGATGTTGGGCAAATAGCCGACGACAAACTGTCGCCCTTCGCTACAGGTTGACCGATTCGCCCCGCGAATCTGCCTTAACCTTCGCCACTTAACCGACTAGTAAATGGAAATAACACGAACCCTGCGACTCGCAGAGAGTCCACTAAATTACCGGAACGGGCAAAAACGGTCAATTGGCGTCTGTTCGGGGGACGTGCTGAACGTGACTAGCGCCCTGCTCTGCTTGGCCTGAATTCAGGGGCGTTTTAGGAGGTTCCCAACAAGTTTGATCGAAAAACCCCGGCATTTTCCGTTGTCGCGACAATTCACGGACAATTAATATTCGGTGCAAAACCCAGCGATTCTTTGTTTTTCTCAGGAAATCGCGAGGTGTTGTGCAACCGTTGCACGTCGGCGGAACTGCTTCTTGAGTCTGGCGAAACAGGGCTGACCGATTTAGCAAGCTTTGGAATTTCTTCTGCTCAAACAATCGTGATTAAAACAATCATCAGCAATTTTAACCACTGAGAACACAGAGGTCACAGAGAAGGCAAAGAGCAGAAGTTAGGCAGTTGAAGAAATCAGAAAAACGAAGCCAGCGTGACTCCGATGTAACCACTCCACACTCCACTCCACTCCACACTCCACACTCCACACTCCACTCCACTCCTCACTCCACTCCTCACTAATAACTCTTTGCAAACTGAAAATAAATCTCAGCTGCGGCGCGCAACTGCTCGATCGAAATCCATTCGTCGATCGTGTGCGCCTGGGCAATGCTGCCGGGGCCAAATACCACGGTCGGACAGCCGGCAGCCGAATAGTGCGGAGCATCGGTTCCATAGGGAACGCCAATTTTTTCTCCTTCGCCGCCGTGTGCAGCGGCAATCACGGCGAGCTGGTCCGCTAGTTCCAGGTTGTTCTTCTCGGCCAATCCAAAGGAATGCATGAAGGGGGCGTCGTGCATCAACGGCGTGCCCGGCGGAACGACACTGTTGACATAATCGACCGCTTTCTGCCACGCTTGCTGCGGATCTTCGCCGGGCAGCACGCGGCGGTCGATCTCGATCGTGCAGCGGTCGGGGATGGTGTTCACGCTCAGCCCACCGCTGATCATCCCCACGCTGAGTGTGGGCACGCCGCAAAGCGAATGTTCCGACAAATGAGGAACCACATTGTCCGCGTAATGATCGAATGCTTGTAGCACTCGTCCCATGTGGTAAATGGCGTTGTCCCCCATGTGCGGCTGCGAACTGTGCCCCGCCTTGCCCCCGGTGTGACAACGCCAGCGAACCATTCCCTTGTGTGCCACAACCACATTGAGCATGGTCGGCTCGGAAACGATCACACCGTCGGGAGGCCTAGGCAGCAACAACGATTCCGGATGTCCGGCAGTTCGCGAAAACATCTTGGCTAGGTGCGTCGCTCCGGTGAAACCGTGTTCTTCGTTAATCGCACACGCTAAAACCACCGTCGGCCGTTTGGTCCGCTTTGGCAACTTTGCCAACCGAGCGAGGGCGACAATCATCGCCGCCATGCCACCTTTGATGTCGCACGAGCCCCGGCCGTAAACGCGATCGTCTCGAATCTCTGGCTCGAACGGCGGAATGATCATACCGCCGACCGGCACGGTGTCTTGATGAGCCTCGAACATCAAGATCTTGCCGCCGTTTTCCGGCAAAGGATTTCCCTCCACGCGAACGAGGAGATTATCGCGATTGGGCAAGACGCTGTGCCGTTCGAATGGGAGCCCCATTTTGGTGAACAAGCCAGCCAAATGATCGGTCAGCCGATGCTCGTAATAGATATCCTCCGGTCCGAGGGGTTGCCCCATCGGATTCACGCTGGGAATACGAACCAGCTCCGCCAGTACCTCCACCAAATCAAGCGCCAGTGCCATTTCATCCCTCCGGTTGGACCGTATTGTATCGGGAGGAAATGGCCGCGTGGACGCTTGTACGAATTTGAACCACAATCCGAAAAAGGAAATCACGAATAAAACGAACTACGCGAATGGGAAGGCCAAGAAATACCCCCTCGCATCGCCTGAAAGTCCTGATCTAGATTCGTGTTATTCGTCTTATTCGTGGTTTTTACTTCGAATGAGTTCTACCTCTCGGCCACCACGGATTGATTAAACACTCGGGGGCCGCCTAATTCTTCGGCTCGCATGTGGACCCGCTGCCCGACCATGTCTGCTCCGTTAGGAAAAACAATGCGGGTGGTCGTTCGCCCCGGAGGAAGATTCACCAGTTGCTTTGTTTCGCGACGACGGCCGGGCGGGAAGAAGGTGAAGTTGAAGCTCACCGGCGATGGTGTTTGATTGTGGATCGACAGTTCGAGCTGCAGCGAATCATCGTCGAGCAACCGAGTTTGGGCCTCGACGGTCACATCTTCCAACCCTACATAAACGGTCCTAAACAAGGTGAAGTTAAAGCGTTGCTCGGCGTGCAGGTCAAAGTCCAGCCGCACTTGATGAGCCCCGCCGCTGGCATCGAGCGACAATGAAACTGGGATCTCTAGCTCGAAGTTCTCCCCTTCAGCGACTCGGAATCGCTGCGGCTGCTTGGGATAGTCCCAGGTCTGCGGTGCGTGCAAAGTAACTTCCCCTGCCACCGATTGCGGAAACGGATTCCTCAATTGCAGTACTAGTTTTTGCTCCCTGCCAAAAATGCTTTCCAGTCGCTTGCTCTTAAAATTCGTCGCGATCCGCCACCGTGCCAGATGCTCGCTCATTCCGGTGATAAAGATTGGCGTGGGTCCAACCAGCACTTTGCCTCCGTTGCCATCCACATCGTGGAGTTCAATTTCGCGCCCCCAAACATCCAAGACACGCATGCCTGGTTCGGCTTGAAAGGTTTCTTCGGTGGGACGATCGTTCCAAACCACGGTTACCGCCTTGCCATCGCGGGCGAAAACAAAATTCGTGCTGCCACCTACGAGTTGAAAATCGCCAACAAACTGGCTGCCTCCTAGTAAGGAAGCAGTCGTGCGCCAGGGCAGGAAAAGTTCGCCCGGCGTACCATCTTTGCGCATCAAGCCATGCTCGTTCTCGAACGGCTGGCTAACAAATATGATCTCTGCCTTCTCTTGCTTGGCCGCGATCATCCGGGCCACCAGATCGCGGATGCGAACTTGCAACGGATAGGAATTGGCCGACAAAGGCTCAAGTTCGACCCAGCATTCTCCCCGAGTCCCTTGTTCGTCGCGTGACAAATACGCCTGTAGTTCATCGGCTGTTAAGCAGGGATCGGCAGAGTAAGTTAGTGCATCCCAGGGGACTGCTCCCTCTACGGGTGCCGGAACCTGTTGCAGCCAAGACCAATTCAGGGCGAGCTTCAAATTCTGACCAAAGCGATTTAAAGCGATACGAATTTCGTCGACTTTCGCGGCCAGATCCGGAAAGCCCACAAAACTGAGATCCTGATCGCTCCCCAGTTGCCAGCGGCGAACTTTGAGCGAGAGCCTGGTCATTACGGGATCGACGGCAGGCCCCCATAAATCTGGATCGGCAAAAACCGACGCTGCCGGCAGTTCTCCTTTATCGCGAAACAGCGTGCGAAGCCCTTCCGGCGGTTGATCGAGGACGCCAATCAATTCGATGTTGTGCATGCTTAGCCGTTCGGCAAACCAGGCCAGACGATCACCGTGCGCCTGATGTTCCTGATCGAACCAGGCGGGAAAGCGAATGTGGTGCACGCCGCTTTGCAGGAGCAACTGCGAGAGTGGGCCGACGGCTAATGGTTCTTCGCCTCGCCCCAGCGACCAGCCAAATTCACCTTGTGCCGCATGGTCGATTGGATTGACCACTACGAAGGTCGTTTCGCGGGTCAACCAGCGATCAGATGTTCCCAACATGGTGGCCCGGACTCGATAGAAACCCACCTTGCTGATCGCCGGTTCCCAGTCGGCCGTCCCTACAAAACCGGTCTCAGCACCAGCAGCACTTGCTTGCCGCGTTGTCTTGAAGAAAGTGGTGTGCCGCGCCACAGGCTTTGATTCGGCATCAACGACGACAAACTCGACTTGTGGATTGGCCTGCTGAATGCCCGAGGCCGAGCACTTCAGTCGCGGCCGATCCGGGAAAACAAACATTTGATGTTCGGAGTTGGTGGTAAGAGTCATCCGCGGCAAGCGTGTCAACTGCACACGGTCGATCCAAACCTTTCCTTGCAGATCGCCGGGCAAGGTCCGGGGCTGCACCTCTACGGAGAGATAGCCTCGCAACGGTGACTTTTCAGGGGGAGTAAGGGGCCCCAAATGAATGCGGGACCAGCCGTTGTTCTCGCGCTGCCAGGAAGACTGCAAACGGACGAGCGTTTTCCCCTCGTCGTTCGTGACATACAACGAAACCCGAGCCGCACTACTCTCCAGTCCTTCCGTCTTCAGCCACAATTCGGCGGCGTAGCTGAACTCACGGTGGAGTTCGATCGTGGGACTGCTAATTTCAATGGCCCCGCCGTCCAACGACAAGCACAATGCATGCTTGCCGGACAGCGCATCGTTCGTGCGACGGATTTCAACCTTGGCGAACGGGGGATAGCCCGTACCACGCTTGCGAAACCAGCCGTCAGGCCAGCGATCGTAGTTCAAATCACTGTCCCGTTCGAAATCCGCCTGAAAAACGGGGGTTGCATCGGGAGTTTGGTGCAATGCTGGTTCCTCTTCATCCGAATCGAGGAGCGAGTCGGGATCGATCATCCGGGGGAGGTTGGTCTCCAGGAGTTGAGCTGCGTCCGTTTCGCTCGCTTCGCTGAAATTGGACTCTACTGAATCTTCCGTTCGCGCAGCAGCGAACGAGCCGAACTTTGTGCCGGTCATGGACGGTTCCCCGTCGGCACCTAAAATAGCCACTAGTAAGCAAGGCCAAAGAATCATCCGAGCCGGTCTCCCGCGAGGGGAAATAAGGAACGAACCGTGTTGCAAATCCGCATCGGTGTTGAAGTCGCAAGTTTGCAACTCCCCTTCAGGAAAGCTTTGCTCACGGCAGCACAAATGGGGATCGAAGGAGTGGAAATCGATGCCCGGCAGGAGCTTAAAGCGGAAGAAATGACCGAAACCGGGGTGCGGCATGTGCGGAAAATGCTGGAAGATCACAATTTGCGGGTCAGTGCGGTTCGCTTCCGCACGCGATTCGGCTACCAGACCGCCGACATGCTCGATCGCCGCATTGATGGCACCAAGCAGGCGTTAAAGCTCGCTTACGGCCTGGGGACCTCGGTTGTGATCAATCACATCGGTCAGATCCCACGTGAAGACGAACCCGCTGCCTTCAACATGATGTGCGAATCACTGGCGGACTTAGGGCGTTACGGCCAACGGGTTGGCGCCATGCTCGCTGCCGAAACCGGAACCGATGCGGCAGAGCCTATGGCCCGCTTGTTCGAAGCCCTTCCAAACGGTTCCCTGGCCCTGGATTTTCATCCTGCGCAGCTTGTCCTGCATGGTCACTCCCCCGCGGAGATGCTCACCAAACTGGGGCAGCACGTCCTGCATGTGCATGCTGCCGATGCCACGCGAGACGTCGCCCAGCGGCGCGGCTTCGAAGTTCCCCTGGGGCGCGGCAGTGTGGATTGGCCCGACTTGTTGGGGCGACTGGAAGAACACGAATATCGTGGCTGGTTCACGTTGCAGCGCCGGGACACTTCCAACCCTGTCGCAGAAATCGACGATGCAATGCGGTATTTGAAAAGCCTGTAACTACAGTGTCTTGCGTCGACGATCGCTATTCCGTTGCTAAATACTTCATATTCTCCTCCCGAATTTTGGCAGCCGGATCATTGTACAAAAACGGCAGGAAAACATACCTTTTCCCGCGAGTTACTGGCGTTGCCTCATGGAGCAACGAACAGGAAAAGACCAGCGCTCCTCCCGTCGGCGGGCGATAAACCTGCTGCCCATACTCGGCAAAGCGAAGCAGGCCGCCGTCGTATTCCTCGGCATTGAGCACGAGCGAGACGGCGAATCGCCGATGCGCGGTGGCTAAAGTGGTGTTGTCGCGATGGGCGCGAAAATGCCCTTCATGCTGCCCCTCGTAACAGGCGACGATATATCGTTCGATGCGTGTTGCTTGAAACTGAAAAGCCTTCTGAATTTCAGGGAGCAAGCGGTGCCGCAAGCGCGCGACGCAGGCCTCTCGCAATTGCGGGTCTTCAATCAGTTGATCCCGCCGCCGCTTATGACGGTAGTCGTGGATTTGCTGCGTCTTGCCATCGATGTCACGCATGAAGCCCGACTCTTCGCCGCCGAATTTCTCGTAGTACTGAATCAGCGTGCGACAAAACTCCGGCTCGAAGACGCGCGGGACGATCAAAATCGGTGCCGGTACGGGAGCTTCTTGACTAAGAGCGATCGTCGGCAGCATTTGCAAAGCACGGAGCACATTGGCCACATGCTGCTGCGGGCTATCGCCGAACTGAATGACAGCAAACACGCGCAGCCGTTCATCCAGGATCACTGAGAAGCGCCTCAACGAAACGGCTCCTGTGGACGCCGTTTCGTCCGTTTCTTCCACAGCACCATAGAGCCGGCTCACAGCCAGATCGAAGTCGTAAAACCAATAGAAGGCTTCCGGGCACTCCGACGTTCTTCCCTCAGCGGCATCTTGCGGATCTACCGTCACGCCGAAAAATCGAGCCCCCTCATAATTGAACACATCCTCGCGGGCTCGAATCCCCGCAAATATCTGCTGACTGAATGCATCCGCGAGTGTTCCGAGGAACGATAGCACCGTGTAATGTCCGGCAGCCGCGTCGAAGGCAAATCGCGGATTGACTGGCGATTGGCAATGAAATAGCGGTGCTGGCACTCCCAGGGTGATGCTTTCAGCCACGGCAGACTCCCTTTTGTGGGGGTTTATTACAAAAGCGTTATCTTCAGAACCCACTTTGTAGGCCAACGTTCTGGATCAATCAAGCGAAATCACCGTAGGCGATCTCAACTTCAGTCTGGATTGACTCAAAAGACGCGTCGCTCTACTCTTCCCGCCCTATGTTTTCGCGATTGCTCCTAGTCCTGTGTCTGCTGATGCTCTCGGCGACGGTCCGCGCTCAAACGGATTACGCCCCGCAGAGTGGCTATTTGCTGCTGCGCAACGGCAACCTCCTGCCCGGTGAAGTAACGCCAGCCGGCGACTATTTCCTGATCACGACCGGCAGCGCCAGCGAACTCCGTTTGCCGAAGGATCAGGTCGAAGCGGTCTGTCGCGATTTGAACGACGCCTACACCTTCCGCCTGACCGCCATGCATGGGACAGGGGTTCGCTCGCAAATCGACATGGCTGAGTGGTGTTTACGGTATCGCTTATTCGACAAAGCCGAGGAACATCTGGCAGAACTCGCTCGCATAGAGCCCACGAATGCTTCGATCAAGACGTTACAGCAGCGCTTAAAAATCGCCCGGGAATCGCGGGATGAACAAACCGGCCGCGCTCAAGCCTCTGCCCCCGTACTGCCGAGCGAACTGGATCGCGCCGAAGAAAGCTTGCCGGCGAAAGCAGTCGAAAAATTTACGGTCGTCGTGCAGCCGCTGCTAATCAATCGCTGCGCGGCCGGAAGTTGCCATGGTGCGCAATCGACGTCCGCATTCCAAATCATCCGCCCCCCGACGGGACAACTGATTCAACGGCGCGCGACACAACGTAACTTGTTGAGCGCTCTGAAATACATCGACCACGAACACCCCGAACAAAGTCCGCTGCTGCTGATGCCGATCACGGCCCACGGCGGTGCCAAAGTTCCCGTCTTTGATCACAAGTCGAAGGATCAAGTGATTGCTTTGGCAAACTGGGTGGAGCAAGTCCTGGCACCCAAAACAAGCACTCAGCCCGCCTCGATCCAACCTGCCGTCGCACGCATGAACGCTCCCAACGGAAACAGCACGCAAACGTCGGGGGCATCAGCCGGTTCGCCTGGCAAATCGATCACCGCCAATGTCTCGCCCGACGACCCGACGGAAACCGCGGGAAGCAACGATGCACCGCTTGATGGACCGTTTCGAGCTCGTGATCCGTTCGATCCAGAGATTTTCCACCGGCGTCAGCAGGTAGGGAAGAAAACGGCACAAACTCCAGCCGGACCCGGCAAACCTGCTGCGAAATAGGCACATTGGTCGTGAAACTGGGTAGAGCTTAGGCTGGTTTTTGACTTCACCCTGCGGGCCTGTAGTACTTCAAGACGGTTGCTCCGTCCCCTCTCCTTCTCTTGCCGGCTGCCGTAAAATGGTCCCAACCATGACGGCCGTTTTGCCAACCCAAGTGGCAGCGCAGCGGCTCAAGGACTTGCCGCGTTGCCTGAAAAACGAAACAGGCTTTGCCGCAGCGGTGGCCGCTCTCGCTCGTCGAGAACCCGCCAGCTTCGACGGAGCGTGGGGCTCTTCCTGCGCGCTGTTGGCGGCTGAACTCGCCCATCATGCCCCGGGCCCGCTGCTCGTGGTCTGCCGTACGGAAGATGCGGCAGAAGATCTGGCCGCCGATCTTTCGGCCTTCACCAATTCGGCAACAACCCCGTTGGAATTATTCCCTGCGTGGGAAGCACCTCCTGAGGAACGTGTCGTTCGGGACGAAGTTTATGGTCAGCGACTACGCGTGCTGAAGGCAGGAAGAGGGGCGAAGCGCGAAGAACTCGATACCAGTCGCTTGCTTACAGAGAGACCTAGGAAAGCTCTCGCCGCCCCTGAGGTCAAACGACAAAAGAAGGGGGGACTGGGGAGGTTCGTCAAAAAGATCACGAGCGAAGAAGTAGCAGCGAACCTGGCAGCCGAACCTCCTTTAGAGGATCAACCCACCGCGCCGCTCTTGATTACTTGCCTCACCGCGCTGCTGCAGCCTGTCCCCACGCCCGATGTTCTCGCCGCTGCGACGCGACAACTGCACCGCGGCGAGAAAGTCGATCTGCCGGCGTTGCTTGAATGGCTAGTCACACGTGGCTTTCACGCGACCAGCGCGGTGGAACTGCCCGGCGAGTTCAGCCATCGAGGCGGGATTCTCGATATTTTTGCCCCCGATTGGCTGCAGCCGGTCCGCCTGGAATTTTTTGACGATGAAATCGAATCGCTGCGGCGTTTCGATATTGCGTCCCAGCGGAGCCTCGAAACGCTGAGCAGCATCGAGATCACGGTTCTTCCACCCAAAGCGGCTCAAGCGGGGCACCTGGCCGACTACCTTCCCGAGAACACTTGGGTCCTGCTCATCGAGCCCGATCAGGTGCGTGAAGAAGGCTTGAATTATCTCCGCCGCATTGAGCAACCGGACCAACATCACAGCATCGAAGGGGTTTTCGCCACCTGGTCCCAGTTGGCGGTGGCTTCGGCCGCTGGGATGCTGCAAAGTACCACTGACAATGTCTGCCGACTCGGAATCGAATCGATTGAACGCTTCAGCGGCGACATTGCTCATGTCCGCGAAGAACTCGATCGCATCGGCGGCGAGTGCCAGGTGTACGTCGTCACGCACAGCGATGCCGAGGTCGAGCGACTACGGGAAATTCTCGGCACCACGGTGATTGCCTCGCGCGGGCAACTGCACTATCCGCTCGGCTCCCTCAAGCAGGGCTTCCGCCTGCGCAACGCCGGCGTGGTGGTTGTCACCGGGAGCGAATTGTTTCATCGGGGGGAACTCCGCCGCCCGCCTCGTCGACGCCTGGGCAAAGCGATCGACAGCTTTCTCGATCTCCGCGAAGGAGATCTCGTCGTTCATCTCGCGCATGGCATCGGCCGGTACCGTGGCCTAAGGCTGATCGATAAACAAGGGAATGCCGAGGAGCATCTGGAGCTGGAGTTTGATGGCGGGACGAAGATCTACGTCCCGGCGATCAAGATCGACCTCGTTCAAAAATACATCGGCGGTTCGCAAACCCGACCCACGCTCGCCAAGATCGGTGGCAAATCGTGGCTGAAGCAGAAGCAGTCGGCCGAGTCCGCCGTGCTCGATCTCGCTGCCGAGATGCTCGAAATTCAAGCGACTCGCAGCGCTCGCCCCGGCATCGCCTTTCAAGCAGATAGCGATTGGCAGCGCGAGTTTGATGCCGCCTTTCCCTATCAGGAAACCCCCGATCAACTCACCGCGATCGACGCGATCAAGGGAGATATGGTTCGCCCGCGACCCATGGATCGGCTTTTGTGCGGCGATGTTGGCTTCGGCAAGACGGAAGTCGCGATGCGGGCTGCTTTCAAGGCGATCGACAGCGGCTACCAGGTGGCGATCATGGTTCCCACCACCATCCTGGCCGAGCAGCATTACCATTCGTTTGTCGAGCGGATGGCCGAGTTTCCCGTCAAGATCGGCAAGCTGAGCCGGTTTTGTTCTCCACAAGAGCAACGTGAAACATTGGCCGGCTTGAAATCGGGTGCCGTCGACCTGGTTGTCGGCACGCATCGTGTCGCGTCACAGGATGTGATTTTCAAGAATCTGGGGCTGGTCGTCATCGACGAAGAACAGCGTTTCGGGGTCGACGTCAAAGAGCGATTGAAACAATTTCGCGCGATGGTGGACGTCCTCACCCTCTCTGCCACGCCGATTCCACGCACGCTGCATATGTCGCTGGTTGGGGTACGCGATATTTCGAATTTGGAGACCGCGCCCGAAGAACGGGTCGCCGTGGAAACGCGCGTCACGCGCTGGGCCGACGAACTGATCAAGCATGCGATCCTGCGGGAACTTGCCCGCGGCGGCCAGATTTACTTTGTCCACAATCGCGTGCAGGATATCGAGGAAATCGCGGCGAAACTGCGAGACATCGTTCCCGAATTGACCATCGGCATCGGTCACGGGCAAATGCCCGAAGATGAACTCGAAGATGTGATGGTGGGTTTCGTGCAGCATCGCTTCGATTGCCTGGTGGCGACGACCATTGTCGAAAGCGGACTGGACATTCCCAATGCGAACACCATTTTTATCGACGAAGCCGATCGCTACGGCCTGGCCGATCTGCATCAACTTCGGGGACGGGTCGGGCGCTACAAGCATCGCGCCTACTGCTACATGCTCACGCAGCCCAACAAGCACCTCACGCCGCAGGCCGCGCGGCGACTGCGGGCGATCGAAGAGTTCAGCGAGATGGGGGCGGGCTTTGCGATCGCGATGCGTGATCTTGAAATCCGCGGCGCCGGAAACCTGCTCGGCACGCAACAAAGTGGGCACATCAACGCGGTCGGCTACGAATTGTATTGCACGCTCCTGGAAAATGCCGTGCGCTCCTTGCAGAAACTGCCGCCGCGTTTGAATCTGGAAGTCGATGTGAACTTGCCGGGCGAAGCATACATGCCCGCCAACTATATCGACGACATGCGGCTGAAGATCGATCTCTATCGCCGACTCACGCGAATCACACAGTACGGCGACCTGGACGATTTTCGCGCGGAATTGACCGATCGTTTTGGCCCGATTCCGCCCCAGACCGAACGACTGTTGCGGCTCGCGGAACTGAAGATGGACGCCGTCGTTTGGCAGGTGAGCGCGATTTATGTCGAGAAGAAGTTTCTCGCCTTCAAGTTCCTCGATCGCAACCGAATTGAGCAATTATCCCGCAATCACAAGGGCAAACTGCGCGTGGTCGATGACGAATCTGCCTATTGGCCCATTGCCGGAGATGAACAAGATGGGGACTACTTGATGCAGGTGCTGAAGGTGATTCTTCGACCGACGAAGTAGGGCGACGCCCACGCCTTCCGTACGATGGCCCTCCGAGGCCGTCGCGATATGCACCCGATGCTAATGCGGCATGATTGAAGCCTGCACGATAGAGTTCGCGCAGCTGCTGCTGATGAACAACCATTCGACGGCCTCGGAGGGCCATCGTACGACAGAACGAACTTGCTAGATTAACTCCGCGATCGGAGCCCCATCGCTCAACAGCGGCATCGGCCGGCCGTTATGGTCCAGAAACGAGACGTTTTGATCGATCCGCAAGTGTCGCAGCATCGTCGACCACAAATCGTTGGGGGACAACGGCCGATCCACGGGATGCTCTCCCTTGTTGTTCGTTGAGCCAACCACTTGCCCCATCTTTAATCCGCCGCCGCTGACCAGCACGCTTTGTGCGGAAGGCCAATGGTCGCGACCGGGCTGCATTACTCCTGTTTGGGTTCCCACGCTTTGCTCCACGCGCGGCGACCGACCGAATTCCCCCGTCAGCACGATCATCACTTTCTTGTCGAGACCGCGTGCAAAAACATCTTCGATGAGAGCCGAAACCGCTTGATCGAGCAGCGGGAAACGAACGCGAGCATCCTCGAAAATGTGGCAATTGACGGCATGCGAATCCCAGTTGTAGGTGCCGTTCTTGAGTGATTTCACGCCAGAAATGTAGGGGTTCTCCATTGACATCATGACAAAACTGCTCCCCGCTTCGACCAGCCGCCGAGCCATCAAACAGCGCTGTCCCCAGCCGTGCATGCCGTAGCGGTCACGGGTGGCCTGGTCTTCGCGCGTCAAATCGAATGCCGACCGAGCCTTGTCGCTGAGGAGCAATTCGGACGCTTTCTGCTGAAACCGATCAAGAGCATTCATCGAGCCACTACGATCAACCTCATTCCGCAGGCGGTCAAAGCCTTTCAACAAATTCTGCCGATCGGACAGTCGGCTTTCCATCGCTTCATCGAGTGAAATGTTTTGCACTTGGAAATTCGCGGCGGCTGGATCGCCTCCCAAAGTGAACGGCGAATAGGAAGGCCCCATATAGGCCGTGCCGAGACTGAACGTATCAATGCCCGTCCGCCCACCGTCAACGCCCGCAATGTAGTTTGGCAAGCCGACGGAGATGTGCTCGCGCATCTTGGCAATCATCGAGCCGACAGCCGGATAGTCGTTGACGAAGCCGGTGGGCTCTTTCGGGTCGCGCCCCGTCATGAATCGTTTGTGCCCACCCCCGTGATCGGCAAACTTATGCGAGATCGAACGGATGAGCGAAAACTTGTCCGCGATCTTGGCTTGTTGCGGAAAGAGTTCGCAGATATGGATGCCCGCCACATTCGTTTTGATCGGGCGGAACTCTCCGCGGATTTCCGACGGCGCCTCGGGTTTCATGTCGTAGGTATCCAGATGAGGCGGACCACCTGAAAGCCACAAGTAGATGACCGAGGTCTCTGGGGCCTTCGTTTCTGCAGCGCCCTTCGCACATCGGGCCAGCCCGGCGGCAGTTAAGCCCACCACTCCAGCCTGCAAAAAGCTGCGGCGACGGAGCGGACCACTGCACAAAGAAGTTTGGGGCTGAAAGAAATTCATGGCGCTCTACAGGAGGGAGTGAAACAAGTGCCAGGGAGGGGGCTAACAACTACCAATTATCGGCTACCGAGAGGGGGCTGAGCAAGCCTGTTCGAGAGGAGAGCCGGCAAAATCGGCGACTGTGTGGAATAAGCTCGCGTAGACCGGCGTTGACGACTCGCCCCCCCTGCCGATATCAACAGTTTGAGGCGGAACAGCATTATCGGGTTGAACAGGCTTTCTTTCCATGCGTTTTCTTGTCACCGGCAGTACCGGTTTAGTTGGCAATAACGTGGTTCGGCAATTGGTCGCTCGCGGCGACGACGTCCGCGTCCTGCTGCGCGGCAACGGTGATCCCCGACCTCTTGCCGGCTTAGCGGTGCAAACAGCCCCCGGAGATGTCACCGACCTGGAAGCGGTTCGGCACGCCTGTCGCGACGTAGATGTGGTTCTGCATGCGGCAGGGATCGCGAAAATCGGTTCGCAAGGGATCGAACTGATGCGCACCGTGAATGTCGGCGGAGCGAGGAACTGCGCGATCGCCGCCCGGGAAGCTGGCGCTCGACTGGTGCATGTTTCGTCGGTGAATGCGATCGGTATCGGCAAAAAGAATCAACCGGCGGATGAAGAACACTTTCAGCCGCAAACGTTACGCGTCCCGTACGCGATCACCAAGCAAGAGGCCGAAGCCGCCGTTCGGGAAGAGATCGCCAAAGGACTGGATGCCGTGATCGTGAACCCGGGCTACATGCTCGGCCCTTGGGACTGGAAACCTTCTTCCGGCCGAATGCTCTTGGAAGTGGTCGGCAAGTTTGTCCCCGCCACCCCGTGGGGTGGACACTGCATGTGCGACGTGCGCGATGCCGTTGCCGGCATGCTCTCGGCCGCGGCCCAAGGGCGAACGGGGGAACGTTACATCCTGGGGGGGTACAACTTGAGCTTTTACGAAACGTGGCGGATGTTTGCCCAGATTTGCGGCGGAAAAAAACCACTCGTCCCCCTGGGACCAATCAACCGCCTGATATTGCGGGGCGCCGCGAACGTGATCAACGTCTTTCGGAAGGAAGAACTCGAATTCAATTCCCTGGCGCTGCAAATGTCCACTCAGTTCCACTATTTTTCGAGTGCCAAGGCTCAGCGTGAACTGGGGTACAAGATTCGTCCGGCCGAGGAAACTATCCGCGACGCCTGGAATTGGCTGCAGGAATACGGAATTAAGTAGCTTTCGAGAAGTTTTCCGCTTCGAGACGAGGAGAATCCGCTCTTTCCCACGCTTGGTAAACCCTGTCACGCCGCCTATAATGACACAACAGGACTTTGTGAAATTTGGCACAAACTAGTGCCGAAGACCAGTAAAGTCGATTTCGCCACTTCTTACCAGGATTGCTCCACCATGGCCAAACAGGGACCACGTAAGAAACTGCCCAAAGAAGTGGCCGTCATCAATGCAGATAACTGCACCGGGTGCGAGTCATGTCTGGAAGTCTGCCCCGTCGATTGCATCTCGATGGTCGAATTGGGACATGGGGTGAAGGGAAATCAGGCATTTTGTCAAATCGACTACGAACGCTGCGTCGGCTGCGAAGTCTGCGTCCATATCCCACAAAAGAAGACGAACCCCTACGAGCTAACCGTTTGCCCCTGGGACGCCATTGAAATGGTGCCGACCGAACTGGTCGCGCAGTACGTCGCCCAAGTGGGCGGTCCGCCGGAATATATCGAAGCCAATTGGGATCGGCTCGTCGGCGCCGCCCAGCATCTGGCAGAACTCAAGGCGAGCAGCTAGTTCCGGCTTTCATAAACCGTCGGTTCAGGCGTGAATTCTAAGTGGATGTCAGACAAGACTCCCCCTTCGCCCCCTTTGAAGTTTTGGGATTCTGGGCTAGATTTTTGGTTTTTATGGATTTTGCCCCCAGAACCGTCCGAAAATAGGTCGGCTCATCCGCTGAAGCGGAAGCCTGCTGTCGGTCTGGCCGATCCTTGGTTGCCCGCCGCGATTTTGTCGGCCGCTGCCCACCTTGGGTCCCTAATTCCAGCCAGCCCTCCTAACGAACAATTGTCTCGCGATATCGCTGTTTAGCTCTCCTTTACCGAAGGTGCATTTCATGGCCAAAGCCAAGCCCGCCGCTCCGTCCAAACCCAGCAAGATGGTTTATTACTTCAGCAAGGACCGTTGCGAAGGGAAAGGTCTCGCCAAAACGCTCCTCGGCGGTAAAGGTTTGAACCTTGCCGAGATGACCAGCATCGGCCTGCCGGTTCCTCCGGGCTTCACCATCACCACGGAATGCTGCAAGGCCTATTACGATTCGGGCCGCAAGTTGCCGGAAGAGTTGATGGAAGAAGTTCACAAGAACGTCGCCCGCCTGGAAAAAGACCTGAAGAAGAAGTTCGGCGACAACAAGAACCCGCTACTCGTTTCGGTTCGCTCGGGCGCTGCTCTTTCGATGCCCGGGATGATGAACACGATTCTGAATCTGGGTCTGACCGATGTTTCCGTCGAAGGGCTGGCGAACGCTACGAGCAATCCACGTTTTGCCTACGATGCCTATCGCCGCTTGATCAACATGTTCGGCGATGTGGTGATGCGCGTCGACCACGATCACTTCGAAGAAGCCTTCGACAAGATCAAGAAGAAGTACAAAGTTGCACAAGACACCGACGTGCCTGCCGAGGGCTTGAAAGAACTGTGTGACGCCTACAAAGCCGTCTACAAGGAGCACACGGGCAAGCCGTTCCCGCAAGATCCGTTTGCGCAGCTCCAATCTGCCATCGAAGCGGTCTTCGCGAGTTGGATGGGGGATAAGGCCGTGAAGTATCGCGACGTAGAAAACATCCGCGGCCTCTTGGGCACGGCAGTCAACGTGCAATCGATGGTCTACGGCAACATGGGTGACGACAGCGGCACCGGCGTTGCGTTCACGCGAGATCCGAACACCGGCAAGAACGAATTCTTCGGCGAGTTCCTGGTGAACGCACAAGGGGAAGACGTCGTCGCCGGTATCCGCACCCCGCAGCCGGTCGCGGAAATGTCGAAGTGGAATAAGGCGGTTTATAAGGAACTGCTCGGGATCAAGGACATCCTGGAGAAGAACTTCAAGGACATGCAGGACATCGAGTTCACCATCGAAAAGGGAACCCTGTTCATGCTGCAAACTCGCAACGGCAAACGCACCGGGATGGCGGCCGTAAAGATGGCTTGCGACATGGTCAAGGAAAAGCTGATCGACGAACCGACCGGCGTGAAGCGTATTCCGGCCGGCGACTTGTCGCAGCTGCTCTTGCCGAGCTTGGAACCCAAGGCTCTCGAAGCCGCTCGCGCTGCGGGCAAGGTTTTGACGACCGGCCTGCCTGCTTCGCCAGGTGCGGCAGTGGGTAAGCTCGCGTTCACCGCGGCCGAAGCGGTCGAACGAGCCCTCGCCGGCGAGAAGATCATTCTCGTTCGCAAAGAGACCAGCCCGGAAGATGTCGACGGCATGCACAGCGCGGTCGGCATTCTCACCAGCACCGGCGGAATGACGAGCCACGCGGCCGTCGTGGCTCGTGGTTGGGGCCGTTGCTGCGTGGTTGGTGCCGGCTCGCTCGTCATCGATGAGAAAGGGAAGAAGGTCAAGATCGGTAACAAGACCTACGGCCCGAAGGACACCATCACCTTGAACGGTACGCAAGGGGAAGTGTACGAAGGGGCGATGCCAACGCACGAGCCGACCCTCAGCGGCGATTTTGCCACCGTGATGAAGTGGGCCGATAAATATCGCAAGCTCAAGATTCGCACCAATGCGGATACGCCGGCCGATGCCAAGCGGGCCCGCGACTTTGGTGCGGAAGGGATTGGTCTGTGTCGTACCGAGCATATGTTCTTCGGCGAAGATCGCATTGCCGCGATGCGGGAAATGATCATTGCCGACACGCTCGAAGCCCGCAAAACGGCTTTGGCGAAACTTCTGCCGTTCCAGCGCGATGACTTCACCGGCCTGTTCACGGCAATGAAGGGTTTGCCGGTCACCATTCGTCTGCTCGATCCCCCGTTGCACGAATTCGTGCCGCACGAAGAAAAAGCCCAGGCCGAACTCGCCAAGCAAATGGGGGTTCCGCTCGCAAAGATCAAGCAGCGCGTTTCGCAACTCCACGAAGCGAACCCAATGCTCGGCCATCGTGGTTGCCGCCTGAGCGTGACCTATCCGGAAATCCTCGACATGCAGGTGCGAGCGATCATCGAAGCCGTCATCGATTGCAAGGCGAAGAAGATCGACGCCAAGGCCGAGATCATGATCCCGCTGGTCGGCACCGCGGACGAACTGTCGTTCCTGAAGAAACTGGTGCAGGCGACGATCGAAACGGTGAAGAAGGAACGGAAGGTCAAGGGAGACCTCGACGTTCTAATCGGCACGATGATCGAAGTTCCTCGCGCCGCCCTCACTGCAGACGAGATCGCGGAAGAAGCCGAGTTCTTCAGCTTCGGCACAAACGACCTGACCCAGATGACCTTTGGCTTCAGCCGGGACGACGTCAACAACTTCCTGCCCGACTATTTGAAGCAAGAACTGCTCGCGGCCGACCCGTTCCAAACGCTCGATCAAACGGGCGTCGGTCAGCTGGTGAAGATGGGGGTTGAAAAGGGTCGCAAGACACGTAGCGACCTAAAGGTCGGCATCTGCGGCGAACACGGCGGCGATCCTGCGTCGGTGGTCTTCTGCCACAAGGTCGGCTTGGACTACGTCAGCTGCTCGCCCTTCCGCGTGCCGATCGCTCGCCTCGCTGCGGCTCAGGCGGCACTGGATGGAGACGGAATGCATTCGAATAAGTAGAACTATCAGTCCGGCGTGAGGGCGCAATAGCCTTCAAGCTGATTGCTGTTTAAGAAAACTGAAAAGCCCTCCGCATCAAAACGGAGGGCTTTTTTTGTTCACCTCGAGGCGATTGGCGTTGTAACCTGACACAGCGACATCGAATTGGATATTGACATCCAATTAAAAACCCTTACCATGACTGGTGTTGGTTTCGTCCCTCTCCAGACTCGTTTCGCGGGGAATCGTTATGTTCCGCGGATTTCTGCTCGCGTCGCAAGTAACGCTCTTTGCAGCGATTGGCTTGCTCCCCCTCGCAACGGCTCACGCCCAGCTTTCGTTCGAAGCGGACCCGATTCGGTACACGGACGCCCAGGTGTCCGATCCGATCGCCCTCTTGCAAAGGCGGTTAGATGCTGGGGCGGCAACGCTTCGGCACGACGATGTGCAAGGCTACCTCAAGTCGGTCCTCGAGGAACTCAAAGTTCCCGTTTCGAGCCAGACTCTCGTTTTTTCCAAGACCAGTTTTCAGCAGCAATTGATTTCGCCTCGCACGCCGCGGGCGTTGTACTTTAGCGACGATGTGTACGTCGGCTTCGTGCAGCATGGCGATGTTTTGGAATTCTCTGCCGTCGATCCTCAGCAGGGAGCCATCTTTTACACGCTCGACCAGGACCCAGCGGAGAAAATTAAGTTCATTCGCGATGGCGGCAATTGTCTGACCTGCCACGCTTCCTCTCGCACGCGAGAAGTTCCCGGGCACATCATCCGCTCGGTCTATCCGTCGGTCAGTGGCTTGCCCAATTTTGGAGCTGGAACTTTCCGCACCAACCATGCCAGCCCACTGACCGAACGTTGGGGTGGCTGGTACGTGACAGGGACGCATGGAGCGCAGCGTCACATGGGAAATGTGCTGGCCCGTGATCGGGAGCGTACTGATTATGTCGACGTCGAAGCTGGCGCGAACTGCACCGACCTGCAAGAGTTGGTCGATACAGACCCGTATCTTTCGCCACATAGCGACATCGTGGCCCTGCTCGCCCTGGAGCATCAGGCCGACATGCACAATCTGATTACAGCTGCCAGTTACTCGGCGCGTACGGCGCTGTATCAGTCGGCCGCCATGAACAAGGCTCTCGATCGTCCGGCCGATTTTCAAAGCGAGTCCACCGTTCGACGCATCGCTAGTGCAGCCGAAGATATAGTCGAGTACATGCTCTTCACCGAAGAACTAAGCTTGACCGATCCAATTCAGGGAACCTCTCAATTCACTGCCGAGTTTGCCGCCCGCGGGCCGTTCGATCGCCACGGTCGCTCGCTGCGACAGTTCGATTTGCAGACACGGATCTTCAAATATCCCTGCAGCTATTTGATCTACTCCGATTCGTTCGCAGCCCTCCCTGCGGAGGTTAAAGAGCGAATTTATCGCCGGCTGTGGGAGGTTCTCACCGGGGCCGATCAGGGGAAGAAATTCGCTCGGCTCTCGGCCGAAGATCGGCAGGCGATTCTTGAAATTCTGCGCGACACAATCAAGAACTTGCCGGAATATTGGAACGCAGGCTAGGAGAAAATCGCCCCTGTTTGCCGCTTACTCAGCGCATCTCCGGCAAATTGCGGACTTCGCGGAGTTTTCGGGTTCTCACATGCGCGGATATACTTAGTAGGACTTGCCATCGTTTTCCTAATCGCTCTTCCGCAGCGAAAACCCTCTGCCGGACTTCCAACCATGGCCGACCAATTCCGCAGCCCAGCCGACGAATTCGCTTTCTCCCGCCGCGACTTGCTTCGTCGGGCAGGAACTGGCTTGGGAATGCTCGGACTGGCTGCCGTTCTGAATCAGGACAGCGGCACAGTACAAGCGGCCGAACAAGGTTATCAAAACCCACTGGCTGCCAAGCCGCCGCACTTCCCGGTGAAGGCCAAGCGGATGATCCACCTGTTCATGAACGGTGGGCCGAGCCATCTCGACACTTTTGATCACAAGCCCGCGCTCGAAGAATGGGCTGGCAAAGAAGTCCCCAACAACCTTCCGACCGAACGAAAAACAGGGGCGGCCTTTCCGTGCCAGTATAAGTGGAACAAGTACGGCGAGAGCGGATTGGAAATCAGCGAGATTTTTCAGCACACTGCCAAGCACGCGGACGACATGTGCATTGTGCGTTCGATGCACGCCGATGTGCCCAATCACGAACCATCCTTGCTGCTGATGAACTGCGGCGAGTCGCGGCAGGTTCGCCCCAGTCTTGGTTCGTGGCTCACGTACGGACTGGGGACCGAAAATCTCAACCTCCCCGGCTTCATCGCGATGTGCCCGAACGGCTACCCGATTCAGGAGACCCAGAACTGGCAGGCGGCGTTCCTCCCTGGCATCTACCAGGGAACACACATCAATACCCAACACACCGATATCGAAAAGCTCGTCGAAAATATTCGTAACAAGCAACTCTCTTCCAAGTCGCAGCGCCGGCAGCTTGATGCCCTGGCGGAACTGAACAATCAACATTTACAGCAACGCGGCTTCGATCCGGCACTGGAATCGCGCATCCACTCTTTTGAACTCGCTTACCGCATGCAGCAAGAAGCGGCCGAAGCGTTCGATGTGAGCCGTGAGCCGAAGGAAGTTCTGGAAGCGTACGGCAGCGGCACGCAGGCCCGTCAAATCCTGATTGCCCGGCGGCTGATCGAGCGCGGCGTTCGCTTCGTTCAAGTCTGGCACGGCGAAGGTCAGCCGTGGGACCATCACGACGATATCGTGCAGAACCACAAGAACCTCGCCGGACAGATCGACAAAGCGATTAGCGCGCTGATGACCGACCTGAAGCGGCTCGGCCTGTTCGACGAAACGCTGATCTTGTGGGGGGGCGAATTTGGACGCACCCCTACGGTGGAACTGCCGAAAGAAGGCTCGAACGCCGGCAAGATTAACGGCCGGGACCACAACCATCACGGCTTCTCTGTCTGGATGGCCGGCGGCGGCGTGAAGGGAGGCCAGGCGTATGGCGCAACGGACGAATTCGGCTTCAAGGCGGTTGAAAAACCGGTGCATGTGCATGACCTGCATGCAACGATCTTGAAGCTAATGGGGTTTGATCATACGAAGTTGACGTACCCGTACGCCGGGAGAGATTTCAGGCTGACAGACGTGCATGGGAATGTGATTAATGATTTGATTGCATAAGTAATGCTCGCCTGCGATAATCCGGCAGTTCGTGCAGCTACTGAATATCATGGCGCTAAGGGCCGAAGATGGCACGTCATAGTAGGTTTTACAGAACTCGATCTTACTCCCCTGTTAAATCCAGTCGTAAACGCTATTTTTTGCATGGCATTGACGAGGATATCGAAAACCTCTTTCTAAGCTTGAATGAAGAGAATTTAGAGCGAGTCTTCGTCAAGTACACTGAAATACATGGTGAGAGGAAAGCCCAATACGCGAGACGAAGCTATGACGGTTGGAGAGCGAAAACAAAACCATTGACGACTTTGATCTTGGACCGTCTGCTTGAGTTGGTCCCGCCAGCATTGGAACCATCACAGCGATTCGAGATGGTCAAAAAGCTCCGCGCAGTGAACTTAAGAAAGCAGACGGTGTTCGTGACGTGTGAACCTCGACAATGGCGCGAAAAAGTCTTGCCAGCAATTGCAGAACTCGTGTCTTCGAGCCAGAAGGCATCATTTCCTGCTTACGCTGTTGAACGTTTAGAGTGGCTCACCGATGGTGATACAGCTGCAGTTCAGCGTCTGATCGCCGCCGCAGAAGAAGACGAAGCTAGGGTTCGCCTTCAATACCTTGAGGCCGAGTTCCTTAAAATTGAGTCACTCGTCGCGCACATCGAGACGTCGACAAGCATTCAGCACCGCATCGAGATTCCTCAAGGAACCGTTAATGTCTGCATAACCGTTGTCCGCCCTTCGCTAATCGTCAAAAGAGCGACCGCGTATTGGAAGAGGCTCGGCAGTTTGGCTCGCGAGTCTCAGGCTGTAGCGATTAGGTTCAAGGATCGCGCCAAAATTTTACTCGATCACTTTATCGAACACGAACTATGAGCGGCTCAAAAAATACTCCTCAGAAGAAGCCGATGGATGTGGCGTCATCGCGGCCATCGATCAAGAGTTCGCTGGATGCGCTAATCCCCAGCCTTACTGACGAACAGAGACAGAGTCTTGCCCAAAAAGCGTTGGAGAGTCAATTGGAATTAGGGGTGAAAGCCGAAGAGGCTCGGCTGCGATTTGAGAATAGCTCAGACGACATGGATCGCACGATTCAAACACTTCGTGGGCTTGAGAATTCGACAACCTCGGATTACGAATTGACCGCCCGCTCTCAAACTGCAAGTGGGCAGATTGATCTAAAAATTACCAAGTCGAACAATATGGCTGTCATCGTAATTGCTGTTGCGATTGTTGTGGGAGTTGTGTCACTCCTAATCCTCGCAAAGTAACGCATATGGCAACGCGGATCCGAATACATCCAACTGCAAAGTCTGCTGCCTACGTTGTAATTGTTGGACTTGCGATAATTGGGCTCGTCTTTGCCGCGAAGCGATTGTCACGGGAATCCAATGAATCTAGTACGACTGAAACTAAGCTCGCGCCAGTGCCTCTACTTGCAGCGATTGATAACGATCGAACTTTTCCACCGGAATCCGCGCAATTTCTTGCTGCGACCATCGATCTGGCGGTGAGCGACGTCTCAAGAGAATCAAGTTGGTCTGACGCTCTTGCCACTTTCCTTTCCGGCACCACAGAAGCACCGGTAGATCAAGGTCGAATTGATGTTTCAACTTCTACGTATGCCATCGAGGTCGACCGCCTAGAAAAATGGCACGAGGGCATCGGTCAAGCGGCACACTATGGGCTGGCTACCGGAAAAATCCCGGTGGTGGCAATAATGTTGCCTCCCGAGTGCTGGCCGCTTAGTTTCGCAACGAAGAACAAGCTTGCTTTAGTCGACAAAACTTGCATGCAGCAGCAGGTCAAGTTGGTTCTTCTTCGTAGTACTCCACTGCCGAAGACGGAACCCGCATCCGGCGATGTTGTTGAAGAACAGTCACGTTGAAGCGGATAGTTTTGTCTCGCCCATCCAGGGCTTTCTTGTTCCGTGCGCATGCCTACCCAGGCCTGCGTTCGCGGCTGACGCCGCATCACTTCGGCCTGGGCTAGTATGTGCCGGCTCTCTGGGCCCGAGGCAGATCGGTATCATTAAACGTCCGCGCTCGGGCGACGTGCCGAAGCACTTCGCTGTCCTACGTTCACGTATCCGTAAATTCTTCGACATCCTTGCGGGCACTGATAGCGTGAAGGAATTATTCCTTGCTTTGCGCTATCAGGAGTTGCCATCATGCCTCGACTTCCCTCTCTCGAACGTGAATTGTTCTGGCGAAATCTGATCTCTC
>JBGSNR010000075.1:0-22032 GCA_041739545.1 Pirellulaceae bacterium | reverse complement strand
CGCTGCTGGCAAACGCGGCAACTCTACGACGATGCCAAATACGTGGCCCAACTGCACCGCAAACAATCGCCGATCGTGAAGTTCCTCGCCACAAATTCCGCCAAGTAGACTTGATGAGGTAGCTCAGATGTCTACTCGACTCGATAAGATATTTGGAACTCCATGAGCGAACGTATTATCGAAATGTACAGAACCGGCCAACTGTCCGTCACTGACGTATTCGTTATCCTCGCACGCAAAGTTTGCAACGCGACTTGGGAGCCTTTAGCTGAGGCGCTCGGGCTGGCTGAACTTGAGCGATTCAAGCATTGGCTTCAGGATGTTGTACTTCCCGGGTGTTACTATGATGCCGGAATGGGGGAGTTATTTTCAGAGGACGAGCGAAATAAACTCGTCGAGTGGTTGGTCCGAAACGAGCCGACGGAGGGACTCTCCTTGCCCAATCTTCGCCGCGGGATAATCGCGCGAGCGATCGTTGGATACAGTGTGAAAAACATTTCTGAAATTGAACTGTTTGCGACCATCGCTCGGCATGTGGATGATCCAAGCTGGAGGGACGAAACCCAGGCACTCCCGTCTGAGTCGATGCAACGTTTTCGGTCATGGGTTCACGACCAAGTTATGTATGGGAACGAGGCCTCAAACTGTCCCAGCCCGGCCTTTTCCAGTTCTCAAAAAAAGCACCTGATAGCGTGGCTAGAAAATCGCGTCGCATGAACAAGCCAAGGTAGGTCGCGCAAAAGTAGTTGTAGGTCCAGGGACCCCGTCCCTGACAGAATCGGGCGTCTCTCCTATTCAACCTCTGGCGGCTCTTTACGCGGTATTAGCCCGGTTGGCTCTTGAACTGGCTCTACGGGAAGCATTCGCTGATGGATGACTTGTAGCCTGAGTCTCGATCCTTTGGGTGCAAGTTCACATCGGTTGAGGGTTTTTACTTCCCAGAGTTTGGGAATCGTCCGCTACAACAAACAAGGGTGCCCAGCGAGGGACGCTTGCCCGAGCGCATTCAATCGGTCGG
Organism: Pirellulaceae bacterium; assembly: GCA_041739545.1. Classification (GTDB taxonomy): domain Bacteria; phylum Planctomycetota; class Planctomycetia; order Pirellulales; family Pirellulaceae; genus JBGSNR01. Next base: position 21,014 of record JBGSNR010000075.1, on the reverse strand, counting down.
CTTACTGCTCCACGCAGTAGACATGCCCCAGCGTGCGGAGAATGATCGCATTCCCCGCGACTGCTGGCGAAGCCATGAAGCCGTCGTCGACCTTGTTCTTCGCTAGTTGCTTGAACTCTTTATCCGCGGCGATCACCACGGTCGTGCCATCCTCGGCAAAGAAGTAAACCCGGCCCGGCGCTGAAATTGGGGAAGCCGTGAAGACGCCGCCGACCCGCTCTTGCCACAGCACTTCGCCGGTGGCTGCCTCGACACAGCAGATAATGCCTTGATCGTTCCCCATGAAAATCCAGTCGCCAATCAGGGTTAGCGACGCCCGTTTGGGATAACCCTTGGGCTGTTTCCAAGCAATGTTGCCAGTCACATCGCCGGTGCCGTCCGGCTTGAGCGCATACAATCCGCAGCCGCCATCGGGGGCGGTCATGAAGACCATCCCCTGCCCGTAGATTGGGCGACAGGCAGCATTCATGCCACCGACCATCACGCGCCACAGTTCTTTGCCCGACTCTGGATCGTAAGAGATTGCGGCCGCCGAACTGGGGCTGACAAGTTGTGCTTTCCCGGCCACCTCAATTATCTGCGGCGTGCTGTACGCCTTCATAATGTCGCCGTTGTCGCTGCTGTACTTGGTGTTGCGATCTGTCTTCCAGACGGTCTTGCCGTTCGCCTTATCGAGCGCGACCACATACTGCAGATCAAATCCATCGAAGGTGAGAATGACCAGGTTCTTGTAGAGCACCACGCTGGAAGCGGGGCCACGATGATGATTGCAAGGCAAGTCTTGCCGCGCCCAGATGGTTTCGCCACTGGCCGTATCAATCGCGGCCGTCCCGTGCACACCGTAGTGAACGTAGATTCGCCCCGCTTCAATCGCCGGAGTGCAGGAAGCGTAACTGTTTTTTTCGATGCAGTATTGCGGTTCGGCAATCTCGAAAACCTTGATGTTCTTCTCGATCTTGCCCGACTCGCGATCGATGCAAACCGCAAACAACTGCTTGCCATCTGGCGGAGCATTCGTCAGCCAGATTTGATTGTCCCACACGACGGGAGACGACCAGGCTTTGCCCGGCAGTGGCGTCTTCCAGCGGATGTTCTCTTTGTCGCTCCAAGTGAGTGGCAGGTTCTCGGAGAGAGAAGATCCATCGCCACGCGGGCCACGGAATTCGGGCCAGTTTTCGGCGCAGGCAGCACTAACGCTTGAACCGAGCAGCAGAGCGATCAACAGCAGGCGAGAAGATTGGATCATCGAGGGATTCGTGGTAGGAGGGAGAAGAATTCTGGAAGGCGGAGAGCGGGAAGGCAATTGAGTTGCTGTCGACTTGCTGCCCATTCATGCAAACGGCGCGGCAAACAAGTTGTTCGCCGCGCCGAATTGTTGTTTACGCACAAGGTAGTGAACGGCACACGGAGTGTGCCTACTACTTTGACTACATCACCTTCGTCTTGCCAGGAACAGGAACGGCGTAGCCGCCGGAAGCCAAAGGCTGGACTGGGGCTTCGTCGTCCATCTTGGTGAGCTTGTCGAAGTTGGCCAGATCCTTGCCGTTCTTCAGGGCTTCGTCCCAGGTCACGACCTGACCACTGTAGGTGGCCATGCGTCCCAGGATGGCGGTCATAGTGCTCTTGGCGCCCCATTCCCCTTCGGCAGCAATCTTGCCGGCTCGGAGATCGGCGAATAAGTCGTGGTGTTCCTGTTGGTGGCCGTCGCCCCCCAGGTTGGCGAAGTCATGGAGCTTCTTGCCGGCCGCATCGAAAATCTTCGAGCCACTGACATCGGAAGAACCCTTCGTGCCGTGCACATGTTCGCTGACCGCGTTCCAGCAGCCGGGAATATGGCGGCATTGGCTGAGCATCACGGTGCCGTCGGCGTAGGTGTATTCGACCATATGATGGTCAAAAATTTCGCCCGACTTCTGCTCGTTCCAGTTCACCAAGCCACCCTGGCCTTGAGCCTTCACTGGATAGGCATTCTTGATCCAGTTGATGACGTCCAGGTTGTGGATGTGTTGCTCGTTGATATGATCGCCGCAGATCCAGTTGAAGTAGTACCAGTTGCGGAGCTGATATTCGAGCTCGGTCCACTGATCTTGACGTGGCTTGAACCAAGGGCGGTTGCCGTTCCAGTAAGCGCGAGCGAGAACGATGTCCCCAATCGCGCCGTTCTGAATCTCGGCCACGGTGGCCATGTACTTCCGCTCGTGGCGGCGTTGCAGGCCGATGGCAATGGCCAGGCTCTTCTTCTTCGCTTCTTCGGCCGCGGCCAAAACGCGACGCACACCGGCCGCATCGGTCGCGACAGGCTTTTCGGCGAAAACGTGCTTGCCGGCATTGATGGCCGCTTCGATGTGCAGTGGGCGGAAGCCGGGCGGCGTGGCCAGGATGACCATGTCGACATCGCTTTCCAGGATCTGCTTGTAGGCGTCGTAGCCCACAAACATGCGATCCTTGGGCACATCGACTTTGTCTTTGTGTTGGCCATTGCAGGTGCGGTAAGCAGTCTGCAGGCGGTCTTCAAAAACATCGGCAAGTGCGGTGAGCTTTACTTCCCCTCCGCTGGTGTTCATCGCTTGGATCGCAGCCCCGGTTCCGCGACCACCACAGCCGACCAGGCCGATTTTGATGGTGTCGCTACCGAACGAGTGAGCGGCATTGGCGATCGAGAGAGAGCTTCCGGCAGCGATTGCGGCACCGCCTGCCATCAGGATCGACGACCGCTTCATGAACTCGCGGCGGGAAGCATTGGAATTGGATCGAGACATAAAGAGAGGGCTCCAACGGTGAACTAGGTACGAAAAAGCAGTCTTGCCGCACGGCACAGGATGCGTCGGCGGTCGCGGTATTTGCCCTTCAGAATACCAGTCCTGGAAAGGAGTTGCAAATTTTTGTGACGGTTTGGCGGAGATTAGGGGGCAGGTTGGCTGATCTTTCCCCAGCCCCAACTCCAGCCCTTCTGCCCCTCTCTATCCCCCTCCTTTTGTAACAGTCCTGTCACCAGGACATTCTCCAAAAACTTTCCCATCCCCGTCCCCGTCTTAACGCCGGCGGACTACCGTCTAAATAGTGGGAAATTCCCCAAATGGGCGTTTCTCACCTCCGCGGCGATCGCTTCGGCACGTCGCGGCACTTATCAGGCCATTTTCACCCTTCGCGATATTTTCGGCGGCAGCAGACGAACCGAGGGAAGTTTTTCTCCCCGCGGCGATCCAAGCCCTCCTCTTCAGGAACGAATAACATGACTCGGTTTCGCAAGCTTAACGGCGTTTTTGCAGCGGGAGTTCTAGTGGCAATGTCTTGGATGGCAGCAGCTCGTGGGGGAGAGATTGACTTTCGGGAAGACTTCGCACTGGCGCAAGACCGGGCCGAGGCCTTGAAGCAGCTTATTCCCGGCACGGAGGACTTCTACTACTTTCATGCCCTGTATTACTTGCACACCGAGCAATTTCCCAAGGTGCAGGAACTGCTGACCCCGTGGGTGCAGCGTCATGGCGAAACGCAGCGCGTGTGGGAAATTCGGACACGCTACAACTTGCTGACCTATCCCGCGAAGCCACAGGAAACGTTGACGTTTCTCAAGAATCGCCTGGGGCTGAACTATCCTCACGCCCGCGAACTGCTCAATGCTGAACCCAACTTCCCGGTCACCCTCGATCCGGCACTGGTCTCCCGCGAAGCATTTCAAAAGCGCGCTTTAGCTCCCACGCCCAACGACTTGAATGGTGTGGAAGATGCGGCGCTCGAATCCCTGGTTGCCACGGAACTGAATCCTAACCAACGGCGGAATCTTCTCTCGCGACTCTCTCGACCCGATGTTGCCGGACTGGTCAAGGCAATTGTCGAAGATCTAAACCATCAGAACTCTGGCGGTTTTGGCTCGCACGGGATTCATCGGCAGTTGCTCCTGGCGCAGCTTGAAGAACTTTTGAAGGCCAAGCCAGAACTTTTGAACCATCACATCTTCGTCAACACTTATCTGGTTCGCTTGCAGCCGGGCGCGGATGAAAATTGGCAGCACGATACAACGATCTTGGCCGGCTATTTGACTCGGCTGAAAGCGTTCGTCGATCGCCTGCAACCGGTGCATAACTCCCTCAAAGCTCACGTCATCTATCATCAGTTGTTGCTCGACCGCAAACTTGGGAAATGGAACAAGGAATTGTTCCTCGAGTACCTGAAACTGCCGCGGCCGATGAATTACATCTCCAAGGCGCTGGCGGAATCGGAGGCAATGCGTCAGTTCCGCATCGATCCGAATTCCAATTTTGAAGGAGGAACGCTGCTCGCGCCGATCGGCAACGATGAGCCGCTCGTCCGGAGCTATCTGGCTCATTTCCTGGTCGAAGCGGCCGATACCAAAGAGTTCGAGCCATTCATCAATGACATTTACCTGAAGCACCTGTTTGCCGAGGTCAAAATCCTCAATGGATTGGGAAGTGCCGAGCAATGGGCGGCACTGCTTCCTCCGGCACAGTTTCAGGCGTTGAAGGAACGGGTCGACATCGAGTTCGACTTCAAGAATCCCACCGAATTCTCGGCCGATGAAAAAGTGGTGCTCGAACTGCACACCAAGAATGTCAGCACCCTGATGGTGAAGGTCTTTGAGATCAATACGAAGAACTTCTATCGCAATGAACTGCGCGAGATCGATACGGATATCAATCTCGACGGCCTGGTGGCAAACATCGAGGAAACGAACGGTTATGCCGAGCCACCGCTCCGCCGTGTGACACGTAAATTCGAATTCCCACAACTCACACGCCCTGGCATTTATGTCATCGACTTCATCGGCAACGGGCGGAGCAGCCGGGCGCTCATTCGCAAAGGGTCGCTGCGAAAACTGGTACAGACCGATTCCGCCGGCCACACGTTTGTTGTTCTAAACGGCCAGAACGAAGTGCAGAAGAAAGCGTCCGTTTGGATGCAAGGACACGAATACGAATCGGACGAGAACGGCCAGATCGCCGTGCCGTTTTCCACCAACCCGGGACGTCAGCCCATCGTGCTGACCGCCAAAACGCCGGCCGGTGAATTTTCCTCGCTCGATCACTTTCAGCATCAAGGGGAAGACTATCAACTTCAAGCTGGATTTTATGTCGACCGCGAAGCACTCCTCACACGCAAAACAGCCACGCTCCTGATTCGCAGCGGATTGACCGTTAGCGGGACTCCGATTTCGGTGAAGTTGCTGGAACAAGTCAAATTGGTGGTGACGTCGACGGACCTGGACGGCATCTCGTCGAGTCAAGAAATCAACGACGTTCGGCTGTTCGAAGATCGCGAAACGACCCACGATTTTCAAGTCCCACAGCGATTGGCGTCGATCCACTTCGCGCTCTCGGCCAAGATTCCGATCATCACTAAGGGAGGTGAGAAAACGGATGTTTCGGCGGCCGCCAGTTTTAGTCTGAACGGCATCGACAAGACCGACAAAATCGAAGACCTGCATTTGCTGCAGGCCGATGGCATCTGGGTGTTGGAACTGCGCGGCAAGACCGGGGAATCACGCCCTTCCAGGCCGATCTCGTTGCAAGTGAAGCATCGCGACTTTCGCCCGGTGTTCAATGTCACGCTGAAAACCGATCCGGCCGGCCGCATCGTCCTCGGCAAGTTGGCAGAGATTACCACGCTAACAGCGTCGGGTCCGGAAGGGACTTCGCATACTTGGGAGCTGCCCGACGACAAGCACACGTTCCCCTCGGCCATGCATGGCTTGGAAAACAGCACGCTCACAATTCCTTACCTGCCGCGTCGCGCTTCGCAGGCAGTCTCGGCAGCGAATGGGGAGCCACTCGCGCGAAGCGAAGTTTCGCTACTCGGTTTGAACGGCGAAGCGTTTGTGGCGGACTTCTTTGATAACGTCCGTTTGGAAGATGGCTTGCTCCACCTGGAAAAACTTCCGGCCGGCGATTACAGCCTGCTATTGAAGTCGGTGCCGCAACAGATTCGTATTCGCATTGCCGCTGGCAAGCAGATCGATGGTTTCGCGGTTAGTCAAGTGCGACAACTGCAAACGAAGCCGCTCGCGCCGGTGCAAGTCGCTAGTGTAAAGTTGTTGCCTGGCAAAGCCGCGGTCGCAAAAGTGGCCGGTGATGATGACGCGCAGGCAGATCCGAAAAAAGAAGGGGACGCAAAGGAAGGTGCGGACGCGAAATCTCCCGCTGATCCGAAGAAGCCCATCGATCCGAAAGCTCCTGCCGCTGATGCCAAGCCCGAAAAGCTAGTCATCGAACTGGCTAACTGGAACCAATTCGCCCGCGTTCATATTTTCGCGACGCGCTACGTGCCGGAATACGATGTCTTCGGCCGACTGGACGTCGCTCGCGAGCCTGAGCCGTTTTTTGCTCGGCCCGGACATGCGGAATCGGTCTATCTAACAGGTCGCAATATCGGCGACGAATACCGCTACATCATTGATCGCCGGTACGCCCCTAAGTTTCCCGGCAACATGCTTGATCGGCCGTCGTTGCTCTTAAATCCCTGGGCCGTTCGTGAAACGGAAACAGGCGTGCAAGTTGCTGAAGGGGGCGATGTCTTTGGTGCGTTCGGGGGAGCTCGGCAAAGTCAGTCTGGCGGCGGTCTTGGCGGTGCTGGAGCAGCAAGCGAAGAACAGCCCGGCTTCGCCAATCTCGATTTCCTCTCGTTTGCTTCGGCAGTTTTAGTGAATCTGGAACCGAGCAAGGAAGGTGTGCTGGAAATCGATCGCGCCGCGCTCGGTGATCATCAGCATTTGCATATCGTCGTCGTCGACCCGACGAACGTCACCTATCGTTCGTACTCGCTGGTCGAGCCGAAAATGCTGTTCGTCGATTTGCGGTTAAAGAAGGGACTCGATCCGCAAGGGCACTTCACCCAGCAAAAGCAGATCACGATTCTGCCGGCCGGGCAGAAGTTCACGCTGGCCGACATTACCACTAGCAAGTTCGAAGCCTACGACAGTCTGTCCCGTGTGTATGGCCTGTATGCCACATTGAATAGCGATCCGAAGGTTGCGGAGTTCGCCTTCATTCTGCAATGGCCGACGCTCAAGGATGAAGAGAAACGCGAGAAGTATTCCAAGTATGCTTGCCACGAATTGAGCTTCTTCCTCTACAAGAAAGACCCCGCCTTCTTCGAAGCAGTCATCAAGCCGTACTTGCAGAATAAGAAAGATAAGACATTTGTCGATGACTTTCTGCTCGGCGAGAATTTGCAGAGCTACCTTTCGCCCTGGCGTTACGACCAGCTCAACACGACCGAAAAAATTCTCCTCACGCGGCGAATTGCCGACGAACGGCAATACACGTCCCGCAGAATCACGGAGCTTTATCAACTCCTGCCGCCAAACGTTGACGAATTCCTGCGCTTGTTTGATACGGCCGTACAGCGCAGCGCCCTCGATGTCGGCGATCCGTTGGGGCTAAGTCTGGCCTTGGAATCAAAGCTTTCGGAAAGTTTGGACTTCTTGCAAATGGATGCTGAAGTGGCGGCCACCAATGGTGCTCGCTTTGCTGCACCGGCCGCTCCACCCAGACCAGCGATGGAATCGCCTAAGTCTGCGGCCGCATCTGCTCCGGCAGAAAGTGAAATGCTTCGCAAAAATGTTTCCGAAAAGAAGCGCGAACTCCAAGAGTCTGCCAAAGAGCAAGTGGCTCGTGATGGGAAAGCAGACCGTGGCGCGGCACTTAAAGATGCAGCCGCAATGGACGGGCGCGCACGTTTAGAACGCGCTGATGAATCCGATAAGTTTTTCCGGGAAAGTGGCGAAAACCGTCGGCAAGCGGTGCGGCAACTCTATCGGAAGCTCGATAAGACTTGGGAATGGGCGGAAAACAACTACTACCACATCACCATCGACCAACAGGGGCCGCAGTTAGTACCGGTCAGCGGCTTCTGGAAAGACTTTGCTCAGCACGATCCGGCCACTCCCTTCTATTCGAAGAATCTGGCCGAAGCCCATCGCAACTTCCCGGAAATCATGTTCGCCATGGCGCTCCTCGATCTGCCCTTCGAATCACCGAAGCATGAGACGAAGTTCGAAGATGTTTCTATGACACTCACTGCCGGTGGGCCATTGGTTGTTTTTCACGAAGAGATTCGCCCCTCGGCTGCTCCTGAAGCGGGGGCCAAGGTGCTGGTGAGTGAGAACATTTATCGCCAGAACGATCGCCACCGTATCGTGAATGGTGAAACCGTCGATAAATTCATCAGCGAAGAATTTTTGGTGCACGTCGTCTATGGTTGCCAGGTCGTTGTTACCAATCCGACTTCAACTCGGCAGAAGCTGAACTTGCTGGTGCAGATTCCACAAGGTTCGCTACCGGTGCTGGGGAGTCAGACGACCAGGACCGTGCATGTCACGCTCGAACCCTATCACACGCAAACGCTGGACTACTACTTCTACTTTCCCGCGCCAGGCAAGTTTGGTCATTTCCCCGTGCACGTCGCGCGTGGTGAAACACTGATTGCCGCGGCCGAACCGCTCACGCTCAACGTGGTCGACAAGCCGACGAAGATCGATACCGAATCGTGGGAACATATCTCGCAGCACGGGACGAACGAACAGGTTCTCGAGTTCCTGGACAAACAGAACGTGGCGAGCATCAACCTGGACAGGATTGCCTGGCGGATGAAGGACGCCAAGATGTTCACCGCCGTCATTGCCAAGCTCTCGCAGATGCATGCCTACAACCACACGCTCTGGTCGTACTCCCTGATGCACGATGTTCCCTCGGCCGCGCGAGAGTTCCTGCAGCATGCGGACAAAATCGTCAACGATTGCGGCGGCCGGTTGACGAGCCCGCTCCTGGTGATCGATCCGGTCCTACGCCGCCAGTATGAGCACTTGGAGTACAAGCCGCTCGTGAATGCGCGAGCTCATTCGCTCGGCAAGCGGCGGCAGATTGTCAATGATCGTTACTTTTGGCAGTACCACCGCTTCCTGACGGAACTGTGTTACGAGCCCAAGCTCGGCAGCGAAGAATGGCTGGCGGTCACCTACTACTTGCTGTTGCAGGACCGTGTGGAAGAATCACTCGCGAGCTTTGCCCGCATCGACGCGAAAGAGATTCAATCGCCCCTGCAGTATGAGTATTGCCAGGCGTATTTGTCCCTCTTTCGGGAAGACCTCGCTCAAGCACGGGCGATTGCTCTAAAGCACGCGAATCATCCCGTCGATCGCTGGCAGAAAACTTTTGCCGCGATCACCGCACAGATCGACGAGGCTGAAGGGAAGGGGACAACCACCATCGATCGGGAGAATCGCGAACAACGCCAGGCAGAATTGGCTGCAACCGAGCCTAATTTTGACTTCGTCGTCGAAGCGAAGAAGATCCGGCTTGACTTCCAGAACCTCCCCACCGTGCGGGTGAACTTCTATGAGATGGATGTGGAACTGTTGTTCAGCCGCAATCCGTTTGTGCAGCAGTTCCAAGGGCAGTTCAATTCGATCAAAGCCAACCATTCGGTGGAGGTTCCTCTGCCGAAGGATCAACGCACCATCGAAATTCCCTTGCCGGAGTTGCTACTCGGCAAAAATGTGATTGTGGAAGTGGTCGGCGCCGGACAGACCAGAACGCAGGCGTATTACGCTCACACGCTCGCGGTGCAAACGATCGAAAACTACGGGCAGATAAAGGTCACGCACCAGACCACGGGCAAACCGGTGTCGAAAGCCTACGTGAAGGTTTACGCCCGGCTCGCCGATGGCCAGGTGAAGTTCTTCAAAGATGGCTACACCGATATTCGAGGCCGATTCGATTACTCCTCGCTGAACACGAACGATCTCGATTCAGCCCAGCAGTTTTCGATCTTGATCCTGAGCGATGAATTCGGCGCAACAGTCCGCGAAGCTTCCCCGCCAAAGCGGTAGCGATCCGGCGCCGATGGTTCTCCCCAGCCGACCCCTTGTTGTCGGCTGGGAACGATTTACCCAAACACTTTGGATAGTCGCTGCTTCGTTTCCTCGGCGTACAGCGATTTCTTTCCAAATCCATATTCCGCCCCCAGTTGAACAGCTTCGTCCTGGCTCTCGGGGTAATTGGTAATCAGCATCACCGGCACATGGGCGGTTTCCGGCGTGGACTTGAGCAAACGCAGGACCTCCAGGCCGTCGCTGTAATCTGCGTCGAGTTTGCGGTTCACTAAGACCAGGTCGAAACTGCCGCTGCGAACCGCTTCGATCGCATCGATCGGACCATGCGCCTGGGCGACCTCGGCCTGAAACTGATCCATCAGCATCGATCGGATCTGATTGAAATCAACTGAGCAATTACCAACATCAAGAACACGTTTGGGCATTTTTTTTCTCCAGGATCAGCGGGATTCCAATTATTGCCTCCCGAGTTCACGCGGGAAGGGGCAGAAGAGGATTGGAAACCCGCGAAACGCCCGGTTCTGATCGCTTCCTCCTCCTCTTCGCCAAGCTATTTGGATTCTGCTCACTAAAAGCGTCCCCTGACCGTGGAAAAACTGCCCATCCGTGGGCTTTCCAAGATCAACATCCCTGTCCGGTCAGGGGACGCTTCGAAATTCAAACAGCCATCCGTGGCTACGAAAGAGCGCAGGGCTCTTTCGGGACAATCCTTGTCCGAGTGCAGTGCAGACCGCCGTCATCGGCGTTTGGCAAATAGGGCGCGCAACCGAGGAACATCAGTCGCTGGAAAAAGGAATGGGGGGATGAGGCAAGAAATAGTTCGCAGGAGAGGAGCGAGGCGAACTTTCAGAAAAACTGGCGAACAATCGGTTCATCTGGGGGGACGACGATTTTCTCGCCGCCCCTCTAAGAGTAGGAATGTCGATAATCGCAACGAACCAGACTAGGCGGCAACTGCGATACGATTCGAGCGCTTGCTCGCCAAACGAACTCCGTCCACAAACTCTTCAAAAATGCGAATATCCAAGGCGGAAGCAGATGCCGCTTCGGGATGGAACTGGGTTCCCATGGCAAACCAATCGCTCATGATGCTCTCGATCCCTTCCACAACCCCATCCGGGCAGCGGGCGGTGACCGAGAAACCAGGCGCAACTTCATCCACGGCCATGTGATGCATGCTGTTCACGCGAATTTCACCGTCGCCGTAGACGCGTTCCATGAGCGAGCCTGGCGTGACCACCAGGGCGTGGCGATGTTCTGGGTCTTGAGGGTCGCGGTGGCGAACGGCTTCTGGCAGGTCTTCCGGAATATGCAAGTACAGGTTGCCGCCGCTGATGACATTCAGTAGCTGCATGCCGACCCCAATGCCAAAGACCGGCAGGCGGCGTTCGGCAATCAGCCGCATTAAGAGGCGGTCGAAACCTTCGCGGCGTTCGTCCATGGCTCGGACGCTCGAGTGCAGCATAAACCCATCGTTGCGGGGATCCAGATCCAGACCGCCGACGAGCAGGAAGCCGTCGAGGGTATCGAGCACGCGGCTCGCATCGTCTTCACTGTCCAGTGGCGGTACGATCACCGGAATGGCACCTGCTCGCGTGATTGAATCGTAGTACGCAGCAGCGATAAACGAGAAGGCCGGCGCGTCCTTCTTGGCAGCCCGGAAATCAGCGTTCATCCCGATGAGTGGTCGGCGGTCCATAAGCTCAACTCCCTTTCAAATCGTGGTACATCCCTACACCTTGGACGGCAGAGGACGAAGAAAGGTTGGACCGACTTGTCGAAATACGGGTGAACTAAGTTTTAGGGAGTGGCAACAAGCGCTGGGTCACGGAAACAAAATTCCGTCGCTTGGTGCCAACTCCACTCGCGTCGTTCGTCCCGAACTGCGGCGAAGTGGTTCCTTTCGTTCGATCCCTTGCGACCCTGACTTTTTGTCGCTCCGTACGACAACGTCAGGGTTGAGCTAGAGGGTACTGAAAACGAAAGGTGAGACAATCAGCCTCGCATATCTTGGCGAGCGGAGCGTTTGCTGTCACAAGATAAAGTGCTTGCATCCAGTGATAGCACTAGTTTTCAGGTTCTTGATCGTCTCTTGCGCGGTGTGCTCCAAAGCTTCTTCTAGTCCGCCTGAGCCGAATTTTACGAGCTTCTGAGCCAATTACCACGAGGAATATCAATCGTATTCGCCATTAACGCAACGAATTGAGCCCGCGAATGTTCTGGCGATACTCGTTTTCGGGCAGCGAGGAAATCCGTGTGGCGTTGGGAACCAGGTTGTAGGCACTCGGCGGCGGCGAACCGTAGGGGCCCGACATCGGTGGAGCTTGTGGAGCATTGACAGGAATTGCTGAAGGTCCTTGATTAGAACTCCCAGGAGGCTGAGTCAGATCCACCAACGGATAGCTCCGCAACTGATCCCGAGGCAACGCGAACAGCGATTGAGCATCACCCCCGAGCGTGTTCACTTGCCACCGATCGACATCGATCGCGAATGCGCCTTGCAACGCGGGTATGTTGATGTCCACATGCTGCGGCAAGCTTACGCCGTCGACCGGATAGTACTGTTGGGCAGAGGTCGCCGACGACGCCACCAGCTGGCCACGCGGATCGGTTAACTGCTGATTGAGCACCCAGCCAAAGCGGTTGTGAATCACGATCGACTTGGTGAGCTCACCCAAAGCGGACGGCACCCGCGTGCGAATTTCAACTCGGTCCTCGGCAATCGGCAGTGGTCCTTCCCAGACTTGCTGCGGATTGATCTCGGTCAGGCTCAAGGCTTCGACAAGCCAGGTGGGATCGACCGGAAGCTGCGCTCGAGCCGGCGAGTTCGCGAACTGATCGTGCCGGGCGAAGAACAAAGCCGGCTGCGGCGCGCGAGCAATCCAGAACCAGAAAAGCTCATTATTGCTCCCAAAATCAGCCTCGGGACCGGTGAAAGTTGTCCCAGCACGAAAGCGAAAACCCAGCGGCCGTTGCAGTGCAATATCCGCATTGATAGGGGGCGTGCCGGGAATCCGCAGCACGGCCCCTTGCGAAGTAAGTTGACTCACGCGCCCGGTGTTCGCATTTACCGCAGCCGTCAATTCCTGCATGGTCGGTTGGCCATTCAAGAACAATACCGGCGAAGGATCGACGTTGGTGCGCTTGAACGGATTCCAGCGGCAGCCACTGGACATGACGCTGCAAAAGAAAATAAGCAGGAGCACGAAGGTTCTCATGCTGGAGCCCCTCCATCCGCCTGCAGTAGTTGCAGCAACTCTTGCTGGACGGCTGCCAAGCGCTCCGGGGCTGGCATCACCACCGGCGTGCGATAGGTTTGATCGGTGCGGGCCGAATAGACGACGAGTGTCTCGCTGCCGTCGGGTTCGTTTTCGATCGCATCCTGCCGAAGTAGCTTGCGGCGCACCATCAATAGCGCCAGCAAATAACGCACGTCAGCACGGGCGGGGTTGTCGGCAAGTTCTTCGAAATAGCCGAGGAGCACTTCGCCCGGAGCCCAAGCAACCTTCTTGCTGTTCGATCCGGGGACCGTTCCCTTCCACCAGCCGATCGCATTCGCTGGCGGACCTGTCCAGGCACTCATGCCGAAGTCCTTGCGCACCACTTCCTTCCCTTCGGCCACCAAGGCCGAGTAGATCGCTTCGCTGGGCACGAACTCGCGATCGGTTGCGGCACAGCGGCGGGAACAGCGGTGAACTTCGTAATCAATCATGGGCTACATTCGCGCAGGGTCATGCGCAGCGGACCTCCACAGGAGTTTACACTCGCGGCAGGAGAGTATCGCCGGCAGGCAAGATGAGCAAGGGAAACTGGGAAGGTGCTAGCGGAGCATCCCTTGCCGTTACTTCTTCCAGCGTTTCGAATCGACGGGGGGCATCGGCAGTCGTGGCTTTCCTTCGTTCGAAGCGAGCACTCCCGGTTCACCGCAGCCGGCAACCAGGCCGCGCAACTCGGCAGAGGATTTTGGCTTTCCCAGGAAGAGGCTCATGCCCCAACCCACGCCAAGTGTGAAGCCCGTGCCGAAAACGATCGTCCAGACATCGTTGATCGATTGGCCGAAGGGACGCAGCGGGGCGAGGGCTTCGAAACGATATAAAGCCATGAAGCCGATGGTAAAAATCGTCCCGCCGATCAAGGCTGCCAAGGCGCCTGCCGCCGTTGTTCGGCGGGTAAACATCCCCAGCAGAAAAACTCCCAGCAGCGATGCACCAAACGTATTCACCACACCAATCATGATGTCGAAAATGTTCCCTAATTGGCCGACTGCTAACGCTGCGATCGTGGCAATCGCGCCGATCAAAAGCGTCAGGGGCTTTGCCAGCGACATGCGATCCTGGTCATCGAGTTGGTCGATCGTCTTTCCTCGCCAGCGCGCCAAAAACGACTGTCCCACCCCCTGCCGTTCGTGGATGTCCTGGAGCAAAAGCATGCTAATGGAATTCAACCCCGAGTCCATCGAGGACATCGAGGCAGCCAATAGTGCCGCCAGGATTAACCCCGCAATACCTGCAGGAAGTTGATCGGCCACATAGCACGGAAACAGTTCTTCCGGTGCCTGCTGATGGAGTAATACTTCTCCTTTGCCAAGCCCCAGGCCAATGCTTGGTTTGCGCATCATCAATTTTTCCGAGAGCGGCTCTCCGGTCTCTGGATTGGTGAACTCCTCCTCACTCGTGAATGGTTCCAGGCGATTGGGTTGCAAGATCCGCGCGTCACGCACCAACTGCGGAATGTTTGCCGGAGTCAACGCCTGGTCTCGTCGCCGCGGATCAAGGAGTGGCTCGTCGTCGCCAGGCCGCCGGAAGTACTCATGAGGGGGCCTGGGATCAAGGTTTGTCACCCAGGCTGCCCGCAGCTCTTGCGGTTGATCGTGGTAGAACGCCAACATACACAGGCCGATGTAGGTCAGTGCAGGAAACAGAATCGTGAGTGCGCCACAGTTCAGCAAGAACGATTGCCGGGCTGCTGCGACGGACTTCGCGGCCAGAAATCGTTGCGCCGTAATTTGATCGGCCAAATAGAACGACAACATCGCGAGCGCGAAGTGGGGAATGAAGCCCCACGGAGTCCAGCGAGCATTCCAGTCGAACTTGGAATCCAGCACGGTCGTTCGCTGCAAATCGTTAGCGACTTCCCAAACCCGCGCGGGCCCGCCAGGCAGCGCCCACCACACACTGCAAATGACGATCAGCGCACCGCCAATCATCAACAGTCCCTGCAGCACGTCAGTCCAAACAACTGCCTTGATACCACCCAGGAATGTGTAAGCCGTGGTGACTATTCCCAGAATGACAATCAACAGTCCGATCGGCACGTCCCACCCCACGGCAGCCGAAAACGCTTTGCACGGCGCGTACAACACGCCTCCCAGCCACAAGATTCGCCACAAGGCAAACAACAAGGTTGCCAACACCCGCGTTCGGCCATCAAATCGCAGCTCTAAATACTCGTAAATCGATGCCAGTTGCAGCCCCCGAAACATGGGAATTGCCACGCCCCACAGGATCGGTACCGTTAGCCAGACGGCCAGCGGCATATACAAGGTTCGCAGTCCGATGGAATATCCTTGGCCGGGCACGCCGGTGAAGCTCAAGGCGGAAATCAGCGACGCCATCAGGGACATCCCCACCGGGAACCACCCCAACGAACGCCCTGCCAGAAAGAAATCTTCCGTCGATCGCTGCTGATTGTGGAAGAAAATTCCCACGGCCAGCACCAACCCCAAATACAGGACAAGCACCGCGACATCGAGGCTGGAAAACGCAAGGAGCATGCCGCCCCACCTTGGTTCAGTAAGAGGAAACTAGCGATCACCGAGTGGTCAATCTAGCACACGATCAAGTACACTCGGAGATTAGAGAAAAATCAGGCGAAGGAACATTCTGGCCGCGAAAGCCAACGGCTGCCTCAGGCTTATCCTCAGCCCGAGGGCCGTTTCACTGCTGTCTCCCTTGGAGGTTCAACTCACCATGGCTGTTACTACTTTCAAATCCCGTCTGGCCGCAGGCGAATTGATTCGCGTTTTCTCCGTCGGACGATTAATCCACCCGATCGTCTTCGACTTACACGGAATGATCGGCGGTTTCCACGGCATCTGGATCGACCAGGAACATTGCCAGACCACCTACGAGCAAATCGTCCTCGCCAACGCCTGCTGCCGCGCCAACGGTTTCGACAGCTTCGTTCGCATGCCGCTGACCAACTACGCTCAGGCGACCTCCAACTTGGAAGCCGGCGCCGGTGGACTGATGGCAGCACGCGTAGAAACCTTGGCTCAGGCCGAGGAATTTGTGCGCTGGTCAAAGTTCGCACCTCGCGGACGCCGCGGTTTGAACAACGCCGGTTTTGATGCAGGCTTCGGCGGGAAGTCGCTGGAGAAGTTCACGGCCGACGCGAATCGCGATACGTTTGTCGCGATCCAGATCGAAACCATTCCCGCGCTGGCCGCTTGTGCGCAGATCGCTGCGATTCCAGGGGTCGACCTGCTCTTCGTCGGCCCGGCCGATTTGTCTCAGGAAATGGGCTGCCTCGGCGATTGGGATAGCCCGCAACTCTGGTCCGCTTTTGAAAAGGTGGCATCCGCCTGCAAGACCCACAAGAAGGCTTGGGGAACCATTGCGATCAATCCGCAGTTCGCCACGCGAGCCACGTATCTGGGCTGCAAAATGCTTAGCTTCGGTGCCGATTCCGTGATGCTTCGCCGCGGCATTGAAGCGACGCAGGAACAGTACGCGGAATTCTTCAATCCCAAGTAGGCGCCGGGCAGTGCACGAATGGTAATCATGCTTCTCGCGGCCGGCTCGCTGTTCGAAAACTTAGGTAAGTTCGCGCCGACGTTGCTCATGCTCGGCGGCATTGCTCTGGCGTGTTTCCTGTTGCTCCGCAGCAATTCCCTCTTGTTTCGTCGCCGCGGCAAGGACGACACGCAACAAGAGGTCCGCAATACCCGCGCGCTGCTCGGCGAACGGGACAAGGATTCCGAACTCGCCGATGCGCCGGTGGACATCCTTCGCTGGCAAGTGGAAATGCACAACACCGCCCGCGAGCTGAAGGGGGAACTCGACAGCAAGATCATGGTCGTGCAAGCGCTTCTGAACGAAGTCAAAGCCGAGCGACTGAAACTGGAACAAGTGCTGAAGCAAGTCGCCGAGCAAACCAAGAACGACGAATAACCGACTTCTTCCTTTTCATCGCTGGGCTTAACTCTTTTACTTGGCGTCGAGCGTTTCACTCCCCGCCCTGTTTTGCCAACCGAGCGAACGAATCAAGCGTCGATTTTTGCAACACTGGTTCGCCCCGTTGTTGCCCAAGTTTTTGCAGAAAAGCCCCGGTTTTCTGCAGTTTCAGGGAATTTTGCAACAAAAACCCGGTTCTCATTCCGGTTTTTGTTGCAAAAATCGGTTTTCCTCGGGAATGGCTCACTATTTTTGCAACAAAGTACCATTTTTGTCACGATTTGTGTCAAAGTTGTTGCAAAAAGAATCTTCACGGTTTGCACCCCCGCAGATCGCCTCCCCGCACCTCGAATTTTCAAAGAGCAGTTATCGAACCCTCGGCACGCAGCGCGCAACGCCGAAGTCGACCGCAACATGAATCGTCCTGATTCATTGATTACTTGTCAATAGTTTTGTAGGATGCAGGGCTTGGCCGGGGGATTTTTCCAAGGTTAGAGTGGGCTTAGGACGACGTTTGAATATGCCCGAACCCTGGGTTCCTCAATTGAAGTAACGTGCCTGGGGTAGCGAGTTACTATGGCCTGTGTTTCCGGCCGATGATAGACTAAGGGCAGGTCCAATATCCTTCGCAAAGGCACGCCGATGATCCGAAAAATCCGGATCAACAATTACAAGTCCATTCCCGACCTCTCTCTTGAACTTGGCCGGGTAACCGTTCTTATCGGCGCGAATGGGAGCGGGAAGAGCAACATTTTGGAAGCCATTGCGCTGGCGTCAGCGGTTGCTCAAGATAAGCTTGACAATGAGTTTTTGACGTCTCGTGGCATCAGGGTGACGGACGCCCGGTTCATGTCTTCGGCATTCGGGGACCAAGTGTCAGACCGGGAAATTGCCATTTCGGTAGAGGGGAATAAAGACGTCAAATTGGATTATCGGTTGCGAGCCGATCATGCGGCATCATATCCAAAATGGAGCCGAATTTCGCCGATCCTTGCGAGAGAATTGCAAGGCCAGTTTGAGCAATTAATTCTCGAGCATTTTCGAGAAAATGGCGATAAACTGCAGCAGTTCATTGCGGCCTATACCACACTTCTTGAAGTTCGAGTTGGGCCACTATCGGGTTTTCTTGTTTACGCTCCTGAGAACTCGGCCCTTCGCACGTTTCAATCCGAGGGCCAAATTCTCCCTCTGGGAATCAAAGGCGAAGGCCTGTTCGCCCATCTGAAGGCCCTGAGTTCCGAAAAGTATCGACCACGCCTTGATGAAATCAAAAGCGAACTCGGCCTCATCGAATGGTTCGAAGGCTTTGAAATTCCTGATGACCTCAGCCCCGGCGAACGTAGCATACGCATTAGCGACCGTTACCTACCGATGGACGCCTTGTTTGACCAACGCAGCGCCAACGAAGGATTCTTGTTCCTGTTGTTCTACGTCACGCTTCTCATCAGCCCCGATACGCCAGCCTTCTTCTCGATCGACAACATAGATAGCTCGCTCAATCCCAAGATGTGCGTTGCCCTCTTGAAACAAATGGTCGCGTTGGCGAAGAAGTATGACAAACAGGTTATTTTGACGACGCACAATCCGGCCGTCCTCGATGGCCTGGACTTGCACGATGACGAGCAGCGTCTGTTAGTTGTGGATCGCAACAAGTCCGGACACACACGTGTCCGGCGAATTGATCCTCCGAAGCCAGCACCGGGACAAGTGCCGGTGGCCCTATCCGAGGCCTTTCTGCGCGGCTACATCGGCGGACTCCCCAACAACTTTTAAACCCACACGGTGAGTCCCAAAGGTGCTGAAGTTCGGAATCATCGCCGAGGGGGTCAACGACCAGACGGTCATCGAAAACATTCTGCTGGGCTATTTTGCGGATCAGGACGAGGAACCTGTTGTTCTTCCGATTCAACCGGCCGATCCTTTGAACCCTGGAGGCTGGGGCAACGTTTTCGCTTCTCTGAAACGTGGCGATTGCGAACAGGCCTTGCAGTTCAACGATTACGTCATCATTCACATCGATGCTGATGAACAAGAGCAAGCCGGATACGATGTGCCCAGGCAGGAGAACGGCTTGCCGCTGTCGTTGGCAGAGCGTGTAGATCGAATCACTGCCCGCCTTAAGTCTGAGATCGACCCGGCTTTTCTAGCGGCGAACGGGCATCGCATTTTGTTCGCGATCGCCGTCGACACCATCGAGTGTTGGCTACTGCCGCTGCTGACGAACGACAAGAAGAAGGCAGCCAAAGATACAGGCTGTCTCGCGGCAGCGAATCATGAACTGAGAAGGCAGGACAGGAAAGGCCTTTCGGCCAGCGACAGGTCGTTTCGCGATGCGTACGAGGACGCATCGAAAGAGTTTAGAAAACGCAAGCGACTATTGGAGGTTCGTGGTGCCAACGAATCTCTCGAACTCTTCATTCAGCAGCTCGACAAGGTTCGAGAGCATATTTCCGAGAAATCAGGGGATGAATAAACAGCCGACGCCAATGGGGTAGGCATCTGAGCTCCCTCGGAATGACTTCTGTCAGCTCCTTACCGATTCATTCGCTATTCGACGAGCACAGGAGAGGTGTACGCTCCGTCGACCGTTCTGTCCGTGTTTGAGAGACTGACTTGCCGCGGTCCTAAGCCGGCAGAGATGAGAACGCGAATGAGAGGCAACGTGGCGGACCGAGGCTTCTGGTACACCCAGGTTGTTGACTGCGTCAACCAACCCGGGCTACCTTACTCAACCAACGGTTAGCCGCGCAAAATGTCCCCTCGCAAATCGCCGGTCAACACATCATTCTGGCCATCGTTCCGCCAGGTCCCCAGCTTTTGAATGGCCAATTGCTTGCGCTTGCCGATCCAATCGACCATCGCAGCCACCAAGGCTTGAGCACGGGTGTCGTTCGAGGTGCTGCTACCAATGAGTAAATCAACACCCGCACTATCATTCAGCACATCCAGCCCTGTACCGCCAATCAAAATGTCATTCCCTGCCTCGCCGAACAGAACATCGTCTCCCTCGTTACCAGAGAGTGCATCGTGCCCGCTGCCGCCATAGATCGTATCGTTGCCAGAGCCACCTAGTAGAATGTCATTCCCTGCATTGCCAAAGATCAGGTCATTTCCCGAGCCACCAAAGATGACATCCCGTGCAGAACCGCCGCGCAGAATGTCATTCCCTGGCCCACCTAATAACCTGGAGCGAATGGTTACGTTGGGGGTTAACACCACCACATCATTCCCCGCCCCAGCATTGACCACCAGGGCTTGAATGTTGTGGGCACTGAAGATGTTGAACCGTGCCTGCCCAATGACTGCAAACACGTAGATCACATTGTTGGCTTGGTTGATTACTATGTAGTCGTCATCCGTGGTGCCTACCACATTGATGGTCGTGCCATTGGAAGTGACCGAGGGAAGGGCAGGGACAAAGACAGCAAAAGTCTGTGTGTCTGTCCCCCCTTGGCCGTCGGCAACTCGCACGTTGACGGCAAACCTGCGACCAGCATGCGTAGCGTTCGGGCGGAAGGCAAACGCACCGGTCTGCGGATTGATCTTCATGCCATTGGCTAGGGAAGTGGCATCCAGACTATAGGTCAAGGTGTTGACCGGCAAATCCGGGTCGGTGGCATTTACCGTAAACTGCAGATCGTTGCCCACTTTGATCTTTTGGTTGGCCACCAAATTGAGCACCGGCGGACGATTCACTTCACTCACTTCGATGGTGAATGTTTCGAAGGCAGTTAGCGCCGGTGAGCCATCGTCGGTGACGGTCACCGTCACGCTGAACATGCCTGGTCCTTGGGCTTCGGTCGGGGTCCAGCTGAACAGCCCCGTGGTAGCATCGATACTCATCCCCGCAACCAAGGAGTTGGCGTCCAGGCTGTAGGTTAAACCGTTCAGCGGCAGGTCTGCGTCGGTCGCAGAGGCCGTGAAGGTCAGTTCGGTCTGCTCATCCACCAACTGCGTGCCAATTGGGTCCAGCACCGGGGCCACATTCACTT
>JBGSNR010000080.1:0-3513 GCA_041739545.1 Pirellulaceae bacterium | reverse complement strand
GACGAATCACGTCGCTATCCCGAGTTACCGGGAGGAATCTCCGTGGCATGAACGGCGCTTCCGCACCGCCATAGTTTCCCGCAGTCAGCGACTGCGGATTTCGGGGGACCGAACGTGGAAGCATCCCCTTACCCACCCACGGAAATCTTTCGCCGCTTGGCAGCGTCTTTCGTCCAGCTTACCGGCAAGCCCTCACGGGCCTTTACATGGTTGAGCTATTCACGGCCGTCGCGTTTGACGACGGTCCCCGGACCGGTCGGTCCGGTGTGGCCTGTCGCCAGGCTCACAGCTCCCCACGCCGGCCAGGTTGCACGAAGTTCTCGCGAACTCCTGAGCCCCCTGGACGGGATTACGCAAAGCGCACTCATCAGCGCCTTGCCTCACCCGCTTTGTGCGATGACGGCCTGATTCAGCAGATACTGGATCAGGCGTGTCCGCATCGCCCCCGCTCATGCACGGGGCATAAATGCATCGGATAGAACATCAGGATTGCTCGTCTCGCTTACAACGCGAGCCGGATTAGTCTGATGAGCCTCCGTCGAGCTGGACGAACCAGTCTCCTGGTATCCAGCTCTACGGGCCAACCTCAGGACCGCTGGTGAGGCGATCTCCTTAGCCACGCTGGTGAGGCGCGGTTTACCGGATGAGGTTGCGTGTCAACGATTGCCTTGCGTGCCACTACTTACGAGGCGATTTGGCGCCTCGCTCGCAGCAGTGCGTTTGACAGAAACGACAGCCGCAGCCGGGACATCCGATTCCCGACTACAAGCAACCCATTACCGTACCCTCCCCAAAACACAATGCTCGATAAAGACGGAGTAGTGGGTGACCGATGTTTGCGGTATTTCGCGAGTTGTGATATCCGTTCGGTCGGAAATCAGCACCGAGCATACAGCTCGCGAAGGAGGCGCACCGATGAACAGTCTATTTCTCGCCGTACTCACCGTGTTTTTCGCACAGGGCATGACTCGACGTGAATATCTACCGGCCCGCATGGTCGCCGCCGCGATCGTTGCCAGCTTAGCTGTGACGCTGATGAACTTATGGAACGTCTGGTAGCTCAATGCCAGGTGAGCGGATTGTCTTCGTAGACATCGAATCGATCGGCCTCGACCCAAAGGGACCAATTCGACAAATTGCTGCGGTCGCGGTCGATAGCCGGTTGTATGAAGTCGAGTCGTTCGAGACCAAGTTGCGAGTCGATTGGCGTCGCACCCGTGAATGGCAGCAGAATATCAAGCGCACGCCACCGAAACCTCGTTTGAGCGACGAACTCGATCCAGCCCAAAGATTTGGCGAGTTCCTGAGCCGACATGCCACAGTCAATGTGCTGGCGACCAATGGCGCCACGCTACGGGTCGCCCAACTGGCAGCACACAATGCAGCTCACGACGGCCCCTTCCTGCAAGCGTTCTTCGAGCGTAATCGACGATTCTATCCCGGAGATTTTCGGATGCTTTGTACGGTTCAGCGAGCACTCTGGTTTTTTCAGGAGAACAAATCGCTTACTCCTCCGGCCGACTTCAAGCTCACCACGCTTTGCGAGTATTTTGGCGTTCCCTTGCACCCTCGCGATGCCCACGACGCCTTGGTCGATGTCCGCGCGACCGTTGCACTCTATCGGGTGATCTCACCTTTCGAGCACGTGCGCTCAAAATGCTCCACGAGCACGAGTTGGCGATACTCTTCGAAGGCTGGCCCTCCCGCAGCTCTGGTGCGCAGATAGCCCTCCCGCTTCATAGGCGCTGTTGCCGCTACAGCAGCCGACTCAAACTCCACCCGTCGATCTGGCCCCTGCCGATTCCAGAACACGCTGAATGCATTCCCGGGCGGGACGGTCTCAAGTAAAGTTGCGAGCCCCGCTGGTGATTGCACCGATGCCCGGCTGCGAGTGACCCGCTCGGGGCGTTTTGCTGAGCGTGGAGAAGTCGGTGGCTGAAACTCGCGTGGCAACCGATACTTGGCCGGATTGCGAATGCTGTCTACCAGAAACCCGGGGCCCTTTTGCTCGCCTCGCGAAGCATACCAATCAAACAATGCGACCATAGTGCGAACAGACTCGGCCGGATGCAATTCGACTAACTCAGCCGCGGTAGCTGGTCCAATCTCCCGTCGCGACAACTCGGCTGTTAGGTCCATAAGTTTCGCATCCGCTTTGGCCAAGGCCGACCTAGTCGCCGGCGCCTGTCTTCGCTGGAAGATGACTTCCCACTGTCCGCGCCCCCGCTTCACGAACCGCCGATGCGTTGGCAATGGACGAAGTTCCCAGAGCGTCTCCAGTTCTTGGATTCCGCTGGCCAAAGCACGCTTGATCTGCGCCGTATTGTAGCGGTCGCTCATTCGGATCTTGCGGAAAGCCAATTGGTGCAAATCCAAGGTCACTTGGTCGGCATGGTAGAAGCGTTTGTCGAGCAACCGATAGAGTCGTTTGGCAACGGGTGAGGTTAAGCGGCAATAGAGGTCCCAATCTAGTTTCTTGAGATAGCCCGCCTGAAAGCTCTCAAAGAGCACTTCATTCCAGCGGAAGCGGGAGCTGGCCGGCGTTTGCGATCCTTCGGAAGTTTCTCGTTCGTAGATATACAAATTGTCGAAGATGCCAAAATCCCGGTTGACCCAACTCTTGCGGGCATGATCGTAAAAAGCCCGATTCGAGTAGATCGTGACGCCCTTCCACCGCCGCAGTGACACTGAGAGCCGCCGATAGTATTTCCCCTCATCGGGCCACCGCAACAATCTCAAGAGTTCGTACCGGCTGAAATGCACGTCACGTTCACTGAAGTTCCGCATACTCGAAAGCTGCACGCAGGCCAGGAGAACGTCTTCGTCGCGGGCCGTCGGCAAGCCGTAGCGGTCGCTCCCAGAGACGGCCAATTCCCTGGTTGCCCGCCGCCCCAATTCCCGGTCCCAGTACTCATCAACAAACACTGCGGTTTTGCGACCATCGAGAAACCGGTTGGCGATGCTGGAGAGTGGCAACTCCACCAGGTTCATCTCGTCGCGTCCCTCCCGATATTCGTTGACCGCGATTCCTGGAGTCATGCTTCGCGGCGCTCCTTCCACGGCCCCGTGCAACTCCGATCCCTTGATTGTTTCCAATAGAGTACTCATTCAGAGTAAGATGCCCCGATTGTCCAATCGATTCGCAAAGTTAAGGCCCCGAAATGTGGTTCATATCCCTGTGCCAATGTGTCTTTACGTGTCTCGCTTCCCTGTACAGAGTGTTTCGTTTCCCGGTAGCCTAATGTCTCGAATCCCGGCAAGTGGTGTCTCACTTCCCGGTAGGTTCTCACGACGTAATGCCAGCTCATAGATATGGTTCATTGTGCGGTTCTGGAATTACGGGACATCCGTTCCCACGATGACTCGCCGCAGGCATTCGCGCAAGAACATTCTTCAATCACGGGACGTTGCAGAGCTGACATGCTGACTGGCCAGCATGTCAGCAGACGACGTGGCTCAACTACAGGCCGGTCATTCGCGCACTAGAGATTCTGCTTGCCAACGATGCAGACG
>JBGSNR010000041.1:0-79530 GCA_041739545.1 Pirellulaceae bacterium | reverse complement strand
AACCCTTGGGAGCTTCTACACCCCCAGGATGTGATGAGCCGACATCGAGGTGCCAAACCGCTACGCCGCTGTGGACGCTCGGTAGCGATCAGCCTGTTATCCCCAGAGTACCTTTTATCTGATGAGCGATGACCCTTCCATTCGGAATCACCGGATCACTAAGTCCTGCTTTCGCATCTGCTCGACTGATAAGTCTCGCAGTTAAGCTCCCTTCTACCTTTGCGCTCGACGCCCGATTACCAACCGGGCTGAGGGAACCCTTGAACTCCTCCGTTACTTTTTTGGAGGAGACCGCCCCAGTCAAACTGCCCAACAGCAACTGTCCCCTGCCCGGATTCACGGGTCAGGGTTAGAACTAAAGCACATTCAGGGTGGTATTTCAACGATGGCTCCCTGATAGCTTGCGCTACCAGTTCATAGCCTCCCACCTATCCTACACAAAACGTACCTCAGCCCAATAACTGCCTACAGTCAAGGTTCATGGGGTCTTTCCGTCTAACCGCGGGAACGTGGCATCTTCACCACGGCTACAATTTCACCGGGTCGGTGGTTGAGACAGTGCTCCAGTCATTACGCCATTCATGCAGGTCGGAACTTACCCGACAAGGAACTTCGCTACCTTAGGACCGTCATAGTTACGGCCGCCGTTTATCGGGGCTTCGGTCGCAAGCTTCGCCGTGAGGCTAACCTTCTTCCTTAACCTACCGACACCGGGCAGGCGTCAGACTCTATACATCCTCTTACGAGTTGGCAGAGTCCTGTGTTTTTGATAAACAGTTGCTAGAGCCGATTTTCTGTGACCCTCTTGCGAGGGTACCCCTTATCGCGAACTTACGGGGTGAATTTGCAGAGTTCCTTAACCACCGTTCTCCCGAGCGCCTGAGACTACTCGTCTCGCCTACCTGTGTCAGTTTTAGTACGGACAGTTGTGCTTCAACCCTTAGAAGATTTTCTTGGACGTGCTTCAGAAAGCTTCGGGCATACACCCTCGGTCTGAACGCTTGGCTTATGGGGGCGGATTTGCCTATCCCCCACCTTGCGAACCTCCGCGGAGTATTCTAACACTCCGCCTTTCATCCGCACGCCGTCCCTCCATCGGTCCACACAACCGGCGCAGGAATATTGACCTGCTGTCCATCGTCTACGCCTTTCGGCCTCGACTAAGGATCCGGCTAACCCTGGGCGGATTTACCTTCCCCAGGAAACCTTAGGCTTACGGCGAGCAGGATTTTCACCTGCTTTATCGTTACTCATTCCGGCATAATCACCTGTGCACCCCGGCACTAGTCGTTTCCGTCTAGCTTGTATCTGGTGCACAGCGCTCTCCTACCACTCTTTCGAGTCCACTGCTTCGGCTAAAGACTTACTCCCGGTCATTATCGGCGCGACATTGCTCGACCAGTAAGCTGTTACGCACTTTTTAAATGGTGGCTGCTTCTAAGCCAACATCCTGGCTGTCACCGCAACGTCACTTCCTTAGTGACTAAGTCAATATTAGGGGCCTTAGCAGATGGTCTGGGTTGTTTCCCTCTCGACGACGAAGCTTATCCCTCGCCGTCTGTCTCCCGGGATAGTCGATATGGTATTCGGAGTTTGGCTCGGCTGGGTAGGCGGGAAGCCCCCCATGCCAATTCAGTCTCTCTACCCCCACATCGTAGTGCCCCGAGGCTATACCTCAATATATTTCGGAGAGAACCAGCTATCTCTGCGTTTGATTAGACTTTCACTCCTCCCCACAGGTCATCACACCGGTTTTCAACCCAGACGTGTTCGGTCCTCCACGCAGTATAACCCGCGCTTCAACCTGCCCATGGGTAGATCACGCAGTTTCGGGTCTGCCACCCGTGACAATCGCCCTATTCAGACTCGGTTTCCCTATGGCTTCGGTCCAGAAGACCTTAACCTGGCCACGAACGGCAACTCGCCGGATCATTATGCAAAAGGCACGCCGTCACCCATGTCTAGGACATAGGGCTCCGACCGCTTGTAAGCGTATGGTTTCAGGTTCACTTTCCTCCCCTCGACGGGGTTCTTCCCACCTTTCGATCGCTCTACCAGTTCACTATCGGTCGCTAGATCGTATTTAGCCTTACGGAATGGTCTCCGTGGATTCAATCGGGGTTTCACGTGCCCCGACTTACTCAGGTACCTTTCGAGAGGCAAGTCAGTTGTCGCATACAGGACTGTCACCTTCTGTGGTCGTCCGTTCCATGACGTTCTGCTAACCGCTTGCTTGGTAACTCTCATGTGAAAGGCCCTACAACCCCACAGGGAAAATCCCCGTGGTTTGGGCTCTTTCGCGTTCGCTCGCCGCTACTAACGAAATCGATTTTTCTTTCTTTTCCTCTAGGTACTAAGATGTTTCAGTTCCCTAGGTTGCTCGTTAACACCTATGGATTCAGTGCTAACTGATTCGGGAATCCTGGGATCAATACTTGCTTGACAGTTACCCCAGGCTTATCGCAGCCTTCCACGCCCTTCATCATCTTCTAGCGCCAAGGCATCCCCCATACGCCCTTAGTAGCTTGACCACATTAATTCACCACTCTCGCCGTCAATTGAATTAACAACTGTCGGTTCCTGCGGATGTTAAGTGCGATCACTACTAACTGCACTCCACTCAAAAGTGGATCTATCAGTTTGTAACAATAGCTTATCTTTCATCCCTCAATCCCGAGTCTCTCGACTGGGAATCAAGGCGCTCACTAAGAACTGTCAGCATACAACTACAGCAAGAGTTAACCTGCTGAAGATTGATAGCTGACACTACAGATGCCATCTACCGCAACAACCAAATTGTCAATGATCGAGCTGCAAGCAGCTCAGTTTTCCACTTCCTCAACTTCCCCAAAGGGAAGCCGGTGAAGAGAAGTAAAAGTCGCCAAACCAGGCGGCGTTTACTTCCATTCACCCCACTAGGTTGAATCAAGTGGGAAAGTTCGATCCTATCCGAATTCTGAGTTAGGGGTCAAGGGGGTGAAAAAGCTTTTTTGTTTTTCAGCCTTAGGTGCCGTCCCTGAACTCAACCTTCTAACTCTTCGCGTCGCGGTCAATTGCGACAGGAGGAGCCAATATACGGCCGTGTGAAGATTCGACAAGGGGCTCGCAGAAATTTTTGCGAAGACTGTCGAAATCTGCACCAAACCAAGGGGGAAGTACCGTTTTCGGCCATCCCGAACCAAGGCTTGAGCCACACCCAACTCGACCGCAAGCTCTACGCTTTCGGCCATTTGAACTAACCAGTGGAGACGAAGGGGATCGAACCCTCAACCCCTGCCTTGCAAAGGCAGTGCTCTCCCAATTGAGCTACGTCCCCGAGCAAACCTGCAGTGCGCGGCACAAGATTCGAACTTGTGACCTCGTCGTTATCAGCGACGCGCTCTAACCAACTGAGCTAGCCGCGCAATACTTCGCACGAAATGCGAACTTTCGATGTTATTCCAGGCACGGGAGCCTGTCAAAGGGGAGCCCGCATCGCTGGATAAGGTTCGCATCTCACTTGGCGGTTTCGATCAGGAATCGAGCTTATCGGCCCATTCACCAACTGGCTTTAATTGTTCCGGGCAATAACCGAGAATTCCTGAAAAACCTGGCCGCATTTTCGGCAAATCCCTCCCATTTTATGTGAACTGAACCCCGTCGAACGACGAAAATCCTTACAGGCTGCCAGGAAACTATTCCCAGCCGGATAGCGGCAGGCAGTGCGGAAGATGGCGACCTCAGCCGAATGTTCGTCGCAGTGTAGATCAACTTCAGAAGGATACGTTTTCATGCGAAAGCATTTTCAACATTGGGCACTGGCGGCGGGCTGCACAATCCCCGCGTTTCTGGCTGGAGCTGCGTTCGGTGCTGCCCCAACTGCAGAACAAGCGCTAGGCCTGACTCCGATTCAGAAGAACGTTGATTTCGATCGGCCAAGCGCCGCCGAAATCCCCAAATGCACCGTGACTGTCGAAGCCCGTGGAACAGCATCGGGCTGGATTGTGCGTGGCCCCAATGGTGAAACGCTGCGTCAATTTTTCGATACAAACGGGGACAACAAAGTCGATTTGTGGTGCTATTTCAAAGACGGCATCGAGGTTTATCGCGATGTTGACGCCAACTTCAACAACAAGGCCGATCAATATCGCTGGCTTGGAACCGCCGGTACGCGGTGGGGCCTGGACACCAACGAAGATGGGCTCGTGGATTCCTGGAAAGTAATCTCTGCCGAAGAGGTTACCGCGGAGATTGTCGCTGCCGTGCGAGACAAAGATGCGGCTCGTTTTGCAGCCGTCGTGTTGACCGTCGACGAGGCGGACAAATTATCCCTAGGGAAGGAAGACACGGCCGATTTGAAGAAGAAGTCGGCAGAGGCGATCGCGGCCTTTAACGATGCGATTCGCGGCCAAAGCGTGGTGCTCCCGAAGTCGCAATGGATCAGCTTTGGTGCCTCGCGACCGGGAACGATCCCTGCCGGAACGAACGGTTCGTCGGCCGATATTCGGGTCTACGACAATGTCTCCGCCGTGATCGAAGCCGACGGCAAACACTCGCAATTGATCGTCGGGACACTCGTTCAAGTCGGCGACACTTGGAAAGCAATTGACCTTCCGAAGAATCTTAGCGCCGATGTGGCAACGGTTGCTCAGGGACGCTTTTTCCGAGCGTCCGACCCTCCTTCTCGCCCGACGGAAAACCCAATGAGTTTGGGTGGCGTGAGCGAGGCGGTGCAGAAGTTGATTACAGACATGGAGCGAGTTGACAAGGGATTGGCGGCCGCGCGAACTGCCGCGGAAATGACGAAATTAAACATCGAGCGGGCAAACATCATTGAGCAAATTATCGCGGGCGTGACCGACGTGGAAGATCGCGCCATGTGGATGCAGCAGTATGCGGAAACGGTCAGTGCGGCGGTTCAGGCCGGGCAGTTCAGCGGGGGGATCGCACGACTGGAAAAGCTGCTGGCGACAGTCGAAACCTCGGGCGACCAAGACCTGATTGCCTTCGTGAAATTCCGACTATTGACGGGGAAATATAACTCCGAAGTTCAACAAGAAGGGGCCGACTTTGCGAAACTTCACACAGAGTGGCTCGCCAACCTAGAGAAATTTATTACTGATTTCTCGAATTCTGATGAAGCTGCAGAAGCGAAGTTGCAGCTCGCGATGGGACATGAATTCTCCGGTGATGAAACCGCTGCCATTGAATGGTACGGCAAGATCGTCGCCGAACATCCGGAGCATCCTTCTGCCAAGAAATCGGCGGGAGCGAAGCGCCGGTTGCAGTCGCTTGGTCAGCCAATGGTGCTGCGCGGCAACACTTTTGATGGCAAAACCTTTGATCTTGCCGCCTACAAGGGACGCGTGGTTCTGGTGCAATATTGGGCGACCTGGTGTGAACCTTGCAAGCAAGACATGCAGACCATTGCCAAGCTCCAAGCGAAGTATGCCAAGGCCGGTTTTGTACCGGTGGGAGTCAATCTTGATTCCTCCGGTGCGGACGCGGTTGCCTTTCTGAAGGCGAACAAACTTCCCTGGGTGAATGTTTACGAAGCGGGGGGACTCGAGAGCCGCCTGGCCAATGAAATGGGAATTTTGACTCTGCCGACGATGCTCCTGATCGACAAGAACGGCAAGTTGGTGAACCGGAGCGTGATGGCTGCCGAATTGGATAAAGAGTTAGAAAAGCTGCTGAAATAGCCACTTTTCCGTGGGCCTTTCGCGATTCGCTGCTCGTGCGAATCGCGGCTCAATGCGTTTTTCGGCCGAAACCGTTACAAGCACTTCCGGCCCGCATCCTTGACGAATGCAACCCTTCCTGACCACTATGGCGAAAACCTCTCGCCTGGTGGATCAATGCGTGTTCTGCTTTTAATTTTGTTGTCGTTCTGCTTCACCGGCAATCTGTCGGCACAGCCCAGTTTCAAGAGTGAAATTGCCCCCCTCCTGGTGCAGCACTGCGTTGGCTGCCATGGTCCGAAGAAAGCCGGGGGAGGCTGGCGGGCCGATACGTTCGTCCGTTTAGGGGAAGCGGGCGATTCTGCGACGGCTGGTTTTACGGATAATCTAGACGAGAGCGAAGCCTGGCGACGGATCGTTTCAGACGACGAAAACGATCGCATGCCCTTCGAGGCCGATCCACTTTCTGCCGAGGATCGAGCCAAATTCAAAGCCTGGATCGAAGCAAAACGCCCGTTCGACGGATTAGATCCCCAAGCACCGCTGCTGTCATACATTCCTCCGACGCCCCATCCCCATCCGCCTGAAATCTATCCGGCAACGGTGCCCGTCACCGCACTCGCCTTCAGCCCGAATGGGAACGAACTGCTCGCTGCCGGGTATCACGAAGTGACTGTTTGGAATCCCAAAACAGGTCAGCTAGTTCGACGAATCCAGGGCTTGCCGCAACGAATTCACGAAATTGAGTTCAGCCCGGACGGTTCTGTCGTTGCGATCGCGGGGGGCAATCCTGGTCGCTTAGGCGAGGTCCGCCTGGTCTCCAGTACCAATGGTGAACTGCAACGAGTGGTCGGCGTTTCGTCCGACGTCGTCTTTGCCACAGCATTTAGTCCCTCTGGGGATTTGCTCGCCACAGGTGCTGCGGATGGCCTGATCCGCGTGTTGGAAGTCGCGACGGGAAAAGAGATGCTGGCGATCGGCAGTCATTCCGACTGGGTGTTTGACCTCGCCTGGAACAGCGACGGCAGCCGGTTTGCTTCCGCCAGCCGCGATGGAACATCCAAAGTTTTTGAAAAAGCCACGGGCAAATTGAAATTCAGCTTTTCCGGCCACAATTCCCCGGTCCACGGCGTTATTTTTGGCAGCAACGGCAAGAGCGTGATCTCATCGGCTGAAAACGATCGCGTTTATGGCTGGCGCATTGAGGATGGGAAACGGGAATTCGAATTAAAGCTGGGGGGCGATGGCGGCATCTTGGTCTCGGCCGGGGAAAACCTACTCACCACCGGGCATGAATCCCGCGTTCGTCTCGTTTCCCGAAGTGATTTGAAAGAAGTCCGCATATTTGACAAACTTCCAGATCAGGCGACCGCCGCAGCCTTCGATGCCGTACATAAACGTGTCGCGGCAGGAAGTCTGGATGGAACCGTTGCCGTCTGGAGCGCCAGCGATGGCAAGGAGATTGCAAAGTTTTTAGCTGCACCGGGAAAATAGCCGTCGGAGCTCGGTTAGCTTCATTTACTTCTGCTGAATGAAGCCTGCCTGAGCCCAGGCAGCCTCGCCATCCCGTCCTGCCGCCCGCAGCGTGATCGTCTTGTGACCGGCCGGAATCGCCAGATCGATTTGCTTCCCGATGGCATGGCGGTCGTACCCTTCCGTCGTTCCATCTGCCCAGAACGGTTCCTCGTCCAGCAGAATCGAATAAGGGCCAACGTGCCCCCCATCTGCCAGCCCAATCACGGCCACGAACCGGGTGTATTTCTCGTCGAGCGAATAGGTCAGTTCACCATGAATGGGGACGGAAAAGCCTTGTTGAAAGGAGAGGCCGCGAATCTGCAGAGGTTTGTCTTGGCTCGTTTTTCCCGCAGAAAACGTAGGTTTCTTGTTGGGATCGGGGAATTTCGTGGCGCTCGGCGTGAGCGTTTCCAGCCGCACATCGGGGACCAGAAACTGCCCGTTGGATGGCAGGTTTTCGAAAAGCGGCGACAGGTCCAAACGCCGAATCCAGAGCCCAAAAAGTTCAGACTGCTCGGCCCTGGGTTCTACGACCACCGTCAGTTCGACTTTTTTTCCCAGGTAGTTTCCTAGGCTAAAGTCGCGCCGGCCGGGCTTAGAAATGGTGGCTTCCGTGGTCGAAAAATCTTTCCCCTCCGTGGATTCAACAGGTTCGCCGTTCGCCAAAAGTCGCAGGTTTTGGCCTCGCTTGCCCCCCTCGCCTCCCCGGGCAGCTTCAATGATGAAACGAGCATTCAAAGGGGTTATCGTTGCCTGCTGGCGCAGTTCCAGGCTTGGTGCTGACCCATCGTTGGTTTTAGGAGCAAGCACCACTTCACACATTCGTTTATCTTTCAGCCAGGCATAAGAAAGGACGAATTTTGAGGCGTGCTCAGCGTTAATCTCCCAAGCATCGAGCGCCGGGAGAAAATAAGAGAAATACTTCTGCTGCTCGGGCTGCTCGCTGGCGCGGATGCGAACGATTGGGTCCAGGAGAATCACGTCGTCTCGAATGTCGAGTGGATCGGCTCCCGTGGGCCGGCCCTGATGGGCCATATCGATCACCAGCGTTAGCTGGAGAGCATTATCGAGATTGACCTTCAGGTCGACCGGTGCGGCACCACCGGTCAGAAACTCACTTTCCCACAGTTTTGGGCCCTGGGACGAATCGCGATGAATGCGGACCTTGACGCAGCCTTGCCCAGCCAGATGCGGTACGCCGAGTTTGGCATCTAACGTCTCGGCACCGGGAGGCAGCTCAAAGGTAATCTCCTGCGGCGCATGCAGAGCCAGTCCTAAATCGTGCGTCCATTCACCGAGCCGCAGCGGCCTATCGTCGGGCGTTTCATTTCGCCGCCAGGGATGCATTTGAAGCCCAACGAGCTTCTTTGCCTCAACGACCGGCAAGAGGGAAAGCGGCATCTCGTCCCGCTGGCGAAACGCGTAGGAGACGACCCCTTTGAACAACAATCGCAACGGTTCAACAGCCCAGCTTGGCCGGGCCATAAAAACACTTTCGTCGACCTTGATGGCGAGCGGACGGGCAAAGGTGATCTCTCCTCCGTTGGCGAGTTTGGCGCGTACGATACCACCCGGTTGATCGGTCCAGATTCGCTCTCGCTGGGCCGCATCGAGAGAATTAATCTGCAACAGATCGAGCCGTGCCAGATCGGACCAGACAACGTTGCTGATCCCCTCAGCAGTCAGAATTTGCACGGCGCCAGCCGCGAAACGAATAGCTCGGGCCTGCCAACGACGGCCATCTCGGGCAACCGCCAGGCCGGGTTCGAAGTCGCTGTGATCGCGGCGGTTGGTCCAATAGCGACGCAACTCCCCTTCGCGAACTGCAATCTGATTCTGATCGAACGAGGAGGGTGAATCGGGAAGCCGCACGAGGAAATGAGCCGGAACAACGGCCGAGGCTGGCACATGGGTGATGATCTCCCCCGGAATAATATCTCCGTTGGCGAGCTCCAGCCCCGTTGGGACTTGTTCTGCTCGGGCGAAAGTATCTCGCAACGTTCGAATCGGGTTGCCTGGATCAAAGAACCGCTGCCCCTTGATGTTGGGCTCCTTGTTGTCCAGAAATAGGTCCTGCACCTCGTGATGGGTTACAAGCGTGCCATTTTGAAACCGGGCCGCAAAACGATTGTCGTCGGCGGCGGCATAAAGTTCCGGCCCAGGATGGCTAATAGCGAAGACAAAGCCCAGTAGCCCAATCAGGAGGGCTTGGCTGTGCCATCTGGTGATGAGGGGGCGAAGCTCAGGAAATGATTTCATGGGGAGAATCTAGCGGGGCGATGGCGGCAGGAGTCGCGTCGGCGAGTTCTAACGATCATAATGCAATGGTTCTGGTTCCTGCATCTGTTTCCCACCGTTTGAGCGGATGACTGGCCTGATCTTCATCCATTGGACCATTCGCCTCGCCCTGGCCGCTTTCCTGGCTTGCTTGCTGGGTTGGACCCTGCGCGCGAAGTGGGCAAATGGAGCACTTGGCAGAACCGTTTGGACATTGGGCCTAGTTGCGTTTCTGCTGCACTTGCTGAGTGCCTTTGCCTTTTATCATCGCTGGAGCCCAGAGCACGCCTTGGTTCACACGGCCGAAGAAACCGAGAAAATGATGGGGTTTCGCTTCGGCGAAGGGATCTATTTCAGCTACTTTTTTGCGGTTCTGTGGGCCGCCGATGCGGCCTGGTGGTGGATCTCGCCCGCTTCGTATGAACGCCGTCCAAGGTGGCTCGGTGGAATGATCGTCGGCTATTTAATCTTCATTGCCTTCAACGGCGCCGTAGTGTTTGAGGGAGGACCGGTGAGAATCGCCGGAATGATCGGCAGCGGACTGCTCGTTATTTTGGTCCTGCGTCAGTGGCTCTTCATTCGCCAGCCGGCGGGCGATGCAGATGCGACTTCCTCCCCGGAAACTGCCTCGCCATGAAGATGATCTATCTGACGGCGGGTGCCGCAGGCATGTTCTGCGGCAGCTGCATGCACGACAACACGCTCGCCAAAGCGCTCGCGGCCCTCGGCCACGATGTGCAACTGATCCCGCTTTATACGCCGATCCGCACTGATGAAAGTTCCTTTGCGAAGAATCAGATTTTCTTTGGCGGAATCAACCTCTACCTGCAGCAACAACTGCCCCTGTTCCGGCACCTGCCCCATTGGCTACTCAAGCCGCTCGATCAGAAGTGGTTGCTCAATTGGGCATCGCAGCGGAGCATAAAAATCAAGGCGGCAGAACTGGGAAGCATCACAATCTCGATGCTCAAAGGAGATCACGGACCGTTTCGCCTGGAGACGGAGCGGCTCGTCGATTGGATTGTGGAAGAACAGCCCGACATTGTGAACTTCACAAATATCCTCGTTGCCGCCAGTGCACCGGCAATTCGCAAGCGCGTGAACGCGAGATTGGTCGTCACCTTGCAGGGGGACGACATTTTCTTGAACGACTTGCTTCCTCAGTATCGCGAAGAAGCGTTCGCGTTAATTCGGCAGTTGGCGGAGCCGATCGATGCGTTTTTGGTCTACAGCAACTACTACGCAGACTACATGAGCGACTTGCTCAAGCTGCCGCGGGAGAAGTTCCGCGTGGTGCCGCTGGGGCTCGATACGGCTGATTTCGAAGCGGAAGTTGATTTGGAATACACGGATCCCACGACTTTGTTCGACGCTTCCAATCGCCCGCCGACCGTTGGCTTTTTGGCTCGCTTAGCTCCAGAAAAGGGGCTACACATCCTGGCCGACGCATTCTTGCTTTTGCGAAAAATGCCTGGTTGCGAGCGCGTCCGCTTGCGAATCGCGGGCTGGTATGGAAAGCAACATCGGCCCTACGTGCAAGAGATCTCGCAGAAACTTGCCCTGGCACGTGCCGGTGCTCAAGTCGATTTTCTCACCGATGTGGAACGTCGCGGCAAACTTGATTTTCTTCGCTCGATTGATGTCCTTTCAGTCCCGACCGTGTATCGCGAGCCCAAGGGACTGTTCGTGCTGGAATCGCTGGCGGCAGGAGTGCCGGTGGTGCAGCCTGCCCATGGGGCGTTTCCGGAAATGCTTAACGATTTGCAAGGAGGTTTGCTGTTCCCGCCGGAAGATCCGCAGGCGCTCGCTGATGCGCTCGGGCAACTGATTACGAATCCGTCTCTCGCAAAGGAACTTGGCGAACGCGGTCGGCAGAACGTCCTCGCGCGAAGAAACGCGCGGGCAATGGCGGAAGCAACGCTGGAAGCAATTTCTTTTTGACTTGCTAAGTTGGAATTGGTGGGCCGGCGGCGCCGCGCGGCTGGCCCCACCCTACAAACAAAAAAGGGAGCCATTACGGCTCCCTTTCAAGTTTCAAAATGTTCGTATCGGGCGAACTACTTCACGCCGTAGTAGTGCACGATGAATTCGCCGTGCTTGGTGGCGATGATTTCCATTCGGAAGCCGCAGTCCCAGCAGTACTCGGTGATCTCGCGACCAAAGATGCCGCAGTCAACGTTGGTGGTGCAGATTTGATTGCAGCAGCAAGGAACGCACACAGGCACTTCCAGGCAGCACTTGGAGCAAGGATCCTTGATCATCACGACCACTTCCTTCATGTCGCAGCGATCGAACTTGCACTTGCTTCCATGACGGTGATATTTGTAAACCACGCACTCGGCCCGGCAGGCGGCTACCGGATACGAAGGGGGAACGAGCTCTTCGCCGATCACTTCCAAACCAGTGGTGCTTGTCTTCGCTCCGGCAATCCCAGCCAGGCTCAGAACCAATCCCAACGCGAAACAAGTTGCAAAACGATTCATGACTTTTCTCCAAAAATCAAAGCAGACGTAAATCACTTACTTCCGGCAAGTATAGTTCGAAACTTCCGCCTGGGCAGGGGGCGCAAAGTTTAAGGGGAAAGAGTCATAAATAAATACCGATGCGTTCGGCGGTCGACTTTTGCAGGGCAGCAGTCGAGAAGCTCAATTTGAAGCGGAAAAACCGTCATTCTTGGGATTACTTCCCCCCAATTCGCTCTTTCCCCACCCACTTTTGCAGGACATCAGGCACCAAAATTGTGCCGTCTGCCTGCTGATAATTCTCCAGCACGGCGATCATCGCCCGGCTGATCGCCACCGCGGTGCCGTTCAGCGTATGGACGAACTGCGTCCCCTTCTCGGCCTTCTTTTTGTAGCGCACGCCGAGCCGCCGTGATTGATAGTCGGTGCAGTTGCTCGTGCTAGTCACTTCGCCCCATTCCCCTTTGCCGTCATTGCGGCCGGGCATCCAGGCTTCCAGATCGAACTTGCGATAGGCAGGGCCGCCCAGATCGCCGGTGGCCGTATCGATCACGCGGTACGGAATCCCCAAGCCGTCGAAGATTTTGCATTCGATGCTGAGTAGCTGTTCCAGCATCGCGTCGCTTTGCTCGGGGAGCGTAAAGGCGAACATTTCGACCTTGGTGAACTGATGCACGCGATAGATGCCGCGGGTCGCTTTGCCGTGGGCGCCCGCTTCGGTCCGGAAGCAGTGGCTCAGGCCGCAGAGGCGGATCGGCATCTGGTCTTCTTCGAGCGTCATGTCGGCGTACATGCCGCCGAGCGTGATTTCCGCTGTGCCTACCAGACTAAGGTCGGTGTTCTCGATCGAATAGATCTGCGCTTCTGGCCCACGCGGATTAAAACCGGTACCGAGCAAAATATCGTCCTTCGCCAAGTCGGGTGTGGTGGTCGGCGTGAAACCTTCCTGCACCAGCACATCCAGGGCATAACGTTGCAGGGCCAGGTCCAAAAAGACCGCGTCATTCTTCAAGAAGTAGAACCCGTGCCCAGTGGTGCGAGCCCCGGCCGCAAAGTCGATCAGGTCGTGCGCTTCGGCAATTTCGACGTGATCCATCGGCTTAAAGTCGAACTTCCGGATCTCGGTCTTGCCGCGCTTGATCTCCGCGCTGTCCGCCTCGTGGCCGATGGGGGCAGCAGGATGGGTAAGGTTCGGAATGAGCATTTGCAACTCGACGATCTCCTGTTCGAGATCGTCGTGGGCGATTTGCGTCGCTTCCTTCTGTTCGCGAAGCTTGCGTCCTTCTTCCTTCAAAGAATCGCGATCTTCGGGGGCTGCCTTGCCGATCTTTTTGGCCGTTTCGTTCGCCAGACGGTTGAAATTCTCCACTTCCTGCAGGAGTTGGCGGCGTTTCGTTTCTTGCTGCACCAGCGCGTCGACATCGCACTTCACACCGCGATGGACGCAGTTGGCTTTGACGGCTTCGAGATTATCGAGAATGTATTTGCGATCGAGCATGGAGAGAATTCGTCCGTGAAAATGTATGGTCGTGAAAAATTGGAAGCCATCGAACGCTGCAGCGACGGCCGCGGAGGGCCATCGTACCAATCAAACCTCTACCGGCTCTACTTTGTTGATGGCCCGCGGCTTCAACAGTGGAAAGCGATCTTGCAACGCCTGAACGGTCATTTCTTCCGTTTCCAGGGCTTCCATGGCTTTCACCGCGGCTTCGGCGGCGGAGAGCGTGGTGATGCAGCTTACCCCAAGTTGCACGGCGGCAGCGCGAATGCGTCCTTCGTCGGTGCGGGCCCCTTTGCCGGAAGGCGTATTGATAATCAGCGAGATCACGTGGTCGTTCATGTAATCGAGCAGGTTCGGGCGACCTTCGGCAATTTTCTTAACCGTCGTCACCGGAATACCTTCTTCGATGAAGCGTTTGGCCGTCCCTTCAGTGGCAATCAATTCATGCCCGAGCGCGATCAACCGCCGAGCCAATCCCACAGTTGCTTCCTTGTGGCGGGCGGAAACGCTGACAAAAATCTTGCTCCCGCGCTTGGGCAGCACGACGCCGGCCGCAAGTTGTCCCTTGGCAAACGCGATGCTGAAGCGTTCGCTGATTCCCATTACTTCCCCAGTGCTGCGCATCTCGGGGCCCAGCACGATGTCCACGCCGGCAAATTTGCGGAAGGGGAACACACTTTCCTTCACCGACACATGATGCGGAATCGGCTCAGTTGTCAGGCCTAGCTCAGGCAGAGTCATGCCGGCCATCACCTTGGCCGCGAGCTTGGCAACGGGAACGCCCGTCGCCTTGGCAACAAACGGGACCGTGCGACTGGCACGTGGATTGACTTCCAAAACGTAAACCGTCGGTCGGCCATCCTCACGCTTCACGGCAAACTGCACGTTCATCAAGCCGACCACGCGCAGGTGCAACGCCATCGCCTTGGTCGCTTCCCGAATCTCTTGAATGACAGGCCCCGGCAAGCTGTACGGCGGAATCGCACAGGCAGAATCACCCGAGTGAATGCCCGCTTCTTCAATGTGCTCCATGATGCCGGCGATGACCACGTTTTCGCCATCGCAGATACAGTCGACATCAACTTCGATCGCATCTTCCAAAAAGTGATCAATCAGCACCGGCTGACCTTGCGAAACCACAAACGCCTCGGCCACGAAGCGCTCGAACTGGGCCATGTCGTAACAGATTTCCATGGCCCGCCCGCCGAGCACAAAGCTGGGGCGAACCAGGCAGGGAAAGCCAATTTTTCCCGCCTCGCTGCGGGCTTGATTCATGGTGCGGGCGATCCCATTCGGCGGCTGCCTTAGCCCCAAATGCGTTAGCAACTGGGTAAATTTCTCGCGATCCTCCGCCGCCTCGATCGTATCCACACTTGTCCCAATGATCGGCACGCCAGCCGAATAAAGTGCCCGCGCCAAATTGAGAGGCGTCTGCCCGCCGAACTGCACAATGACCCCATCCGGCTGCACACGATCATAAATATTCAGCACATCTTCGGTCGTCAGCGGCTCGAAAAAGAGGAGGTCGCTGGTGTCGTAGTCGGTGCTGACAGTCTCGGGATTCGAGTTGACCATCACCGATTCGATCCCCATTTCCCGCAACGCAAAGCTCGCGTGGCAACAGCAGTAATCGAACTCGATCCCCTGGCCGATTCGGTTGGGTCCACCCCCCAGAATCATGATCCGCTTCTTATCTCCCTTGGGGGGCGTTTCGTCTTCCTGTTCGTAGGTGCTGTAATAGTAAGGCGTGTAGGCTTCGAATTCGGCCGCACAAGTATCGACCGATTTGTACGTCGGAATCACGCCGCGATCTTTGCGCATCGCCCGGACTTCCATTTCGCTGCACTGCCACATCGTGGCCAATTGACGATCGGAGAAGCCGTACTCTTTCGCCTGCCGGAGGAGTTCCGTAGAGATCGCTTCGAGTCCGCCACTACGACGTAACTCCTCTTCCATCTTGACGATGTCTTCCAGTTGGTCGAGGAACCAAGGGTCGATGTGCGTGATTTCATGAATCTCTTCCACGCTCAGGCCTGACTTCAGGGCGTAGCGCAAATACTGCACGCGGTCGGCATTGGGCACTGCGAGCTTCGCGCGAATGTCTTCCATCGCAGGTTGCAGGTCGGTTCCCCACAGATCCTTGTTGTCGCAGCCGAAGCCAAAATTGCCCGTTTCCAAGCCACGCAGGGCTTTTTGGAACGATTCTTTGAAAGTCCGGCCGATCGCCATCGTTTCGCCGACGCTTTTCATCTGCGTGGTCAACGTGGCGTCCGCTTCGGGGAATTTTTCGAAAGCGAAACGCGGAATCTTGGTGACGACGTAATCAATCGTCGGTTCAAAGCAGGCTTTGGTCTTGCGTGTGATGTCGTTCGCCAGTTCATGCAGGCAATAACCCACCGCCAGCTTCGCTGCAATTTTCGCAATAGGAAAGCCGGTCGCTTTAGAAGCCAGGGCGCTGGAACGACTCACACGTGGGTTCATCTCGATCACGATCAT
The DNA here is from genome assembly GCA_041739545.1 of Pirellulaceae bacterium. Lineage (GTDB taxonomy): Bacteria > Planctomycetota > Planctomycetia > Pirellulales > Pirellulaceae > JBGSNR01. Next base: position 63,619 of record JBGSNR010000041.1, on the reverse strand, counting down.
CCGACCTGTGTCGGGATGAATGGCGAACTGGATATTCGAACCCCCTGTTTCCACTCCAATCTCGCGAATGACGGCCAGCGAGGCATCGCGCATCCGCTGATATTCTTTGTCGCTGAGCGTTTGGGCCGGCGCAACGGTGATGGAATCACCGGTGTGCACTCCCATCGGATCGAAATTCTCGATGGAGCAGATGATGACGACATTGTCTTCCTTGTCCCGCATCACCTCCATTTCGTACTCTTTCCAGCCGATGATCGATTCCTCGATCAACACTTCTCCCATCGGCGATTGATCGAGCCCGCGGCGGACGAGGGTATCGAATTCTTCGCGGTTGTACGCGATCGCGCTGCCGCTGCCTCCCATCGTGAAGCTGGGGCGAACCACCGTCGGCAAGCCGACCATTTCCAGCACCCGCCGGGCATGTTCCACGGTCTTCACCGTTTCACCCCGGCAAACTTCCAGGCCGATTCGATCCATTGCCTGCTTGAACAGTTCCCGATCTTCCGCTTTGGCAATCACTGCCGGATTGGCGGCGATCATTTCCACGCCGTATTTCTGCAAAACGCCGTGCTTATCCAGATCCATGGCCAGATTCAGCCCGGTTTGCCCGCCAAGGGTTGGCAGGATCGCGCAGGGGCGCTCGATCTCAATCACCTTTTCGACCATCTGCCAGGTCAATGGTTCGATGTAGGTCCGCTCGGCCATTTCCGGATCGGTCATGATCGTGGCCGGGTTGCTGTTGACCAGCACCACTTCGTACCCTTCTTCCCGCAGTGCTTTGCAGGCCTGCGTGCCGGAGTAATCAAATTCGCAAGCCTGGCCGATGACAATCGGGCCGGAGCCGATCAGGAGGATCTTCTTGAGGTCGGTACGGCGGGGCACTTTTTATCAGTTCCTAGACGGAGGTTTGGTGAGGCAGGCGCGCAGAATCTCCGACGACTCGCGTGCCGAGTAAAATCCCTCGAAATTAACATTGCTGGCAGGGAGGGACAAGGGGCGGAGAAGTAGGGATCGGGGGTCAGAGGTCGGGGATCAGAGAAAGCAGATGAGAAACGAGTTTTCGTCTGGGTGGCGCAGTGGATGCTGGTCTAAACTTGGGTGCCACTCTTAAAAGTGCCACCCCGCCGCGAGGAAAACCATTTTGTCCTAGCAAGCGCTCGCGCGTTGTGGATCGACGTGCTGGGGAAGGCCTTGGGCGTGAAAACGCTTGACCAGTTCCTCATAGCCAGCCGAGTCAATCAGTTCCTTCTCCTGGGCATAGATGGGGAACATGGTGCGGTCGTTAATCCAACGGGCGTCGGGCATTTGGTACGAGGCACCGTGGTGAAGGAGACACAGCCAGCCGCAAAGTTGAGTATTCGGAGCCAGCGGCTGCGGCGGATCGCAATTCATAAAGATCGCGGACCATCCGCCCGGCCAAGTGCCGCTGTCGAGGGCTTCCCGAGCGATTTTTTGGAGCCACTGAATGGGCCAGTTCCACTGCGGATCGGTTAGCGATTCTTTCGTCACCGGCCACTCCCGCGGGAGGAAGATTTTGACTTCCGTTTCGATCTTTTTGTCGTTGGCTCCCTTCAACTCGCGATCACTGAGGCCGATGGTGAATACGGTCTGGACGCCGTTCTCTTGGTGCGGGACGGTCGCGTAGATGTGGAAACTCGGTTCGCCAGGCACTTCCAACTTAAAATCGCTCAACGGACCATAGAGACTGGTCATCGCCTCGAGCATGCGCTGTTGCGATGCGGGAAAGTCCTTGGGAGTCGTCTCGCGCGCGTCGCGAGAGCCCAGGGATCGTAAGTACGATGCCACGTCTGCCTTGTTGTACATCTCTGCGTACATTAACGCATTCATACCCCCAACTGCCGTATCGACGTCGGCTCCCATTTCGACAAGGTATTTGACTACATCTAAGTGACCCCCTAAAGCAGCGCCTGTCAGCGGCCGGATGTCGACCGGGAGGTTAGTACAGTCAATGTTTATCTGCGCACCGTGCTCAACAAGCCACTTAACGACGTCAAGGTGGCCAGCTTCTGCCGCACGAAGTAGGGCGGTCGATGGTAACGTCGGACTCTCAGGCTGGTCCACGTCAATTCCTAAATCAGCAACCGTCTTGACAATTTCAAGCAGGCCGTCGGACGACGCCATGCCAAGCCACACTTCAGTTCCGGTCGGGCCAAAAAGATTTTCCGGGTTGTTCGTTACAAGTGTTCTGAACGTCGCGGCATCGCCTTTCTTTAAAGCTGAATAGAGTAGGTCATCAATTTTTTCATTCCGGCCCATCATATGCTCCCTGCAGATGCAAATCATTTAGCCGCGTTGGTCAGGTGCACAGGTTGCCCTTGATTGTAGGTCCAGGGACCCCGTCCCTGACAGAATCCGGCTTCTATCTACATTAACCTCTGGCGACAGGTGACCATGGCCTGCGGCCAAAATGACTAAAATCGGGATCGATCCCTGGGGCTGCGGCGGCCTTGCCCCAGGCTACGGTGTGGGATGGCCTTCGGCCAAGAAGCAGTTCAAGGTTTGCCGTAGAATGAGGGTGGCTACTTTTCAGCAAGCAGACCACTATTTCGCCGCTTCACTTCGCGGAGCGACGTGCCACACTGATGATCCGACAAACCGTCTACTATTCAGGCCGAGTGCAGGGGGTGGGCTTTCGCTACACCACCAGCCATATCGCGCGGGGTTTCCAGGTGACCGGGGAGGTGCGAAATCTGCCCGATGGACGGGTGGAACTGATTGCCGAAGGAGATCGCCAGGAAATCTCTAAATTCCTGGACGCCATTGCCGAGAACATGGCCGCGAATTTGAAGTCGGTCGATGTCGCTCAGGGGCCGGCTACGGGAGAGTTCGTGGGATTCACGATCCGCCCGTAGAATGATCCGTTTGAAAACAGTGCGACGCGCCACGCAAGCCATGAGGCGGCGGGCACAAATTGCCAAAACTGGGAATTATTTGGGCTTATCCGCCAGCGGCACCTGCTGACACTCTTGGCATGACCTTCTAAGTAATTCATTGACCAATAATCAATCGAATGTGATAATTTCGAATTGGTCATTGAAGGCGTCAACTGCCGGCATCGAGTCTCGCACTGCTGAATATGGATGCGTTGCTTGTGGAGATTACGAAGCCGTTATGTTCCGTATTCGCCCGTCACTTCGACCTGTTCAAACCCTCACCTACCCCCCAATTAGAGTCGCTAACAGCCAGTTCAGACCAGAGATTCGGTGCTAGCACGGTTTAGCATTGGCAGGTAACGACTTACGCTCTTTGACAACCCGATTTTTACAGCGCGGAACCCCTTTCCAAAAAGCGAGGATTCGCCCCTGTTCACCCTCTTCATTGCGTGAAACACCTAAGGGGGGACAATCCGGTTTTTGGCTTCCCAAAAGTAGGGTTTTGATCGAGGCAATGGGTGGCTCGACGAGAAGCACCAACGAGGAAGTGGGGACGACATGTCCTCTGCCGTTGCTACCGATCTCAAGCAGATTTCTCCGCAAGCATCAAATTATTTGCACTAATTTTCGGGCGTTAATCTGCCGATAAACAGGCCAGCACAACTGGCTCCTTCCACTTGCCGCACGTGTTGAACACTGTTACTCTTACTGTGAATGGACCGGCAACATTCACACGATTGGCGTGTGGTGATCGCATCCGCTTTGTCAATCCTGACCTGAGTACGTCCTGACCGATTCCAGCGCGGTGTGCGACCTATCTAGCACCGCCAGTCCGCCCCCTGAAGTCGTGCCCTGTGCCTCCGACTCCCGCCTGGGCATAACCAAAGCCTGCCGTGGATTTTCAACTGAATTTGGATTCGGAGACCGTCGACCAGGCTCACCTAGGCGCATCTGCCTGCGTGGAATCGTCGGCGACCGTCCGCGATGTGATCCGCTTCCTTCAAGAGAAGGTTACAGGCGCCGCGGTCATTTGCGAGAAGCAGAAGCCGATCGGTATTTTCACTGAGCGCGACCTGCTGAAGCTGCTGGCGGTGGACGGTGATCTGGACCAACCCGTCACGCAAGTGATGGCCAAAAACCCCCAAACCGTGCTCCGATCCGACAGTGTGGGCAAAGCCATTGAAATGATGGCTGGCGGGGGTTTCCGCCGCTTACCCGTTGTGGACAAAGACGGGAAAGCCACCGCAATGTTGAAGGTTTCCGGCATTTTGAACTACTTAGTGGATCACTTCCCTAAGGTGGTTTACACGCTCCCACCTGAACCCAACTACAAATCGAACGACCGAGAAGGCGCATAAAACATGGTTATCCGCCCCAATTCGGGCAGGTTCCATCTTTGGGCTCCGACCAGACGATAAAATCCTACGTAACTCTCCCTTATTCTTTACTCCTGACAGAAGTTCGCCGCGACTCCTATGTCGACTACGACCGCCCCGGCTCCTACGAGCCAAAAAGAAATCAATCAAATCCCTAGCGCCACCATCCGCTTTGCGGGGGACTCCGGCGACGGCATGCAGATCACGGGTGACCAGTTCACTCGCACCTCGGCCTTGGTTGGCAACGACGTAGCCACGTTCCCCGATTACCCGGCAGAAATTCGGGCTCCGCGTGGAACACTGGCCGGTGTTTCCGGATTCCAGGTTCACTTTTCCAGCGACGACATCTTCACGCCGGGCGACACGCTCGATGCGTTGGTGGTGATGAATCCCGCCGCGCTGAAGACGAACCTGACCGACCTCCGCAAAGGGGGCGTTTTAATCGCCAACATTGACGGGTTCGAGAAAAAGGACCTGGAAATGGCGGGGTACGAAAGCAACCCGCTGGAAGCCGAGGTCATCGAGCACACGTATCAGATCTTCAAAGTGCAAATGACGAAGATCACTCGTGAAGCCCTCAAAGACATGGGGATGAGCCAGAAAGAAGTCGATCGCTGCAAGAACTTCTTCGCGCTCGGACTCGTTTACTGGCTTTACGGTCGGGACATGGAACCGACCATTCGCTTCCTCAACGAGAAGTTCGGCAATAAGCCGGAAATCGTCGAAGCCAACCGCCGAGCCTTGACCGCTGGCTGGAACTATGGCGAAACGACCGAAGCCTTCACCAGCAGTTACAAGGTTGAACCGGCCAAACTACCGCCTGGCAAGTACCGCAACATCATGGGAAACCAGGCACTTGCTTGGGGGCTGATGGCGGCGGCGAAGCTGAGCAACAAGCAATGCTTCTACGGAACCTACCCCATCACCCCTGCCAGCGATGTTTTGCATGAACTCAGCAAGTTCAAGAACTACAACGTGCTGACGTTCCAGGCAGAGGATGAAATCGCGGCCATTTGCACTGCAATCGGTGCCTCCTACGGCGGTTCGATGGGGGTTACTGGTTCTAGCGGCCCCGGCATCGCACTCAAGGGGGAAGCGATCGGGCTAGCGGTGATGCTCGAAATTCCCCTGCTGATTTTGAATGTCCAACGTGGCGGGCCTTCTACAGGACTGCCAACCAAGACGGAGCAGGCCGACCTTTTCCAGGCCGTTCTGGGTCGCAACGGCGAATGCCCACTACCGGTCATTGCAGCCAAAAGCCCCGGTGACTGTTTCGATGTCGCCATCGAAGCCTGGCGGATTTCTACCCGCTTCATGGTCCCGGTCATGGTGCTGTCTGATGGCTACATCGCCAATGGTAGCGAGCCTTGGATGATCCCGGACATTTCAAAAATCCCGAAAATCACCATTACCCACGCACCCGCTGCTTTGAACGGTGAGAAGTACATGCCCTACAAGCGGGACGAAATGCTCTCGCGTCCGTGGGCTTTGCCAGGCACACCGGGCTTGATGCACCGGATTGGTGGGCTCGAAAAGCAGGACGTTACCGGCAACGTGAACTACGAGCCAGAAAATCATCAGCACATGGTAAATGTTCGGGCGGAGAAGGTCGAAAACGTCGCCAAGGTGATCGGCAAGCAAGAAGTTCTTGGCCCCGAGCAGGGAGACCTTTTAGTCTTGAGCTGGGGTGGCACGTATGGCGCTTGTCGGACTGCGGTCGAAGCCTTGCAGGATCAGGGTCATAAGGTCGCCCACTGCCACCTGCGCTGGATTCATCCGCTCCCGTCGAATTTGGGCGAGATCCTCAAGAGTTACAAGAAACTGGTCATCCCGGAATTGAATATGGGGCAGCTGAGCACTCTCATCCGGTCGAAGTACCTGATCGATGCCCGGGGGATCAACAAAGTGGAAGGGAAACCTTTCTACGTGAGCGAGCTGGTGCAGCACTTTCAAAAGCTGTTGTAAGACTGCCGCCACGACTTGACCGCTCGCTAGACACTCAAACAATTCCTCAATACATAATTATTTAATTCCGAGTTTTCCCATGAGTACTGACAGCGTTTCTCCCAAACTTTCCGCCAACGATTTTGCCAGCGATCAGGACATCCGTTGGTGCCCAGGCTGCGGCGATTATTCGATCCTGGCCCAGATGAAGAAGGTGCTGCCGCAAGTGGGGGTGCCGCGGGAGAAGATCGTCTTTGTGAGTGGCATCGGCTGTTCCAGCCGCTTCCCTTATTACATGAACACCTATGGCATGCACAGCATTCACGGCCGGGCGATGGCGATTGCCAGCGGCTTGAAGTGCTCTCGGCCGGACTTGATGGTGTGGGTGATCACCGGCGACGGCGATGCGCTCTCCATCGGCGGCAATCACTTTCTGCACGCCATTCGCCGGAATGTGGACATGAAGGTGGTCATGTTCAACAACCGCATTTATGGCCTGACGAAGGGGCAATACTCGCCGACTTCACCGCTCGGCAAGATCACCAAGAGCTCGCCTGTCGGTGCGGTCGACAACCCGCTCAATCCGCTCTCGGTCGCGATCGGTTGCGAAGCAACCTTCGTAGCTCGATCGATTGACGTAAATATTAAGCATTTAGGCGAAGTTCTAAAACGAGCCGCCGAACACAAGGGAACAGCGTTCGTCGAGGTCTACCAGAACTGTAACGTCTTCAACGATGGTGCCTGGGACTACGCGACCGCCAAAGACAGCAAGGCCGACACCACGGTCGAACTGGTCCACGGAAAGCCCCTGATTTTCGGCAAAAATCGCGAAAAAGGGATTCGCTTGAACGGTACCGAACCGGAAATTGTGGAATTGGGGAAGGGCATTTCGGAGGACGACTTGTTGTTCCACGACGAGCGCGCTCCGGAACCGACGCTCGCCTATTTGCTGTCGCGGATGCGGCATCCGGAATTTCCTGAGCCCATTGGGATCTTCCGTGCAGTGGATGCGCCCCGCTATGATGCGGAGACTAATCGCCAACTCGATGCTTCCCGCGAAAAGAAGGGCGAAGGCGATCTCAATGCACTCCTGAATTCCGGCGACACATGGACCGTGGCTTAATCCCCTGCCCGTACTGCAGTCACGAAGTTATTCCTGGCTCCGACGAATGCGATGAGTGTGGGCAACCCCTCACTGATCAACATTTGCCGGTCCCAGCGACACTCGTGGAGCGTCAGTTGCTCTCCGACCGGATCACAGCTTGCGCTCCGCGTCCTCCCATTTGCGTGACGTCATCCATTCCGATACGCGAAGTGCTGCGAATGCTGGTGGATAACCGCGTAGGATGCGTGTTGGTGATGGAACAAGGCAAATTGGCCGGCATCTTCACGGAACGGGATGTTCTGCGAAAGATTGGCGAAAATGCCAAAGAATGGGGAGATCGGCCAGTCAGCGAGTTTATGACCCGCGGGGTCCAGACGCTGAAAGCCAACACCAAGATCGCATTCGCGTTTCACCGCATGGACCTCGGCGGTTTTCGCCATGTGCCAATTGTCGATGATGCGGGGCACCCGATCGGCGTGATCTCCGTCCGCGATTTGCTGAAATACCTGACGGGGCACCTGCGGACAGCTCGAAAAAGCCTGGATTAAAGCTGCGAAGCTCGCAATTTCGCCTCTAAAAATCGCTACGGCCGTATGCTATCGTGGAGGGAATACCGGGCTAGTCCGCTCGGCTTGCGATTTCCCTTCTCTACCTACGATAACGTCGCCATGTCGCTTGAACTTCGCAGTCGTCTGTTTGCCGAACTCGACCAGTTGGTGCTGATCGATCCGCACACCCATATCAATCCGTACGAACCGGCATCACGTTCGCTGGCGGACATCCTCGGCTATCACTATTACACTGAGCTGGCTCACTCCGCGGGCCTGTCCCGTGATGAGATTGAAGACGACCACCTTTCCGACCGCGACAAGGTTGCGCTCCTGCTGAAGAACTTGGGACCGATCACGAATACGGTTCAATACAGTTGGTTCATCGAACTAGCTCGCGAGTTGCTTGGTTTTGAAGGTCAGGTCATTGGCGAGCACAATTGGGAAGATGTCTACGCCGCTGCCGAAGAACGCATGGGTCGCGCGGACTGGGCCCAAACGGTTCTGCAGAAAAGCCGCATCGAAGCGGTGTTCCTGACGAATGATTTTGACGATCAACTCGAAGACTTCGACACCAGCGTTTACATTCCCTGCTTACGCACGGATGATCTTGTCTTCCATCTCGCGAAGTCCGATGTTCGCAATCGACTGGAGCGGGCGACGGACGTATCGCTGCGAGATGTTGCGTCGCTGCGACGTGCTATCGAGAAACTCTTCCGGCATTTCAAGAGCAAAGGGGCTCGGGCGTGCGCTATCTCGTTACCACCTGACTTCTCGCCGGGACCGGTGACGCATAATCGGGCCGGCGTAGCCCTCGATGCCATTCTGACGCGTGGCGCTGCGGCAGCTGAGACGCACGTGAAGTCACTCCAAAACTATGTCTTCTGGACATTGGCTGAAATGTGCGACCGCTATGCACTTCCGTTTGATCTGATGATTGGAGTAAATCGAGCCGTTTATTCTGCCGGGGTGTATCAAGGGCGAGATTTGTACGACAGCCGTGTTTCGCTGATTCAGTACAAGACTTTGTTTAACGCTTTCCCCAAAGTGACCTTCCCCGTCTCGGTTCTGGCGAGTGTGACCAGTCAAGAACTGGCGAGCTATGCCTGGATTTTCCCGAACGTTGTGACGAACGGTCATTGGTGGTACTCCAACACGCCGACTTTTATCGAGCACGATCTGGCCGCCCGTTTGGAAGCGGTTCCGCGGACCAAGCAAATCGGGTACTACAGCGATGCCTATAAGTTGGAGTTCGCGCTGCCGAAGTTCAATATGTACAAACGGATCCTGTCCAAGGTGCTCGCCGAAAAATTCGTGGTTGATCAGGGTTGGAGCGAAGATCGCGCGGTGGAACTTGGTCAACAATTGCTGCGCGGCAATGTCGAATCAATTTTCAAGTTTGGAGAGGACGTGAAATCGCAGCCCTTGCCAGAGGAAAGCGAATTCGCACCCATGACGGCGGCTCCTTCATTTTCGGATCCGATTGCCGTCGGGGACAAAGAAGCCTGGCCGACATTTGGCGCTGCTTCAGCCGCAGGGGGTATCGGTTCTGCGATGGCAGGCATCGGAACGATGCCCGAAGAATCGGTAGGGGGCACCGACTTCAGCCCGGCTGCTTTTCAGCCGCACGCATTGCGTGACGCTCCCCAGGACTTTGTGATGCAACCTGGGGCCGAAGGGGAAGATGACTTTGAAGGACCGCCGATTTCACCTGCCACCGGCTCGGGCTTTGCCCTGGATGAATCCGATGCCGTGCCGCCCACGGAGGGTGGATTGGATATGCAAGAGCTCGAGCTGCTCGGCGAAGAATTGCAACTCGATTCAGACAACGAAATGGACGAGACCGAACTGAGCATGGAATCCGGGGCTGACGAGTTTGCGGATCAACCCAGCGAAGAATTGCTGGCAGCCAGCGAACCAGCAGAGGAGTCCGAGCCCAACTTCGATTTTGCCCTCGACAATCCAAGTCCTGGCTTGGACCCAGGCCTACATTTCAGGCATACATCGATGCCTGAAAATCATGTCGCGCCGATGCTTTCAGAGCATGGAGCCGATGTAGAGAGCGAAGCGGAAGAGCGAGAAGCTTCCGAACTGACGCTGCCAGAAGCTGTTGAATTTGGCGACGAAGCGGTCGACGACGATCTTGCCCTTGATTTGAATCTGGACAACTTGGATCCCGAGGCGACTATCGAATTTCAGCCCGACGACGCCACAGCAGAACCTGACGCGACCGAATCCGACACGGAAGAACCCAAGAAGAACGACGGCGGAATGAACTTCGACTTTTTGAAATAGTGTCGTGGGATTTGCCAGTTCAGAGAGTTACCCACACCAGCGTCGAAGCCAGAGTTCCAGGAACAGCAGCGACCACAGTCGGGCGCTGTGGTCGAATGTTCCGCGCTCGTGCTCGTCAACGAGTCGGCGGATGACTTTTGGCCGGAAGTAAACTGCCGTTCTGGAACTTTCGCTGAGCAGCGCGTCGTGCGTGAGTTCCTTCAGTTCCTTGCGGAACCAATGCGCCAGCGGCACGCCAAAACCCATCTTTCTCCGCCGCCAAATCTCGGCAGGGAGGCGATCCCCAAAGGCTTTTCGCAGCAAGTATTTGCTCTGCCCCCACCGCAGCTTCAATGAAGCTGGCAAGGTAACGGCGAATTCGACCAGGCGATGATCTAGAAACGGCTGACGGCATTCCAGCCCGTGCGCCATGCTGGCCAGATCAACCTTTACCAGCAAGTCACTAGGTAGATACGTCTGCAGATCGGCAAGGGACGCACAACTGACGGCATCGCGGGGGCCGACGTTCTTCCAGGCTTGTTGCAGGTATTGAAACGGATCACTGTCGGGCAACTCATCGACGAACTCTTCACGGTAAAGTTCGGCCCGCCGAGCTTCAGAAAAAATCGAGATCCAATCAAAGTATCTTCGCGCAGGCGACAGGCTCAACGATTCACTGAATCGTTTGAACTGCCGAAGCCGCGAACGCTGATTCCCCGACGACGGCAACCACTGCCAAAGCTTCGCCGCCAGCAAGCTCTTTAGTGGACCACTGCGATCAAGCAGCGCACCAAGCTTTGCAGCCGAGTACCGCGAATATCCAGCAAACAACTCGTCGCCACCATCGCCACTAAGCGCGACCGTGACATGCTCCCGCGTCAGCTTTGCCAGGAAGTACGTCGGCAACGCGGAACTGTCTCCAAAAGGCTCGTCAAAATTCCAGACAAGTTGCGGCAAGGTCGAGACCGCGTCCGGCGAAACTTGCAATTCGGTGTGCTCGGTTTGCAAGTGCCGCGAGACGAGCCTCGCGTAGCTCGTTTCGTCATACTCCGCCTGCGGAAAACCAATGCTAAACGTCTTGATCCTCGTTCCCGCCTGCCGCTGCATCGATGCCGCCACGAGCGAGGAATCTACTCCACCCGACAAGAACGCTCCCAGCGGTACATCGCTTTGCAACCGCGCCGTGACCGACGCATCGAACAACGTTCTCAGTTTTTCGGCCGCTTCATTCGCCGAGATTGTCACTTCACTCTTCCACTTCGGCTCCCAATATCGCCGCACCGTAAGATGCCCATCCTGGTACACCGCATAGTGCGCCGGGGGCAGCTTTTTGATCCCACGAAAAATCGTGTTCGGCGGCGGCACGTATTGGTAGGCCAAATACTCGTCGAGCGCTCCCGCATCCACCTCGCGCGGAACGCCAGGCACTTCGAGCAAGCTCTTCAGTTCGCTCGCAAACAGCAATCGCCCCGATTCCAACCGATAAACCAGCGGCTTTTTGCCGAGCCGATCGCGCGCCAATACCAGCCGACGATTCTTCGCATCCCAAATCGCTGCCGATAGCATCCCATCCAACTGCGTAAAGCATTCCGGCCCGAGGTCATCGTACAAATGCACGATGACCTCCGCATCACCGTCCGTGCGAAAACGATGCCCGCTCCCTTCCAAACGCCGCCTTAAACTGCGGTAGTTGTAAACCTCGCCATTGAAGACGAGCCACACGGACTCATCTTCGTTGCAAAGCGGCTGATGACTCCCCGCCACATCAATGATCGACAACCGCCGAAAACCAAGGGCAACCCCTGGCAGCGGTTCGTAAGGGGACCGGGTCCGAAACTCTGCCAGGTGCAGTCCCTGTTCGTCAGGACCGCGATGCGTCAGTTCCACGGTCATCCGTTCGAGCACTTCGCGTGAAAGCGCCCGCTGAGGATCAATCCAGACTGCACCGGCGATGCCGCACATGGAGAGGAAGAGCTAGAGTTGGGGCTAGGGCAAAACTAGATCATATCGCGAACAGTTCCTGGCCGTGCAACCCCGCCGAATTCCCCAGCCCTAACTCCAGCCCCATCCCGTGCCTCAGTCCTTCTCGAACACAAACTCTTCGTCCTTGAAATCAATGTTCACGCGATCTCCTTCATCGATATCGCCTTTCAAAATCTCCGTCGCCAGCGGGTTCTGAATCCGCTGCTGAATCACGCGCTTTAACGGCCGGGCTCCAAAGAGCGGGTCGTAACCTTCCTCTGCTAGCGCTTCTTCCGCCGCCAGGGTAACCTCCAGGCCAATTTCCTTCGCAGCGAGCAGTTTTTCCAGGTGTTTGAGTTGCAGATCAACAATCTTGCCAATTTGATCGCGCCGCAGCGGGTGAAAGACAATCGTCTCATCGATGCGGTTTAAGAACTCCGGCAGGAATTTCTCGCGCAAAATCTCTTTAGTTGCTTCTTTGATCTCTTCATTCGAGCCTCCCTCGCGCGTGATCTCTTGAATGGCCTGACTGCCGATGTTGCTCGTCATCACCACAATGGTGTTCGTGAAATCGACGGTATGCCCATGATTGTCCGTCAGCCGGCCATCATCGAGCACCTGCAACAAGATGTTGAAGACATCGCGATGCGCTTTTTCGACTTCATCAAGCAAGATCACGCTATACGGCCGCCGCCGAACGGCTTCGGTGAGCTTGCCCCCTTCTTCGTAGCCAACATAGCCCGGGGGAGCGCCAATCAAGCGGCTTACGGTGTGCTTCTCCATGAATTCGCTCATGTCGATGCGCACCATTGCATGCTCGTCGTCGAACAACACCTCGGCGAGCGCTTTACACAGTTCCGTCTTTCCCACGCCCGTGGGCCCGAGAAAAATGAACGAGCCGATCGGCCGATTGGGGTCTTGCATCCCGCTGCGACTGCGGCGAACGGCGTTCGAAACGGCAATCACAGCCTCGTCTTGGCCGATCACACGTTGATGCAGCCGCTCTTCAAGCACTAGCAGTTTCGCCTTCTCCGTTTCCAGCATGCGGCTGACCGGAATGCCGGTCCAGGCACTAACCACCGCGGCAATTTCGTCGTCGCCGACTTCCTGCCGCAATAAACGATGCTCGCTCTGAGCAGGCTTAGCGACCTTCTCATCGGAAGTGGCGATCTGCTTTTGCAGTTGCTCACGCTGGTTATGCAACTGGAAGAGTTGCTGATAATCCTGTTCGCTCGGCGGGATACCGGCCGACTGCTTCTCCTTAATGGCCGATTCGAGCTTCGAATACTCAAGTTGCACACGGTCGAGATCCTTGCGGACCTTCTGCACGTCGCCGACCCCTAGCTTCTCGGTTTCCCATTGCTCACGCAGACTAGCCAGATTCCGCTTTTGATCTTCGATCTCGGCATTCACTTCCACCAGCCGATCGCGGGCCGATTCCTCGGTCTCTTCGGAAAGCTGTCGCGACGCAAGCTCAAGTTGGCGAATGCGCCGCTGCACTTCGTCAATTTCCGTCGGCACGCTTTCCAGTTCCATGGCTAGGCGCGAAGCCGCTTCGTCGACGAGGTCAATCGCCTTATCTGGCAGGAAACGATCGGTGATGTATCGATGCGAAAGCTGGGCGGCAGCGACCAGGGCCGAATCGGTGATCTTCACGCCGTGATGCGCCTCGTACCGCGGCTTCAGCCCCCGCAAGATCGAAATCGTGTCTTCCACGTTTGGTTCGCCGACATAAACCGGCTGGAAACGACGTTCCAGGGCGGCATCTTTTTCGACATGCTTTCGATACTCGTCGAGGGTTGTTGCCCCGATGCAGCGCAGTTCGCCTCGTGCGAGCGCCGGCTTAAGTAGATTGGCTGCGTCCGCCGCTCCTTCTGCCGCACCAGCGCCGACAACGGTGTGCAGTTCGTCGATGAAGAGGACGATCGAGCCGCCAGCCGCTTGAACTTCGCGGAGGACGGCCTTCAGTCGCTCTTCAAATTCACCACGAAACTTCGCCCCCGCAATGAGCGCCCCCAGATCGAGCGCAATCACCTTTTTGTTTTTTAACGACTGCGGCACATCGCCCTGCACGATGCGGAGGGCCAATCCTTCGACAATCGCCGTCTTGCCGACCCCCGGTTCACCGATCAGCACGGGATTGTTCTTCGTGCGACGAGAGAGAACCTGCACCACACGCCGAATCTCATTGTCCCGACCGATCACCGGATCGAGCTTGCCAGCCTGCGCGCGAGCCACCAGATCGATGCCGTATTTTTCGAGAGCCTGATATTGCCCTTCCGGAGCCTGACTCGTCACGCGCGCACTTCCGCGCACTTTCTGCAGCGCGCTGAGCACATCATTGTCCCGAATACCATTCACCTGCAGCAGGCTGCGTGCTTTGCTGTCGACCTTTGTTAAGGCGAGTATTAGGTGCTCGACTGAAACGAACTCATCTTTCATCGCTTCCGCTTCGGAGGCCGAAGCTTCGAGCACCTTACGTAACGCCTGATTAGGTTGCGGGGTACTGCCGCCGCTCATCGACGGAAATCGAGACAATTCGGCATTCAACTGTTTCTTTAACTGCTCCAGGTTGACCCCGATTTTTTCGAATAATGGAAGGGTGATCCCGTCACTTTCGTCCAGTAAAGCAGACAAGAGATGCAGCGGATCGAGTTCCGGATGCCCTCGCTCGCCGGCCCGACTCTGTGCAGCCACAACCGCCTCTTGAGCCTTGTGGGTCAGTTTTTCCATGCGAAAAGCCATCGTAGAGAACCGTCCTTTCGTGAGCAGAATGGCAGGGGAAAAGTGTCACAAGACTTCATCGCAAACGTCGTGCCGGAGATCGGCAAGTGGAACGCCCGGGAGCGGTTCACAGGCCCCATTCTGCCCCGCCACGTTGTCCGGCCATTCGCGAAAACGCGACCTTTGCCGCGCCGCGGATCGTGAGATTGCCGAACAGGTGAACAGGTCTGCTAGCAGTCGTTTTGGAAACTGGTTTACACGCCTCGCAACAGGCCTCAAGCCGTTGCCGCTAAATCACTTACGGTCAAAAGTCGCGAACCTGGCTGTTAGCTACTCTTTCGGGGAGGTAAATGGACTTTTGAACAGGCAGCAAATGCAACGAATCAGGCCCAACAAAAACAGCAGATTCTGCCAGCCTTATTCGACCCATATCGTATCCGTTTATCTTCATTTTATCAATAGTTTTATTCTAATAATTAATCTTCAACATCGAGTGGCGGAGGAACTAGAGAGCGCAGACGATGCCGCTCGCGTTGAGTAACGAATCCAGAAAAACAGTGCGATGGTCTGTCAGAGTGTGCGTCGGAGCCAGTAGTCTGGCTTCCGTCGAGCGTGAGCAACGGCGTAAACGCGTATGACTTGGGTGTCGACCACTTTGTAGTAGAGCAAGTAGGGATAGCGTCGGGCACGAATCCAGCGGTAAGGGCCGCAGATTGCGCCCCCTTGCTCAGGTGCAATCCGAATTTCTTCGATCATCCGATCGATTTCGTCCCGAAATCGCATCGATGCTGCACTGCTGCTTTTGCGATACCAGGCAATCGCGGTTCGGTAGTCTCTGACAGCTAGGCGATGAAAGATGACAGCGCGAGTCATGGCCTGAATTAAATTGGCTCGTCACGTAATTCTTCCCAGGACAATCCCCCAGCCGTTTCGTTCTCGAACTCCGCATCACGACGGACCAATTCCTCAGCAATTTCCTCGTCGCCAAAGCTATCAGCGGTCGGCGACAAACGCTCAAGCAATTGCTCCATCAAGATGAGTCGCTCGTCTTCTTGCAAAGCCATGACGGCAGCCAGAATTTCCTGTCGCGTGCTCATTTGCTCGCCCTTAAGAAGCATCTAACGGAACCACGTTCTCCGTATCCTACCCCGATTCCGTCAAAATCTTCAACCTTCCCTCATCGGCCGCTCGCTTTCACTACCGCTTCCCCCTACCCTTCTCAAACTTCAGCTTATCCAGCCTGGGTTCTTCCGCAGTCAGTTCCGGGCAATCTTCCGCGCACAGTGTTTTGTCGAAAAAGGAAATCGAATAGCGGGTGATTAGCTCTGGATTGCCATCTGCGACGCAATCCTTCGTTGTTTTTCCCAGCGAAACGAGATTGGTCCAACCCAGATGGGTTTCATTCTTGAAGACGACGTAGTACCTGGGGGCATTCAGGCGATCGTATAGCGCCGGCAACAGGGGCGTAATGCCGAAGTCCCAAGTTCCTCCCTGTAGCATGACCGGCACCTCGACCTTAGCTGCCTCCCCTTCGGTAAGAAACGGTGCGGAATAAGGGGACATTAATAGGGCCGAGCGAATCCGCCGATCCTGCCAACTTGACCAACCACCGACCAGGCCGAATACGGTGTAGCCCCCCAGGGAATGGCCGGCAGCACCAATTTGCGTTTCGTTAATGTGCTCGAAAAGAAACGAATCCTCCGTTTGATTCAACTTGAGCAAGTGTTCTAAGAGCGCAACCATGTCCTCGCGACGGTCGCGAAACTTGGTGTCGTCCCAACTCTTTGGATCGCCAAACTTAGGAATCTCCAGCCGCTTCTCGCGCTTGGTTCGGAGGGAATCCGCATGGTCGAGCGAGGCCACCACGTAGCCTTGTCGCGCCAATTCTTCGGTCAAGAAGACGGACTGGTCTGCAGCCCCCAGAAAGCCGTGCGAGAACAAAATCAGCGGGTGCTTTCCGGGCGAGACTTCCGCATCCCTCTTCACGAAACCGACTTGCCCGCCGTAGTTGAATTTTGGTGCATCTTCCTGGGTTGGATACCACAAGTAACAAGGGCGAGTCTCGTCGGCATCGGTCACGGACGACCGGTAACTCAGCGTGAACTTCGTTAAGCCTGCGGACTTCGCCTCGGGTTCAGCGGCCGCGACGAACCGCGAACTCACCAGGATCACCAGAGCGCAACAGGAGAGTCGGACAACATTCCTGGAATTCACTAAAAATTCATCCTTCATTTCAGGCTCCCGCGGCACTCGAAAGGCAGACGCTGCATCAGGCTTATACCCCGCAGTTTTCGAGAGGTTTTGAGAAACGGCCCGACTGGCAAAGTGCGGAAGTCCGCGACGGAAAAATCGATTTTCAGGAAAAAAAAGTGTTGCCTCCCCCTCTACAGTGATCGGACGTCAACGACCGGTCTTGATTAAAACTGTTTCTCCCAAATCCCGCTTAAGGAAGATTATGATGATGACATTTCGCTGGTTTGCTGGCCTCGCCCTCCTGGCCTTGGTGACTGCTCCTTCGTTCGCCGCTGACTCCAAGGATATCGTCGACACAGCCGTCGGAGCCGGTTCGTTCAACACGCTGGTTGCTGCAGTGAAAGCTGCGGATCTAGTCGAGACACTGAAGGGGAAGGGGCCGTTCACCGTGTTTGCCCCGACCGATGAAGCCTTTGCCAAGCTCCCGAAGGGGACTGTCGAAGATCTGTTGAAGCCTGAAAACAAGAAGAAGCTTCAAGCAATTCTCACCTACCATGTCGTGGCCGGAAAGGTCACCGCTGCCGATGTGGTGAAATTAAAGGAAGCAAAGACCGTTCAGGGTAGCACTGTAAAGATTGACACCACGAGCGGCGTGAAGGTCAACGCTGCGAACGTGGTGAAGACCGACATTATGTGCACGAATGGCGTGATCCACGTGATCGACGCAGTGATTCTCCCACCTGCCGAATAACTATTGGCAGCTAGACGTTCTGCACTGGCTCGTCAATCGAACGAGCCCGTCCCGACCCAAGCGCTACGTAGCCGCGGAATACTACCTCGGCTTGGTCGGCACTCCGGTGACTGCCGCGAGACGACTTGGGTAGTTCGGCAACTGTGACTGTAGTTGGCAAATGTGAATTGTTTCTTCGTTTTCGGGACTGAGATTACAAATTCGTAGCACGCCCCCCCGCGAACCTATCCGCTTGTGGAGCAGCATTAACTGCCCGATCATCCAACTTCTTAAGAGACCTATTTCTTCCAGGTCGAGAACTAGCCGATGCGTCAAATGCTCCTCGAGCACTTGGTAGACACTATCGGCAAGATCAACTTCTAAATGTTGTTGCCCCGCAGGTGGTTGTGGGCGAACAAATAACCAATCCGGGCCACGATCAATTTGCAGGGCCCAACGTGTGACTGTTGCAGTGGTCATAGACGAACTCCGGTCAGCATCTGGGAGAGAGATAGCGACACATTATTTATCGTAAACTTTTGTTCTCATCAGGCCAACTCAATCTTCACATTTCCGGAAGACAATCGTAGGGTTGAGCGCCAACGAACCCCAGCTGGCTGATAGCAGATCTCATCCCCTTGCCCGATAGCAGGGGCACAGCGATACTAAATCGCGCGCTTTGCGGAGGCGAATCCGCTCCGCGGTGTGACAAAATGCGACCTCAGCGGCACGCCTGTGCCGTCGGTCTCCCTCGCCTCATTTCGCAGAATATCGAAAGGTTTTTCATGTCTCGCCCCAATGCTGTGACGTTCAAAGGCAACCCCATGACCCTCGCCGGCGATGCCGTGAAAGAAGGCCAAGCCGCCCCCGATTTCACCGTGCACTATTTCGAAGGGGGGCTGAAGACGATCACTCCGGCCGACCTGAAAGGAAAGCCGACCCTGATTAGCGTGGTTCCTTCGCTCGATACCGGCGTGTGCGCCATCCAGACCAAGAAGTTCAACGAACAACTGGCGAGCATCAAGGACAATATCAACGCGGTAACAATCAGCCTCGATTTGCCGTTTGCCATGAATCGTTTTTGCGGCGCAGAAACCATTTCCAACATGAAGGTCGGCAGCGATTATATGGATCGCAATTTCGGCCAGAAGTGGGGCGTGTTGATCGAGGAATTGAAACTGCTTGCCCGGAGCGTGTTCGTGCTCGATAGCGAAGGCAAAGTAGTGTACGCTCAGATCGTTCCCGAAGTGACGAGCGAACCTGATTATGAAGGCGCTTTGGCCGCCTTGAAGAAGGCTGGCGCCTAGTTTCGAATGGATCGAGCATTCGCGTTGTAGGGTGGGACCAACTCGCCGCGAACGCGGGCCCCCCGATTCAATAGTTTTTTAGTGGAAATGGGGGACCAGCGCGGCGACCGCTGGTCTCACCCTTCGGGAGATCTTGCTTGAATGCCACGACCGATCTGCCGCCGGAACTTGCTTCCCTGCACAACGTTTGGCGGAGGAAGCATTTGCTCGATCTGGAAAGCCTCTCCGCCGAAGAACTAACCTGCGTGCTTGATGCCGCGGCCGCATTCAAAGCAGCAACCGACAATTGTCGACGCAAAATCAATGTGCTGAACGGTCGCACGCTGGCGAATTTGTTTTTTGAAAACAGCACCCGCACGCGCAACAGTTTTTCCCTGGCCGCCAAGCGACTCGGCGCAGATACAGTTGAGTTCTCCTCCAGCGGCAGTAGCCAGGCGAAGGGAGAGACCTTCATCGATACGGCCAAGAATATCGAAGCGATGGGGGTAGACGCCGTTGTTATTCGCCACCGCACGCCGGGCACGCCGCACATTCTGGCCGAACGACTAGGCTGCTCGATCATCAACGCGGGGGACGGTGCTCACGAGCATCCGACTCAGGGACTACTGGACATTCTGACCGTCCGCGAACGGCGGCCGAACCTGGCAGGCTTAACCGTGGCCCTGGTCGGTGATATCCAACACAGCCGCACCGCGCGTTCCAACATTTGGGGATTGAAGAAATTGGGAGCCCACGTCATTGTTTGTGGTCCCTCAACGCTAGTTTCTAACCGCTGGACGGAACTGGGAGTGGAAGTCAGCCACAACCTCGATGAAATCCTTCCCCGGTGCGATGTACTAAACCTGCTGCGTGTGCAATTCGAGCGACAGCAGACCCGACCGTTCCCCTCGGTTCGCGAATACGCTTTGCTATTCGCGATGAATCGCGAACGGATGGCTCGCGCGAAAGAGAACGTCTTGATCATGGCACCTGGGCCGATCAATCGGGGCGTGGAAATTACTCCCGATGTGGCCGACGGCCCGCATAGTGTCATCCTGCATCAGGTGACGAACGGGATTGCCGTAAGAATGGCCGTCCTGTGGCTGACTCTCTCAGCCGCATAAACTCGCTCGCGTTTCCTATCAGGCCGCGGCCGGATTGCCGCGACCTTGCTTGAGCGTCATCAACTAGTTTTATTCACCACCGAAGAATTCATCGGCGAGGGTAGCAAAGCTCGCCGTTGCCGCGGATCCTGGGATAAACTTCGTCAGGCCAAAGCTTCTTGCCGTGCCATCCATGCGAATCAGGGTGTTGCCGTTGTTGTCGGTCCCCATCAGTCGCACGCGAGATCCATTCAGTTCGTAGTTCCTGATGATTCGCGTATTATCCGTGGCCAGGAACACCACTCGAACCGATCGCTTGTTGGCAGCCACCGTCGCGGTCACATTCTTCAGGTTTGCAAATCCGCCGAGTGCCTGATTCCAGAGCGATACACCCGTTTTCGAACTCGCAATGATTAAACCGTTTGGCGTGGAAGACGCGAGGGTTTCTTGCAAGTTGATGAATCGAGGTGCCACTCCCATCTCACTGAAGAAGAGGTCAATCACTTGCCCCGAGGGCGATGCCGGAACGGTGGGAATGTCCAAATCAAACCGATCGTTCAGAGCTGTTCTATTCCGGACTAAAATGCTTCCCGCCCTCAGATCTGGGCTCGATTCGCGACCGTCCAAGACCATCGCCGGCTGAACCTGCTTGACCTGGTACTTTCCTGGCAGCATGTCTTTGAATGTCACGTTACCATTGAAGTTGGTGGCACCAACTTTTCGCACTGCTTGCCCGTTCACGTCCCGGCCCACCACGATGATTCGCACATTCTGGTAGCCCTTTTCGCCAGGCTGCCGAATGCCATCACCCCAAGCGGCACGGGGCCTGAGCGGGGTATCTTGGTAGACGGAAACCTTGATGTCGACGGGCACCGCTTGCTGCACGGTAAACGTCGCTACCGCGGTCGCGGTCAGTCCGTTACCATTGCGATCTGCAATGGTGTAGGTGAACGAATCGGTAAAGTCGGCAGTCTGCCCCGCTGGAGCTTTGTATCGAATCTTGCCGTTGACCAAAGTCAGCGTTCCCCCTTGTTCGGTTTGGCCGTTGGTCGGATTGGCGGCAGTGCCGAAGCTCATGATCCTTAGCGGAGCGTCGACGGCAGCTGCATCAACGCCGAAACCATCGTTCGCCAACACATCAATTTCGTTGATAAACGAGTTATTGGCGTTGTTGATGATCAGCCCGATGTTCGCTGGCTGAGAATCATTGCGAGCCACCGGAGGATCATTCACTTCGGTAACCGTGATGCTCACCGTCCTGACCGGCGATCGCTGATTGATCGGTGCGATGGTCGAATTGTCGTTGATTCGGTAGGTGAACGAATCCGAGCCGTTGTAGTTCGCATTCGGACGATAGGTAACCTCGCCGTTGGTCCCCATAATCAGGCTGCCATTCGATGGTCCATTAACAATTTCGACAGTCCAAGCAGACTGCGGCGAATCTGGATCGCTGACATTTCCGAGCGTGAAGACGTTGAACACTAGGTCCGTATCTTCCACGGCAGTGACCGAGAAGTTGCTGGCGGCCGGTGGATCATTCGTCGGCTGCAGATTGATGGTTACCGTGGCTTCATTTGATTCCGCATTAGAAGGGTCCGTGACCTTGTAGGTGATCGTGATCTGCTGCTGCGTTGCAATTAAGGTCGGTGCGACATAACGAATTTGATTGTTCACCACGGTCGCAGTACCGACTGACGGACCTGTGACAATAGACACCACGGAGCCTGGCTGCACCGTCCCCGGAATTCCCACATGAGCTGGGTCTGCATCGACGTCGAAATCATTCGCGAGGACCGGGATATTGGTCGTCGTCCCTTCGCCGACATCGATGGGGCCGTCATCAACAGCGACCGGGGCGTCGTTCTGAGCAGCAACCTGAACGGTAATCACTCCCGTTGCCTCTTCACCGTCTGGATCGGCAACGACATAGGTGATGAGCAAAGTTCCGTTGAAATCCGGCGGAGGTGTAAACGTAAAGGGTTGATCGACGGTGGTGAATCCGCCGAACGTCACTCCGTCTACATTCGCGTCCAAGCTAACGATGTCAATCTCCGAATTGCTGTTGTCGACATCGCTCACGATATCGTTGATGGTGAGTTCGCTATCAATGTCGCCTTCAAAGACAAATACAGTTTTATTGCCGGCCGTCGGAGCATCGTTAACCGGGGCGAAATTAATCTCAACCGTCATCGTCCCGGCACTGTTCACGACACCGTCATTGGCGCGGAACGTCAAGGTTTGCAGGCCGTTAAAGTTTGCCGGCGGAGTGTAGGTGACATTCCCCAGAGCGTTGGTCACCAACGTGCCACCCGGTGTGCTTTCAGTCACCAACACCGCAGTCATGGCGTCGTTGTCCGCATCGGTGAAGAAGCTCGTCAAATTGAAGGAAATATTGGTATCTTCCGTTCCGCTCAAAGACAATGTACCGTTGTTCGAAACAGGTGCATCGTTCACATTGTTGACCACCACGGTCACTCTCGCGAAAACGTCTGCACCGGGATCAATTCCACCGGAATCGGTCAACTCATAATCGAATTCAATCGTTCCGAAGAAATCCTGTAGAGCAGGAAGGGCAAGATCAATGGTGATCTCGCCAGTGCCGCTGATGAAGATCGCGTTGGCAACATTGAGCGTTGCTCCACCCAGCACGGCTGCTTCCGTGATCACCACATTCGTGATGGAATTCGGCACGATGGAAAGTGTGTCAACTCCAGAACCACGATCATTTTCGAGAACATTGGTAATAGTGAAGATCTGATCTTCGGTCGCGGCCGGGTAACCCGGGACACTGCCATCGTAAACGTCGTCAACGGCTACCGGGCGAGTGCTTGCGATCACATCGAGATTGAAGGTCTCGACTCCCACGCTCGACCCAGGAATACCAGTATTTCCACCGTCATTGGCGGTTATGGTGAACAGGTAACTGCCCAGCTGATCTGGGTCCGGAGCATAGACCAGGGTGGCGAGTGCCGCATTCAGGTTCGCTAAAGTCCCGCGAAGCACCAAATTCCCGGCCGCGTTGGTGATTTCTTCGGCACCATTCGCCGTGAAGGTGAACTGTCCGTAGTTTGTCGAATTCGCAATTCGATTGGCGGTGATCGTCAAATCGAGTTGTGCGGTTCCGGCATCGACATCGGCAACCGCCAGGGTCGTAAGGCTCAGCGTCTCTTCTTCGGTGATGCTGGTCGTCGTTGGCAGGCCGGTGATGGTTGGGGGATCGTTGACCGCGGTCACGGCTACGTTCAACACATCCGTATCGGTGGCAGGTGCGGCACCCAGGCCCGAACCATTGTCGTTGGTGACCATCGTCACCCTCAACGTGCCATTGAAGTCCAAGTTCGTCGGGGTGTACTGCAAGCCACCGGCCAGTGCGGCGTTAATGTTCGCGACGGTGTCGGTCACGCTGAACGTGGAATTGGTTCCCTGTGGCACGCCGCCAATCGACAGCGTCCCTGGGACGGCGACATTGTTCGCGTCCGTAAACGTGAAAGTGGTAGTAACGTTTGTCGGCCCGGTGTTATCGCTGTCTGCAATCGACAAACCGAGCAAACTCAAAGTCGCACCCTCATTGATCGTCAGCGTGGCTGGCAGGCCGCTATTCACTGGCGGCAGGTTGGGGGCAACCAGATTGACCGTTACCGTGGCGGTATCAGAATACGCAAAGTTGTTGGCGTTGGCAGCCTGGGTCGTGACGATCTTGTAAGTAAAGGTGTCTTGAATAATGCCCGTCGTCTGCCCGGCCGGAGCAATCGAGAATCCCGGGGGAGGCGTGTAGGTGATCGATTGACCATCAGTAGCACGCACGGCCGTGGAGGTTCCCAGCGAAGTGGTGATCGCGTCGTTGGTGATATTCAGACCAAAACCGACCGTGGAATTGGTATCGGCACCATTGCCATTGTCTGCCAGAACGTTCAGGCGGAACTTGCCCGGTTGGGCCACAATCGCCGTTGCTCGGCCCGCATGGATCAAGTCGGCCCGCGCTGAAACGTATTCGCGAATGATCAGGTTGAAGGGGCCACCGAATTGAACTTCTGAAGATTCCAGTTCGCCACCACCGGTTGTCTCACCATCCTGATAAATGAATAGATTGACCGTGCTACCATCCAGGTTGGAAATCCCGGCCAAAGAAATTTGTGTGGCAACGCCATCGGTCCCATCGAGCGTACTAAAGGCTAAGGTCACAAACTCCCGTTCGACAATGCCGGGAAAGTAGTCGCCGACCAAGGGATCGAGCAAGCCGTTCGCTTGAATGCCGCGAATGAAATCCAAACCGGCAGGATTGTCTTCAAAAAACGCGACTTCGCCCAAGCTCGTCGTGTAGTAAAGTCTCGGACCGGCAGGAGAAAGCCCTGGTGACATGATCGGCGAGGGCGTAATGTTCGCCCGGATTTCTTCATCCGTCACGGCTGCCTTCGGATTAACGGAAGTGACTAAACCGCTCACTCCGGTACCGCCCGTCAAGGCTGTCGTATTCATCACCAACTGGTTGACGTCAGTCCCCTTGAAGGCACCTTGAAAGGTGATGTTCCACTTTCGATTGGCCGTCAACTGCGTCAGCACAAAGTTGTCATTCCCCAGCAAACTGTTGAGGGCGTTATTCAAGTTATTGCGAGTGGTGTTCGCCACTCCGCTGTAATTGACAACCTGCGTAACTCCATTGAACGTCAAGGAGAAAGAACCGCCCGTCGGCGCGGTGGTCGCCAGAATTTCAATCGACTGAACTTCGTTGGTTACGGGGATGACCTTTGAAGAATCGAGTCCCAGGTCGAGTCGCGCGAATGCCACCCCATTGCTCAAAGGGTCATTGTTCTTCGCGTAGAGGCGCAGTTCAAAAACGGATCCCTTGTCTACCGTCACGGTCCCGACAGAACCGGTCGATTGCTGCAGTGTGGGGTAATTCGTCGCATCCGAACCTGGCAAGCCAGGATGAATGATGTCCGCGCCATCGGTGTTAGGGGTTGTCACGGGAACCGCTTCTAAGCGAAATTCCGCGAGAATCGCGAACATAGCGCGATCTTCTAATCGCTCGGGGCTCAGCGCCCGGCGAAGAAAGGCTTTGCGACGCAACGCCTTATCCGAAGAGGACTTAACACCAGACTTCCGGCCTGAGAAAAACGGGAATTTCATCAAACACACCGTAGAAAAGGAACCCGGCTCTGTTCACGTAAGGTCCACCGCGGAAATCACTTGCCTCTTTCGCGGCGAAAACAATAAGACATCTGGAACACCAGATTTTCTTTCAGCATAGTCACGTCTAATGCAGTTATCAACGAACAACCACCCACGAACATGCATATCTGGGGATCGACGCTGCCGATTTTGACGGCTGCCAATGCGTTAGACGCAGTGCCGGGGGCCGAAGTTCCGCAGAAAACGCTGGCACGGGAAAAACCGACTCCAGCGAGCATTTGGAAAGGCCGAAAACAGGCCACGAAGAACGACCTCCGGCAGCCGCCTGGAGTCTTCCAGGCGGCTTGCCGCGAAGTTGATAAGGATTACTGATCCTAGGAGGAGAACTGGTCATCGGCCAGCAGATCGAGCAAATCGTCCTCGTCCTGAGAATTGGTCAGCGGGACATAGTCGTCTGCCGCTTCTCCGGCCAGGTCCGCCGCCCACAGATCGTCTTCGTCGTTCGAGTCAACCAATGCTGCCAGCAAGAGGGCCTGATCGTCGGACTCTTCTGCAACCGCAGTTTGTTCAACCACGATATTCGAGGCAGCGTAGATCGTTGCCGGGATGCCACTCGTTTCGGCGGAGTCTTCCTCGGTCGCTGGAACGGTATTCGTCGCTGAACTCTCCCCTGCCAATGGGCCTGTAGTTGTCGCAGCAGCGAAGGTTGTCACACTCCCGCTCCCTGCAGCCACTGCCGGTGATTCACCCTGAGCATAGATCTGCTGAATCTGCAGGATCAAGAGCAACAGGTCGTCGATGTTGGCGACGTTGTTGCCGTCGACATCGTAATAGCGATCACTGGGGATACCGGTGGGCTCCGGCACATTTGGGGGTGGGAACCCGTCTTCAACCTTCGAAGGCAAGCTCACTGTGGTGGTGCCCTTCGCCTGGAACAGGCTAACCATCCACAGAATATCCAGCGGTTCTACGACGCCGTTGTTATCCACATCAAAGGGACTGGTAAACGGGTTGCGGAACGGCGGCTGGACAATATTAATCTGGTAGTCTTCAACTTCGCCATCGGCCGCGAGACCGGTTGGCAAGGCAGACCCCAGGGTCGACAGACGGAAGCGGGCGAAGGTGGTTCCACCTAAGGCTGAACTCATGAACGACTGCGGAATAGTGAACGTCTTGGGAACTCCATCGACGAGAGTGTTGTCGAACGCTGCCCCAACCATCAGCGGAACCTTCTCGTTCGCTGTCCAAGTGCCGTCGTTGTTCAGATCGATCCACACATCCAGGCGTCCACCACCACCGTTGGCAACCGCGGTGAAGCTCGATACTCCGTTAATCACGAAGATCATGTTCGAGATGCCGTCATCGCTGGGACCATCCCCGGTCGCGGTTGGAGAGGGTTTGCCATCCGCTTCCAATGTGGTGACTGCTGTCCCCAGTCGCAACGTGCCGAGACCTTCGTGCCGGGCACCATCATTTTCGAGGGTCACCTGGTAACTGCTAGGAGCATCGCCAAAGTCCAGCGCCGAGCCAACGGCGATGATGTACTTATGGACATTGAGCCCATTCTCGACCCGGTTGTTCGAAAGTAGATTTCCAGCCAGATCCCGAACAGCTTCGCTGGCATCAGCGTCGACACCGTTGTTAATGTCGAGCTCAACTTCATACGTCCTCTGGCTGGGGAATACTCCGCCGACGGCCGTCAACGTGATGATGTTGTTGGTGGCGTCGTACGAGAAGGTGTATTCCGTATCGAGGGCCAATACCCGCGGCGCTAATGGATCGGAGATATCCCGCAAGATGACGGTGCTGCTGTTCACCGTTGAATCATCAACCCCCGTTCCCGTGGCAGCCCCCGTGGTGGGATCCTGTTCAAACAACTGAATTTGGATCGTGCGAAGTTCGAAAGTGCTCGGCAAGGCCACGTTGTTCGCCGTGCTGTCACGGTCATCGATGCCGTTATCGAGCGGGACGATCAACTTGGCATTCGGACCGGATGTGTCCGCCCTTTCAATCGCACCACGATCCGTGAAGTTGTTGTCCCCCACACCTTCAGGTGTTGAAGTGGCGCGATCATCGACTCGCTTCTGGCCGAAAATATCGGTTTCCGGAGCAATGATCGGCGAGGGGCTGATCCCGAGAGGATCGCGAATCCGGGTCATTTCCGTCCGGTCCAGCAACGACTTCGAAGCACTGTCTACCGCGGCCGAGAGAGATCGCAAGTAGAAATTCCCCTTCGCCGCGTTGACGAACAGCGGATCGGTCGGAGAGAGCATGGCAGCGAAGTCACCATTGGACTGCGCACCGCCGATCAAGTTCGGCAGGGTATTCCCCTGGAACACGCTGTACTGCACCACGGTCGAGCGACCAGGAGTCGCAGACGAGGCATCCACAAACAGACCACGGTTGAAGTTCGCGACAATGTTGTTCATCAGCGTCGGGCTGGTGTTCTGCTCAACCTGAATACCGACATCCAACACGCCGGCATTCGCGAGCGTTCCGCCACGCCCATACAGGGTGTTGTTGTAGATCCGTCCAAACGGCACCGGCCCCAAGCTCCCAGCGGCGTTGTCGCCACTAAACAGGATTCCCCCTGCGTTATTGTTGCTGATCACGTTGTTGTAGATCACCACACCTGGCACAAGACGGGTGTCGTTAATGGCGGACAATTGCCGCACCACCCCTGGATGAGGCTGATTTCCATCGTCGTCCGTCCGCAGGGCAGCATCAACAATGATGCCCCACTGCGACATGTTCGAGACGAAATTGTTCTGGATGATGATGATCCCTTGATCGCGTTTGCGATTATTGTCTCCATCGGCATCGTTGAAAACCGTAAAGTCGATCGAACTGGGGAGGGTCGTGCTCAGGAAGCGCCCCGGATTGGCAGGATCGGGGAAGGAGGTCGTAATTTCCAACTGGTACGTGCCGGTTGAACCGCCGGGCAGGTAGCTGGGATGAGTTCCCGTTTCGCTGGGGTTGTAGATCTGGTTCGCACCGGCACTCACCCCGATCACATAGGTTCCACTCGCCGGAGCGATGAATTCCAGATAGGAATCGGTACTGGGTGCTTCGCCGGGTGCCGCGGTATTCGTCGAGATCAAGAGGGGCGTGTAAACGTTCCCCACCTTGCTGAAGATTCGTAGAGTCGTATCGAGGGACGACCCCAAATCTGCCGCATCTAAATCGACATAAATCCGTTGACCGACGGTCATTTCGATCGAGAACAAGTCGACATCTCGGTCCGACTGCGAAGCATTATTGAGATCGGTCCGATCCCCAATCGTGCCGTTCACCAGGTACACCGGGCGATCTGACGAAAGCAGATCGATCAGTTCTTCATTCCCCGCGTAGTCGTTGTTGTTGAGATCTAGCACCGTACCACCGGCAGTGGTCACGCGGCGTTTCTCGGTCGCCGAGCGCCGATTAACGGTCAGCGACGCCGTGCCATGAATATTAACCTTATTGTCGGTCGAAACTTGCGACGGCAATAGTCCATCTGAAGTGGCAGCGGTCAGGTTCAACACAGACTTGGCGGCATCGCTGTTGATGGCGTCCCGTAGTTTATTGGCGATCACGTCGCTGGAATCATTGGCCGAGAAGCGAATATCGATATTCCCCTGCGCCACACCATCCGACGTGGAGTTGGTGAAGTCATCGAATTCGAACGTGACGTAGTTAACGCCGTCCCCCAAAGTGAATGTCTGGCCGTCGGCGATATCCGCACCACTTCGCCCAATGAGTTGCAACGACTCGTTGATCCGATCATTCGTGTTGAAGGTTCGGAACGTGTCCCCCGGAATCACAGGAGGCAATACCGGAATCGGCGTGCCAAAGTTGGCAGAACGGCGGATCTCGATCGAGTAAGGACCTTCTGCGTTGACCACCGGAATTGGGCTCACGGTGAAGGTATCGTTGGCACCTTGAGCACCGGTATAGGTGATCATTTCCCCACGTTCCCGGAATCCGATCACGATCCCGTCGATATACGCCCCTTCATGAGCGTTATCCTGACCACGCTGTGCCGCGTAAGCCGGGTAGCCGAATGGATCGTTATTGATACCTGGATCAGGGTTTCCAGGATTTCCGATTTCTTGCGGATCGGTGAGGAACTGATCTTCCAAACCCAGCGGGCCGCGATCGATGACATCATGTCCGATGGCGTACACCAAGTCACGATAGCCCTTCACGAGCGACCCCTTCGCCTGGAGCACCAGTGGCGAAGTGTTGTTCGTGATCGTTGTCGTTTGGAATTCCGGATTGAGACGCACCAGATTGATGCGGTTCAAAATTGCCGGATCGACCGTGGCCGTGAACCACAGTCCCGCATTGGACGCGGTAATGGCAGCGGCGACGGTGGCAGTCAATGCCTGAGAAGTAGTCACTGTAGCAGCCCGCACGAAAATGCGCTGATTGCCCAACGTCACGCCTGGCTGCGGGCTGGTCGCCGTTGCGAACTTGATTGCCGCAGCAGGCGAGGAAGCCGTAAAGGTCATCAAGGGGTTTGCCGTGCCGTTGGCCAGGACCGCACCGCCGAGTTGAACGCGACCGTTGGTCAACAACGTGCCATCGAGCCCCAGTGCCGCCTTGCGAGCAGCCACGTTCGCGTTGGGGGGCGTGGTAATCGCATCGGCGATTGCCCGGGCAATTTGCGACTGTGTAAAGGTCACGCTGACAGGCACACGGTAAACATTCGGATCGAGATTCGGAGGCAGGCCACCGAAGTCAAACTGGAAGGTGAGCGTTGTCGTGCCATCGGTGATGGTAAAGCTATCACCTTCCACGATGTAGTTATTGGGATTCGCAACCGGCACTGCTCCACTAATTGGAATCTGCAGGATGAAACCAGTGTCGAACTCGAAAGTGACCGGGAGGTGTGTACCATCGCTCAGGCTGAACGCCTGACCATCGACGATGGTCGAGCCGTTCGGCACGACTAAGGTCTGCTCGACATATCGCGAGTTCATCGCGGTCCGCAGTGCCGCCCCGACTTGAGCCCGGGTCATCGCTCGGGTGAAAGGAACCCGCGCGTTTCCGAAATTCGTACCATCGATGGTTACAACCACCGCACTTCCCGCCGGAGCTGCCCGGGTGACGAGCAACGCATTTTGCAGGCGAACCGCATTAGCGACGACCGTGGAAGTCAGCGTCAATTGCCCTGCACCGACTGCCGTTGCGATAGCGGCACGCAGATTGGCAGCAATGACGGCCGAGGTCTGAGTTGGCGTGTACGCCACATAGACCACATTCGCCCCAACATTGACGGGTGGATTTGGATTAGTCGTATCGTTGAACTCGAAAATCATCGGCTGATGCAAAGGATTGCCGTCGTTGATGGTGATTGATTCACCATCGATCATCTCGATCCCTTCCTGCACGTAGACGCGGAAATCGTTTTGACCTTCAATCTTGATCTGCGAAGACAGCCCCAGCGAAAGCTGCACGCCACCAGCGCCGACCAGATTGACTACGTTGTCGTTCTCGACGGTGGTTTCAATCGTGTTCCCGAAGACCGGAGTAACGCCCAGGCCGGCAGCCGTCACTGCGGTAGCAATTTTCTGTGCCACGACGCGTGGAGTGTCTGCATCGAGAATCAGAATTTGATTCGGCTGCGGTGTTCCCGTCTTGATGAACGTGAACGTCACTGCGTTTGCCGCTCCCGCGACACGAAGCGTTTCGCCCTGCTGGATTTGCCGCCCGGTTGGAACCCGCAGCGAGAAGCCCGAATTGAATTCGAACGTTTCATCCTCCAGCACCAAGGCCTGACCGTCGGTAATCAAGCGCCCTGCGACGGCGTAAATTTCATCGCCGCGAGTGTTCGGATTGCCAACATCCAGATCACCGCCGGTGACAAAGTCGAGCCGAACACGGAGACGTTCTAGCCCGACCACACCGGCCAATGAAACGCGCGCTTGCTGCCAGGCGCCATTGGTAGTGGTGTTAATCAACAGCCCCTGCCAGTTGCCATCGTCCCCACTGATGGAGACTCGGAATTCATCCAGCGGGCCACCGTCATTGAAGTAGTCGAAGTAGATCGTCGGCAGATCGCTCGCCGAGTAACCCTTCAGGCTGAACTCGTTCGAAATCACCGTGCCATGCGCACCTCCTGGATGGTTGTACAAAGATCGATCGACGTTGCCGAAGTGGTAGCTGCTGCGACCGGCTCGGGCGGGCCGGCTGCCATCGAAAGCCACGTTCAAACCGTGACCGATATCGAGTTGACGCTCGTCGGGCCCGCCTGCGTTCACTGCGGGCATTACCTGCCACAGGTTCTCTTCCAGGTTGGTGAAGCCCAGACCCCGTGCGTTGTCCAGCCCAGTGGCCATGGTAACCGCACCGTCTACGAAGATCGGCATGAGCTTGCCACGATCGGCTCCTGCCGCAACATTCAACGCGTAAATGTTGCCGCCGGTATCGACCGCGAAGAGCATGTTCGCGTAACGACCATTCTCCGTGCTTTGTGGGCCATTGGTGAGCCCTTGGAAGGCAATGCCGTTCAGATCGTCCGCAAACCCGATGTATTGCGTTGGTACAAAGTTGTTAGGAATTAGCGAACTACTTCCGAGCGGAATGTCCGAAATATCGAGATTTGGCGTAACGACATACAGGCCACCACGATCGCTGACAGCGTAAATCGTGCCGTTCAAGTTCGTCATGCCCGTAATGTTACCGCCGGGGCCTTCGCCGCAACTGTAAAACTGATTGGCCGGTCGCACCGCAGCACAAGTCGGATTGCTGGTGATCCCTGGAATGGAGATCGAGCCATTCAACAGCGTCACGCGGTCAGGCGTGGCAACGGCCGACAATTGCGGCTGATTGAAGTTCACCGCGGCGGCAATTCGATCACCGACCGAGACAGACGTCGGATCGCCGAGCCCATCGTTTCCATCGTTCGCCATGAAGGGGATGCGAATGTTACTTCCTACCACTCCCGTCGCCGATGTGTTGACTGCCGACCATTGTTGAATCGAAAAATCTTCGATGGCGAAGACAGCTCGCTTATTCAAGAAGCCATTGGCAACCGTGTTAAATGGAGCCTGATCGAACGCTGGGAAGTTCAAGCGATTGAGATCAGCCCCCACCACATAGTTGGTCTGATTATTGATCACATCCTGCAAGCGGAAGGCAACCGAATTCGGAGCCGGAACAGCCAATGTCGGCTGCGTGTACAGCGGGAAGCTTTCTTCGATCGGAACCAGGAACCGGCCGCTAAGAGGGCTCCCCACTGCCGTCAGATCCTGGATATTGCTCGTCCCCTGGCTGTACGCTGGGGTGACATTGGTCGCATCGAACACGCCATTGACGACAACCTTGTCGTTGACGACGCGAGCGAACAAAAAGCCCTGGGCGTTTGTATCATTCGCGATCGCCTGTTGAATGGCGTTCGCAACCGTTTGCGCGGTATCGGTGGACAGAATATTGATCGGAGTGCCAACCCCAGCACCAACACCATTCACACGGAAGTAGTACTGCATGGTCCGGGTGCCGTTCAGCACCGTTCGGAACGTGAAGTTCTGCCCGGCGGTGATCGTGGAACCGTCTTGAGCACGGAGCACCGGCGCGAAGCCAGTACTACCGAAAAGCGAAATCAATGGCGTGGGATTGCCACCGACAGGAACGATTGTGGTTCCGATGCCGTTATCGTTGGTCAAGCTCACCCGGTTCCCCACCGGGGTTGCCACGATGCCGATGTTCGCCGCGTTGACCGCATTGGCGATCGCCGACGCCACCCCCACGGTGTTTAGATTGCAACTCGGAACCGTAACATTTCCGACCGCAGTTCCAGTTCCCAGATCAACCGTTGTTGAATTAGGCGTGGTCTGCGTACTATCCGTGTTGAATTCGAAAGTCGCCGATTGGCCGGTCGTTGAAGTGAGTGAGAGAGTCTGATTGTCGTACTGCGCCGCTGCTGGACCCGTACAGGCAAAGTTCACAACGATCGAGGTGCCGGTATCGAACTGAATCAGGGTTTCGTCGTTGAGCGTGGACGGATTCAACAGATCGTCCGCGGTCGGATCGATCAGGAAGAAATCGCCGTCGAGGATCGTATTGCCCGGTGCTGTTGGACTGCCCGGCACAAAACTGGCGTTGTTTTGGATTTCGGGTCCCGAATCGAACTCGTAGGTGATGGGGCCATTACCGTCATCCACGTTAATGAGTTGTCCGTCTTGCAGAATGAAGTTGTTCAGCCCGCCGCCTGGCGCTGTCTGGGTCGCATTAAACGTCGACAAGATCGGCTGAGTTGGAATTTCACCGATTTCCAGTTGCGGCGTATAGGCTCCCGGAGGAAAGTTCTGTGCCGGAGGAGCTTCATTCGGTGGGAGCCGGCTGGCCATCCCCACCGTGCTTCCCGTGTATGCACCAGTCGTTGGATTCATCTGGTACAGAATGTTCCGCCGAGATGGGATGTAGTCGTACTGACTGGAAGTATCGATCACATCGCCACGCTCGCCGACCGCAAGCAGACGTTCGCCCGTGCCGAAACCATTGACAGCACCAAACGTGAGCGCTTTGAATTGAATGCCCCAACCGATACGAGCACCATTGAATAGATGTCCCACCACCGGATTACCGGCAGCGTCAAGTTCGAAGGTCACAATTCCGTCTGCGCCTCGCTGTGTCAGGTTGCCGATCCCGGTATCGATCTGGTAGAAGCGGCCCGATTCTGCATCATCAATCGGATCGCCAGGCCGTGGTTCTTCGTCCAGTTCGTATGCGAACAGTTGACCGGCCGAATTGAAGGCGATGTCGCCGACATCGATGTTGAAGGGCCGACTGCCATTGGGATTGCGAACTTCCGTTTCTACCGACCCGGTGAACGGATTCACCATGTAGAGGCGAGAGGCTTCCGTAATGGCACCATTGTCTGCCTCACGGGCCACGAACAGCTTTACATCGCCGAGATGGAACGGGATCGCGCTGGAACCATCGTTTTCGAGCAGTTCCGTAATCTGAGCCGTCTCGAAGGTTGTCGGCGAGAACAAAAAGTCTTCAATGTGATCTTCAACGATCTTTTCGATCGAGTTGATCGGCTCATGACGGAGCACATTGCTACCTAGGGCGTTCGAGGAAGCCCCTGGATTGGTCACCGCCAGATAATAAGTCCCGACCGGCACCGCAATGGGGCCCAGCAAGGGATCTTGAGCACCAATCGTTCCACGGTTGAGATCGCCAATTCCCGAGGCAGTTCCAGGTCCGGAACGATCGTCAGAAACATTGGAATCCGTGCTGTAAGAAATCAGCCGCCCGGTGGAATCATACAAGTACAACGACAAGTTCGGACGCCCCAAACCACTGGCGTAATCCGCATCGAATTGCAGCGGGAACGTCGTTGCACCCGGATCGAGCAGAGTTTGTAACGCCTCGTACGTAACATCGAACTGATACCAGTCGACATCGTTGCGACCTTGGGCAGAAGCGAGTCCTCCCATTACGCCGTTGATGCTGATGGCGCCTCGATCGGATTTAAGCAGATTCCCGACGTAGGTCGCATTGGCGCGAGTATCGTTGGTGTTGAACTCGTTGGCGACTTCCCCAGCTTCACCCGTTAACGGGCTATGGGTTGGCAAGCCTTGAACGAGCACGCCCACGGTCGCATTCCGCAGATCGGCAAAGCGAATGGTAGAACCACCGACTTCGTCCATTTCGCGGAGCCGAACCTGGAGCTTGTAAGCACCCTTGGTCAAGCCGCGTGAAGTTCCATCGACATTCTTGTAATCGGTAGCCACATTCCCGGTCGGCAGCTTCACGTTCGGATTGGCACTGCGAACTCGAATGTGATACAGGTGCTGCCCCGGTGGACCGTACAACTTCACCCGCATCCCAGCATCGCGCGGATTGGTCGTGTAGAAGTCTTTCCCATTAAATGGTGCCGTCTTCTGCATCCGCAGTGCCTGGCCTGCGTAGTCTTCGTCCTCGTAGAAGTTTTCCGCGCCGGCGCTTTCCGCGGTGCTGTTGTCCGACAGCAGAATCTTGTTCCCCGCATCGTCGACCAGTTCGATAATCGTATCCAAGGCGTGAGTCGTGCGATCGATATCGATCCACACTTCCGTACCGGCCTCCCCATAGAACGTATAGACGTCGATGTCGCTGTTGCTCCGCAGCGTACCGTGGATGGTGAATCCGAGGCGGAGATTTTCGTCTCCGCTGCTTTCGTTCTTAGCGAGCGTGCCAATGAATTGCGAACGCGTTGTCGTTCCATTCCGTTCAGGAGCGTTGGCAGAATCCAATTCCTGTTCGACGATCGTTTCTACGTTCCGATCGTTGCTGTATTCCTGCAGCGTGATCCCCTGCCATTCCCCTGCCCGACCGGCATTTACCGGATTGGTCGGTACGAGGTCGATGTAGGTGGTGATCGTTGCCGACTTGGACGTGGTATTCATCGTCCACGACATCGCCGAAGAAATATCCCCTGGGCCAAAAATGCTTCCCAAGATCGGATCAACCACTGGGGTCAACCCGGTGACGGTTCCCGTCGTGGCAAAGTTTTGCGTGCTCCCCGCGATCCGCCCCGTGAGTGCGGCCGGCGTATCGGCCGCAAAGCCATCCCAGGTTGCATTCGCCAAGAGAGTGCCATCAGGCGAATACACCCCACCTTGAGCCAGGCCATAACGGCCAGCATTACTGAGGGTTGCCAGTCGGAAGGCCGAGGCGCCTGGAGTCCCACCTAAAGCGTACAGAATGTCTGCGGCGCCGGCGACGTTGGCATCCATGGAGTTGATAAATCGCAAATCACCCAGCGTGGCCGTGCTGCTCGTGAAGGTGATCGTGTTGATGACGCTCGTCTTCGCTGGATTAATGCGGCTGGTGACCGTCCAGGTAATGATCTGCCCGGCCGTCGCCCCTGGGAAAGTACCGGTGCTCGTGACGATGTCTTCGCCATTGGCAGCGCGCGTGGCGGTTTGCGTGATCGTAGTATTCTGCAGTGCCGTCGTAACGTTCCCCACGCGAACGTAATTGAGGAACGATTGCAGCATCGCGACAGTGCCGACATTCGGAATCGTGGCTTGCGAATTCGGACCACCTCCGATCCCGCCGACTTGTGGATTGAACGACAAATAGCCGGGCGTCGTCGACGCCAGATCGTTGTCGATAATCAGCCCTGTATCAACTTCTGGACCTGGAATGAGGATTAACGGCAAATTGTTGTTATCGGTATCCCCCTGCGGCAAGCCAGTGGGAGTTTTACCGGCGGAAACCGTATCGTCCGTCAGTCCTGTCATCACGACCGGGAATCCAGGCTGCCCGATCACTTGCACCGTCCCGCCAATCCGATCATCAATTTCCAGAGGACGTCCCGCGGCGACTAAGCCGGCGGTCGCACCTGAAGCCTTGACCACCAAGCTTTGATCGATGCGACTTTGCAGCCGAATGCCGCCGTAGGTGTGGAAATCCGGTACGGTGATTTGACCGTAGAGATTGTAAATCTGATTCTGAAAAACAACATCGTCGATGAGCAAGTGCGCGATGTCGGTGTCGTCAAAAACGACTTCCGTGTTGAGCGTACCACCTCGCACGATCATGCCGTTAAGCGTATTGTTTCCAAGCAGGTTGCCATCAATGAGCGGACCGTGGTTGCCCCATTTATCAGGCACGCGGTCATTATCGATCGTCAAGCCGTTGAGTGGATTCACGGTTTCGCGTGAGAACGGCCGCTGACGTCCAAAATCAACAATTGATTCTGACGTCAGCGAGTTGACGTCAATACTGATGACGGCATTGCGCACCCCGGAGTTGTTGGTAAACGTGTTATTCACGATTACCGGTTGGGCGCCGCGGACGAAGACTACGCCCGGTGAATTGGCTCCGCGACCAGCACGGTTTTTGTCCGATTGGCCGCCGATGCCGTTGCTGTTGAATTCAAACGTAGCATTCGAAATGCGAGCGTCGGATTGCAAAATTTCGACCGCGTTAATCCCTGTCGCCGTACCGTTAATACGATTCGTTCCACCACCGTAAGCGATCACCACATGATCAAGGCTCAGAAGTGAA
Source organism: Pirellulaceae bacterium (assembly GCA_041739545.1). Lineage (GTDB taxonomy): Bacteria > Planctomycetota > Planctomycetia > Pirellulales > Pirellulaceae > JBGSNR01. Next base: position 26,362 of record JBGSNR010000041.1, on the reverse strand, counting down.
TCAGGACGAGCTTGAATCCCAGCCCAGTTACCGGCGGCAGCCTGAGCGTTGCCCAGCAGGTTATCGCCGCGAGTATCAAACGTGCCACCTGCACCCCAACGATCATCCGAGAGGGAGGTGAAGATCACTTCCACTCCTTCGAGACCTTCGGCAATCAGAGTCGCCCCTTGCTCAATTTCAATCCGCGAACTGTCAAGCTTGACAATGATGCGCGGGTCGACAATCAAACTGCCATCCAGCCGCGCCCGATGAAGGGGGGTAATTCCGGCTGCATTGGGCGTTAGCCCGGAGTTCAGCAACTCCTGCCGAGTTCCAAAATCGGTGATATTCAGATCGTTGAAGACACTGGTCGACGCGGGGAACGTGCCAATCCGCTTGAAGTTTTCTAACGGAACGCTAGTCGAGGCAACCAGTTCGCGGCGATAGACTCGGCGACCGACATAGCCCGCCGGTACTTGTTCATTGAAGCCCGACAAACGCACGTATTGAGTAGTGCTCGGGGAAATTGCTGCTCCGACCGCCAGCACAGAAATCGTTGTCGAAGCCGGGCTTTCATTCCCGAAGGCATCCACATAAGTAATGCGGTATTCGAATTTCCGGTTGGCCGTTGTGAATTGGCCCGCCCGGGTAGAAGTGTTCGGCTGCAAGGTGGCCGTCACCGTCCCCAAAGTCGGAGGCTGAGACTCGAAGGTCGCTCCACCCGGAGTACCGCTAACAATCAGATTTTCGGCAACGATATGGGTAATGTCGATATCGTCGAATCGTCCGGTCACGGTCAATTCTTCCAGCGTTCCACCGCCGGGGGTGGCAGAACGAATGAACAGCCCGTTCAACGAGTTGGTGATCACCACATTATCCGTCCGGCGGCGCACAAATGTGTTGCCGCGAATCTCCGGGCCAACCCGCGAGTAGTCGAGGTTGAGCCGCGTGGTGGCCGACGGATTGAACCGCGGCGCATGATAATTGGTTTCTTCAAAGCTATCCGGATTGGCCGCCATCGCTGCTTCAGCACTAGCGGTGATCACGTTGTTAGTAATGGTCGGTCGAGCATTCACCATCCGAATCGGCGTGATGGTTTGCTCGGTCCCCTCCACCAGAATCTTACCGCCGCCATAACGAATATCGGCGTAGTTCACATAGTTCAGAAAAATGCCGCGGCTATCGAACAAGAACCGGCCATCCGCGCGATCAATGTCCGATTGGAACGAAATTCCACCCCAGTCGCCGGGGGCAGGCACGGTATTGCTCGAGTTCTGATCCTGGCCGATTGTCGGAATAATGACGTTGTTCGTATCCCGCAGGCCAGTCTGTTCGTTGAACGACGTGAAGTACACCTGCTGATTCGGCGTACCCAAGATCTGCAACGCACTTCCGCTGCGGTCCGAGGCCGTGGCAGGTGACGTGCTACCGACATTGACGTAACTTTGGCGCATTTGGAAAATGGCGCCGGCGTCGATCATCACTGTGACATCTTTGGGAACCTGTAAAGCGGAGCCATCCTCCAGCACATTGCCGTCATTGTCGAAGCCGACCTTATAGGCAATGTTGTCGGCAGTGGTGGCCACGTTATTGTCCGTGCCGCCGTTCCCGATGATCCGGATGATGTCGAACGGACGAGCAGCCGCCAGAGCTGCGGGGATCGTTGTGTAGGGGCGAGCCAGCGAGCCGTTAGGATTGGCCGCGGTGGAGGTCTTTTCGACAAAGATGGTGCGGGCATAGTTGTCCGTAGTCGGACGTCCCGTCGTTTCTATGGGCTTCGCAACGCGGAACCAGAAATTGCTGGCGCCGCCTGGCCGGCCGTCCCCATCGCCGTCGAGCAAGGTCCCGGCAGTGTCTCGAATCGATCGGGCCGAATCGGCATTGCGGTAGAAATCCAACCGCAACTCATAAACCCCTTCGGTCGTGCCCCCAATTCCGGAATCCGGAATGTTCGGGTCGTAAGCGTCATTCCCCTTAGCCGACACGCCGACATAGTACGTACCGAACTCGGCCGCGTTGTCGATCGTGATCTGCAAGTAAGAGTCTTTGCTGTAGTAGTCGTCATTCCGACCGACCAATTCGCGGACCTTTTTCGTGACGGTCAGACCCGTCACAGGATCGATAATCGTGGTGCCGGTCGCTGGGTCGGTATCGTTGACAGTTATTTCGCGCCACAGAGTGATGTAAGTATCGAGCGGGCTGGAATTGTGGAGCCGCTCCGCCATCGTTTCGACATTCAGCGTACCGAACTGATTGATATCGAACTTGTACATATCGATGTCCTTGCTATCAGGACGAGCGATATGTTGGATGTGAATGATGTCCGAAGCACCAGGCAGTATGGCCTCGGCAGGGACGGTATTCAGCGTGCCGTCTTGCCCCATCACGGTGTAGCCGGGCAGGTCATAGGTGTGCCCCAAGCCGAGTTGATGCCCGATTTCGTGCATTGCGGTGGCGAACCAACTTAATTGCGCACCATTCCCGTTTTCGTAGGGCGCATCGCCTGTCTGTGCATTCCAGGTTTCTGCGCTATCCATCAACGACAGACGCAAGAAGAAGTTGGGCTCAAGCCCCGCCAGCCCAATCACACCGCCAGGAACCGAGTTACCTCCCAGAACTTGCAAATCGCCCGTGGCAACGACGATGTCGTTCAACTCTCCCGCGGTAAGCGATTCCAGCGGACTGGGATTCACGCGTTCAATGAACTGAATCCCTGAATAGCGCGTGTAGAGATCGAAAATCTCTCGTGCCAATTGCTTTTGCTCAGGGGTGATGGTGTTCTTCGCACGTGCGTTTCCGACAATCCCGATTTCCTCGCGAAAGTTGTAGTATTGGGTGAGCACACCACCAGTGACGTCGGCGGGAGCACCCAAGTGGCTCTCTTCCGGAATCGAGCGATGCCCGGGATCGTCATTTCCCCCAGGGAATGGCAAAGCGTAAGGTTGCGCCGAGATCGCTTGCTGATAAACGACGCTCGAACCCGTATCGGTCGAACTGAGCGATCCGACGTTGAAGGCCGTATCAAAAGTCCAACCTGGACCCGTCGTGGCGGAACCAGGCACCGCAGTATCTGGATCCGACAGGGAGATTACTGGAATGTTCGCGCGGGCTGTCTCATCGGTACCGATGCGCAGGCGGATTGCCCGAATTGGATCAGCGGCCCCTAATACCGAAAGATCAGGCGTGGTGCCTGGTGCGTTAATCGGAGGGGTCAGCGACGTGGTGTAACTGGAGAGCGAGTTGACGAACGTAATCGTGGATGTACCCGCAGCCGCATTGTAAACAACGCTGGAAATCTGGCTCGACGGAATACGGACTTGCTTGCTGGTGTCTAACGATCCGTAAGTCGCAAAAAATTGATAAAATTCTTTGTTCTGCGCACTAGCTAAATCGAGAGGTTCACTCCCTCGTTCAAAGTAAACCACAACCTGGTTCTCGGCCTGGGTCAGTCTGGTCCCAGTCGCATTAACCGTTACCGGTTGAGGCACGACGGCCAGGACTTTGGAACCTAGTTCCAAGTCCATCAATACCGTCGCATCGCCGGCCGTGGTTTTGAAAACTTGTCCGGCGGAGTTGGTGAAGCCAGCCGCGATTTCGATCCGGTACAGATCGTCCACTAGCGGCTCATTGAATCGCATGATGACTTGCGTCGAGCGGTCGCCAAGCCCTAGAAAGCCCGGCGTGAGGAGCACATCGTTGCTGCCAACGGCGGTGCTAAAGGCGTTATCAAATCCCGAACGACGGATCTTGATGAACTGGCTCAGATAGTCCGTTTGCTGCTGCGGCGTGACGACCGTGGCCGGCAGCGGAATCGAACCAAAGGCCTCAAAATTGAAGTCGATTTGGGTCGGTGCCACGTTGAGCTTGTTGGTCACACCAGTGGTGTCATCCAAAACCGGTCCCGGCTGAGGATCGATCAGCACTTTGAATTGGGCCATCAAGTGACGGTCTTCGAGGCGCTCCAGCCCCCGTGACCGACTTGGTGCTTTGCCCAACTTTTTGTCGCGCGCCTTCGCCTGTTGCTTTAATCCTGCCAGGAGCTTGCTTAAACGCCGGATGGCCATGCAATCAAACCCTTAAAAATAAAGAACTTACGCGACGAGCTGAGATGAGAGCCGAGCGTAGATTCGAGTGCCTTTTTCCGCCTGCAACCGATGACCACTTGCCCGCGAACACGCGCAAGTTGTTATTTGCCAGTAACTAGGAGCCGATTCGTTCAGGTAATAGGTGATTATAATTACGGCCGTCATCGATTCAACGAAAAGTCTTCTCTAGTAAGGTCTTCCGATGATTCGGCACCTGCCGATTATTCCACTTGCGCATATCATGCGCTGGGAATTCGACGTCGAGTGCTCGTAATTCGTTCCCTACAATGCTCAACATCGTGCTGGCATAGCCCTTCCATGCATCGCTGAGGACCGAACACCCCCTCCTTTAGGGAGATTTAATTTTGAATCCGCTTCTTTCCGCAGAACCGCAATCGCAGCAAACATCCTCTTTTGGGGTGGTTTTAATCGGGCACGGCACACGCGATGTGCAAGGAACCGAGGAATTTGCCGCGCTAGCTGCCTCACTCCGTGAACGGCTTAGCCCCCAACCCATCACCGACTGCTATTTGGAGTTGCGAGAGCCTGACATTCCAACGGGAATCAGGCAATTACTCGAAATGGGGGTGCGAAGCATTATTGCGGCCCCGATTCTGCTCTTCGCTGCTCGACATGCGCGAGAAGATATTCCCGCTGAGATCCGCCGTGAGCTTAACCTGTATCCCGAAATAAAGTGGCTGCAGACGGAGCCACTGGGGTGCCACCCGCAGTTGTTGGAATTGGCTGAACTGCGTTTGGCGGAACTGCTGGGCTCTTCAGCGGGGGAGGCTCCTGCTGAGGGTTCGACTCAATACCTGATTGTCGCCCGTGGAACTTCGGATGCGATCGCCCGACAAGACATCGAGGCCTTTGTGGATCGACGACGAGCATCGATCGAGGCTCATTCAAGGGATTGCGAAGTCTCGCTCGCCTATGTCGCCGCAGCAGAACCTCGGCTGAAAGACGCCCTGGCTGCTGCGGTCGCCAAAAAGCCAGGCAAAATCATCGTTTTGCCCCACGTACTGTTTTATGGCGAAGTTCTCGGTGAGATCAGAAACCTCGCTGAACAGGCCAGCCAGCAATCCGGCATTGAAGTCCTGGTCGCCGACCACCTGGCCGCCGGGATCCAAAATCAGGCTCGCGGAACTGATTTGCTTGTATCTGCCTGCGAAGCGCGAATTCGAGCCAAATTCTGAGTCGGAACGAAGATCAGATCGTTACGCCCGTTAGTTGCTTCTCTGCCCTAGACCGGATACAAGGACAGGAGACAGGTCGGGCCACGACTGGCAACTCTCCTTCCGCCAAGAGGCAACGAAACGATGCGTAGCATTTGGTTGGCAATCCTCTTTTGCTCCCTCGGCCTGGGCCTGGTCGTCCCGATTGCCGCGGAGGATTCTAAGCCGCCGTTGCATGCGCAGATCGATGCTCTCGTCGAACGGGAATCTGCCGGGCATCTTCCCGCCGCTATCGCCGACGATGCCGAGTTTCACCGCCGCATTTGGCTCGATTTTGCCGGTCGAATTCCTACCTCAAGCAGCACTCGCACGTTCCTTGCCGATACCTCCGCCGATAAACGCCAGAAGCTGTTGGATGAACTTCTAGCCGCGCCGAGTTACGTCGATCGTCAGCTCGAAGCCTTTCATGTGATCCTGATGGAACGCCGCGGAGAGAACCCGGCCTGGGAGAAATTTTTGCGGAATTCCTTCGAAAAGAACCGTCCGTGGGACGAAATGGTCCGGGCCATGCTTCAGCCGCAACCGGCCAGTGAAGCCGATCAGGGAGCTTCGTTTTTTCTTACCAAAAGACTAGAAAATTACGGACAGAATCCGATCGATCATCCTGGGCTAACGCGCGATATCGGCCGGCTTTTTCTCGGCATTGATCTGCAGTGTGCCCAGTGCCACAACCACCTGTTTGTCGATGAATACACGCAGGCGGAGTTCCAGGGACTGTATGCTGTGGTGCAATCACTGAAGATCGGCAAGAGTGAGCCGTTTCCGCTGGTCGTCGAAAAGCCGCTCGCGAAGAAGCTTGAATTCGTCTCGGTTTTCGATCCCACGCAGCAGGCTATCGGCCCGCGGGTTCCATTCGGCAAAGAGTTTGAAATTCCGGCCGAATTGCCGAAGGATTCTTCCTACAGTCCTCTCGCCCTGATTGCGACGGAACTTCCCCGTTCTGAAAACCCCTTCTTTGCTCGCAACATTGCTAATCGCCTATGGCATCTGCTGCTTGGCCGAGGATTGATTGAACCGCTCGATGTGCAGCATACCGGCAACCCGGCCACTCATCCAGAATTGATGGACCTGCTCACTTCGGAATTGATCGCCCACAAGTTCGACCTGAAATGGCTGTTGCGCGAGGTTGCCCTCACCAAGACTTACCAGCGGAGTAGTGTGTTGCCGTCGTCTGCGATCAATCTGCCCCACGACAAATACCTCGTCGCCATTCCCCGCCGAATGTCTGCCGAACAGTTTGTTCGCAGCATCGTGCAAGCAACCTCTTCGCCGGACGAAGTCGACGCGACTGCCACGAAGCTCAAGCCGCGTGTCTTGGCTGCTCTAGCGAATCCGGCACGGGAACCAGAAGATCGTCGCAATCCTTCGGTGCAGAGTGCTCTCTTCACGTCGAATGATGAAGAACTGCTGGCCCTCATCACTCGCCGGCCTGGCAACCTGCTCGATCGACTCATCGGGATTGATGATCCCCATCTGCTCGCCGAGGAGTTGTACTTGTCGGTCTTCGGCCGATTGCCGGAGGACGCAGAACGGACTGAATTGAAATCGCTGCTGGCAGAGAAGCCCGAGCAACGCGAACTGCTGCTGGGGCACTGGCTCTGGGGAATGGTCGCTTCTACCGAGTTTGGCGTGAACCACTAACCTGCCGAGAAGAAACCCTTTCATGTCGAACTCCAAACTCTGCACGCCGCGCGAGCATCGACTTTCCCGCCGCCGGCTATTCGGTGCCGGTGCCGCGACTGCTGCGACGTTAGGGCTGGGCAATCTGCTCACCCCCGCCATTGCCGACGAATTGAAGAGCCAGGAAAAACAAGTTTTGCTCGTCTGGCTCGATGGGGGGCTAAGCCAACTCGAAAGCTGGGACCCGAAGCCAAACACTCAATTCTGTGGGCCGTTTCGAGCCATTCCAACCTCAGTCCCCGGAATTCACATATCCGAATTACTGCCGAAAACCTCGCAGCAGATGCACCACCTCGCGATCTTGCGAAGCGTGCGCACTCAAGACAACAGTCATTCGGCCGGCGTAGCACGCATCAATCGGGGCGATCCAAAAAATCGGGGCGTCATTTATCCCTATCTCGGCTCAGCGGTTTCCAAACTGATGGGGCCGACCAGCACCGGGATGCCCCCGTACGTTTGGGTGAAGCCGGGGAGCGGCGGATTCAAAGTGGAAGACGCGGGGTTTCTGGGTCCGTCTTACGGTGCGTTAGCTCTCGGCGATGCCAAGCCGCCGGGCAATCTTCTGCCTCATGCTTCACTCACGAGCGACGATTACAAGCTACGCCAGGAACTGCGCACGCGATTTAGCGAGCGTTTCGGGGACCGCCGCTTGAAGGACGATATACAAGCCGATGCCAGCGTGTACGACATCGCCCAGACCTTGATGCGCCGGATGGATTTATTTGACGAAACGCAAGTTCCCGAACGAGACTTGCAACGCTATGGCACGCACGAACTGGGGCGACACCTGCTGATGGGACGGCGATTGCTGGAGTCCGGCGTACGATTCGTCAAAGTGAATTCGTATCACTGGGACAGTCACGGCGATCACTTCAACTCGGCAGACAGTTTGCATCGGCAATTTGATCAGCCTTTTGCCGCCCTCATCGAGGATTTGCACGAGCGGTCGATGCTCGATAACGTGCTGGTCATCGTGCTGAGTGAATTTGGTCGCACGCCCCGGATCAACTCACATTGTGGACGAGATCATTGGCCAGAAGCGTGGTCGATCGCCATGGCAGGGTGCGGCATCAAGCGCGGGATCGCGGTTGGCGAAACGAACAAGCTCGGGACTTTCGTAGAAGGGAAAGAGCACGATATTGGCCACCTGTTTCACACTTGGTTTCAGGCGCTGCAAATTCCACGTGAGAAACTCGAGTATGACAATCATGGTCAACCGTTGCCCGTGGCACATGACGATTGCTCCTCCATTCCCGAACTACTGAGCTAAGAGGCGAAACGGTGGCTGACGAAACAACCAAAATCGCCTTCAACCCCCAGCCGATGGGTAAACCGATCCAGTATGAACGGGTCCTTTGGCAGGCCAGATTCGCCCCCTGCGGCCAATGGCTGATTGGGGTGGGGCAGGATCAAACCATCCAGCGGTGGAAGATCAGCGAGCCAACCACTGAAAACGAGAGTGGTGCCACGCTTGCCGCCCCGTTTGCCGGGCATGATGGCTGGGTGCAGAATGTTGGGTTTCATCCTTCGAACGGCCGCATGTTTACTGCCGACTCCTGGGGCCGGCTCAGTTGCTATCCCTATCAATCCGAAGCCGCGGCCGATCCGATCTGGACCAACGCCCATGCGCACGAGGGCTGGATTCGCTCCTTGGTCGTCAGCGCCGACGGCAAGTTGATCGCCACTGGCGGCAACGATGCCATCGTTCGGATATGGTCGACGGACGACGGAAAACTCGTTCGCGAATGGCCGCACGGATCGAAGGTGATGAGCCTGGCTTTCACCGGCGACGGTTCGTCGCTGGTCACTGGCGATTTGCCGGGAATGATTCGAGAATGGAAAACCGAATCGGGTGATGAAGTTCGCGAACTAAGCGCGACGATCCTTTACCAAAAGCACAACAATCAGGAGTGCGGCGGCGTACGGCGATTGGTCTTTGATCCGTCAGGTCAACGTTTGGCGGCCGTCGGACAAAAAGAACCGAACGGTGGCTTTGCGACCGGCATGCCCTGCGTGCTGGTCTTCGACTGGCAGACGGGAGAAATCATTCGCCCGATGCCGGTGGGGGATAAAGACGATGGCTTTGCGTACGATGTGCTCTTTCATCCTGCCGGCTATGTGATGGCCGTCTCCTCGGCATTTCCGAACAAAGGCCCCCTGTGGTGTTGGCGGCCCGAAGAGGAGACGCCGTTTCTAGTCGAGAAGAAATTCTCGAACGGCCTGTCACTCAGTTTGCATCCGGATGGGAAGCGATTAGCGCTGCTGGTTGCCGATGCGCCCAATGCCAATGGCCGACCTCTGAACGGTGGGGATTATGTCGGCGGAAAATCGAAGCTTCACCTGCTGATGGTAACGTAGCATTTCTCGCGGGCGCAGAGGTCATCTTGATGGCCTCTAGAAAACAATTTTCGCACACTTCGAAACCAGGTGCGCGAGCCAGTACCACCAGAGTGCACCAAATCGTGCCTTTGTTGCACGATTGCCCCGCGAATCCCGAGGCAAACCCGATTTCTACAACAAATGGGGGCTCGGTCAGAAGTGATTTGTTGCAAAAATCCCGGCCGACTTCGTCAACTAAGGCCGGTGAAGAAGTTATCTTGAGCATTGATCTTGTAAACCCAATTTTCTACTGCGAGAAGTTTTATGCGTGCCTCTGCGTGGATTGCATCGTTGGTTGTTGCCTTTCTAGCGTCCTCGTTCACTTGGGCCGCAGAGGGAGAAAAGCCGACCGAGGAAAAATGGGTTTCGCTCTTCAACGGCAAAGACCTGGAAGGCTGGACCCCCAAGATTCGCCATCATGCGGCCGGCGAGAACTACGGCAACACCTTCCGCGTGGAAGATGGTTTGCTGTCCGTTCGCTACGACAAAGACGCTTACGAGAAATACGATGAACGCTTTGGACACCTCTTCTACAAGGACAAGTTTTCGCATTACAAACTCCGCTTCGAGTATCGCTTCGTCGGCGATCAGTGCCCAGGCGGACCTGGCTGGGCGACACGCAATAGCGGTGTGATGCTGCATGGCGAATCGCCGGAAACGATGGGGAAAGATCAGGATTTCCCGGCTTCGATTGAAGTGCAACTGCTTGGCGGGCTCGGCAAAGGAGATCGCACCACCGCGAATCTTTGTACTCCGGGAACGAATGTGGTGATGAAGGGGAAACTCTTCACCCCTCACTGCACAACCTCGAAATCGCCGACCTTCCATGGCGATCAATGGGTAACGTGCGAAGTGCATGTTCAGGGCAGCAAGGTCATCAAGCACCTCATCAATGGTGAAGAAGTGCTGAGCTACGAAGAGCCACAACTCGACGACCGCGATCGGCACGCGAAAGAATTGGCCGAAAAGCAGGGTGGCTTGCTGCTGAAGGAAGGCACGATTTCATTCCAATCCGAGAGCCATCCGTGCGATTTTCGGAAGATTGAAATTATGGTTCTGCCGGCAGAGTAGATTTGTGCTACTCGCCGAGTAGTTGGTTGCGAACCTCCGCGGGGATTGCGATTCCCGCGGAAACTGCTGCCGCGAAATAATCGGCGGGGGTGTTGAGGTTTTGTAGCGAGCGAAGCTGAGGATCGATGTCGCACAGTTCCTCCGTTGCAATGTGGCGAGCCGGAACGAGGTCGAACAAGTCGCGGACGCGCAGACAATTCGAGGCCAAAAGCTGCCAGATGTGCGGCAAAACGCTCGGACGATAGATGGCCGAAAGCGGATGCGGAAAAGTAGCAGGCACGCTGTGTGTGCCGTCCGCAGCACTATCCAAGACTACTTCTACTGGTACGGCGATCTCGCAACCGTCCGCCAACTCAAACATCCGCTCAACAAACTCCGGCACAAGGAGCGGTACATCGCAACTGGTGACAAACGCGGCCACGACGTCCGGCGGCAACGCCGACAATCCGGCGAGCAGACCTTGGAGCGGGCCGCGATCCGGTTGTTCATCGCGAGCGAGGATGACATTCGGCGGCAGCGGTGGTAACGCCTGCTCAGCCGCGGCGACAACGACGATCCGTTCGACATTCGCGACGGAACCCATCAAGCGCACGACGCGCTGCAACATCGTTTCGTCGCCAAAGGGCAACCAGGCTTTGGGCATTCCCATCCGGCTGCTATGCCCGCCGCAGAGGATGATGGCAGCGTGAGTCATATCCGAGACGCGACCGTAAGGGAGCGGAAAGCCGAACGTCGGAGATTGATCGGGGGAGAAATTTTAGGGTCGTTCAAAGTGCCGTTTCGATGCGAAAGGCGGACCACCACTTCCTTACGGCCGTGTCTCGGCTTTGGCGTGACGGACTACTGCAACCACGCCGGCATCGTCCCCGATTCTGGCAGTTCGATCACCTTCACACTTTGAATGTGCGGATGATTAGCGACCGCATCGAGGGCGGCTTGCGGCGGAATGCCGTCCAAATTCAGCACGCCGATTGCACCGCCGCCGGGCCCCATCCGGCCGACCGCCATCTGTGCGATGTTCACCTGATGCTCGCCAAAAATAGTGCCGACCGTGCCGATGATCCCCGGCACATCGTCGTGCGTGAAGACCATGAGCTTGCCATCCAAATAGGCTTCGAGACGGTAGTCCCCCAACCGGATCAGCCGCGGCAGGTTTTGCCCAAATAGGGTCCCGCCGACCGTGCATTCCTTGCCGCCACCCTGCACAGTGACAATCATGGAAGAACTGAAAACGCCGATATCGCTACGCGATTCCGTCGTGATGCGAATGCCGCGGTCGACCAGTAAGGTCTCGGCATTGACGATGTTGACTCCTTCGTCGAACGAGCGTTCGATCAGACCCGCACAAAAAGCAGAGGTGAGGAGCTTGGTGTTCTTCTGCATCAAGTCGCCGCGGTAGACCAAGTGGCATTTCTCAACGGCTCCCTGGTGGTACTGCGAAACAAGCAGTCCCAGGCGATAGGCCAGGTTCAAGCTTCCACGCAAACCCTCGAGCGTCTTGGGATCGAGGGCCGCCATGTTTACTGCATGCCGGATCTCTCCCTTGGTGAGATAGTTGACCACTAACTCCACCGCTTCAAGTGCTACCAGTTGCTGGGCTTCTTCGGTGCTGGCCCCGAGGTGAGGCGTGCAGAGAACGTTGGGCATTTGGAAGAGGGGGCTATCCTTGCAGGGCTCCGTTTCGAAGACATCGAGTGCAACGCCGCCGAGCCGACCCGACTTCAATCCTTCCGCGAGCGCGGCCTCGTTGTAGATGCCGCCACGGGCACAGTTGATGAGTCGACAACCCGGCTTAATGATTTCAAGCTCCGGCAAGCCGATCAGGTCTTTGGTTTCGGGAGACAGATGGGTGTGAACCGTCAGATAGTCGATCTTGGGGAGCATTTCCTTGACCGATTCGACGCGCGTGATGCCCAACTTCTGGGCCTGGTCTTCAGACAAGAACGGATCATAGCCGATGACCTTCATTTGAAACGCAAGCGCCCGCCTGGCGACTTCCTGGCCGATGCGCCCCACGCCGATCACGCCGAGCGTTTTATCGGCTAGTTGGGTACCCATGAACTTGCTGCGATCCCATCGCCCTTCCTTCAGCGATTGAAATGCCGGCGCGACCGAACGAGACAAAGCGAGCATCAGCGTGAACGCATGTTCTGCCGTGCTCAGTGTATTGCCGGCGGGTGTGTTCATCACGATGATGCCCAGCCGAGTCGCCGCAGTTTTATCGATGTTGTCTGTGCCGACGCCCGCTCGGGCGATGCACCGCAGGCGACGATTTCCCTCTAGCGATTCAGCCGTTATTTTCACGCCACTGCGACAGATCGCAGCATCGAACTCGGACAAGGCTTGCTTCAGTTCTTCCCCCTTCAGCCCTGGGCGAACTTCAAACTCCATCCTAGGGACCGAAGCCAAAAGGTCCAAGCCGTCTTGCGAGATGGGATCGAGAACAATGACGCGAGGCATAAGTCAACCTTGAGAGAGAAATCAAACGGAAACGAAATCGCGACCTGCGAACCACCCACCGCGCCTAACTGTTTTGCGAGCGGAACTCCCGCATGAATTCCGCCAGTGCTTCCACACCGGCAACCGGCATCGCATTGTAGATCGATGCACGCATCCCACCGACACTACGGTGCCCTTTCAAGCCATCGAGGCCGCGCGCCTCCGATTCGGAAATGAATTTCTTATCCAGATCGGGATTTGCCAAACGGAAAGTGACATTCATCAAAGAACGCACGTTCGGCTGAGCATGCCCCTGATAGAAGCCTTCGCTCGCATCGACCACGTCGTACAACAGCTTGGCCTTCTGCTGATTGCGGGCGAGCATCGCGGGCAAGCCGCCGATCTCATTCTTCAGCCACTTCAATACCAGCCCCATCACATAGATCGCAAATGTTGGCGGGGTATTGAAGAGGGAATCTTCCTTCACATGATTGGCGAAGCTGAGATAGCCGGGCAGATCGGCCGAGCCCTTCTCGACGAGGTCCTTACGAATGATGACAACCGTGACACCGGCCGGGCCAGCATTCTTTTGGGCACAGGCATAAATCAAGCCGTACTTTGAAACGTCGACGGGGCGATGCAGGAAGTCGCTCGACATATCGGCCACGAGGGGCACGCCGCCGGTATCAATATCCTCATCGAACTGCACCCCCTGAATCGTTTCGTTGGTGCACAGATAGGCGTAGGGGGCTTCGGCACTGAAAGGAATATCCCCCGGCAGACGATCGTAGTTGGTCGTCTTGCCGTCCCAGACGATCTTCGCCGGTCCTTCTTTGGGTGCTTCGGCAAACGCCATTTTGCTCCACGAACCACTCACGACATACTCTGCCGGAGCCGTCGCGCCGCGAAGCAGATTCATTGGAATCATCGAAAACTGCAACCGCGAACCACCCTGCAGAAAGATAATTTCGTAGTTTTCGGGAATGCTCAAAAGCTCTCGCAGGTCGGCCTTGGCGGTGGCTAAAATGTCCAAAAAGCCCTTCGCCCGGTGGCTCATCTCCAGGATGCTCATGCCGTATCCGGGGAGCGAAACCATATCTCGCTGGATCTGCTGCAGCACGGTTAGTGGCAGTGCGGCCGGGCCAGGAGAGAAGTTGAAAACCCGTTCGTTGGCGGCAATGCTGGCCATGGTTTCCTCAGAATGTCAGTAGTTGGGGCTTCCCAGCCCGGTGCCAAAGCAGAAAACCCTCGATTTTATCGGCTCTGGGGGGTGTGGATAGGGGAAGAGATGGCAGCAGGGCTTGCCAGGTTCGCCGGTTGACGGCTCGCCAGGTGCCACCTCCCCCGCCTGGATGCGAACCTGATATTGTAAAGAGTTCGTTTCTGCCGCCGTAAGTTTGAAGTCCTGTGCTGCTTTTCAGGTAGTTATGTCCTCAGATCCCCTCGCTTCTCTACGCGAAGCACTCAAGCTTTCCCCCGACAATCTTCCCCTGCGGCGGCATTTGGCGGACAGCTTGCTGCAGGCGGGACGACTGGGGGAAGCGGAAGCAGAGTACAAGGAAGGACTTTCCCGAGCCCCGCAAGATCCACTTCTCAAGTTAGGCCTAGCGACCGCCTTTGCCGAGCAAAACAAGATCAGTGCCGCGTTGGTCCTTTTGGAAGACATGCTCAAGGCGAACGACTGCCTGCCCGCCGCGCGGGTGATGTTCGCTCGATTGATGTTCCGCCAGGGAGATATTCCCAACGCCGTCGCTCAATACAAGTTGGCGGTCGAACAGGACCCAGGATTACGCGATGCGGGGATGGACGACAAGTTGGGTATCGGGCCCGGCTATGAAGAATCAGAGCTGTTCGAGGGCCGACTCCGCGAAGCTGCGGATGACGGCGGCGATGGACCCGACGTGCCGATAGAGCGTCCGGAAATCAAGTTTGAAGATGTGGGGGGCATGGATGCGCTTAAAGACGAAATCCGGCTGAAGATCATTCATCCCCTCAATCATCCCGAACTCTACAAGGCATATGGCAAGTCGATTGGCGGCGGCATCTTGATGTATGGCCCGCCCGGTTGCGGCAAAACTCATCTTGCCCGGGCAACGGCCGGTGAGATCGACGCCGGTTTCTTGTCGATCGGCATCAATGACGTGCTCGACATGTGGATCGGCAGCAGCGAGAAGAACCTGCACGAGGTTTTTGAAAGTGCTCGCGCGAACAAGCCCTGCGTCCTGTTCTTCGACGAAGTCGATGCCTTGGGGGCGCGGCGCACCGACATGCGACAGTCGGCGGGGCGGCAACTCATCAATCAGTTTCTGGCGGAACTGGACGGTATCGATTCGGCGAACGAAGGGATTCTGGTCTTGGCCGCCACAAATTCGCCGTGGCACATCGATCCGGCATTTCGTCGCCCCGGTCGTTTTGATCGCGTTCTGTTCGTGCCGCCGCCAGATATGTCCGCACGGGCGTCGATCCTGGAAATCCTGCTCCGCGATAAGCCGATGGAGCGGATCGATTATCTGTCGCTGGCGAAGAAGACCGATCAGTTTTCTGGGGCCGATCTGAAAGCGGTGGTCGATCTCGCAATTGAGGCCAAGCTGCAAGAGGCCCTGAAAGCAGGCATCCCCAAACCACTTACCACAGCCGATCTGCTGGCCGCGATTCCGAAGCAACGGGCGACGACCAAAGAATGGTTTTCTGCTGCCCGTAATCACGCTCTGTATGCCAACCAGGGCGGTCTGTATGACGACGTACTCAAGTATTTAAAGCTGCAATGACGCCGCAATTTGCCCGCGCGCTGGTTTTGATCCAGCAGGATCGCTACGAGCAAGCGCTCGGCGAACTACAACTCCACCTGGGACAACATCCCGAGGATGGAGACGCCCATGCGCAGATGGCGCATTGTCTGTTGCAACTCGAACGCTACGACGAAGCCCAGCAGCAGGCGCAACAGGCAATTCATCTCGCTCCCGATGAATCGATCGGCTATGGCGTGCTGGCGGAAGTGCTGACCACGCGTAATCGTTTGCCGGAAGCGGAGCAAGCAGTGGAATTAGCACTGCAGATGGATCCGCACAATCCGGCCGACTTGTTTGGACTCAAAGCCATCATTAGCGCCAAACGGGAAAAGTGGCGAGAGGCAATCGCTGCAGCAGATGCCGGCCTGGCCGTTGATCCAGACAATCTCGTCTGCTTGAATGCGCGGGCCCAGGCGCAAACGATGCTCGGCGATCGTGCGGGAGCGGCCCGCACGGTAGAGGACGCACTTCGCAAGAATCCGGATGATCCGTGGATTCATGCGAATCAAGGCTGGGCTTGCCTGCATGCCAACCAACCAACACAGGCGGCCGAACATTTTCGCGAAGCGCTGCGGCTCGATCCCGACTTGGATTTCGCCCGCGCCGGGATCATCGAAGCCCTCAAGGCCCGCAACTTTCTCTACCGCTGGATGCTGCAGTACTTCCTGTGGATGTCCCGCATGCCAGGGCAGTATCGCTGGGGAATTGTAATCGGGATGTACGTGCTGTTCCGCTTCCTCTCCGGCCTGGGGCGAAACAACCCTGCCCTGCAGCCGTATGTGATGCCGATCTTGTTTCTCTACATTGGCTTCGCGTTGCTCACGTGGCTCTCGTATCCGCTGTTCAATATGCTGCTGCGATTCGATCGCTTCGGCCGGCATGCACTCAACAATGACCAGCGTTCCGGCGCGAACTTGCTGGCGGCGACCTTGGCGGTCGCCTTGGCATTCATCATTGGTTTTTTCGCCATCGGTGCGGAATACTTGCTGACTGGCGCGATTGTTTTCGGCCTGCTTTCGTTGCCAGTCTCCGCAATCTTCGTCGCCGATGCCGGTTGGCCCAGGCAAACCATGCTGGCTTGCACGGCTGCCCTGCTTGTGGCCGGTTTGCTGTTTATTCTCCCCACGGAGGCAGCCCTGGCTATTGGCGGCGTTCCGCTAGAACGCGTCAGCGAGATAGCGGCGAGTGTTTTCACCTTTGGCATCATTGGTTCGCAGTTTCTTGCGAATTCGCTGATGGGAGTGCGGGTTCGCAAATAAGCTTGCCTTCCCCCGTATACTTTCGTCAGTTACTTCATTTTCGCTGCGAACAACACTCTGCTTGAAACTGCGACCCAATATGCGTCCCACCAATCTCCGCCAGTTGCGCGAAAGCGGCTGGAAGTCGAAAACCGTCAAACAGGAAGTTTACGACAACTTCCTCGCCGCCCTCGCTCGCGGCGATGATCTTTATCCCGGCATGGTTGGGTACGAGAATACGGTCATCCCGGAGTTGAACATCGCCCTGATGTCCGGCCACGACCTCTTGTTCCTCGGCGAAAAGGGGCAAGGGAAAAGTCGTTTGATGCGCACGCTCGTGCGGTTTCTGGATGAAGCGATTCCCTATCTCGATGTGCCGGGCGTACCGCTGCACGACGATCCTTATGCCCCGATCACCTTGCCCGGTAAACGCTGGGTGGCGGAACATTCTGAAGAAGATACGCCGATTGCCTGGTGGAGTCGCGAAGATCGCTATGCGGAACGGCTTGCACCGGGGACAAAATTCGCAGACATCGTCGGCGAAATCGACCCCGCCAAGCTTGCCGGCGGCGTGAGTATGAGCGCCGAAGAAGCGTTGCACTTCGGGCTGATCCCGCGGATGCATCGCGGCATTTTTGCGATTAACGAACTGCCGGAACTGGACGAACTGGTGCAGGTAGGACTGTTCAACATTCTCGAAGAGCGTGATGTGCAAATTCGCGGTTATCCCGTGCGCTTCGATATCGACGTCTGGCTGCTCTTCTCTGCTAACCCGGCCACTTACAATCGCAGCGGCAAAGTCATTCCGCAACTCAAGGACCGCATCGGCTCGGTGATTCACACGCACTATCCGCGTGAGCGCGATCTGGGCATCACGATTATGGAGCAAGAGGCCAATTTGAGTTTGGACGGCGATTATCCCGTTGTCGTACCGTACTTCATGCGGCAGATTATCGAGCAGATCACTATTCAAGCCCGCAAGAGCAAGTACATCGATCAACAGTCCGGCGTGAGTGCGCGGTTCAGCATCGCGAACTACAAAACGATGGTTTCCTCGGCTCGTCAACGTAGCGTGGTGCTAGGCGAAAAGCCGGCCGTGCCGCGGATCAGCGATTTGGGACATTTGTACTCATCTTCGCTGGGCAAGCTCGAACTCGATTTGATGGGAAGCCATCAAATGAGCGAGCGACAAGTCCTCGATGCGGTCATGGCGGAAGCCGTCGGCAAAGTCTTCAACGAGTATATCGAAGAGCATGGCCTGGAAGAAATTAAGGAGATTTTTGGCCGCGGCGTGAAGGTGGAAGTGGGAGATATGCTCCCCTCCAGCGTTTACGCGGATCGCTTGAAACGTGTCCCTCCGGCGTGGCAGAAAGCGTTTGAAGTAAACTCCGCCAGTGAACCTGCCGTGCGAGCTTCCTGCGTGGAGTTCGTTCTCGCCGGGCTGTATGCGACCGATCGCATCAGCCGGGGACAGCAACACGGGCAGATTTTTTACGAGATGTAAAGAGTCGGCGCCTGGGTCACTTAAAACAACTGCGAGATTGGCTTCACCTCTTCCGCGAGTTTGATCAATTCGCGTGGGATGCGGCTATCGAGGCGAAGCTGACCGACATCGAATAGGGTGTGGAGCACGGTCGACATCAGGTTCGGAGTCGAAATCGGCTCCGTTTCTGGGGCATCGTTTCGGCGACCACTTTGGCCAATCACTTGCCCCATCTTCAAGCCACCGCCGGCAAGCGCTAGCGGGCAGAGCTTTGTCCAGTGATCGCGGCCTCCTCTGGCATTGATGGTCGGCGTGCGGCCGAAATCGCCGGTGATGATCAAGAGCACGTCATCGCTCAGCCCGCGCTGTTCCAAGTCTTCCAGAAACGCGGAAACCGCTTTATCGAGCGGCCTGCCAAGCATTTCCATACCGGCACCGACGGCCGGGTTGTTGCCGTCGGCGTGCATGTCCCAGCCGGAGCATTGGACGGTAACAAATCCGCATCCCGCTTCGACTAAACGCCGCGCGAGCAGCATTTGCGTGCCCAGGGCCGAAGGTTGAAAGACTTTTTTGCCGACGCGAAAGCTGCGTGTGTCGTAGCGCTCAACAGTCCGTTTGTCTTCCTGCTTCAGGTTAAATGCATCCCCAGCTCCGCGGAGAACCATGTCGAGCGCCTGCTGCTCAAATTTATCGAGCCCCTGCATCGCGCCGCTGGCATCAATCTGGCGATTGAGGGTGTCGAGTTGGCCCAGCAAGTTCCGGCGGTCGTCGATCTGCTCAGCCGACAACTTTAACTGCATGTTCTTCAAGAGCGTACCGCCGCCGTTGGGATCAAAGGGAGCGTTCGCCAGACCGAGATTGCCTGGCGTCGAACCTCTTTCGATACGGCCGCGCTCGTTGACATATTGGCTATCGACTTCGTTCGACGTGAGGAGCGAATAGGTCGGCAAGCCGCTGTCAGGATGGTTCGCCCCTCGAATACGGGCAAAGACCGAGCCCATGCTGTATCCCGCTTTTCCATCGCCGTTAGGATCGGTGCCCCCTGACAACACATGGGCGATCGCCTTCACATGATCGCCGATGGGATGCGTAAACGATCGGACCAGCGCCATCTGATGCGCGTGCTGGGCGAGTTGCGGGAACGTGCCACCCAACGAAACGCCAGGGAGCGTTGATTTTACCTCCCCAGTGATGCTGCTATACGGCGAGGGAGCGTCCCCATTGGGATTGAACGTTTCGATATGACTCGGCCCACCGCTGAGGAAGAGGAGCACCACGGACTTGCCGCGGAAGTAACTCGGCTGCTGCTTGGCCTTGTCCTTTGCCGACAGTAATTGCGGCAAAGCGAGACTCCCGAGCGAAAGAGAGCCGATCCGCACGAAGTCGCGTCGGCTAAGGCCCGAGCAATCAGAACTTTGCGTTCCACAAAACCAATTCAACATGGCGTGCCCCTTTTTGCAGACCGCATCCTATCGAAATGCGCACTTTGAGGTCAACTTTTTTCGCGACTCCTACTCAACCTTGGTCGGCACATACTTGTGTTCCCGCTTGCGAATCACTTCCGCCTTCACAATCTTGTCCGGCGTGATCCCTTCATTGGGATCGCGGCGTTGGAGTTTGGTCAGCACTTCCATTCCTTCAACCACGCGGCCAAAAGCCGTATGCCTGCCGTCCAAGTGGGGCGTGCGAAGAAAGGTCAGGAAGAACTGCGAGCCGCCGGTGTCTTTACCGGCATGGGCCATGCTGAGGGTGCCCCGAAAATGGTTGCGATGCTCGGGCTTTTCGCATTCGCAACGGATTTTATATCCAGGTCCGCCGGTCCCCGTTCCGCGGGGACAGCCTCCTTGAGCCATGAAGCCAGCGAGCACGCGGTGAAACGTCAAGCCGTTGTAGTACCCCTTTTCAACCAGATTCACGAAATTGCCAACGGCTTCTGGAGCTTCATTCTCGAAGAGTTCGAGCACGATGACCCCTTTGCTGGTTTCCAGCTTCACGCGCGGCAAATCATCGGCCTGGGCTTCTTTCTGACGAAGTACCGCTTCGACGGCGAACAGTTTCTTGGCTGTCGCAATCTCGTTCAAAAACTGCAGGCCTTCCTCGGCAATCGCGTTTTCCTTCTTCGCTGCCGTGAGTAATACTTCCGCCTGCTCATAGTTGTCGGTGCAGTACGCCGTCATACCAGCGAGATTGTTGAACCCAGGCGTGGCACATTTGTTGGCGAGCAGAAGATCGCAGATCGCCTTGGCAGCGTCGTAGTCATCGCGGCGAACTGCATCGGCAGTGACGCCGAGCAACACTTCAATGACCTTTGCATCCTGATTGGGAGCCGCTTTATAGGCCTCAAGTGCTGCCTGCTGGAGCATCGGCATGAACTGCCGTGCCCCTTCGATCATGCGAATAAACTCGTCTTTCAGCTTGAGTTGTTCTTCGCGTGGCGCTTCGCGAAAGCGTTTGTCGAAAGCGACGAGGTCCTGGTCCATCGCTGCCCACTTCGCATTTAACGCCTGGAAATTCGCGATCGCCGCCTGAGCATCTGTTCCCTGCTTTGCGGCAACCTCTGCCGCGGGGGCTTGAGCCAGAGATTCTTGAGACTGTAACGCGGACAGCGCCAGACAGAGACCAAAACCGCCCACCAACGAAGAGGCAAAACGCATCGTGTTCCTTCCGTGAATAGTATGCTCGTCCGGCAGGCAGACGAGCGAAAGTAGGTCTCTTAGTGATTGAACAAAAATGCCGGGCTGTTGATTAAAGCCCAAGCGAGATCTTGCACGCCGAACAGTCGGGCATTGGTTGCTTGTTCCTGAGCCCGCTTCAATTCCGCAGTGAGACGGGGAAGTTCCACATCGAGCGAACGATAATAGGTAAGCAAGGCCGCTTGCTGTTCCGGCTTTCGTTCGGCAGCAGGAACCTTTAGCACCGCGGCGATCTCGGCCGGTAAATTGCTTGCTGCAACCGGATTGGGGGAACTTGTCACCGAAACCCGGAACTTGCCCAGGTTGTGTTCGCCGTCCACATACTGCTGCACGAACTGCAACGTCAGTCGGCTTCCGTCAGCATTCTGCACGGGTTCTTTTAGTTGAAACAATGCCGTGTGTGCTTCGCCGAACTTGGGAGAGACTGCCCAGCCGGTTCCATCGTTCCCATCCACCGCTCCAGCGACTGCAAAACTTTCTTGACTGAAGTCCGCTTGCGCGGCGGAAAATTTATAGTCTGCTGGCTTGTCGCTTCCTTTCGCAACCGCACTGAGCTTCAATTCATTCAGCACAAAGTTGCCGTTCTTTGCTCGCCCAGGCCCTTTGGCCGCCAGCGAATCATCCGTCAATGCCTCCAGTCGAACGCCTGTGATTCGAGGCAACTCCACAATCGCTCCCAGCGTATAGGTATCCTTCCCCTTCGGCCCACTGACGAGAATCGCCTGATCTTCGCCTTGCGCAAACTGCGCCCCAACACCCGACTTCATGTCGTCGAACGTGAGCGGGGTCCAAACGGTTGCCTCCTGCACTTCACTTTCCCACTTCGCGAGCTTCTCGGGAATCGACTTCTCGTAATCGGAAATCGCTGCCGTGGCTCTCTCCACTTCTCCGGGTGGCGCTTGCAGCGACTCTAAACTGAATTTAATCTCTGCCTCGGTGGGTCGGCGGGCGAGAAAACGCAGAAAGACCTGTTCGATCAGTTTGGCGTCATCCTTTTCCGTCGCGACAAGTTTGGTCAAGTCGCTGTTGCTGTCGGCAATCGCATCGGCGACCGTGGGGCCGTTGACGAGCTTCAAGATCGGCCCGAGGACCACGCCTGACGAACGTTCGCATTCGCAAGCACTTTCCCGAACCGGCTTGCCGAAGTCATCCAAAAACGGATTCGACTGCCCGGCATCGGTGAGTTGGGCAGCGCGAAATCCGGCTGGTACACCCGCCAACTTTACCCCGGAACCGGTCGCGCGGTAGATCGCATCGAACAGCACCTCAGCCGGCAAACGGCGTGGAATGCAGTGCGAATAGTTGATCGTATCGTCGTCGTTCCACTTATTGGAGGTGACCGCGTGTTGGTAGGTCCGCGACTTACAAATTGTCCGGAGCATGTGCTGCATGTCGAAATTGTGCTCGACAAAATCTTGGGTCAAGTGATCCAGTAAAGCTGGATTGGTGGCAGGATTGCCGGCGCGGATATCGTCAATCGGCTCAATGATGCCGCTGCCGAAAAGGTAACCCCACAGGCGATTCACATAGCTCTTGGCAAAGTACTGATTGTCCTTGGAGGTCATCCAGTGCGCCAATTTCTGCCGGCGGGAGGCACTTTCCTCGGTGACATCATTATGCGAATAAGGGAAGGTCGGCGGTGTAATTTGTCCCGTGCGATCATGCGTCACTTCACCGCTCCGTTGATCGAAAATCACTTCCACCAGTGGCATCGCTCCTTCCACGGCAGAACCACCTATCTTCTGGTTGCGATATTCCGGATCTTCTTTGCGGCCTACCTGCGCGAAGAAGGCAGAAAGCTGGTAATACTGATCCTGAGTCCAGCGTTCGAAGGGATGGTCGTGGCACTTATTGCAATTGAACCGAACGGCCAGGAACAGATGCGTGGTGTTCTCCATCAGCGAGGCAGGATCACGAATGATCTTCCAGTAAGCGGCCGGCGGATTTTCCAGATTTGATCCCGAGGCCGTCAGCAAATCGGCAGCAAATTGATCGTAGGGGCGATTGGCGGCAATGTTCTGCTTGATCCAATCGCGGAGCGCCATTGCACCAGCTTCACCCAGGAATTTGCGATTCACCTGGAGCAGGTCGGCCCATTTATTCGTCCAATGCTCGACATACTCCCGGCTGCCGATGAGTTGATCGACCAATTCATCTCGCTTCACGCGTGTTTCCCGAGCATCCGCGAGAAAGTCCGCGACCTTCTCTGCGGTCGGCGGCAGTCCCGTGAGATCCAAGTGCACGCGGCGAACGAAGTCCGCATCGTCGCACAAGCCGCTGGGCAGAATCTTCATTCGGCGAAGCTTTTCGTAAACATGCTCATCGACGTAGTTGAAGACAGGCGTCTCCTCCCACTGATAGCCGCTCCGATCTCCCATGCAGATGATCGTGGTGGCGGCATACGCTCCTTCATAGCGCACTAGCACCGGAGCTTCACCGCGACGAAGCGTGGTAACGACGCCCGTCTTGGCCGCTTCAATGACTTCGATATTGCCACTTTCGATGTACGCTTCGCGCGTGACGTCGCGAACCGTGCCGTCTTGAAACGTCGCCAGGACTTGCATCTGCTGCTTCATGCCGGCGCGAGGCAGGACAGGGTTCTGGGGCAGTACCTCGATCGAGGCCACCCGCTTGGCATCCAGATCGAGCTTCACCCCTTGGCTGACCCATTCGCGAACGAGTTCGTAGTACGGCTCGCCTACGTTCGTAAGCACACCGCCGGCATGGGGAATCGAGCCGGTGGCTTTGAGCAGCATCAGGCTTTGGGCTGGATTCGCGCGGTTGAAGCGCCGACCAGAAATATCATCCGTAAGGGCGCGATGATCGTAGATGGAATCGTAGCCACGGAGCGAAAGTTTAAAACCATTCTTGCCATCCTTCGATCCGTGGCAGGTTCCTTGATTGCAGCCCATTCGCGATAGCACGGGTTGAACATCGCGCACGAAGCTGATGGGCGGAGTGGCGTCGTAGCTGCTCACTTTGACCGGCACATGGAAGCTCTGACCGGCCGCTTCGATGACCACCTCACCACTGCCGTCCTTCGTCGGCCGGACCACGCCGTCGTTGGAGACCGTGACCACGTCGCCGGTCGTTGAGATTTTTGCCAGCCGCGTCAGATCTACGTCTTCGCCGTCGGCTGTTTTTCCTTGCACCAGAAGTTGGCGATAGGCGAACTTGTTGGTCAGGTCGATCGCATTGGGAATGACTGTCGCAGAGATCGCCGTAATGCCGTCTGGCAGTTTCTCGGCAACCGCTGGGTCTGCACCGCGAGCGACGGTCGCAAGGAGCAACGCCAGCGGCAAGGAAACGACCAGGCACCAAATGCAACGCGTAGTTGTGAAAGACATGTTCAACATCCTGATTTTGTTTTCCAAATCCAGCAATCCGAAGTGCAAGCTTGGAGTATTCGCAAGATTGGCCCTAAACCAACTCTCCCGCACTAGCGCTTCGGGTTAGTGCAAACGCGGACGGCACACGGAGTGTGCCTACTACTTTTCTCACTTCTTAATTTCCATCGGGGTGAATCGTTTCACCAAGGCGCCATCCGCGGCACCGATCAAGCGAATATCACCATCAAAGCCGCCGGCCGCGACAGTCTTGCCATCGGGACTGAAAGCGACCGAATAAATGCCACTTTCCGGCACATCGAGTTTCGCAATCACCTTTCCGTCGGCCACGTTGTAAATTCGGACCTGACCAACGCCATCGTTGCTCGAACCAGCAGCAAACTGATTGCCGTCGGCAGAGTAAGTTACGCTCCAAATCCGCCCCGGCATCTTCTCGTATTCCTTGATCAAGTTCGCATTGTCGCCAATTTTCCGGGCACTGGTCCGCAGCATGCGAAAGATCTTGGGCGAACCATCGGAGCCCCCGCAAAGCAGTTCATCCTTCGCAGGATGGCAGTCCACCGAGCAAAGCCCACCCTTCAGTGCTCCCGGCGTGATGCTGGTGATGTTGTCGATGAATCGCTGCGTCGCGACTTCCGTGAGCCGCATCGACATATCGCGGCTCACACTAATCACATGGTCTGACTTCGACGAAAATGTAGTATCTAGTACCCAATCATTGTGGGAACCGTTGAACAGCACCTGCTTGCCAGTGTCGGCTTCAATCGCTCGCACAATATTGTCCGGCCCACCGAACGCGACCAGTTTGCCGTCGCTCGACCAACTCGCACCGTAAACCGTGTCGTAGCAAACGGGATGCGACAATGTGAGTTGTCGTTTTTCAACATCCCAGACTTGGACTTCGCCGAATCGTCCAGGTGAGCCCCCCGCCACGGCCAGGCGTTTGCCATCGGGCGAGAAACGGGCCGTTTGGATTCGTTCCGACATCCCGACCAGGCGACCGGCCAAAGCAGAACCATCGGCATTCCACAGCAGCACTTCGTGATAGCCACTCACGGCCAGCCACAGGCCGTCTTTGGAATAATCGATCGACGTCAGCACCGGCGCGGCTTCGTAAACCGGTGGATGTTCCATGTCGTAGACTTCGCGTGTCGCTGCCGGGCTATCGTCGATCGCACCTTGCGCGATCCACGTGCGGATTAACTTGCGGTCCGGTTCACTCAGCGGCGGCTTCCCCTTGGGCATTTCCGCTTCGTTCTTATCCGACGGTGTAATTTGGGATAGGAGTTCGCTCTTGTCGGGATCGCCGGGAACGATGGCTGCGGTATCAGACTCCCCACCTTTCAACAGCGTGGCGAACACGGTCATCACGTATTCGCCTCCCTTCTTTGCCGGCTGATGGCAGCCCTGGCAGTGGGCCTGGAAGATCGGGCGAATCTGCTTGTGATAGCTGATCGGCGCGGCAGGGTCGGCAGCAGGCTCGGCAGCCAGGGCCAACGGCCCGGCCACGACGTAGCCAAGGAACACCGCCAGCCAGGCATGGGAGAATAGCGTCTTCATGGAGGTGGGAAGGAAGGTGGGCCAAACCGCCCGACGAACAGGAGCCAGGGGCGGGGAATCGCTCATTGCCAATATATTCGTTGTGCCCGACAGGAGCAATGAAATTTGATAAACGTGCGTCGATGACCGCAGCGGGGCAATTTTCAACCGCTGTCGCGCATCTACCATCTACGCAGCAGTGCGTAACCCCGTTGGAATTTTGTTATTACATAATATTTTATTATTATTAAACTAAATACAGTCCGGCGCTGTCAAGTTACAAGTGTCCGCTGGCAGTATTCGGTGAAGATTTCGTCGGGGGTTTGATAGTTTAATCGCTTGCGTGGACGTTGATTCAGTAACTGCTGCACTTCGGCCAGCTTACGTCGATTCAGGCCGCGAAGG
>JBGSNR010000039.1:0-16287 GCA_041739545.1 Pirellulaceae bacterium | reverse complement strand
CCTTCGCGGCCTGAATCGACGTAAGCTGGCCGAAGTGCAGCAGTTACTGAATCAACGTCCACGCAAGCGATTAAACTATCAAACCCCCGACGAAATCTTCACCGAATACTGCCAGCGGACACTTGTAACTTGACAGCGCCGTTTATTGAAAGATCGCCCCTCAAAAGGGAGCAGGTTGCGGGCGAAAAGCGAACCCGCCAGCAACACCCTTTTTCACCGATTCAAACCACAAATCCTCTTCTTCTCTGTGTCCTCTGTGTTCTCTGTGGTCCACTTCTCTTTTCCCGCGGCGCGCACCGCAGGCCAGCAGAAGAAAAAACCACAGAGACACAGAGAGCACCGCGAGGACAGAAAAAGGCAGATTCAACACCGGTCATTTCCCCTACGGACGACCGCAGCCAGAAGCCGCCGCAGCACAATTCCCCTTGCTCAACCGCAGGCCCTCATTTCTACTGGTAAGAATAGGGAGGTCGCCGTTGATCGCTTCCTCTCTCCCGCCGATTTCCCCCCGCCCAGGTCGTTTCGCATGCCCAATTTCACCTCGTTGCTAACCCGCTGTGCCTTGGCTGCTGGCTTGCTGGCTGGTGGATGGTCGCAGGTTTGCGCGGCAGACGAAGATGCGGCCGCGAAGGAAAAGCATTTCGAAGAAAAAATTCGCCCGATCCTGGTCGAGAAATGTTTGGAATGTCATGGGCCGAAGAAGCAGGAATCCGATCTGCGGCTCGATTCGCGCCCCGCGATTGTCAAAGGTGGGGCGAGTGGCGAGACGGTTGCCAATCCGGACAATGCGGCGGAAAGCCAGTTGATCAAAGCGCTGCAGTACACCGGCGATTTGCAGATGCCGCCGGATGCTAAATTGTCCGACGAACAAATTCGGGATTTTGCCAAGTGGATCGAGCAAGGCTTTGTCTGGCCGAACTCGACACAGGCAGTGCTACCAATTTCGGCAGCCCAGCGCGTGGCCGAGCATCGGCAATCGCATTGGGCGTTTCAGCCGGTCGCGCGGCCGATCTCGTCATCGCTGCCGGCGTTTCGGGAACAGGTGCAAGGGGCGCTCGATGAACTCGTGGCAGCGAACCTGGCAGCTAAGGGACTGACGTTCTCTCCCGAGGCCGACCGCCGCACGCTGTATCGTCGGCTCTCGTTCGACTTGCTGGGGCTGCCTCCCAGGGTTGAGGATGTGGAAGCCTTTGTGGCCGACCCTGCTCCTGATGCGTACGAACGTGTGGTCGATCGCCTGCTCGCGTCGCCACAGTTTGGTGAACGTTGGGCGCGGCACTGGATGGATGTGGCCCGCTATGCCGACACCCGCGGCTATGCGTTTCAGCAAGATCGGCGTTATCCGTACGCCTACACCTATCGCGATTACATCATTCGCGCGTTCAACGAAGATTTGCCCTACGATCGCTTCATCGTCGAACAGTTGGCTGCCGATCGACTCGATTTGAAAGAAGACAAACGAGCGCTCGCGGCCCTGGGCTTTCTCACCGTCGGCCGGAAATTCAACAACGGGCAAGACGACTTGGACGACCAAATCGATGTGGTCAGTCGCGGCTTGCTCGGTCTGACGATCGCCTGCGCTCGTTGCCACGATCACAAGTTTGATGCGGTCCCGACCGAGGATTATTACTCGCTGTACGGCGTTTTTGCCAGTTCGAAGCAGCCGAACGACTTGCCGATCATTGGTCCCCCCGCGGCCGGAGATACGGACCTGGAAGCTTACGAAAAAGAATTGAACAAGCGCAAGGAAGCCGTGGTCAATTTCGAACGGGATACGCGGAACACGATCGTGAACAAGGTTCGCGATCAGATTGTGGAATACATGATTCAAGCGGCGGCACCTGAGGCGGAGGAAAAACCTCGTAGCCGCGGACAGGATTTCAATCGGGACGACATTCGCCCGCTGCTAGTCACCAAATGGCGGAAGTGGCTGCGCGAGCAGACCAAGCCGGGAGATGCAACGTTTGGATTGTGGCACGAACTAACGGCCCTGTCACGCGAAGAATTCGAAGCAAAAGCGCCGGAGATTCTGCAACGTTGGAGTGAAAAAGCACAAGGCTTCGGCGAGGGGGAACTCAATCCCAACGTGAAAGCTGCGTTTGCGGAGTCTCCTCCGAAAAGCCATCCGGCCGTGGGACGGCTCTACGGCAATGTGATGGCGGCGGCTTACAAACAATGGAAGGAAGCGGGAGGGAACAACGAAGCGTTTGATAAACTTCCTCCTGAAGCGCGGCCACTGGCGCGAGCCATTGCCGGTAGCGGCACGCCGACCGACCTTCAGCCCGACGAGTTCCGTTCGTTCATCACCCGTGCTGACAAAAACAAGCAGAACGAATTGCAGAAGGCTGTCGATTCCTACAACGCTTCTTCCTCGGCTGCTCCGCCGCGGGCGATGGTGCTGGAAGAGAACGCCCAGCCGCACAATCCGCATGTTTTCATTCGGGGCAACGCAGGGCGACCAGGCAAGCAAGTCCCCCGGCAATTCCCGGCCGTTCTTAGCGCGGAACAACGTCAGCCGTTCGCGAGCGGGGGGCGACTGGAATTGGCGCAGTCGATTGCCGCGCGAGACAATCCCCTCACGCCGCGGGTGATCGTGAATCGGTTGTGGATGAATCATTCTGGCGATCCGCTCGTTTCCACTCCCAGCGATTTCGGCATTCGAACCGAGGCGCCTGTGGAACTCAAGCCGCTCGATTGGCTGGCGTTTGAACTGGTGGATGAACGTGCGAATTGGTCGCTGAAGCACATTCATCGGTTGCTGGTAACCTCGCATACTTATCGCCAAAGTTCGCTCGATCGACCCGACGCGCGGGCCATTGATCCGGAGAATCGGCTCTTTTGGCGGATGAATCGCCGCCGCTTGGAATTCGAACCACTCCGCGATTCGTTGTTGGCGGTCAGCGGTCAGTTGGATACGAAGTTGGGAGGGCGTACGGTTGATCTGTTCAAGAGCCCATTCACGCAGCGGCGTGCCGTGTATGGCTATATCGACCGCCAGGATTTGCCCAACACCTTCCGCGTGTTCGATCTGGCCAGTCCCGATTCTTCTAGCCCCAGGCGGCCGCAAACGTCAGTTCCGCAGCAGTCGTTGTTTCTGATGAATTCGCCGTTCGTGCAGCAGTCGGCCGAAGGGGTGATTCGCCGCGTGCCGGCCAGCGAAGATGCCGCGCAACGCATAGTTGAACTCTACCGCGAAGTCTTCGCCAGACCGCCCAACGAGCAGGAGCTGGCCATCGGCTTGCGGTTCGTCACTTCGCCCGATGATGGCGAGAAACAAGAAGCCGACAAGATCGACCGCTGGACGCAATTCGCGCAGCTTCTGCTGCTAACGAACGAGTTTACGTACGTGGACTGATTTGCCGTTCGGGTCGTTTTGGTACTTTTGCTAGAACGCAAATTCCGTTACGGATTCTCTTCTTCGAACGGATTCCAGCGGTCCATGTCGCCACTTTCAAAGCCGCGATAGAACCAGCGTGCCCGTTGCGCACTCGTGCCATGCGTGAAAGAGTCCGGAACCACGTAGCCTTGCCCTTGCATCTGCAGGCGGTCGTCGCCGATGGCGCGAGCACATTCCAAAGCCTCTTCCACGTCTCCTTCTTCCAGGATGTTCCATTTCTGGTTCGCATGCTTGGAAAAAACGCCGGCAAAATAATCGGCCTGCAGTTCCAGTCGCACGGAAAGATCGTTGTACTCCGCCTTGCTCATCCGTCCTTGTTGAGCGTGCACTTGCTCGGAGATGCCCAGCAAGTTCTGCACATGATGCCCCACCTCGTGCGCCACAACATACGCTTGGGCAAAATCCCCTTGAGCCTGGAACTTGGTCTTCATCTCGTCGAAGAAACTCAGGTCCAGATAAACCTTGTTGTCGGCCGGGCAGTAAAACGGACCCATTGCCGAACCAGCCATGCCGCACGCGGAGTCGACCCGCTCGGTAAACAAAACCAGCCGGGGCTTTTGGTACTCGCGCCCTTGCGCTGCAAACAAATCGGTCCAGACATCTTCGGTATCGCGGAGCACCACCGAGACAAACCGGGCCGCTTCTTCCTCGGCCGGAGTGTATTCGCGTTGTGCACCCGGAGCGACTTCGCCTTGCGGATCCCCCTGGTTCTGCAAAAGCTGCAAAACGCGATTGTCGCCGGTGAAGACGGCGATTAGTAACACGATCACCACCATGACGGCACTTCCGCCGACCATCGCGCCGCGGGCGGGGCTGCCTCGGCCACGGCGATCTTCAACATTCTCGCTTCCTTGTCGGTCCTGCCAGCGCATGATGGCCTCGGGTGTGGGGAGTTAGGTGTGGTGTGTACTTCGACTTACAAATCAACTTACCGTCGCAACACAAAACACTCCACTCCCCACACTCCACACTCCACTCCCCACACTCCACACTCCACACTCAACCCTTCACCCGCGTCATTTCGAACAAATTCGTCGCTTGCGGACCAAGAAAACCTTCGAAGCGGACTGGCTTGCCGGTTTCTGCATCGATGACAGCGTTCCGCTCGGCCAGTTCGAAATAAGCATACGACCAGGGCATGGTGCCCAGTTCGCCGCCGCGCACGATGGAGACTTCTTCGCGCACCGCCTCGGTGGAACTTTGTCGCAACTTGCTGCCGGGCTCCCCTTCGATCTCTGCCTTCATCGGCACACCGGCGGATTTCAGGGCCGCGATGGTTTTTTCCAGTCCATCCAGTTCCGGCACGCCATGCGAATTCACCAGCGAAGTGAAATGATTCACCTTGTAGCCGTGCACCAGCACCCAGGCACCATATTGCGAAACGCGATTGAGCGCCTCCACATCTTCGGCCGGGGGCACATTCCAGGGAAGCGTTTCGAAGCGATGAACGAGGGTGTTCAAGACATCTTCCCAGGGAAGTTTGGCTTGGGGCGAATCCGTCCCCAGCAAGTGCAGACCGGCCAGCAATTCATCGGCAATGGTGCGGCGATGGCTAGTTGCGGCTCGCGAAATGATGTCGCGTGCGGCGGCCGGAAGTTCCCAGGCCTTCAATTCGGAGATGAACA
Source organism: Pirellulaceae bacterium (assembly GCA_041739545.1). GTDB lineage: Bacteria > Planctomycetota > Planctomycetia > Pirellulales > Pirellulaceae > JBGSNR01. The sequence continues at coordinate 11,265 of JBGSNR010000039.1, read as the reverse complement.
GCTTGGGAAACCGGCCGTTGGGATGCTGATAATGAATCGCGCTCAGGTGCTTGTCCGCGAAGTGATAATTTCCGGCCGCCCGATAGCCGAGTGCTTCGAACACACGCGAGATTGTGGCAATGCCCAAAGCCGGCGCCTGGCTGGCGATGGTGCGAAACGCGATATGATCGTTGACAAACGTGCCACCGAATTTTTGCACCACTTCTTCGTAAGTCCGCACGTAACAGACGCGGCTGCGATAGCCGTCCCACAGTCGATCCAGAAGTCGCGCCAGGAATTGTTCCTGCGGTTTGTCGCTGGCCAGCTCTTGATGAGGTCCAGACAGGCCGGTTGTAAGAGAAGTTGACATCGCGTGCGAGCTCCGAGAGGAAAAGCGAGCGAGGAAAGCTTGCCTGCGAGCAATTCTACCGTACGATTCAAATGGTCCGATACAGGTTGAGTGGCGAGTTCGCTCGACGGCATTCGTCCGTACGATGGCCCTCCGAGGCCGTCGCATTGCGGATTCAACTTAGAGTGAAGGTGGTTAGTTCTAAATAACTGCAGCGGTGTCGGGCGATAGAAGCCACAATCGACGGCCTCGGAGGGCCATCGTACAGAAACTTTTCGACGGCCTCGGAGGGCCATCGTACAGAAATTCGGCAGCATCGGGCTGTCAAAAGAAGAGTCCTCTCATCTTCCTCTCCCGGAGGTGGCTCTCATGCGATTCCAACATGCACCTGCAGCACCTTTCCTGAAAACCGCTCTGCCGGGACCGAACGCGGCAGCGGCAATCGCGCGCGACGAACGGCTGATGTCTCCGTCTTACACGCGGTCCTATCCGCTGGTTGCCGAACGGGGCGAAGGGTGCGTCATCGAAGATGTGGATGGCAATCGTTTTCTCGATTTCACTGCTGGCATCGCCGTTTGTTCGACCGGGCATTGTCATCCGCGGATCGTCGCCGCCATTGAAGAGCAATCGCGCAAGCTGCTCCACATGTCGGGGACCGATTTCTACTATCGACCGCAAAGTGATCTGGCCGAGCATCTGGCGCGGCTGGCACCTGCGGAAAGTGGAACGCAATCCGATAAACGAGTCTTCTTCACCAACAGTGGTGCCGAAGCAGTCGAGGCAGCGTTCAAGCTGGCTCGTTACCACACGAAGCGCTCGCAAATGATCGCCTTCTTCGGCGGCTTTCATGGCCGAACCATGGGGGCCCTGTCGCTGACGGGAAGCAAGGTGGTGCAGCGTCGCGGCTTTGCACCGCTGGTGCCGCTGGTCAGTCATATCGATTACCCAAACCCGTATCGCAGCGATGCCGCTTCGTTGGAAGAATGCGGCGCGCGATCGCTGGAGCAACTACACAAGCTGTTCCAACGCACGGTTCCGCCCAGCGAAGTGGCCGGCATTTTTGTGGAGCCGCTGCAAGGGGAAGGAGGCTACATTGTTCCGCCGCCGAACTTCCTGCGTGAACTGCAAGCCATCGCGCAGCAGCACGGCATCTTGCTTATCGCCGACGAAGTGCAAAGCGGCATGGGACGTACGGGCCGCATGTTCGCGAGCGAGCACTTTGGGCTGGTGCCGGACATTATCTGCGTCGCTAAGGGAATCGCTTCGGGCCTGCCGCTCGGAGCAATCATTGCGCGGGCCGAGATCATGAATTGGCCCCCCGGATCGCACGCGAGCACCTTTGGGGGCAACCCGGTCGCTTGCGTCGCAGCCATTGAAACGATCAAGTTGCTCGAGGAAGGATTGATCACGCACGCGGCGGAAGTCGGTGACTACTTGCAACAGAAGCTGCGCGAAGTCGCCGCGCGTCAGCCGCTCATCGGCGATGTTCGCGGCCTCGGGTTAATGGTCGGCGTTGAACTGGTCCGCAATCGCGTGACGAAAGAAGCAGCATCGTCCGAACGGGATGCCGTGGTGCAAGCCTGCTTTGAACGAGGCCTATTGATGCTCGGCTGCGGCGCGAACACCTTGCGATTCTGCCCGCCGCTGGTGGTGACGAAAGAGGAAGTGGATGTTGGCGTGAAGATTGTTGAAGAAGCGATAGCAGAGGTTTCCGCAAAGTAGTAGGCACACTTCGTGTGCCGTTCGATCCGTTGATGTTTTCCATTTCACTAGCGGTTCGAGTGAGCGTAAAGCATTAGGATGCAGCTATGAGCAACGTCGATACAATTCTTCAGCGGCTTGCAATCAGCGACCAAAATTCCGGTCTCGCATTCGGCGGCAAGTTTCATCCAGCCTCTGGCGAAGCGCTTGACTCCATCAATCCAGCCACCGGCGAACGTCTCGCTACCGTCAGCGGCGCATCCGTCAGCGATTACGAACAAGCCGCCGAAGCTTCTCAAAAATCTTTCCTCACCTGGCGCATGCTGCCGCCTCCTGCTCGTGGCGAGATCGTGCGGCAGATCGGCAATGCGCTCCGCGAGCATAAAGATGATCTGGGGATGTTGGTCACGCTGGAAGCGGGCAAAATCACCAGCGAGGGGCGCGGCGAAGTGCAGGAAATGATCGACATGTGCGACTTCGCGGTCGGCATGTCGCGACAGTTGCACGGGCTGACCATCGCCACCGAACGCCCCGAACATCGCCTCTTCGAACAATGGTTGCCACTCGGGCCGGTTGGCGTGATCACGGCCTTCAATTTTCCGGTCGCGGTTTGGGCGTGGAACGCGGCCCTGGCAGCGGTCTGCGGCGATACGGTTTTGTGGAAGCCGTCCGAACTAACGCCCCTCACCGCAATTGCGGTGCAAAAAATCGTGGACGAAGTTTTGAACAAGAACAACGTCCCCGGCGTGTTTCAACTGGTCAGCGGCGGCCGAGAAATCGGCGCACAACTGGCGAGCGACGTTCGCTTTCCGCTCATTTCGGCAACAGGCAGTTGCCGCATGGGGCAAGCGGTGGGTTCCGCGGTCGCGCAGCGGCTGGGAAGATCGCTGCTGGAACTCGGCGGCAACAACGGGGTCATTCTTACGCCTAGTGCCAATCAAGACCTCGCCCTGCGAGCGATCTTGTTCGCCGCCCTTGGCACGGCAGGGCAACGCTGCACCACACTCCGTCGGTTGATCGTTCACGAATCCATTGCCGAGAGCTTTACGGAAAAGCTGGTCCAAGCCTATCGCAGTGTGAAGATCGGTTTGCCGTGGGAAGAAGGGACGCTCGTCGGCCCACTGATTCGCGAATCGGCGGTTGAAACTTTTTTGCATGCCGTCGCCACTGCCCAATCTCAAAGGGGCGAGCTTCTTTGCGGCGGCAAGCGAATCGAACGCCCCGGCTTCTTCGTCGAGCCCACCATCATTCGCGCAGCTTCACCGCTGCCGATCATCGCCGAAGAAACCTTCGCCCCGCTGCTTTATGTTCTCACCTACAAGAGTCTCGACGAAGCAATTGCGTTGCAAAATGCCGTCCCGCAAGGTTTGTCCTCCGCCATCTTCACCGATCGTCTGCAGGAAGCGGAAAAGTTTCTCTCCCCGGCCGGCAGCGATTGCGGCATCGCGAACGTGAATATCGGGACCAGCGGCGCCGAGATCGGCGGCGCATTCGGCGGCGAGAAAGCGACCGGCGGCGGACGCGAAGCCGGCAGCGATGCGTGGAAAGCTTACATGCGTCGGCAGACATGCACCATCAATTACGGCGCGTCGCTGCCGTTGGCGCAAGGGGTGAAGTTCGACGTGGAATGACAAGTTGCGAGCGTTGGTAACCCCTTCTACAAGCGGCACTAAGTGTATATCACCAGGACCACATGGTTCCGCGAAGCTTCTTCCTTTTCCGGCTCGAAGCTCTTGATCCAAGCACCCATGATCATGACGCCATAGCAAACCGAGCCGATTAGCCCGCAATAAATGTTCATCAAGAAGAAAGTACCAACGGCATCCCAGTGCTTGTAGACGTAGTAAAAAATGTAGAACGGCACAAAGAGGGTCAGCACCCCCTGGATCGGCGCGGTGTTGAAGGCGTGAATCAGAATCCGAATGCTGTAGTACAGCGAGGCGAGATTCACGGCGGTTAAGCCCATCACCCCTGCCAGAATAAACCCGACGCCGATTCCCGTGGTAATAAATACCGCTGCCACCAACATTAGCCCTAGCAGCATCAACGCATACGCCCAAGCCGGCATCCCTTGGGAACGGGTCTTCAATTCCTCTTCTTTGGCTTCGTCGATGGCGCGGGCCGCGCGTTGCAACAACATATCCGCACTGCCACCATCGCCGTGCCCCGCAACGGACGCGGCGGACGATGCAGCAGCCGCCAGCTTCTTTCCCAACTGACGATGGAAGCCACATTTCACGCATAGCACGGCCGTGTCCGCCAAGGGCTTGCCGCAGCTTGGGCAGGGAGTGGTGCCGGCCGCCCGTTGATCCATCCCCGCTTCGGAAAAAATATCGCGCGGCGGAAGCGCGGTGGGGGGAGCCAGATTCAGATCGCCGAACGGATCATCCGCGGGTGCCGCTGCCGGTTGCTTCTGCTTGGCTGGCTGTTTCGCGGGAGCTTGCTTCGCCGGTGCCGAGCCTGCCGGCGCTGCGGCTGGAATGGCGAGGGGCTGTGCGCACTTGGGGCATTTCACCCGCTTTCCCGCCAGATGATCGGGGGCAGCAAAAGATTGGCCGCACTGGCAGGAGACGCGGATCGGCATGGGGGCGAAGCAGGGGAATTAGGGACGAGATCCAGGGCTAAACGAACCACTACGATTATAACTACAGCCGTGACCGCGAGCGAAAGGAGCAATCAATTGTTAAGACTCCGCGCTCGCCAGGCCGACTTCGGGCTGATTTCGCCCGCTGCTGGACCGTGTTATCTTGGCAGCAGGATGATCGCTACTCACGAGAGGCATGCGCTATGAACCGTTTTCTTTCCGGTTGGTTTCTCGTTTGGCTCCTCGCCATTCCAGCTTTCGCCCAGGACAGCAAGCCCGACGCGGCAAACGCGGAACTGAAGGAGACCGTCGAGCGTTATGCGGCAGCGTACAACGCGGGGAAGCTCGACCAAGTGATGGCGATGTGGGCGGAAAACGCCGATTTCGTCGACATTCATGGGAAGTTTCACGAAGGAAAGGAATTGATCTCGGCCCTGTTTCGGCGGGGTTTCGCCAACAATCCTGGTCGCCAGATCGAATTCAATTCCGTTGCCCGGAAGTTTCTGGCACCCGAGGTGGCCATGGATGATGGCGTCCTCAAACTCACGGCGACGGACGGCGAAGAGCACACGGGCCGATACACCGTCGTCTGGACGAAGGTGGATGGCAAGTGGTTGATTCGCAGCGCGCGTGACATCCCCATCGAAGCCGAAGAAGTTGTTGCCGATCAACCACCGCCGCTGGAAGAACTCACCTGGATGATCGGCAAGTGGGGAGCAAAATCGGAAAAGTACGAGATCACGCTCGATTGCGATTGGCAACTCGACAAGAGTTACTTGGTACAGAATTTCCGCGTCAAGTCTGCGGAGGAAGAATTCAAAGTTGTCACTTACATTACCTACGATCCGCTTGAAGGGCGGTTCCGGTCGTGGTTTTTCGATAGCCGCGGCGGTTTTGGGGGTGGGCTTTGGACGCGGCGGGACAAAATCTACAAGGTCGCCATCGTTTCTGTGCTTCCCGATGGGCAAGTGGGCACTTCGGTGATGACGTGGGAACAACTCGACCCGAAAACCGTTGTCTGGCAAGCGTTGGAACGCGAAGTAGGGGGAGAATCACTCCCCGATGCGACGCAAAAATATATCCGCGAGTAGTCCTGGAAGGAAAATTGCCATGAAAGCCAAAACACTCGTTTCGTGCATTCTGCTGTGCGCTCTTTCGGGATTTGCGTTCGCCGTCCCCCCTCGTCCCATGCCGCCGAACAAGCCCGCCGCCAAACCCACACCTCGGCCGCAGGTTTCACCGGGGGCTCCTTCGCTGAGCCAGGCAGCACGTCCCGCACGGCCGCAACCACAACCTGCACGGCCACAACCTCAGCCCACGCGACCGCAAACACAACCCACGCGACCTCAACCGCAGCCCACGCGACCTCAACCGCAACCGGGAAGGCCAACGGGAAGTGGTGGAATGGCTCTCGGCGGCCCGAACAGGCCACCCACTCGTCCACCTGCTTCGGTCTTGCCTACCAATCCAGGCCGGCCTCTTCCCAATACGATCAGCCGCCCCGATCGGACGACCATCAATCGGCCGAGTGTGGTTATCAATCGCCCGGACGTGAACATCAATCGCCCGACCGTAATTCGCAACGATATTGACGTGAACCGCGTCACGGTCAATCGGCCAACGATCAATAACACCACGATCAACAATAACGTCATCAATCAGACCAATATCAACAAAACGGTGGTTAACAAAACCAATGTCGTCAACCAGAACGTCGTTAATCAGAACGTGGTGAACGTAAATCGTCCCCCCGTTTATCGCCCGGCGGCGCAACCTTACTCGAACTACTCCTATCGGCCGAACTACTATTCCCAGCTCCACTACCACTGGCAGCCGAATGTCTGGGGAGGAAATTATCGCCCTGCCTATTACAACAACAGCTACCGCGTGGTCAGCGGCGGTTTCATCAGTTCGAGCGTTTCGGGCGTCACCTATGTGAATCCGTTTTTTGCGCGACCTAGCAGTACCACGGTGCAGTACTACGATTACTCCCAGCCGCTGGCGGTGCCCGAGCCCACCTATCGCGAAACCGATCAGGATCTCATCCGTTCCGAGCGGGCGATGGTCTATTTTGACCAGGCACGCGTCGCCTTTCGTGGTGGCGACTACCGCCGCGCGAACGAGCTGGTCGATGATGCCATTCGGCAACTGCCGAACGATCCCACGTTGCATCAGTTTCGCGCGCTGGTACTGTTCTCCACCGCTCGGTACAACGCCTCGGCCGCTGCGATCTACTCGGTGCTGGCCGTTAGTCCTGGCTGGGATGGCGAAACCATCGGCAAATTATACGGGTCGCCAATGGATTACCTGTCCCAGGTGGAAACGTTGAAGCAATTCGTCGTCGAGCATCCGCGCTCGGTCGATGCTCAATTTCTACTGGCCTACCACCTGATTCTGACCGGTGAGTTCGACCAGGCACGGGTGCTGCTCCAAGGGGTCGCCGAGGCGAATCCGAACGATCGCATTGTGCAAAACTTGCTCGCCGCGATGGAGTCTTAACTCTGGGTCGATGTCTGTCAAAATGACAAACGGCGACAGACGACCCAAGGCTGCTATCTAGCTTAAATCCATATAGGGCATCGACTTGCGCCGCTGGACATCTTTCCCGGTACGCAGTTTGCTTCTAAGCCCCGCCAATCAATGCCAATCGCCGATCTGGCAGCCGGGAGAGGTTCTCCCCCGACCAGATCGAGATATTTACGGCCTGTTTTTGAAATTTCGTCGTTCGGAGGAAAATGACGTATGGCGACCGCGACCAAGTCCAAGTCCAAAACGGAACTGAAGCTCCAACCCCTAAATGACCGCGTGGTCGTTCGCCGTGAAGAAGGCGCTACCAAAACCAGCGGCGGGATCTTGCTGCCCGATGCAGCCAAGGAAAAGCCCCAACGGGGCACCGTGGTCAGCGTTGGTAACGGCAAGCTGCTCGATGACGGCACCCGTGGCGCTCTGCAAGTGAAGGCGGGCGACCGCGTGATCTTCACCAGCTGGGCCGGCGAAACCTTCAAGGTCGGCGAGGACGAGCTCCTCCTGATGCGCGAAGAAGACATTTTGGCTGTTATCGAAGACTAACCCCTTCGGCTTCCAACCGCTCCTAATGACCAATGACCAATGACTACTGACGCGGGTCACTAGTCATTAGTCATTGGTCACTAGGACCACCGTTCTAACAAAACTCCTAACACACCACACCCCACAACTCACTCGGAACACTTCTATGCCCAAAATCATTGCCTTCGATCAGGAAGCTCGCGAAGCCATCCGTCGCGGCGTCAGCAAACTGGCCCGCGCAGTTAAAGTCACTCTCGGCCCCAAGGGTCGCAACGTCATCCTCCAGAAGTCGTTCGGCTCGCCGACCGTCACCAAGGACGGCGTCACCGTCGCTAAGGAAATCGACCTCGAAGACCCGTACGAAAACATGGGCGCTCGCATGGTCCGTGAAGTCGCCAGCAAAACGAGCGACGTCGCCGGCGACGGCACCACCACTGCCACCGTCATGGCCGAAGCCATCTTCAACGAAGGTCTCAAGGCCGTCGTCGCTGGTTGCAATCCGGTGCAGATGAAAGCCGGGATCGAAAAGGCCGTCAGCGACATCACCGAAAAGCTGATGAAGATGTCGATCAAAATCAAGGACAAGTCCGAAATGGCGAACGTTGCGTCGATCGCGGCCAACAACGATCGCGAGATCGGTTCGCTCCTCGCCGATGCCATGGAAAAGGTCGGCAAGGACGGCGTCATCACCGTCGATGAAGGGAAGAGCTTGCACACCGAGACCGAATGGGTCGAAGGGATGCAGTTCGATCGCGGCTATCTGTCGCCGTACTTCGTCACCGATGCGAACACCATGGAAGCGGTTCTCGAAAACCCGTACATCCTGGTCTTCGAAAAGAAGGTCACCAACATTAAGGAATTGGTCCCCATCCTGGAAGCCGTGGTGCAGCAGAGCAAGCCGCTCCTCATCATTGCCGAAGATGTGGAAGGGGAAGCTCTCGCGACCCTGGTTATCAACCGTCTGCGTGGCACATTCCAGTGCTGTGCGGTGAAGGCTCCTGGCTACGGCGATCGCCGCAAGGCCATGTTGGAAGACATCGCCATCCTTACCGGTGGCACCGCGGTCTTCGAAGCGCTCGGCATGAAGCTGGAAACCCTCCCGCTCACCGATCTGGGCCGGGCGAAGAAGGTGATCATCGACAAGGATAACTGCACCATCATCGAAGGTGCGGGCAAGACCGAAAACATCAAGGCTCGCATCGAGCAACTCCGCCGCGAGACCGAAAACAGCACCAGCGATTACGATCGCGAAAAGCTGCAAGAACGGCTCGCCAAGTTGTCCGGCGGCGTGGCGAAAGTCAATGTCGGCGGTGCGACCGAAAGCGAAGTCAAGGAAAAGAAGGCTCGCGTGGAAGATGCTCTGCATGCCACCCGCGCTGCCATTCAGGAAGGGATTCTGCCTGGCGGTGGCGTGGCCCTGCTGCGTGCTTCGTCGCAAGTGAAGCCGAGCGAAGACCTGAGTGCCGATGAACTGATCGGCTACAACATTGTGGTTCGTTCCTGCCGCGCTCCCCTCACCATGATCGCCCAGAACGCCGGCCAAGACGGCGGCATCGTGTGCGAACGAGTGATCGAAAGCAAGGGGAACCAAGGCTACAACGCCCTGACCAACGTGTACGAAGACCTGGTGAAAGCCGGCGTCATCGACCCCACCAAGGTCACCCGCACCGCCCTCGCCAACGCCGCGAGCGTGAGCACGCTGCTGTTGACGAGCGACGCTTTGATTGCCGAAAAGCCGAAGGACGACAAGGGAAGCAAGGGCGGTCATGGTGGCCATGACCATGATGATATGTACTAAGCCGATGAATCCTTGCTGAACCCTCTCCGATGGTAGAGGGTGGGGTGAGGGTAGTCCAATCTGATTTTTGACAAGTTAAAAGGCCCATCGAGGAAATTCCTCGGTGGGCCTTTTTTTAGGAGGCTTCGTAGTGCCGGTATACAATAACGCAGCCGGGAAGTTCACGCACGATGGTCGTCTCTGACGTAGGTCCATGCACCGCGTGCATGATGTATTCCGGTTTCCATCTTGCAAAGTCTTCGCCATCTACGATTCCTGTGACTATGACTATACGTTTAAGATCACAACAACTCTTTCTGTTCATCTTTTGTATGCCGTTCTTGGCTGCAGAAACCAGTTGCCAACGCTCAACGCCGAGGTTGCCGGTTGCACCCGTGCCGGCATCCGAGCCGCCGGTTTCAGAAATAAAATTGACGCCGGTTGGTCAAACCTTCGAATTCCCTGGCGCGACGAAGGTTGAACTGGTGTCGGTGGCAGTACGCCCGGTTGCCCTGCGACTCGAACCATCCACTGCTCCCAAGTTCGTCATTCGCCTCAAAATTACGAACCTGACCCAGACGGCGGCCTTTGACTTTCGCCATTGGGAGGTAATGAGTTTTCACAATGAATTTGCGAAATGCGTCGACGACACTGGAGAAGAGTATTTGCCTCAGCTTTTTTTGCGAGACAACTGGCCTGACGACGACGAATCCATTCAAGGGCCGATTGAGCCGGGAAAGAGTATTCATGTCACCTTGGCCTGGCTGCCGCCGAGCGACTCGGCAAAAACAATGCAGGTGGAATTGGATGCGGTACCGGTCGGTGGTAAGCCAGGTGAAAAGATTGCCTTGAAGGTAACGGCTGAGCAATGGAAGACAGCCGAGTAGCCAACCCAGCCGGGTAGGTCATGCGACGCGCTGGCCTCTTAAGTAGGTCCATGCACCCCGTGCATGACGTAATCCGGTTTCTATCTTGCGAAACTATTCGCGGTTGATTTCGCGTGCTGTACGCCGCAGGCGTTGGATCGCGTAGCCCAGGGTCGCGCAGCGCACCCTGGGGAACAACGCCCACACGGTTCGTCTACGCCAACGGCGTTAAATCGAACGGGTCTTGGGCAATCCTCGATCCAACGCCTACGGCGTACCGGTGTTCTTCATCGCTTAGCCCCAGGCTGCGCTGCGCGAGCCTGGGCTGTGAGATGTGACGCCTTCGGCGTGAGACAAATGCAATTCAATCCGGTAGCCAGCCAGGTCATGCACGACGGTGGCCTGTGAAATAGGTCCATCCACCCCGTGCATGACGTGATCCGGTTTCAATCTTGCGAAACTATTCGCGGTTGATTTCGTGTGCTCGAAGTTCGGTCCGGGTCGATCCTCTTTGGCGGGTCATAAAAACTCGCGACCATTGCTTCTACGCCGCAGGCGTTGGATCGCTTAGCCCAGGGTCGCGCAGCGCACCCTGGGTAAACAACGCCCACATGATTCGTCTACGCCAACGGCGTTAAATCGAACAGGTCTTGGGAAATCCTTGATCCAACGCCTACGGCGTACCCGCGATTTTCATCGCTTGGCCCCAGGCTGCGCTGCGCGAGCCTGGGCTGTGAGATATGACGCCTTCGGCGTGAAGCAAATTCGATTCAACCCGGTAGCCAGCCAGGTCATGCACGACGGTGGCCCGTGAGGTAGGTCGATGCACACCGGGTAGGACGTAATCCGGTTTCGATCTTGCGAAACTATTCGCGGTTGATTTCGCGTGCTGGCAGATCGGTCAGGGATAGGACCATTGAATCGCGGATCTAAACCCCTCACCCCCCGGCCCCCTCTCCCC
>JBGSNR010000037.1:0-56926 GCA_041739545.1 Pirellulaceae bacterium | reverse complement strand
CAATTCCTGCTTCAGCCCAGCGTTTTCCCGCTGAAGTTCGGCGATCAACTCAGAATCACGGTGAGCAGTGGCCATATCCCAAGCATGACTGCAAGCACGACGAAAATGCAAGTAGGCTAAACACGTACAACAGCCAGGAAGCGACTGGTAGGCTGTTTTGAGATCGTAAGTCTCGATTGAGAAGACGTTTGGATCGTTTCCAGTCGCGTGAAAAAGAACGTGGAAACGGTTTCCAAATCCCCCCTGATGGCGTTTCGGTCGAGTTGCGTTTCCCACCGCTTACAATGCACAGAATCATGCCTGAACTTCCCCAACTTGGACCTTCCCTGCCGATCCTCACCGATCCGCAGTTCGCGGCCACGAAGAGTGCCGGGCTTCCCGTGCAGCCCAATCCAGTTGTTGGCGGGGACCCGTTGGGCCGGCACAAATTCATCTTGGCGGTGCGGGGGATGCACTGCGCCAGTTGCGTCGCACATGTGGAACGGGCGCTGACAAAGACGGCGGGGGTCGTTTCCGCGCAGGTGAATTTACCCCTGCAGCAAGCGGTGGTGAGTGCCGCGCGCGATGATGACCGGCTCGCGGGGGAACTGGTGGCGGCGGTGGTGGCTGCCGGTTATCAGGCCGAGGTGCTGACGCGGGGCAGTTCGGGGAAGCTGCGTCAGAATCAGGAGCAGGAAGTGAGCGGCTGGCGCTACCGCACCCTTTTCGCTTGGAGTTTGCTCGGCGGGATTCTGGCAGCGATGTACGTTCCCGGGATTCCGCACGACGCCCGACAACTGCTGGTGCTGATGCTTGGCACCATCGGGCAACTGGCAATCGGCGGCGTGTATGTGGTGAGCAGCTTGCGGCAACTGCTTCACAAGACGGTCACGATGGACGCCCTGATCGCGCTGGGAACTTCGGCGGCTTACATCGCGGGCCTCGTTGAATGGTTTCGCGGCACGCACGCGATGAGCTTCATGGATGGCTTGATGATTTTGGCGTTCATTACCACGGGCAAACTGCTGGAAGCAGCCGCACGGGGGCGAACCTCCGCGGCCGTGCTGCAGTTGATGGAGCTGGCGCCGCAAACCGCTCGGCTGTTGCAAAATGGGTCGGCCGTCGAAGTCGCCGTAGAACAAGTGCGGGTCGGCGATCAAATCCTGGTTCCGCCGGGGGAGAAAATTCCGCTCGATGGGGTGATTGAAACTGGGAGGAGTGAAGTCGATCAGGCATGGCTGACCGGGGAATCGTTGCCGGTGGAAAAAGAGCCTGGGGAAATGGTCCTGGCAGGAACGATCAACGGCAGTGGCGCGCTCACCATTCGCGTCCAGCATGCGGCCGACAATACGGCTCTGGCGCAAACTGTGCAGTTAGTGCAGCGCACGCAAGAGTCCAAGACTCAGGCGCAGCGCTTGGCGGATGAGGTGGTGAAGTACTTTGTTCCGGCAGTCCTAGTGCTCGCCCTGCTCACGGTTGCGGTTTGGGCATTGATGGGTGCGCTCGGCACGGGAGTAATGTGCGCGATTGCCGTGCTGGTCGTAGCTTGCCCTTGTGCTTTGGGGCTGGCGACACCGACGGCCGTGACCGTAGCGACCGGGCGCGGCGCGAACGGAGGCATCTTGTTCAAGGAAGGAGCTGCTCTGGAACAACTCGCGCGCGTGACCGATGTGGTCTTTGATAAAACGGGGACTCTCACGCTTGGTCAGCCGCAAGTAGTGCAAGTGATAGTGGCGGAAGGTCGCACTGCGGAAGAGTTGTTGGCGTTCGCCGCTGGTCTGGAACAAGCGAGCAGCCATCCGCTGGCCCAAGCCGTGCTGCGTGAGGCGAAGCAGCGCACGGTGCAGCCGATTCCCGCGCGGGCGTTGCAGGTGCTTCCAGGTGAGGGAATTCGAGGCGACACGGAACAAGGAACGGTGCGCGTCGGTAATCGCAAGGTGGTCCCGGCCAACTCTCAGGAAGCTTTGCTCGCTGAGATCGAAGCGGCGCTCGAGAAGTTTGCCGGGGCCTCGGTGTTGTTTGTGGTTCAGGGGGAGAACTTGCTCGGCGGGTTGATTGTCGCCGATGCACTGACGGCCACGAGCCGGCAAGCGGTGGACGAGTTGCAGCAGCTGCAAGTGCGCGTCCATTTGATGTCCGGCGATCGGCGATCTTCCGCGCAAGCGATTGCCGAGGAAGCGGGGATTGACCCGGAATTGGTGTTAGCCGAGTTAACTCCAGCGGGGAAGCTGGAAAGTTTGGCTCAGTTACAGCAAGCGGGAAAAATTGTCGCGATGATCGGGGACGGCATTAACGACGCGCCTGCTTTGGCGCAAGCGGAGGTGGGAATCGCGATCGGCAGCGGGTCGGATGTCGCCCTGGAATCGGCCGATGTGGTGTTGATGCGTCATGACTTGCTGGCGGTGAGCCAGGCGGTGCGACTGTCGCGAAACACGGTCGCGATCATGCGGCAGAATCTCGCCTGGGCTATTGGCTACAACGTCTTACTCATTCCGTTGGCGGCTGGAGTGTTTTTTCCGGTTCTTGGTTTGGGTTTGCCCCCTTCCTTGGCTGCTGCAGCGATGGCGCTCAGCAGCGTGACGGTGGTGTTTAACAGTTTGCGATTGCGCTGGTTGTCGCTGACTGCAGGAGAACAACCAGCGCAAGAAAAGGAGTAGGCACACTCCGTGTGCCGTTGGCATTGAAAGCGTTTTGCCAGTTACGTGAGGCATCTGAGACATCGAGAACTGGTACCCGATGAACGGCACACGGAGTGTGCCTACTACCTTGGAGACGAGTTGAATGACAACCGCTGGGGGTGGATAATGCCCGCTCTGTTCCTCTCTCACAAAACGAAGGATTGCACCATGCGTAGACTATTCGGACGCCGAGCACTTGGTACGCTGTTTTTGCTGGCTGGCCTGCTCGGCCTGGTTTCCTCTCTCCCGTTTCTGCCTGTTTCCTATGGCGCAGAGGCGGACAAAAATTCCTCCACAGGTAAGGCGATGAAGATCGAAAAACAGGCTTGGGGTAAAACGGCGGACGGCAAGGAAGTGACCCTCTACACCTGCACCAACGCGAATGGCTTGTCGGTGCAGTTGGCAACGTGGGGGGCGACGGTGGTGAGCGTGAACACGCCTGACCGAAACGGCAAGTTGGCGAACATCACGCTCGGCTTTCCCAGCGTCGACGGTTACATGAAGCGGCATCCGTATTTTGGTGCCACGGTTGGTCGCTACGGCAATCGGATCGCGAAGGGAAAATTCACCCTCGACGGCAAGGAATACACGCTCGCCGTGAACAACGGCCCGAACCACTTGCACGGCGGCATCAAGAGTTTTGATCAGGTGCTGTGGAATGCGGAAGAAGTGAAGACGGAGAGCGCCGTCGGCATCAAGTTTTCGCGGACCAGCCCGGATGGTGAAGAAGGTTATCCCGGCACCATGCAGGTCGAGGTGACCTATACGCTGACTAACGACAACGAACTGCGAGTCGATTACCACGCCACGACCGATAAGCCGACGGTCGTGAACCTGACCAATCACAACTATTGGAATCTCGGCGGCGCGACTTCCGGAAAGATCCTGAAGCACGAACTGAAGCTCGAAGCGGATGAATACATCCCGGTCGATGCGAATTCAATTCCCCTTGGCAAGCCGGCCGCGGTGAAGGGAACCGTGATGGATTTCACTTCGTTCCACGCGATTGGTGAGCGGATCGACGAATTGAAGAAGGAGCCGCACACCACCAAAGGTTACGACCACACCTACGTTCTGCGCGGCGCGGGGAAGGAACTGAAGCTGGCAGCGACAGTGAAAGATCCCGCGTCAGGGCGCGTGATGGAGATTCGCACGACCGAACCGGGCATCCAGTTCTATGCCGGCAACTTTTTGGATGGCGATGTGCTAGGGAACAAGCACGAACAGCACGAAGGCTTCT
Organism: Pirellulaceae bacterium; assembly: GCA_041739545.1. Lineage (GTDB taxonomy): Bacteria > Planctomycetota > Planctomycetia > Pirellulales > Pirellulaceae > JBGSNR01. The sequence continues at coordinate 53,029 of JBGSNR010000037.1, read as the reverse complement.
GCTTGGAAACGCAGCACTTCCCCGATTCGCCGAATCAAGCCGCGTTTCCCTCGGCCGTGCTTCGGCCGGGAGAGACGTACAAGACGACAACGATTCACAAGTTCAAGGCGGAATAGCTGCCGGAATGACGAAACCAGAATATCGAATGACGAAGGGCGTGCGCTCCCAACGTCATTCGATATTCGTCATTCGGATTTCGGACTTCTCTTAGAACTGATCCAAGATGAAGTGATGACCCCAGTGGTAGCGGCGTTCTTCTGGGAACTCGTTGTGCCACTGCTTGTTGTAGACCGGCGTCCGCATTTCCTGCGGATAGCGATGATACATGTCTTCGCTGCTGCGGTAGTATTCGTTCCCCCAGAAGTTCTGCGGGTACCAGACGTACGGATAGTGATAGAAGCGTTCCCAATCGCGATTGGAATACGCTCCCCCCCACACGCGGCCAAACGCACGTTGGTCGGCCTGCACCGAGGTGAAAGAACCGAGCGTGATGGCAAAGATTGCCAGCATGAGCAGCGAACGGCGGACCATTGGATTTCCCCTCCTGGGTCACTGTTTTAGGGGGCGGTTTCGATGACGGGTCGAAAACGGCCGAAAACAGCAGGAATTGGCGCGGAACGAGACGTTAGCCGCCGCGCCTAGAGGATTGATCGGTTGGCGTTAGGACCGGAATTGAAGGAATAAAGCGACCTTCGGCCGAATTGACCAATGTCAAATGACCAAGAAGGCAACGTGATAGCACTTCTCTTGGTCATTTAGCATTTGTCATTCAATTTATTCCCACCCATGCGCGGCCCGCACATCGATCATCGTTTTGAGGATCGTATTCCAGGTGCTCGGCGTTTCCAGCATCTTGTTCGGGAACATGCAGCCGTCCCAACAGATGTGCTTGATGCCGCGCTTCGCTGCGTCCTTCAGCCAGTAGCCGGAACACTTCACGATGTCGAGCTTGCCGTTCGGGTCGTCGGCCGGGCAGTGCTTGCCGGTCTTGTCGTGATCTCCCGCACCGTGAACCTCGCCATCGTTTTGGGCGACGTGGAAATCGATGGTCCAGGGGCGAAGCTTATCGGTCATCTTTTCATACGCGGCGTAGAACTCGGCATCGGTGTAGCCGGGCTTCACGAGCGCATGTTCCGGCGCGTTGTAGCCCAGCAAATACAGGTAGGTGTGAGCCAAATCCGCTTGAAAGCCGAGCGACTCCGGCATGCCGACTTCTTCGAGCAAGTCGAGCATGTCCTTCCAGCTATGCATCCCCGCCCAACAGATTTCTCCTTCGGCCGCGAGGCGTTCGCCATGATCGGCCGCGATCTTCGCCGCTTCGCGGAAAGTCTCGGCAATCTTCGTGGTATTCGCCTTTGCATCTTCGCGCCACTTGTTCACGCCGAACTCGGCCGAGTCGATGCGAATCACGCCGTACTTGCGAACCCCTTGCTTGTTGAAGATGCCCGCAATGCGGCAGGCCATTTTCACAGCGGACAAAAATTTCTCCTTCGCCGCGGCATCTCCCATTGCCGAATCACCGACCGTCCCCGGCCAAACAGGGGCGACGAGCGAACCGACCGAGAAGCCATGCTTCTGAATCGACTCCGCAATCTTGATCAAGTCCGCTTCGCTCGCTTCCGGGTTCGTGTGGGGCAGGAACAGGAAGTAATCGATCCCTTCGAACTTCTGGCCGTTCACGTTGGCAGCGGCGGTCAGTTCGAGCATCCGTTCCAAGCTGATTGGGGGCTCTTGCCCTTCGCCGTCTCCTTTACCGACCAGGCCGGGCCACATGGCATTGTGCAGTTTGGGATACGCGTGCGTCATAACTATCTCCGGGAGGGTTGGTGATTCTGCGAAGGGTGAATTATGCCATACACAAGCCGCCGCCCCAAGCCGACGGACTGCGCCTACTACTATTCTTGAGCAGACCGCCACCAGCAAAACTTTCCGTTTGAGTCTTCGCTGCCGCACCATCACAATATCAAGCTCCATGACCAACGAACTCCATCACGCCCTCCGCACCCATTTCGGCTACGGCCAGTTTCTGCCTGGACAGGAGCAGGTCATCACGCACCTGATGGCGGGCAAGTCGGCGGCGGCAGTCTTTCCGACGGGGGGCGGCAAATCAATTTGCTACCAACTCCCGGCGCTGCTTTTGCCGGGGGTCACGCTGGTCGTCTCGCCGTTGATTGCCCTGATGAAGGACCAGATCGACGCCCTCTCCCGACGTGGAGTTTCTGCCGCTCGGCTTGATTCCACCCTGACTGCGGAAGAATACGGCGCGGCCATGCAGCAAGTGCGAGCGGGTAGTTTGCGGCTGTTGTACGTGGCTCCGGAGCGATTTCAGAACGAGCGCTTTCGGCAAACGTTGGAACAAATCCGCGTCTCATTGTTCGCCGTCGATGAAGCGCATTGCATTTCCGAATGGGGTCACAACTTTCGCCCCGACTATTTGAAGCTAGTTGAATTCGCCCGCCAAAGTCGGGCCGAGCGGATGTTGGCTTTAACGGCGACGGCCACGCCGCCGGTGCTGGACGATATTTGCCGCGCCTTCAACATCGACGCACAATGCGCCATCCGCAACAGTTCTTATCGTCCGAATCTGACTTTGCTCACCTCGCCGGTCACCGCGCATGAGCATGAAGCCACGCTGATCGAACGGCTGCGCAAGCGTCCCATCGGCCCGACGATTGTGTATGTCACCTTGCAAAAGACGGCCGAGGAATTGGCTGCTGCCGTCTCTGCTGCTGGCTTTCCCGCGCGGGCGTACCACGCCGGTTTGCCGGACGAGGTGCGTGCTGGGACACAAGATTGGTTCATGCAGTCGAAGGATCGAATTGTGGTGGCCACGATCGCGTTCGGCATGGGGATCGACAAGGCAGACATTCGTTACGTCTACCACTTCAATCCGCCGAAGAGTCTAGAAAACTACTCGCAAGAAATCGGTCGTGCCGGGCGTGATGGTTTGCCGGCCGTGTGCGAACTATTGTTCTGTGCGGACGATTTGGGGCAGTTGGAAAATTTTGTCTACGGCGATACCCCTTCGCGGCAAGCGGTGCAGGTGCTCATAAAATCGCTGCTTGGCCAAGGCTCGGAGTTCGACGTGAGCTTTTACGAACTTTCCGGCTCGTGCGATATGCGGCCCCTCGTTGTCCGCACGCTGGTGACCTATCTCGAACTCGAAGGCTTTCTGGCCGGCGGAACTCCGTTTTATTCGACCTATCGCTTTCAGCCGCTGCGATCCTCGAAAGGTATTCTGGCGGAGTTCGAAGGGGAGCGGCGGCAGTTTTTGGAGCAGCTTCTGAAACGGGCGAAGAAGGCGAAAATTTGGTTTAACATTGATCTGAATGAGACGGTCGAAGCATTGGGGACCACCCGCGAGCGGATTGTTCGTGCGCTCGATTACCTTGGCGAGAAAGGTTGGCTCAAGGTGGAAGTCAGCGGCATGCGGCATCGCTATCAGGTCGTCCGCCGACCTCCCGATTTAGCAGCGCTGGCCGATACACTCTACAATCGCTGCCTGGACCGCGAACGGCAAGAGATTGCCCGGTTGCAGCAAATCGTGGAGTTGACTCAGCAGCCGGGCTGTCAGGTGGTGGCTCTCGCTCGTCACTTTGGTGAGACGCTCTCTAGGCCGTGTGGCCATTGCACGCGATGTCTGGGCCAAAGTACCTCTGCGGCAAGCACGGAACGAATTCAGCCGGCGATTGACGAATCGATCCTCGCCACAGCGCTCATGGTACGACGCGAGCATCCTCAAGTGCTGGCCGATTCACAAGTGATGGCTCGCTGGCTATGCGGCATCACGTCACCGGCACTCACTAAGTCCAAGCTCTCGTCGCACGACCTGTTTGGCGTGTTCAGCGATCAGCCGTTCTCATTCGTTCGAGAACGGCTGGAAAAAGAAGAGCGCTAAGCAAGCGAGTTACGAGCGATCTGCCGTAACTCGCTGCGTTTTTTTTGTGCAAGCATCCGCGACACGAGCTTACTTGCGATAATCCCCAACGTTCGGCACGCTGGCGAAGGTGTCGGGTCCAAAGTACCGCAGACCAACGAGGGGCTCACTGCCGGTGTTTTCGATCTCGACTCCCGCCGTGGCAGCTTCGTGCGAGATGAAGACTTCGTCTTCGGTCTCCTGACCAAAGCGAATCATGGCCGGTGTTTGCAGCGCCAGCTTGCCGATTCGTCCCTTCCCTTGCGTGGTGATCCAGCCGCTCGAACCGGGATCTTTCAGGATGCATTTGGCACCTGGTTCGATGGTCAGTTCCTTAGCGCTGAACAGTTGCTCGCTGTCGACGCGGCCGTAGACAATCCACTTGTCGACCCAACCCGGCCCCTGATCGGCGACGATCGGCTCCAGGTAGTTGCTTTCCTTGAAGTGCGTGTCGACGTTCTTTTCCCAATCAAGTTGCCCAATGATGAAGTCCAGATCCTGGTGCTTCTCTTTCGGCATATCCTTCACCAGCAAACCCCATGGCACGTAACGCCCTTCGACGATGTTCTGGAACATACCAAACACGTCGCTGCCCCACTGTGGTTCGTAAGTGCAGAGCGAACCCGGAGCATGCAGCACGCCGGGCGGAATGAGCCAGCCCGTGCCGCGCTTCAGGCGATAGGCCCGCGACAGATCCAGAATGCCGTTCTCTCCCTTGTGCCAGTTCTCCAGGCACTTCTTCAGGTCGTCTTTCGTGGTGCCCGGTTCGAGCCCCATGAACGTGTAACAGAAGTTGTTGTCGACGTTGTTGTACTGTGGTGGGAAGTAGTAGCTTTCCGGCTTTCCTTCCTGGCCAACCAGCTTGGCGTTGGCCGCACTTTGGTGCATGTGGTGGGGGATTGGCCCCATGTTGTCAAAAAATTTGGAATAGACGGGCCAGCGACTGTACTTGCCGTACATCTTCTCGCCGATCAGCCGCTTGCCAGCTTCCGCCACGGCGTCCTTCAGCAGGAACGTACTTCCTTCGAACGAGCAGAAGCTCAATCCCTCATGCCACACCCGACCATCGTTGGCCGCTTCGGTGGTGCTGGAGAACCAGCGTTCATCGATCCCGCCCCGTTCGGCCCCGTACGCATACAGGTCCTGCGGATGGAGCTTAATGCGGCGTCCCGGATGCAAAAAGCTGCGCGGAACCCAGGTCGGTGTCAGTCGGAGCAGTCCCCCCCCAGCATCGAGCGCGGAATTGAGAACCTTGGCCACATTGTCCGACTTGATCAGATTCGACTGAGACATATCGCGATTCCAGGAGAGTGCGGTAAAACTACGTTTTTACGGCAGAAAATGACTACGGGCTAGTAGGGTTCGGAGTTTAAGATGTGCTGAAACGCCCGGTTAAAGAAGCAGGGACGCGTCGCTTGCCGCCAAAGTCTACTCTTCAACTGCTTTCGACCTCCCCATCGCAAAATCGAACTCTGCCAGCGCAGGAATCAACAAGGCGAGCGTTGTGAAGCCGTAAAAACCGGCGATCAACAAGAACACCGACAACACGTGCCCCAGCAAGAAACTGGTGATTGCCACAAAGGTCGCCGGCGGCAGGAAGATCGAAGCTGCCAGAATCGCGGCCGAGGGCTTGCGACTTCCCAACGCGACATACATCGAGACGCACCCCCCCACGATAAAGGCCAGGAACGGGGCCAGTTGCAATTGAAACGAACCGCTGAACGAGATCATGAGCACGATCAACGTCACGATCCCCAGAAACAGGAAGAAGACCGTGGCGAGGCTCACGCCGATAGCGGAGCGCGAATTGGCGTAATGGCAGCCGTAATGAATACCTAGCATCACACCAAACACATTCATCACCAACATGCCCGCCGCAAGACACAAAAACGATTCCAAATACAACGCGCCGTTTAGCCACATGTACATCGCCGCGACGATCGGCAGCAGGACCATTTCCCGCGTGACCCACAATACGCCGCCGATCTTTCCCAGCGTGAATTCTCTGGGAGATAGATCGGTAACCATGATCAGTTCCAGTGCCCCGCCGTCGCGCTCGTTGGTGATCGACGTGACTGCCAGCGAGTTCACGATTACCAGGCTCAAAACGAAGAAGGGGACCAGTACTTGGGCGGTCGGCGGAATGACCGAATTCTGCCCCGCCGCAGTAATCTTGCCGGGAATAATCAGGTCGTGGAGGGCCAGCATCGTGAGCACAAATAGCGACCAGTACGCGAGCCGCACCAGGATCATTTTCCGGCCATAGGCCCGCGTTTGCGTCTCTCGCCACAAGATTGGGTTGTCCCACACCTGCCGACTGCTGGTGCTCACCTTGCGAACACGCGCATCAATGTGATGCGAGCGGGCAGCTTCCCCGTGCGGTTGCATGTTGTCTTGAACTGCTGAGTCGGCGACAGCATCGGCAGTCTCCGGCGGAGTCGGGGCGAAGGTTTCTCTGCCAGGATTCCAGGCACGAAGTCGCAGCACTGCGATACCGTTCAGCACGACTGCCAGCACCAAAGCGAAAACCGTGTAGGCCCAAGGGAGCGGCAATCCCCCGACATTTTGCGGCGGCGAGAATGCCGTCAGTGCTCCCCCCCACAGTGCTTGCCACGGGGAACAAGCGGCAACCAGATCGGTTACGTGTGCCGACGCACCGATCCGCGGCAACACGAAGTACGCCCCTTCTGCCAAAGCCAACCAGCCGACGAGCGCAAGTGCCGTAGTCGATAACGTTTGATAGGTCTTCTCTTGAGCGAGCGCAATCAGCGATCCTAGACTCCCCGCCAGATAAATCGTCGCCGCTGTAATCGCGAGCGCGGTTCCGACCTGGCGATAATCCACCCCGCCAAACAGCGGCAGCAGCAAGAATAAGGGTGCCGCAGCCACGAACATCACAAAGACTTCCAGCAGGGCGGCAAACAACTTTCCTAGCACAACCTCATGATTGGAAAGTTGCGTCATCAGGAGCAGCACTAGGGTCTTCTTGTCCTTCTCCTGGGCGACCGCACTGGCGGCGGTCACCGCGGAAAGGAAGGTCAGAATGGCCAGATTCAAGGTGGCCAAGATTTGGAACAAAATCGTCCCAAACCGAGCCATATCGCTGATATTCCGGATCCGCTGTGTCCCGGCCAAGACCATCCAGGCCGTCAAAACCAGCACCCACAGCGCGAGGGGATAGACGGTCCGCAGGATGTGATGCTGGGTCCGACGAGGCTGGGTGACCAGTTCGCGAGTAAAAACAGGGCCGATAAGCACGGGGTGGTTGGCACCGTTCAAAGGGTTGGCAAGGGCTGAAAAGTCGCACGGTTGCGGCAGTTTCACCCGTTAGGGAGTGGCCGACCCCGTTCCCTTGGGATTATAGGTAAGGTTGCGGTCGCTGCGCAGGTGCGATCGTCCGGTCACTTACTCTTTTTCAACGTCTTTCAAATAATGAGCACCCGTCACGCATCCTAAGTTTGGGTTCTGAACCATAATTAGGTCAGTTTCCCGCAGCGGTGATTGTCGATGCGAGCGTGGTGGAATCCTCAGGTGCAAATGTGGGCAAAGCGGAGGATGGGGAACTTAACCCCTCCGTAGTCGCGAGTTTGTACCTGGAGCATGGCGAAGAGATTCGCCGGTTCCTGATTGGCTTATTGCGCGATCCGCACTTGGCTGCGGACGTGTTGCAGGCGACGTTCGCGAAACTGGTGGAGCGCGGTCACGAGTCTCGTGAAGAAACGCGAAAAGCCTGGTTGTTTCGTGTGGCCTACCATGAGGCGATGTATGTTCGTCGTCGTGGGGCAGTGGGCGATAGGGTTGTGCAGCAGGTTGCCTGGATGTTGCCTGAAGCGTCGGAACATGCCGAAGGGCCGTTGCTGAGGTTCGAAATCGTGGATCGGGTGCGAAGGGCTTTGGAAGAACTTCCGCCGGATCAGCGCCAGGTGGTGCGGATGCGAATTTACGAAGAGAAGACCTTTGCGGTGATCGCGGATGAATTGCAGATTCCTCTGGGTACGGCTCTGGGAAGAATGCGAACTGCCTTGCAGAAGTTGAAGGGGATGCTGGGAGAGGAATAGAGAGCACCATGATCGAATCATCTAAATCAAACCAACTTTCCGACCTCGATTGGCAAGCGTTTCAGTACGCGGCCAACGAACTCGATGAGTCGGCCCGCGAAGCGTTTGAGCTTCGCCTGGAGAGTGATCCTTTCGCCTGCGAAGCGCTGGCTCGCGCCGTGGAGTTGTCTGCCACGATCCGCGCAGCTGAATCACTTTCGCCGGTCGCGATACCGCGTGGCTCGCAGGTCTGGCAATTGCGTCTCTCCTGGTTGGCGGCAGGTGCAACCGTTGCCGCGGCTTGCATGGCGCTCGTCTCTGCTCCCCAATGGCTCTCGAAAAGAACGACGGTTGCTACAGCCTCGATTGATACCGAATTGGCAGTCGCTTGGAGTTCAACGTTGCCCGTCGTTTCTCCGGGCGCGGTTCCTCATCCGCAAGAGTCTCCGCTGGCAGGGGACAGCACCTCGACTGGCGTCGATATGATTCCAGCCGAGGATGGGCTCCCTCCAAGCTGGATGCTTTTGGCTCTGCAGGGGCTTGCCGAGGAAGACCATGATTTGAATGCCGACAGCGATATGAATTTGAATATCCCGTTCGTGCCCGACTCTCTTGACAACTAACTGTTTGATTTGGTTTTGCTCGATTTGATTTGCACGCAATTTATGCTTAGCGCTCTCACCTGCCGAAACGTTTGCCGCCTGCTGATGGCGTCCGGTTCGTTCGTCGCCTTTTCGATTTCGGTACTGGCGTTGGCGAACGCTGCCGATAATGGCATCCCGCGAGTGATCACGCTCGCACAAGCTAAGGCAATCAACGAGCCAGCCAAGGAATCCATCAAGGTTCCCGCCAAAGAAGATAAATCCAGTAGTTCGAACAGAACCGTGATAACGCCCGAACGGGAAGCTGCTGTGTCGACTTTTGTTCGACTGCATCACCCGGAACTCGAGGCACTTTTGACCCATTTGAGTGAAGCCCGCCCGAAAGAGTATGACAAGGCGCTGCGCGAACTCTTCCGCGTGACCGAGCGATTGGGGCAGATTCAAGATCGCGATGCGGAGCTTTACGAACTGGAGCTTCGGCTCTGGAAGACGCAGTCGCGGTTGCAATTACTTCTGGCCCGCTTGCACATGGGGGAGAATGCGGATCTGAAGAGGCAAGTTCGCGAAGCCGTGCAGGAGCAGTTCGAGGTAAAAGTCGTCATGCTCGAACGGCAAGAGAAAAAGCTGAGCGAGCAGGCTTCTAAAGCTCTAGCGGATTTGGCGAAGTTGAAGGCGGACAAGGATCAGTGGATCGAGCGGCAGATCAACATGCTCACGCCCGTGACGGCCACTTCGACTTCCAATAAGAACAAGCCAACCAATACGCCCAACTCAAAAAATCCAGGTGGTAAGCCGGTAGTTAAAGAGCCCGTTCGTAAGGAAGACGAATCCTCAAAGCCAACCGCTCCACCTGCGTCCTCGTTATCGAAATAATTATTGTCCGTCCGTTTCTGATCGAGAAATTTATGGTTAATCAACTGCAGTTCAGCATGCCCCGCTTCATGCGCACTCGGTTTGTAGTTTCGACCTTATTTCTGTCGTCGTTTGCTTGCTTGGCCACCTATGCCGAGAACGAGCAGGCGGTACTCGATACCGTCGCTGAACGCTTTCAGCCTGCGGACGTTGTGGAAGAGCCTGATTTTCAGCGCCATGTATCTCCGCTGCTGGGAAAACTGGGATGCAACGGCCGCTCATGCCATGGTTCGTTTCAAGGGCGTGGCGATTTCCGTCTCTCGCTTTTCGGCTATGACTTCGTCGCGGATCATGAAGCGTTGTTGGTGAAACAAGATGAGCCGCGCGTGAACTTGGAAGAGATTGACGCAAGCTTGATTCTTACCAAGCCGACCAATGCTGATCTGCATGAAGGGGGCGAACGCTACAAGCTCGGCTCTTGGGAGCATCATTTGCTCCGCCGCTGGATCGAAGCCGGTGGAAAATTCGACAAGCAGGGGATCCAAAAACTAGTTCGGCTGGAAGTGAGTCCGAGTGAAATCGTGTTCTCCAAGCAAGACGAACAGGTGCAACTTCAGGCAGTCGCCGTTTGGCCCGATGGAACACGCGAAGACGTCACGCCCCTCTGCCGTTTTCAAGCCAACAGCGAGCAAATTGCAGCTATGAGCTCGACCGGGCTTGTCACTTCTAAGGAGCCAGGCGATTCGCACGTCGTTATCTTCTACGACAACGCGGTTGTACCGGTCCCAGTGATTCGTCCCGTTTCGCAGTTGGCGGGCGCCAATTTTCCGGCAGTGGAGAAGGCAGGCAAGATCGATGAGCTGGTCGTGGCCAAATTGCAGAAGCTGGGAGTGGTTCCCTCGGGGCTCTCCGCCGATGCTGAATTCCTCCGCAGGGTAAGCCTCGATTTAACAGGGACTCTGCCGTCCGCCAGTGATGTGGAGGCTTTCTGTGCTGATCCGTCGTCCGACAAGCGGGCCGCGAAAATCGAAGCTCTGCTGCAGTCCCCCGCATACGCGGCTTGGTGGACGACAAGGCTCTGCGATTACACCGGCAATAACAGTGATCAACTCAACGGCAACGTGATCAAGAATGCATCGCAAGATTGGTACGACTGGATTTACAAACGAGTCGCTACGAACGAGCCTTACGACAAGATTGTGGAAGGCATCCTGCTTGGCACCAGTCGCCAACCCGACCAGAGCTATTACGACTACTGCGAGTCGATGAGCAAGCTGTATCACAAGGATAGCGGTGCCACGTTTGCGGATTTTCCTTCCATGCCGCACTATTGGAATCGCAGGAATGTGAAGACGACGGAAGAACGGGCGATCAGCTTTGCGTACACTTTTCTCGGTGTGCGAATTCAATGTGCCCAGTGCCACAAGCACCCCTTCGATCAGTGGTCGAAGGATGATTTCGCCGAATTCAAGGGCTTCTTTGCTGGCGTCAACGCGTCGCAGAATGGCAAGGTTCCCAAGGAAGGTCCCGATGCAAAGGATTACGAACGAATCCTGGCCGATCTGGAACTCAAGTCTGGCCTCAAGGGAAACGACCTCGATAAGAAACTGGCCGAGTTTCTGAAACAAGGGAAAGTGGTCCCCTTTCCTGAAGTGACATTCACTGTCCCGCAAAAGGAAAGCCCGTCCAAGAATGGCAAGAAGACTAACAACAATTCCAAGATCCCAGAAACGGCACGCATCCTAGGTGAACAGCCGGTCGCACTGGCCGAATACAGTGACATTCGCCAGCCACTTATGGACTGGCTTCGTTCTTCAGAGAATCCGTATTTCGCTCGCGCGTTCGTTAATCGCGTCTGGGCCAATTACTTCAATGTGGGAATCGTGGAACCCCCGGATGACCTGAGCCTGGCAAATCCCCCTAGCAACAAGCCATTGCTCGATTACCTCACGCAGCGCTTTATCGAGAGCAATTTCGACATGCGGGCCCTCCATCGTGAGATTGTGAATAGCCGGACCTATCAGGCCAGTTGGCAGCCGAATGAGACGAATGCGAAGGACGAACGGAACTTCAGCCATGCGATCCCGCGACGTCTGCCAGCAGAAGTTGCCTACGATGCGTTCGTAGCGGCCACGGCCGAGGATGCCCGAGCCGAAACGATGCTCACCGATCTCAAGGACCGTTCCATCACCCTGGCTGGTGCCAGCGCCAGAAACCAGAACGGCAATCAGCAGTTCGCACTGCAAGTCTTCGGCCGTAGTATTCGCGAGAGCAACTGCGACTGCGATCGTTCCAATGAAGCCAGTCTGTTGCAAACCGTGTTTGTGCAGAACGATAACACTATTTTGTCCCTCATCAACGGCGGTAAGGGAACTTGGGTTGATCAACTTTCGCGCGAATGGTCTCAGGCGGGTACTGCTCCTGAGCAGAAGTTGCCCAAAGATATCGAACTCACCAAAGAAATCCGGCGCACGGAAGTGCGTCTCGATAAGGCTCGCAAGGAAAAGAATGAAGAGCAAATTAAGCGACTCGAGGACCGACTTGCGGAACTGCGAACAGCTCTCAAGGGAGGCGAACCGCAAAAGACCAAGGGGACAGTGCTCAACGACGAAGAACGGGCTCTGATCGCGAGGCAAGCGTTTTTACGAACTCTCAGCCGGCCCCCCACCGACGAAGAACTGCAACGCAGTGTCGATTTCCTCGCCAGCTCTGCAACGCCCGTCGAGGGAGTTCGCGGATTGATGTGGACCTTACTCAACACCAAAGAATTTATCGTGAATCACTAAGGTGAGGAGTGGGTTGTGACGTGTGGCGAGAGTAGCAACTCATTACACGCAACTTCCCCCTTGCCTCGAAACTTCCAGTCGAAACACCCCACACTTCCCTCACCCTAAGGAATCTTCTCATGGCTCGAAACATCACCTGCGACGGCGTCGCTCGCCGCGATTTTCTTAAAGTTGGATTTCTGGGTGGCGCGGGGCTGAGTCTGGCCTCATTCCTCCGCCTGGCCGAAGCGGGTGAGGTTCGCGGCAGCAAGGCAAAGTCTGCCATCTTCATAAACTTGAATGGTGGGCCGTCGCACATGGATACGTTCGACCTTAAGCCCGAGGCACCAGTTGAGTATCGTGGCACGTTTAATCCGATCAAGACGAACGTCGCTGGCGTCGAAATTTGCGAGCATTTTCCGAAGCTCGCGCAAGTCGCAGATAAATTCGCGATCCTCCGTGGCGTGTCCCATACGCTGGGAGATCATCGCCAGGGAACCGAGTACGTGAATAGTGGCAATCGGCCGATCCCGTCGCTGGAATATCCAGGGTACGGTGCGGTGGTGACGAAAGAACTTCCCATCGCAGAAGACCTGCCACCGTTCGTGGCCATTCCTAACAGTGCGCAGCGGGCCGGCTATTTGGGGGTGCAGTACGCACCGCTCAATACCACGGCCACGCCACAGCCGGGCAAGCCCTTCAGCGTGCGCGGCATCGCTTTGGGAAGCGGATTGACCATCACAGAGGTTGACCGCCGTCAGAATCTGTTGGCCAGTCTCGACCGCACGTTCGCATCGATCGAATCTGACAATCAACTGCTCACGGGGCTCGATCGTTTCAGCCAGCAGGCCCACAACATAATTACTTCGAAGAAGGCCCGCGATGCCTTCGATGTGGGGCAGGAAAGCCCCGCCTTCGCCAAACAGTTTGGCACGGATGGTTTTGGCCAAAGCTGTCTGCTGGCGTCGCGATTGGTCGAAGCCGGCGTTCGCTTCTGCAGCATCTCGCTCGGCGGCTGGGACACCCATCAAGATAACTTTACGAAGCTGAAGACCAAGAACCTTCCCTCGCTCGATGGTGGCTTGGCACCACTTTTGGCTGGGCTCGAACAAAAGGGTTTGCTGGAGTCAACGATCGTCTTCGTCACTGGCGAATTCGGCCGCACGCCAAAAATCAATACCCGCACGACAGAAGGGGGCCGCGATCACTATCCGCGTTGCATGTTCATGTTGATGGCGGGGGGCGGAGTTCGCGGCGGTCAGGTGATCGGCAAGAGTGACGAAAAAGCTACCGGCCCAGCAAATGAAGCAATTTCGCCCGATGATGCTGCCGCGACGTTCTTCCAAGCGCTGGGCATCGACCACAAGAAGGAGTATCACACCAACACCGGTCGGCCGATGATGATCGTGCGGGATGGGGATGTAATTCCTGGATTGTTGTAAGGCCCAGTCGGGGCCTTTCGTCGGAAAGTTCGCACAGACGCAGCTCCTGCCGTGGCTGCGTTGGGGTGTGGGGGCAGATTGCGGAGAAACTTCTGTTCCTCGAGCGAACGGCAATCTGGTCGACTTTCGCAAATCCCCCCGGTAAGATGGAACGACCCACCGCGCGTTCCTCTCCCGAGGGCTCTCCTTTGCGTTTCCTGCCTGCCTGTCTCGCTGCCACCTGTTCTCTGTTGGCCATCTCGGCATTTGCAGCGGATGCTTCGGTTTCCGAGGTTCCGTCGTTTAACGACGATGTCATTCCTGTGCTGACCCGCTTTGGCTGCAACATGGGCGCCTGTCACGGTAAACTCGCCGGACAGAATGGATTTCGTCTTTCACTTCGTGGCTACGCCCCCGAAATAGATTTTGAAAGCATCACGCGGGAAGGCCGGGGGCGGCGGATCACGCCCACGGCACCCGAGCAAAGCCTTTTGATCCGCAAGGCGATCGGCACCGTGCCGCACGGGGGCGGGGAGCGTTTTGCCGAAGATTCCCCGGCAGCCAAAGTTCTCGCCGACTGGATTCGCGCTGGCATGCCAGGACCCAAAGCGGATGAACCGTCACTCGTCTCACTGGAGGTTACGCCGCGACACCAGCCAATGCACGTGGGGCAGAAGTCGCAACTGAAGGTCACGGCGACCTATGCCGACAACCGCCAGCGCGACGTCACCTGGCTGACGCAGTTTTCCACGAGCGACGCAAGCATGCTCGACGTGGCGGCCGAGGGTGAAGTGCAGGCAGTGCGACAGGGAGAAGCAGTGATCCAGGGTGCGTTTCGTGGCTTGATCGAAATCGCCTCCTTCACCATTCCCTACGAGCGAGACACCGATCCGCGGTGGTATGCGGCTCGGAACAATGGCGTTGATGAGCATGTCTATAATAAATTGCAGGCGCTGCGGATTGAGCCTTCACCCGTCTGCGACGATACGACTTTCCTGCGTCGAGCCTTTCTGGATACGATCGGCGTTCTTCCCACGCCCGCCGAAGTCCGCCACTTTCAAGCCGACGTCCGCAGCGATAAACGAGACCAACTTGTCGAAAGCCTCTTGGAGCGTCCTGAGTTTGTCGACTACTGGACCCACTGGCTTGGCGATCTATTGCAGAATCGCAAGGAGCGGGACCACGACGTTCGCGGCACGAAAGGGGTCCGAAGCTTTCATGCCTGGTTGCGGACGCAAGTTGAGTCCAATCGTGGCTGGGGCGAGATCGCTCGGGATGTGCTGACGGCGAAAGGTAAGACAAACGAATCTCCTGCGGTGGGATACTTCATTGTCACCGTGGGGGAACAGGAGGCAGAACGTTCCGAGGTCGGCGATTCGGTTGCGCAAGCATTTCTGGGGACCAGAATTGGCTGCGCTCGCTGTCACAATCACCCACTCGAAAAGTTCACCCAGGACGACTACTACCATTTCGTGGCATTCTTCTCTCGCGTGGCGCTCGACCGGCGAGCCCCGGAAAGTGGGCCCACAGAACTAGTCGTGGGCACGCGACACTTTCTAAACCTCCGCAAGCAACAGGCTGATCAAGAGAAGAAACTCGCCGAGTTGCAGGCGAAGAACGCTGAAGCAAAAGAGATCGAGGAAGTAAACAAACAAATCGCGAACACAGCCAAGCAGATCAAGGACCATCTGGAAAGCGTGCCCGGCGTGAATCAACCCCGCACCGGGAAACGGATGGAACCGCAGCCGCTTGATCGGCAGCAGGTTTCAATTCCGCCCGCCAGCGACCCACGCGAAGTCTTTGCCGATTGGATGATCAACCCAGCCAACGAGAATTTTTCGGGCTCCATGGTCAATCGATTGTGGAAACATTTTCTGGGCGTTGGATTAGTGGAGCCGGTAGATGACTTGCGAGCGACGAATCCCCCTTCCAACAAAGAACTATGGGACTTACTCAATCGGGAGTTTGTGCAGAGCAAGTACGATCTGAAGCAAGTGATGCGCCTGATTCTGAAATCACGGACTTATCAACTTTCGTCCGCAACGCGCGAGGCGAATTTTAGGGACGCAAAATTTTATTCGCACTTTTACGCTCGCCGTTTGCCGGCAGAAGTATTGCTTGATGCCATCTGCCAGGCGACCGATTTGCCGGAATCGTTCAACGGCTATCCGCGCGGCATGCGGGCGGTTCAGATTCCTGATCCGTTTACGGATTCCTACTTTCTCACTCTCTTCGGGCGCTCACCACGAACGACGGCCTGTGCCTGCGAGCAGCAGAACGATGTTACTCTGCCGCAGCTTCTGCACTTGCAGAATGGCGACGGCTTGCACGATAAGCTGAAGTCGGCCGATGGACGGCTCGCAAAACTGCTGGCGGCTAATCCAGAAAATGGACCGGTGGTGGAGGAGTTATTCCTGACGACGCTAGGCCGGCAACCGACTCCCGCGGAAATGGAAAGCGTCAATGCCGTTGCTCAGAACTCGGATCGCAAAGAAGTGATGACGGATCTTTTTTGGGCGCTCATGAATTCGAAGGAGTTTACGTTTAATCATTAGATGGGTTGAATAATAGGGATCGGAGAAAGGCAATAGTGCCTCAGACGAAACTGCCTCCGCCGATCCCCGACCTCTGAACCCCCGAACCCTGTAACGACTCCGAACCGGCCGACCATTTAATCGCATCTAACCTCCAC
The DNA here is from genome assembly GCA_041739545.1 of Pirellulaceae bacterium. Taxonomy (GTDB): domain Bacteria; phylum Planctomycetota; class Planctomycetia; order Pirellulales; family Pirellulaceae; genus JBGSNR01. Next base: position 36,744 of record JBGSNR010000037.1, on the reverse strand, counting down.
GAGCCTCCCATGTTCGACCTTCGCTTTCCCTCACGCCGCAACTTCCTTCGCGTTGGTGCCTTGAGTACTTTGGGAATCAGCTTGCCTGGATTGCTTCAGTGCCAAGCGCAGGCTGCAGCGGATGAGACGAGCGGCTCCAAGCGGCGGGCCAAATCGGTGATTCTGGTCTATCTCGGCGGCGGGATGTCTCATCACGACACCTTTGATCCCAAGCCCGAGGCCATGGAAGAAATCCGGGGCCAATATTCGTCGATCAAGACGAATGTGAACGGCCTGTCGATTAGCGAGATGTTGCCCCACATGTCCCAGGCGATGGACAAGGTTTGCCTGGTCCGCAGTGGTACTCACAACAACGACCATCACGAAACGGCAACCAATTGGGTTATGTCGGGCCGATTTGGATCCGCGTTCGGCGATTGGCCAGCAATCGGCGCGGTGGCCGCTCACGAAAGTGGCTTCCCTGGTACCTTGCCCCCTTACGTCGCCGTGCCGAAAAATCCTGCCTTTACTTGGGAGCTTGGCCGGAGTGCGTTCTTGGGGGGGCGGTACGAATCCTTCAAAGCCGGCGATCCAAACGAGGCCGGCTATCGCGTGCGCGATGTCGCCCAGGCAGAGCCCCTTAGCGACCTGCGCGTGGCGCGCCGTCAAACCTTGCTCGCTGCGGTCGACGACCTCGCCCGCGGGATTGAGGGGAACGATCAACTCGCCGCCTACGATCAGTTCCAGAAACGAGCCACCGAAATGGTTCTTTCCGGCGAAGCCCGCGATGCGTTCGCAATCGACAAAGAGGACGATAAGCTCCGCGAGCGGTACGGGCGTACCACTTTTGGTCAGAGCTGCCTTTTGGCACGGCGACTGGTCGAACGCGGCGTAACGTTCGTCACCGTGAACTCCGGTGGTTGGGACCATCACGGCAAGATCTTTGAAGGTCTCAATCGGATGCTTCCCGATTTTGATCGGGGCTTCTCGGCGCTGGTTGAAGATATGCATAGCCGCGGCCTGATGGAAAATACCCTCGTCGTGGCGATGGGAGAATTTGGTCGTTCGCCGAAGATCAACAAAGATGCAGGACGCGATCACTGGGCACCGGCCGCTTCCATGCTCTTCGCCGGCGCAGGGGTGCAGACCGGCAAAGTGGTGGGCGCCACGGATAAAGAAGGTGGCCACGCAATTGATACTCCGGTTCGGCCCGCCGATGTCGCTTTTACGATCCTCAGTTCCTTGGGGATCAATCCGCGGAAGCATTTGCACACCGCTGACGGTCGCCCGGTCGAAATTCTCGACGAAGGCAAATTGATCGAGGCTCTGTATGCTTAGGCTGCTGCTCGCCACCTGCCTGCTGCTTGCTTCGGCTCAGTTGTCTGCCGAAGATCAGCCCAAAGACAAAGCGGAGTTGCCGAAAATCCTGATGGCCGTGCCGTTCTCCGCTGCGGCGGGAGCGACGATCAAGGTCAAGTTGCGAGGCTGGAAGCTTGATCAGGCCAGCGAGGTGAAACTGTTTCTCCCCGGCGCGATGCCGAAGATTTTGATCAAAGGGGGCGCGCCGCTCCCGAATGGCCAGGATGCGAAGAATGTCGGCGAGCATCAGATTGAATTCGAAGTGGCGATTCCCGCAGGCGCGCCGGCGAGCGAAGCGCAAGTCACGGTTCTTACTCCCGCGGGAGAAAGCGAGCCCTATACCTTTATCATCACCGGCGATCAGCCCGATGTCGATGAATCGGAACCCAATGATGGATTTAACAAAGCCAAAGTCCTCGAACTGCCGCAGACCGTTGCCGGGCAGATTCAAAGCGACCGGGATGTCGATGTCTTTGCCTTCTCCGCCGAGAAGGGGAAGTTGATAAGGGCCAACGTACTCGCGCGGGCCCATGGCTCGGCCGTCGACGGCTTTCTGACTCTCTTCGACTCGCAAGGAAACATCATCGCCATCAACGACGATGCGGCTACCGCGGATGCGGAACTTAAAGTCACGGTCCCCGCCACGGGGATGTATCGCTTGGTGCTGCAGGATGCCCATGATCGCGGCGGGCCCGCGCATCCCTATCGTTTGCGGGTCTCGTTGGATTAGAACTCTCTTCCGCTAGCAGCAAAGTTGCGCCGCGCAATCTCTCAAGTATTCCTGGCTTTCTCGCCGGAATCGTGCGTGCGGCAACCGCAAGATTCGCCCCGTTTGTTATACAAGGCTCAGACCAGTTTCTTGTGTGGCGAAGCTGAAGGGGAGTGTGATGGAGTCGTGGAATTTGCTGCTGGAAGTCGTCGTGCTGCTGGCAGGCTGCTTGATTCTGGGAGCCATCTGCGTCTGGCTCAAGCAAAGCCCCATCGTGGGCTACTTGCTCGCCGGCATGATCCTGGGTGGGCCGGGAAGCCTGAGGCTGGTGAAGTCGGAACATGATATCGAGGCGATCGCCGAACTAGGCGTAGCGCTGTTGCTCTTCACCCTGGGACTGGAATTTTCTTTTAAGCGTTTGCTGGGCCTGGGGACCAGATCGCTGCTCAGCGGCGTTGTGCAAGTTGCAGCCACCACGTTGCTGGGCATGGGGGTGGCCCTGCTATTCGGGCTAAGTGCCAAAGAAGCGGCCGCGATCGGTGCGATTGTCAGCCTGAGTAGTACCGCGGTAGTCTTGCGCGTGCTAATTGATTTGCGGGACATCGACACGCTGCATGCCCGAAGTTCCGTCGCCATCCTGCTGGTACAGGACATGGCCGTTGTGCCGCTGGCGATCTTAATGACCATTCTCGCGCAGGGAGGTACACCTAACGAAGTCCTCTTGATGTTGGGGAAAATTATTGGGCTCGCGGCGATCTTGATTCTATCGCTGTACTTGCTGCTCAATAAGCTCGCCGTGCCGCTGTTGCAATCTTTCAATTCCGACCAGAACCGCGAACTGGCGGTTGTACTGGCAATCGTGTTGGGCTTAGGAGCCACCTATGCCGCGCATGCGATGGGACTTTCACCCTCGCTGGGAGCGTTTATCGCCGGGATGTTCCTGGGCAGTTCCGCGTTCGCGGTACAACTGCGGGCGGATGTGGCGTCGCTGCGCGCGGTACTTCTCACTCTCTTTTTTGGGGCCGTGGGACTGGTCGCTGATCCCTGGTGGATTGCGCAGCACCTCGGACTGGTACTCGCAGTGGCGGCTTTGATCCTCGCTCTGAAGGGAGTTGTGGTCTGGAGCATTCTGCGGATGGCTGGTCAACCAAATTCGGTTGCGCTGGCAACGGGCATGTGCCTGGCTCAAGTTGGGGAATTTGCCTTTGTTCTCGCCAGTAGCGGTCGGCAAGGGGAAGTGATTTCGCGAGACTTGCATCTGCTGCTGGTTTCTTCGACGATCATCACCATGTTCGTCACGCCATACATCGTCGCTTGGGCTCCCGCGGCAGCGAATTGGCTCGATCGGCGGCGGTTCACGCGCCAGAAATCAGACGAGAGCATTCATCTGCATAGCGGCCAGGCTGATGTGGTGATCATTGGTTTTGGACCATCGGGTCAGGCTGTGGGGCGTTCCTTGCAAGGAAAGAACTACAAGGTGCTCGTGCTGGATATCAATCCGCAATTGGCAGCGCTGGCGGAATCGTTTGGCTTCGAGGGGCAGATCGGAGACAGCACACAGTTCGAAATCTTAGAGCACGCGGGAGTTTCCTCGGCGCGAATGATCGTCATTACCATTCCTGCGTTGTCAGCGACACGTAAGGCACTGCAGTGTGTGAAGCAGATTGCGCCCCATGCTCACCTTGTGGTACGAGCCCGATATCAACGCGATATCAGCGATCTTGAGCAGGCGGGGGCGACCGCCGTTTTCGGCGATGAAGAACAGGTAGGGTACCGCCTGTCGAACTACGTCAACCTGCGATTAGCACTGGAGGAGGAAGACCAGACGGAGGCAAGTCCGGTCCAAGACGTCAGCGCATGAGCAGTGAACAGACTACAAAACCTTGCACGCCTCATCGAAGGCTAATCGCGGACTACGAGCATGAAGCTTGCTTTCATTGCCGTAGCCCAGGTTGCAGAGAAAGTTCGACTTGATCGTCGTCCCGGGGAAGAATAGCTCATCCACTAGGGCGTTATTGAACCCGCTCATCGGCCCGCAATCGAGCCCGCAAGCCCGCGCCGCGAGCATGAAGTAGCCTCCTTGCAACGACGAATTTCGCAGAGCGACGTATTCCAAAATGTTCTCCGGCAGATCCTTGAACCAGGCCTTGGCGTCGACGTGCGGATAGAGCTTGGGAAGTTCCTCGAAGAAGTGCAAATCCATGCCAATGATGGCCGTGACGGGGGCAGACATCGTTTTTTCCACGTTCCCGGCATCAAGCGCGGGTTTCAACTTCTCTTTCGATTCCTGGGATTTGACGAAGACAATTCGCATCGGCGACATATTGGCCGAGGTCGGCCCGAACTTGGCAAGATCGTAAACCTTCTCCAGCAGCGCGGCATCAACCGACTTGTTCTGCCAGTGCATGTGGGTGCGGGCGTCGCGAAACATCACATTTAAAGATTCTTCGTTAGCAGTGCCGCTCATGTTCGTCCTTTTCGGCAAATGAGATTTGATGGCGAGATTATTCGCATCAGCCATTGTGCGCTTCATTTCCGTAGCCTGCTACATGGGCTTCTGGAGGTGGTTAAATATTGATGGATCAATCTTCTTCTCGTGATGTTTTCCAGCGCCACATACTTGGCCCACAAAAAAAGACGGCGTCCTGATGGAGGCCGTCTTAGTGTTAATTATGCTGAAGAGTTAGCGAGCTGAGTTTCGATCAGTGTGAACGAGTACTCTAGGTTCCAAACTCTGGACGGCGGCGATTGAGCTGTTCCTGAAGACGAGCCACGATGCTGCTATGCATCTGGCTGACGCGGCTTTCGCTCAGGTCGAGCGTGGCCCCGATTTCCTTCATGGTCAGTTCTTCGTAGTAATACAGAATGATGATCAGGCGCTCGTTCCGGTTAAGCCCCTTGGTCACCAGACGCATCAGATCTTGTTTCTGGATGCGACGAGTGGGGTCTTCCCCCTTCTTATCTTCCAGAATATCGATTTCGCGGACATCTTTATAGCTGTCCGTTTCATACCACTTCTTATTCAAGCTGATCAGGTTCACCGCGCTCGCTTCGAGTTGCATCTTCTCGAGCTCGGGGACACTGATCTCCATGTGCGTGGAGAGTTCGATGACCGTGGGAGCGCGGCCCAGCCGAGCTTCCATCGTTTTGGTCGCTTCGCCGAGTTTGCTGGCTTTAGAGCGCACGAGCCGGGGAACCCAGTCCATGGTCCGCAGTTCGTCCAGCATGGCACCACGGATACGCGGCACACAATAAGTCTCAAACTTCACGCCGCGGGACATATCGTACGCTTCGATTGCGTCCAACAGTCCAAAGATCCCCGCGGAGATCAAGTCGTCAAGTTCCACGCCGTCGGGCAAGCGTGCCCAAATGCGTTCGCCGTTGTGTTTAACAAGAGGCAGGAAGTTCTCAACGAGCAGATTCCGCAGCTCTACCTGGCTGGGGTCGGCCTTGTACTTCTTCCAGATCTCTTCGATTTCGTAAGCCGGTGCTGCAGTCGTGGCCATTCCATCCTCCGTGACAGATATGCCGATGTTCGGTCGTATTCAGGGGGTTTTATCGCAGCGGACATCCCGTCCGTTTGCGGTGGGCATTCTCATTCAAGCGAACCTGGGGCTGCGGTTATGCATTGCCTCTGGGTCGCCGAGCTTCGGTCTGTTGCTCGTCAAACTCCGCCAAAGCAGCGCGAAACTGACCTTGAACGGAATCGCGGACAAGCAATTCGGCAATTCCACCAGCGACGAATCCAAGGGCCGCGAAGATCGCCGCAGCAATCAACGCACTGACCATTGACTCCTCCGTCTCCCAGCCGTGAACCACGGCTCGAGCGAGAAGTACACTCGGAGCAATCATTCCCAAAAGCGCCGCAAATGTACGTGCCAAGGGTGATCCTCCAAGTTTCGCCAACCGGCAAAGTTTGCCAGCCTTTTACCTACCGACGCGCTCCTTTCTTATCGTCGCTTCCACGGGGGAAGTTGAGTAATTCTGGTTTGGGACTTGTTGGATTAGTAAGTATCGATTGAGTTCAGGTTTCGCAGCGATTCACACGTCATGAATCACGCTGAGCAGCTATGCATCAAGCCACTTTGCGAACGGTGGGGGTCGCAGTACTTCGGGCCAGCCAGCGCTGGGCCAGCGCTTCACAAGCCACACTCAGCAAGCTGTCTGGATTGGCCAGGAGCAAGGGAAGGTTTTGCTCGCGGGCCTCGCGGACCGCATCATCGTAGGCAGCGTAGCCTGCCCAATTGAGCCCCCAGCCGAGGAAGCGGCGACACGACTGATCTATCCGCCGATAGATATCATCAGCGGCTTCGATCGTCTCTGCTTGATTGACGAATAATTCCGGCATTCGACCGTTGGGCAAAGGTCCGCCTAAGTGAGATTTGAGGGCAGCATAGGTATCCATAACCGAAGCTGCATCGGGCGCCGTAACGGCTAGCAGGCAGGAAGCCTCTCGAAATAGTTGTGTCGTTGCTTCTCCATTGCCGCAGCCGGCATCGACAACGATGACATCCACATGTTGGGCCAGGGAGCGGAGTTGGCCGATTAAGCGGCCGGCTTCCAGCGGAGAATCGGTCGAGCGTGCCCGGCCACCGGGCACCACCTGCAAGCCGCCCGGGCCGCGTGTGACGGCTTCGTGAATGGTCCCTTCGCCAGCCAGGACCTCCGCCAACGAGATACGCGGTGTGAGGCTGCAATAGCGAGCCAACTCAGGGCGGCGTTCATCGGCATCGACGAGCACTGTTCGCTGACCTTGCTGCACTAAGGCGAGCGCCAAGTTGAGCGCGATGGTGGTAGTTCCGGATTGAGGACGGCTGCCGGAAACCACGAGTAGGCGACCTTCCGCGGTAAACTCACGCGGCAAAATCATGCCTGTCCGCATGGCAAGGCGACGCAGTTGAAAGGCTTGGTCGTGCATGGTGGGGGTTTTGGCAGGAAGGAAGCGGGAGGGCAATCGCAAAAGTTACTAAAGTTGATGACTCGTTCGGGCACCGATCAGCCACTGCGCCAATCGTTGCGAATCGGCAGGCCTTAAATCTTCAGGCACGTTCTGTCCATTCGCTACGTAAGTCACTGGCAAATTAATTCTTCGCAAGAACTCGAAAATGCGGCCCGGATACCGCGCTTCGTCAGACTTGGTGAGGAGTAGGCGATTGGCCCCTACATCCATGAAGCGTTGGGCGACATCGTAGAGACTGTCGGCTTCCGCCACTGCGCTGGCGACGAGATAAACCTCATCGGGGGAAGCAGCCGCAAGGACTTCCTGCAACTCTTGCATCTGTGCCGCATCGAGCGGACTTCGGCCCGCAGTATCGATCAGGACAAGTTCGCAATCGGCGAGTCGGACCAGCGCATCGCGCATCTCGCGTGGCGAAGAGACGACCTCCATCGGCACCTCCATAATCTCGGCATAGGTGCGCAATTGCTCGACGGCACCAATGCGATAGGTGTCGACCGTAACCAGACCCACGCGACGATGCTGCTGCAAACGAAACTCAGCGGCCAGCTTTGCCAGCGAAGTTGTTTTCCCGACCCCGGTAGCCCCGACGACTGCCACGATCATACGCCGATTGCGTGGGACCCGCAGCGAACCTTGAACTGGCAAGTCGAGCATTACGCGGCGAGCCAGCCAAATATGCTCGGACACTTCGTTGGACTGGTGTAAAGGCGGGGTTTCTAACTGCCACGCTGCGACGGTTTCGGCAACGTAGTCTTCGGCAAAGCCGGCAGACCGAAGTTTCTCAGCCAAGGGAGACTCAACGTCTTCCTCGGTTTCATCCGGAGGCAAGTTCAAGCCTGACAGAGCCCCTTCGAGCAAGTTAAGTTGAAGATTCTGTTGCGGTGCCACAGTTTCATCTTGCCAGCGCAAGTCCTTCGAAGCGGCCGACACGGACGCGTTCTGATTTGTCATCGAGCCAAAAGCTTCTTGCGTGGCGTTGGTGAGAGTCAGTTCTTCCTCCACAGTTGTTTCGAACATCGTTGGCAGGCGACTCGGGGGACAAATGTCGGCGGAAGCAGTAACTTCCAGTTCACGTCGCCAACCAAACCATCCGGCCGAAACCTCGCGCGTATGCAGCACGGCCGCTTCGGGTCCGAGGTCTTCTCGGATAAGTTGCAGCGCTTCGTGCAGCGAGCGTACGCGGTAGGTTCGCAGGGAATCCATTTTAAGAATCGTTTTCGGTTTGGTCCGATGAAATTCGACAGGAAACTAACGTCTAACGTTGTTCGGGAACATCAGCGACGACGCCGAGTACTTCGACCTTGGTATCGCGGGTGACTTCGCTGTAGCTCATCACTTTGAGCCGTGGCAAATTGTTTTGCGTTACGAGTCTTAGTCCGGGCCGAATCTGTGGGCTGACAAGCACGATTTGCGGCCGTCCTGCCCGAGCGAGTTTCGCAACTTCATTCGAGATATTCTGGCACAGGGCATCGACGGTATTTGGATGCAAGCGCGAAAAGATGCCGCGGTCGTTGTGATCGGTGCCGCCGGCAATTCGATCTTCCAAACTTGGATTAAGGGTAATGACGTGCAGTCGGCTCTCTTTATCGCGATATCGCGAACACAAGGTTCGGCCCAGGCGAGTGCGCACGTATTCCGTCAACAACACAGGGTCTTTGGTCCGCGACGCATAATCACCCAGCGTTTCGAGAATTAGTCCGAGTTGTCGAATCGGCACTTCTTCCCGCAGTAACATCTGCAGGACCGCTTGAACTTCCGCCAGCTTCAGAATTCCCGGAATCAATTCATCGACGACCGCGGGAGTTTCTTTCTTCAAGTTGTCGATTAGTTTGCGGGTCGCATCGCGAGTGAGGAGTTCATCAGCGTGCTTGCGAACCACCTCCTGCAAATGAGTGGCCATCACTGCAGAAGGTTCGATGGGTGAATAGCCCGCGAGCGCTGCACGATCGCGTAAGCCCGATTCGATCCACACGGCCGGTTGATCGAATGCCGGGTCTCGACCAGCAATGCCGGGCAGATCACCACTTGCTCCGCCGGAATTGATCGCCATCAGTTTGCCCGGATAAACAGTCCCGGCAGCAACTGGGTTATTCGAGATCTTGATGCGATATTCGTTTTCATTCAGTCGCGAAATATTGTCGCGAATCCGCACGCCGGGCAAGATAATGCCGATATCGGAAGCCACGGATTGGCGGACTTTAGTGATGCGATCCACCAGATCGCCCCCAAACTTGGGATGCGCGAGGCGAATCAGTGCAGCGCCGACTTCCAGTTCCATCGGATCGATGGGCAAGAACTTTTCGGGCTCTTCTTTAGGCTTCTCTTGAGAATCTTGTTCCTGCTTCTGTGCTCTTTGGACAGCCTGCTCCTCACGCTTATTGGATCGAGACAGCATCAGCGCTAAGCCGCCGCAACCGCCGGCGAGAGTCAACAAGGGAACCTTAGGAAGGTTGGTCAGGACGAGAATAGAAAGGAATCCGGCCGCTACCGCCAACGATCGTGGGTGGCTGAACATCTGCTGGAGGAATTGAACCGGCAGGTTGGCGGACTGCGTGCTACGCGTGGTAAGCAAACCGGCTGCCAGCGAGATGAGAAATGCCGGGACCTGGCTGACAAGGCCGTCGCCGATACTCAGTTTCGCAAAAACTTCTGCCGCTTCCCCCGCGGTCATGCCGAGTTGCAGAATGCCGATCGCAAATCCGCCGATCAGGTTGATCATGGTGATCACAATGCCCGCAATCGCGTCGCCGCGCACGAACTTACTGGCACCATCCATCGCCCCGTAAAAATCTGCTTGCGAAGTGACTTCCGCCCGTCGCCTCTGAGCTTCTCGCTCATCGATCAAGCCAGCATTCAAGTCAGCATCAATGGCCATCTGCCGGCCGGGCATGCCGTCTAACGCGAAACGGGCGGCCACTTCACTGATGCGTGTGGCACCTTTAGTGATGACCACGAACTGAATAATCACAATGATGACAAAAATTACGATCCCGACGACGAGTTTGTCACCCGCGACGAACTCGCCGAACGCTTTAATGACGCCACCGGCTGCCTCCATCCCTTCACTGTCGGCTTTATTCAGAATCAACCGGGTCGACGCTACGTTGAGCACCAACCGTGCGAGGGTTGTGGCTAACAGTACGCTCGGAAAAATGCTGAACTCCATGGGTGTTTTGACGAACACCGTGGTCAGCAGAATGATCACCGAGATCGTAATATTCCCTGCCAGCAAAATATCCAGGACCCACGACGGCAGCGGAACCAGGATCACCAGCAAGCTGGAAATCAAGGCCACCGGGAGGACCAGATCTTGCCAACGGGCTAAGAAAGACATGGATTCGCAGTTCAACTGAGGGGTAAATCGGTCTGCAGCGACGAGCGTCACGAACCGCCGGTAGCTCCACCGCAGGCATTAAGTCAGGCGGCGAAGCGGGGGGGAAGAGTAAATGGAGGTTAAGAAATTGTCCAGGTCGAATTCATATTTCGCTAGCGTTCGCGTCCAGCCGTCTGCTGCTGCAAAATCTTCGTCTTGTCGCTATCTTGTGAAAAACTGCATGCTCAAAATCTTGTTAGCCTGGATGTGCTAGCGTTGCCTGCTTTTACCGATCCAACCTCCATTTCAGCTGAAGATAGCTCATGCCTTCACTAACCCCCACAGATGCTGTCGCTGCCCTGCAGTGGCGGTATGCAACCAAGAAGTTTGACCCCACACAGACGATAGCGCCGGAAACCTGGGGGGCGTTAGAACAGTCGCTGATTCTCAGTCCCTCTTCGTTTGGACTGCAACCCTGGCGCTTTTTGGTCGTTACGGACGTCACGTTACGCGAAAAGCTGCTACCTGCCTCTTGGAACCAGAAGCAGGTGACGGATGCTTCGCATTTAGTGGTCTTCGCCCGTAAGCATGGGTTGACCGAAGCCGATGTGGATGCCTACTTGGAAAGCGTCGTTGCCATTCGCCGCGTGCAGCCTGACTCTCTTGCCGGCATGCGCAAAATGATTGTTGGCTTCTTGGGACAGCCAAATTTCGATGCGGCCGCATGGGCGAACAATCAAGTTTATTTGGCGCTGGGTGTTTTTCTTACCACCGCCGCCATGCTGGGAATTGATGCTTGTCCCATCGAAGGATTTTTGCCGGCAAAGTATGACGAAATCCTGCCATTGAAACAGGATGGATACGCATCAGTCGTGGTTGCCGCTGCTGGCTACCGTGCAGCAGACGACAAGTATGCGACACTTCCCAAAGTCCGCTATTCGGCAAACGAGATGGTCCGCCGATTATAGTGTTGCTAGGCTGTTCGCCTATTCGGCCAAAATCCTCGCGAGTGCGTCGAGTGCTCGCCGTGCTTGGGCGATCCCTCCCATCTTGTCCGCCAATTTCTTCGCCTGAACGAGTGCTTCGAGCCCCAGGTTTTCACCTTTTGTTGAACCCGCAGGACGACCGGGACCACGCTTGCCAGCCTTCCCACCCTTTCGCTTGTCATTCGATCGCAGCGTACTTACGAACCCTGCGGCCACTGTAATACCCTGTGCGGCCAAGGCTTCCACAACCTCTTTAGGCTTGGCCTTCGGATTGCTGTTGTAGTAGTCGCGAATCGCTTGCGACTTATTCACCTCAGACTTAGCACGTCTAGCCATCGTAGTTTCCTTCATTCTTGTATCAGCAGACGAAATAAAATATTGATACGAATAAATCTATAGTTAGATCATGTTTAAACTAGGATTATGGTATTCGTTTGTCAACCTAGTGGACAGAAGCATATTCAACCGTGTAGGGAGTTTAAGAGCTACGCGATGCCATCACTGACGAAACAAACAAACTCCTCACCAGCGTTGTTGTCTACCGAAGGAACTCCCGGAAAATACTTAAGTTGCTTGCTCTAATTGGCTGGCCAGTTGCATGAATCGTGGCAAAAAGGTAAAGCCGCAACACGGACCCGAAGCAGCATCCATTCGTAGCAAGCCTATCATTCGTTCCCAACTTACGCGCAACTCCAATTCCTAGTCAGCGCGAACCTGTAGAGAAGGCTAGGTAAGACTTTGATTGATGAAGCCGTTCTATTTTTTGGCGGGCCTCTGCTTCGGGCCGGTCGGGTAAACCACGGCCGCGATCCCTAGCCCCACGCCTATCAGTACGATTAGGTAGCCAACCGTCGTCTTCATCATCCCACCCCCGGCTTCAACGGCATCTTGCGCAAGGGCAACTTGGGGCAGTCCGATCATTGCCAGGGTGCTTAGCAACAACCAATAGTACCGAGGGTAATTCAATTGAATCGCACGTTTCATGGCTTACAGTGGTCAGTCGGCGAGAATCGGCCGGGCAAAAGTGGCTGGATTGCTGCTTGAATTCGCTCGATTCAGTATAATAGAGTCGAAGTCGCGGGGGCAGTCTATTTTCCCATCCCCGATTTAGGCTAGTAGCATTTGCGTTGCGGCGATGGTCCAATTTGACCACGTTCGGCGGGTTCGTCGCGAAGCAGTCGTTAAGGTAGTCGGCTCGTAGTCGTCGCTAAGACGACCCAACATCTATTCTCGTTCTTTTAGGTGACACATGCCGACTGTGCTGGTAGTCGACGACTCACTGGTCGACCGCCGCCTCGTGGGAGGCATTCTGGCCCATTCTGGCGACTTGCAGGTCGAATTTGCCTCCGATGGTGAAGAGGCACTGCAACGAATTGCAGCTCTTGCACCTCACTTGGTTCTGACCGACTTAGTCATGCCCGGAATGACGGGGCTGGAACTGGTAAGCGAAATTCGACAACGCTTTGCCAATGTGCCGGTGATACTTATGACTGCTAAGGGGAGCGAAGATGTTGCCCTGCAAGCGCTGCGGGCCGGAGCGGCAAGCTACGTTCCCAAGTCCCAGATATCCACGCTCCTCCGCGAGACGGTGAGCACGGTACTGTCGGCAGTAATGGAAAAGCGCGGTCAACAGCAATTGATGTCGTTGATCGATCAGGCTTCAGTGTCGTTTGTTTTGAGCAACGATGCGGCCATGATTCCACCGTTTATCTCCTATGTGCAAGACTTGGCTTTGCAGATCGGGCTTTGTGACTCTTCCGATTCGCTGCGAGTGGCGATTGCCCTGGAAGAAGCGTTGCGGAACGCCATGTTCCATGGCAATCTCGAGATATCTTCTGAACTGCGTGAGGGGGACAGCGCCATTTATCGCGATGTGCTGCATAGTCGTCTAAACTCGGAGCCCTATTGCAGCCGTAAACTGTACGTTCAAGTCTCTGTTTCGCGAGAAATCGGAGAATTCATCATCCGTGATGAAGGACCGGGGTTCGATCCTTCGACCCTTCCCGACCCGACCGATCCTGAGAATATTGAGAAAGCCTGCGGTCGCGGGCTACTATTAATGCGGACCTTTATGAATCGAGTGGATTATAATCGCACTGGCAATCAGGTTACTTTAACCAAGCAGGCGAGCATCGTTCAGGCCTGAAAGAGGCAGTCGCCATGAGCAAGAACATTCTGATTGAAGAAGCTGACGCCGAAGGAAAGACGCTGATTGTCTCCCCCCTCTTCACTTATCGGGCATTTGCCGAAGGGGATATCGCTGCAGAGTGGGCAGCGCTCGAAGAACGGCTCACTTTGCCGCACGTCGACAAGGTGATCATCGACCTGTCTGCTCTGCCGTTCTTCGGCTCGACCGTCCTGGAATGGATGGTCAAGATTTGGAAACGGGTGAAGGATAAGCCTGGTCAATTTGCCCTGTGCAATGTTTCGCCAGTGGGAATGCAAATCCTGCAAGCTGCCCGCTTGCATACGGTTTGGCAGTTATTTCCCAGTCGGGCTGACGCCGTGACGACTCTAGCCAGCCAGCCGTGACCGCTGATCCAAATCCTCGGCGTTTTCGTTCGCCTTGAACCGGAACTGCATCAAGTAGGCATCTTCAGGGGAATCTTCGTAGAACTCGCGCAGGAGCGAGATCGCTCGAAATCCCATTTCTCGAAAGAATAGCTGCGCGGCGAGATTTGTTTCGCGAACTTCCAATTGAATGCGAGTGCGGCGTTGTGGCGAAAGTTTTGCCACCAGCTTGTTCAGCATTTGGGCCCCAATCCCACGACGACGGAAATCCGGGTGAACTGCAAAGTTCAATACGTGCAGTCGATTCCGGTGGAGCTCATAAATCATGAACCCAACGACCCGCTCGTTATGCTCGGCCACCATGCCGATACAATTTCTCTGCCGCAAGCAACGAATGAAATCATCCTCGGACCAGGAGAATTCAAAACTCTCACTCTCGATCCGCAACACCTCAGACATATCCCGCCTAATCATCCAGCGAATATGAACGGGGACCAATGATTGTGTTGAAACGGCCATCTCGGCTCCTTCCGCAAGACAAACTTCCGGTGCCGCCTGACGACCACGGAAGGCAAATTCCTTTTGCATCCTTAATGTGGGCCGAAGCATACCCTCCCTGATTTAATTTGCCAAGACGGACCTTTTGGCTGGCAAATTCTGGATAAATGCCGCGTAGATGCATCTGGAAGCAGTCCGCTAGCGACCAACACCTCGATTGGAACAAATCGATTGGAACGCTATAGTCCCGCCTCGCATTTAATCTGGCTCACTCGACTTGTACTCATTCAGCATGCCGTTAGCGATTTTTGCCTACTCCCACTGTCTTCGTCGTGCGATCAGCCCGAGTTTGATCGGTAGCCTGATTGCCTGCGCGATATTCGCAAGTGGTTGCGGCCTTACCAAATCGCGAGTGGCAACTGAGCAACTCGTGATCTCAGACGCCGTTGATCGCGCCGTAGCCATGATGGATTTCACGGATCTCTCGCAAAAAAACGTGTATCTGGATACCAAGTTTGTGAAAGCACCAGGGAATGGTTACGCGAACGCTGACTATGCACTGAGTTCGATTCGCCAACAGATGTTTGCGTACGATGTGCGATTACAAGACGACATCGAAGACGCGGACTACGTCGTTGAAATGCGCATCGGGGCGCTGGGCAACGATGGACAAGAGGTAACGTTTGGCATTCCTTCGACGTCGCTAAGTGCGGGCTCGGCACTCGTCGGCTCGCCTGTTCCCTTACCCGCTAGTTCCCCCGAAATCTCCGTCGGCCGTCGCAACTATCAAACGGGCGCGGCAAAAATTGGAATGTTTGCATACCATCGTGCTTCGGGCAGACCCGTCTGGCAAAACGGCGTATCGACGGCGACCAGCAATGCCCGCGATCTCTACATTCTCGGATGGGGACCGATTCAGCGGGGCAAGCTATACGAAAAGCCGGTTGAAAGCTCGACGTTGTTCGGCTGGGGTGAGAAAACGAAACTTTCTCCGGCCGACGAAGCTCTGTCGCAATACCGCGGCATTTCGCGTTTCAAAATTGACGAGCGCGATACTTCCGAGGGCCTGACCCCCATCGCGCCCGTTACTCATCTAGAAGAGCTGCCGGAAGAGCGCTAGAGGTTTGTGATTGGGTCCCTTTACAAAAGTTCTAGATAATTACTGCAGGACCAGTCCTGCTCGCCGCAGCACAGACTCAGCGCGGTGCCAAACATTACTGCAGTGCCCAGCATACCAGGAGAGCAAACTCGTGGTAGAAATCATCGCGATTGACCACAGAGCGACCTTTTGATTGGCTATTTCGTGATCCAACTGCAACGTTTGAATAATCGCGCTCCCCTGAGCAGACATGACGACAATTCCGAGCAGCACTCCGTAGCTTCCTGCTAACAAGAGCGACATCAGGCTCACCACCCAGGCTGAGGTCCAGTCTGGCAGTTGGACCATGTAAACTGCATATGCGAGTTGCACGAGCCCTAATGCCAGGACGACCAAAACCCAGGTATCAACCGGTACGTCGGGTGCTTGAAGGTAGTCCCACATCTCCCAACAGGCTGGTCCCACACTGAACACTGCGACTGCCACAATGGCCCCGCCCAGCAAGTAGGCTCCCGAGACTTGAGCTTCGGAAGGCGTTATCTCGACAGGGGGCTCAGATTCGACAGTCGCAGCAACTGGTGGAGGGGGAGGTGTAGCAATCGCAGTGGCAGCGACTGGCGGCAGAGGCGCTGGCGTAGGTGTTCCCTCAATTGGTGGCGGAGCAGGCAAGCTGATGACCGGTGGTTCTTCCTCGCTCACAGTCGCGGGAGGTGACGAAGTGATTTTCGGCGGCGGAGCAGGAGGCAGCACGACCGGCGGCGGGATTGGAGGGGGCGCAGAATCCACGGCGGCATTCGGAATTCCAGTCACCGGCGGTGGAATGATGACTGCAGCGTTCTCCCGCGTTCTGCTCGACGGGATCGTCGCCGGTAATTGATCCGGCGGAGCCGTGATCACTGCCGCGGCCGGATTGGCTTCGGCCACCTGCCGCTGCTTGACTGCGGCCGATGGCGGTTTCTTGTTGACGGGTGCGACAGACGGAAGCTTGGGCTGAGGAAACGCCTGAGCGCCAGTTGGCTTGAGCGGTTGTAGAGTGGGAGGCTGCTTGTTTTTCTCAATTTCCGTAGGCCGAGAAGCTGGCTTCTTCGGACCCGGTTTTGAGACCGTTGCTGTATTCTCGGTTGCGGTCTTGCTTACCATCGACGCCGCTACCGGTGGGTTCGACGGGGGAACGGCGGCCGCAGGAGCGACGGGGGGCGGAGGAGGCGTTGGGGCAGTGGGAACTTTGGGTTTTTGAGGAGTAGTGGGCTCCGGTCGCTCTTGAGATTTTGGCTTACTTTCGCCATCAAATCGGGCAGCGGTCGCGGGAACCATAACTACTTGCTGACACCGCGGACACTTCACCGCCTTTCCCGCGCGCTCGTCAGGGACCATCAATACGTGCCCGGTGGGGCAGTGAACGCGAAGGGGCATGGAATCGGTCATCCCGCATAAGTCTAGTGCCGCCAACTCGCGTCGGCCCTCCTCTCAAGTCTGCTCGGATCAGTAGCCGTGGTCAAGTCGCACCCCGCTTCGCCCCCTCGCCGGTCAAGGCATTCCAACCACTAAAAAAACTCGCGGTGGCATGCCCAGGGGACTTCAAGCTACAATTAAGGCCACAAGGAAGGTCCCCCAAGTGACTTTCGTACTTCGAGGTTGATCCCCACATGCAGCCAGGCGACTCCGCGGCCGGTTTCCAAACGGGCCTGGTCCATTGTGCACTCACAGATGTGGGAATGCGGCGCTCGACCAATCAGGATTCGCACGCCGTCATCGTGGCCGACAACGCCGCCCAATGGCGCGACCGGGGACATTTCTTTCTGGTCGCGGATGGCATGGGAGCCCACGCAGCGGGGGAACTCGCCAGCAAGATGGCTGCCGAAGGGATCTCGCATCGTTATCACAAACACACGGACGTTAGTCCCCCCGAAGCCTTAAAGCTGGCAGTTGAGGAAACGAACGCAGAAATTCATCGTCGCGGTGAAGCCAATGCGGACTTCCATCAGATGGGGACGACCCTCACGTCCTTGCTGCTCCTGCCTCAAGGGGCGATCCTGGCACATGTGGGAGATAGCCGCGCCTATCGCGTGCGAGGTGCCCGGGTGGAGCAGCTTACTTTCGATCACAGTCTGCAATGGGAACTGCGCGCCTCGGGGCAACTTCCGCCGGGAATGGAATCGTCGGCATCGATTCCCAAGAACGTCATTACCCGCTCGCTTGGTCCAGGTACGAACGTCCAGGTCGACTTGGAAGGCCCGCACCCGATCGAACTCCATGACCGCTATCTGCTTTGCAGCGATGGCCTCACCGGGAAGATCGACGACGATGAAATCGGCGTGGTACTAAACTCAATGCGTCCGCCCGAGGCTGCTCGTTTGCTCGTCGACTTAGCAAATTTGCGAGGCGGACCAGACAACATCACCTGCCTGGTTGCCGAAGTGACTCAGCCGCATATAACGACGGCCTTAGCTGGGGGGGAACCCATTCGGCTCGGCGCAATCAACGTACCAGGGCGAGTTTCACCGGTGTTGCTGACCATAACGGTGGTTGCTGCCCTCGCAGCTATCGTATTACTAGTGATGGGCTATTACATTCCCGCAGGCGTAGCTGCGGTTATTGCCGTTGTAGGCGGGCTAATTACCTGGTCACGCTCGCAAGCGTCGCGCGCGGGGGGGACGATCCTGGGGCAGGGGCGGCGACTGGGGAAGGGACCTTATGTTGCGGCGTCGGCAGTGCCAAACTCGGCAATCGTCGAGAAGCTCGCTGCCGTGGCCGACGAGCTTCGCGAGGCCTCGAAGGAAGGGGGCTGGGAAATTGAATGGAAGCCTTTCAACGATCAGTGTCGCCTCGCTGCCGAATCTAATCGTGGCGGGCAGTTTGCGGCTGCGGTGCAAGCCTATGGTCGAGCGATCTCGTTCATGATGCAACAACTGCGCGGGCAGGATGTCCGCGGCGGCGACTCTTGGATCCAGTATTGAGGTAGCTGTGTCGGGCTGGCGAGCAAGTCACAAGGCAGTGATTGTCACGCTGATTCTCTGCGGCGGGTGTTTCGCGCCCCCAGGTTCGACTCAGATCGATAGCAGCGCGGCATCTTCTGCCGATCTTCCGGCCGAATTGAAATCGATCCCACCGAAAGTCCAAAGTCCGCCTGAAGTGCCGCTAAGCCCCGCTGCGATCCCCACGGATGAGAAGCCACTGCCGATTACCTTCGAGGATCTCGACCTGAAGATGGAATCCGATACGCTCTTCGAAGATTGGATGTTGACCGTGCGCGTGAAACAAAAACTGGATCATCGCGTACGAATCACCGGGTTTCTGTGCGGAGCCGTCTTTCAGCTGAGCGGGATTACGGAAATTCCGCTGCTTCGCGAGAAGGAATGTCCGTATGGGCCTGGCGGTCAAGCCCATCATGTGATTGCTGTCCGCATGCGCAAGGATCACTCACTCAACTTCACTGTACAACCGGTGACACTCGAAGGCTTATTAACGCTCGCACCATTCACAGGCCCAAACGGTAAAACATGGTCGTTGTATCAGCTTGCCGACGCGATTGAAATCAGCCCTTGAGTAATCTCAATCGTCTAGAAATCGCTCCTTGTCTTACTCGCTAGATTCACGATCTGAGGAACACCAAGTGCCACGTTGGGTTCGATTACTCGCCCAGGATGAATGCCCGCCGGGGGAGGCACGTGAATGCGTGGCCGAGGATCGAATTGTTGCTCTATTCAATGTTGCAGGTGAGTATCATGCCATCGACGGAATTTGCCCGCACCAGGGAGGCCCGCTCGGGCAAGGGCAATTGGCCGGCTGTGTGATCACTTGCCCGTGGCATGGTTGGCAGTTCGATGTTACGAGTGGACAGCATCAGACATCTCCTTCCTTAAGGCATCCCTGTTTTCCGGTAAAGGTGGAAGAGGGAGATATCTATGTCGATTTATCAGCAGAGGCTTAGCATGCGGACGAAAACTCGGCGTCCGATGCTACGCAGAATCTTGAATCTTGCCCGCAACGTCGCTGTTCTTCGCTGAAATTGTTCTCGAGTAGGCGGAAACTGCGATTGCAGGGTTCAGATCCCGAACCTGCTGGGTGACGGAGTTGTCTTTCCCGATTAAGATGTAAGTTGATTTGTTCTAGTTTCTCGAACAAATGCGGTTCACTTGATCACCTATCAGGAAGAAATGACCAGCCCCACCCCTCAAACTGTTGCCCGCCGGGAACGAAGCTTGCAATTGGCGCTGGCGGCGGCAAAAGAAGCAGAAGAAAATCGGGGCCAAGATGTCGTCGTGCTCGACCTGCGGGAACAGACGCCGATCTTTGATTACTTCGTGATCGCGACCGGCTCCAGCCAACGTCAGCTTCGGGCCATCTCCGATGCCATTGATGATGTCTTGCAAAAGAACATGGAACAGCCCCGATTGAGTGTCGACGGTTATCAAGATAGTCGTTGGATTGTGCTGGACTACGGACCCGTAGTAGTGCAACTCTTCGACGAAGAAAGCCGAGAATACTATCGGCTGGAAGACCTGTGGGCGGGCGCCACTCGTGTTCAGCGTTAAGATGCCGCTAGTCGCACAAGTTTGCTTGCTTGTAGGTCGCAGCGGCGCGAGCTAAACTAACGAGCGTTCCGTCTCTTCTCTTCCGCCAGGATGTCCCTATGGAACTCGCCATTACAGAAAATGGGGACGATGTCGTCCGCCTTTCGCTTAAAGGTCGCATTAGTCAGAAGGAACTCTCTCCCCTGCACGACCCGCTGTGTGACCTTGTCGGGCCCAACACCTATCGCAAAACCGTAGTAATGGACTTGAGCCGTGCGGAATACGTCGATTCCAGCGGTATCGGTTGGCTGCTCGGCTGTCACAAGCGACTTCGCAGTGGCGGCGGAAGGCTTGTATTGCATTCCCTGCCCCCGGTGGTTTCCAACGTCATGCGCGTGCTCAAACTGGATACCGTATTTCAACTTGCCCATGACCAGCATCAGGCTCTGCTCACTGCGGAAGGGAAATCGGCATGACGACTGGACCCGATATCGCGAATGGCAACCCTACCTTTAGCAGCGTGGCAGATATCTGGGGAGATGTTCTCGAGCGCGCGGTGCGGATGCAAGCGAGTGATCTGTTCTTGCTTTCGGAAGAAGATGGCGTGCGGATTGCCGTCCGGCGGATGGGAATCGTAGAGACGTTGCAAACACTGTCACGCGAATTGGGACGCTCTGCCATTAGTCACATCAAGGCGGAAGCTGGCATCGATATCGGCGATCGCCGGCGCCCCCATGAAGGACGACTTCTGCAATCGGTCGGTGATCGGTTGGTCGACTTGCGCGTGAACATTATCCCAACCCTTTATGGAGAAGACGTTGCCGCGCGCTTGCTCGATCGTAAGTTTGGTCTGCGCTCCTTGGACCAGATCGGATTGAACCGCAATGAATTAATGCGGCTGCAGTCGGCAATCAGCAGTCCCAGCGGCCTGGTTTTGGTCACGGGGCCGACGGGTACTGGAAAAACAACGACTCTTTACGCCTGTGTCCAGTACCTCAATTCCGGGGCGCGGAAGATAAACACCCTGGAAGATCCCATCGAGTACGCCGTGCCGGGAGTCAGGCAATCGCAGGTTAGTTCGCGAATTGGAGTCGACTTCGCGGAGCTCTTGCGGAACATTCTTCGACAATCTGCCGACGTCATCATGATCGGCGAGATTCGCGACGAAGAAACCGCCAAGACCGCCGTGCGAGCTGCCAACAGCGGTACGCTTGTCTTAGCGACGGTCCATGCCACCGTGGCGGCCCACGCGGTGCAAAGCCTTTCGGCACTGGGGGTAAATCCGTACTTTTTGTCGAACAGCTTGCTCGCGGTGGTAGCACAGCGTTTGGTTCGCACGCTCTGCCATGAGTGCCGTGTTGGTTACGACATCAGCGAATCGCCGGGAACTTTTGCAGACATTCAATCGATCATGGAACCGGGGCTTGGCTCGTATATCTATGGACCTGGCGGTTGCGAGAACTGCTTCCATCAGGGTTACAATGGGCGCACCGGCCTATTCGAACTGATGGTGATTAACCGTCGCCTGAAACAGTTAATCGCCCAGGGGGTACCCGCTGATGATCTGCAGCAGGCTGCAGTCGAGTGCGGCATGGTTGAATTCAGCCGCGCAGCCATGCTCAAGGTCGCCCAAGGGGTGACCAGCACGGAAGAGATCATGGGCGAACTGCCGGCGGAGCATTTGGGGATCGGCTAACTGCGCGGGCGGAATCAAGCGATTGATCGGCCAATCAGGCCGGCATTTGCCCGGTTGGCAGATGCGAATGATTGCACCCCGCCGCTCCCTTCCTGGCATGCAACGATTGCCTCCCTACGACCGAACCGATCAGCCCATTGAAATCCTAAACATTTGGGCCTCATTACATCGCATCAACCGCATCGCCAGTTCTATTCGCATAGACGGCGCCAGTCACGACGATGGAATAATCCTGCGCCAACGTGTTGCCGTACATGTAGTCGATGGCGCCGTCGTTGGTGGCGAGCGGCAATAATATCGCACTGGCAGCGGCGGCGCGGGTGGCGAAGGAGTCGACCGGGTTGGTCCAACTCGTCATCAAGGCGAGTAACGCTACATCGTTCGGGCCGAAGAAGGTGAGCGGGTCGTTGGGATTGTAGGCAGGGTTGGCCAGGTCTGCGTCGTAAGTCAACGCTTCGGTCACGCTGATGTCTTCGCCATTATCGTTCAAGTCATAAACCCGATCGCTGTCGGCACCGGCCAGGTGAAAGTCGCGACCGGCACTGCCGTAGATGAAGTCGTCACCAGCACCCGCGATCGCGATATCGTCACCCGCATCGCCGACGAGTGTGTCGTTGCCGTCGCCAGCACGCAGGAAGTCGTTGCCGTCGCCGCCGACGAGATTGTCGTTCCCGAAACCGCCGTGCAGGTAGTCGCTGCCGCTCATGCCGTTGAGTAGATCATTACCGCCGCCGCCGAAGATTAAGTCATCGCCGGCAGTTCCTTCGAGAATGTCGTCACCGTCGGTCGAGCCAGGCGAGTTGTCGCCCGAGCGACCGGCCCAAGTGAGAGCCTGCTGATCCCCCCACAGGATATCGTTGCCATCCATGCCGATCAGATGATCGTTGTGGGCACCGCCGACCAACAGGTCGTTCTGGAACGAGCCGAGTAGCTGGTCGTTGCCGTCTTCGCCGTGGAATTCGGCAGCGATAGTGCCAGCCGTGTAGTTCAGCTGGATCGAGTCACCACCGCCGCGGCCGTAGGCAACGACGCGGGTCGTCGGGCGGAACGGCGTGTTGCTGACCATCCGGTTGTTCATGCGAACGAGCACATCGCTGGCCGAAGTGTAGCCGCGATAGAAGAGGATGTTGTCTGCCGTGCCGTCGTCGGTGCTGCGAAGGTACAGATCGCCAATGATGGTGTTTGTCAGCACGTCGCCGTCAAAGAGGTTCAGATCTTCGATCCCATTGAAGTACAACGGTGTATGAGCGGGCATGGTGCCGATCGAGATCACTTGGCCGGTAACCGTATCGACAACTTCAGCGGTTACAAATGTGCTGAGGTTGAGATTGAGCTGATCGTTGTCCCCCGTTGGATTCGGCCCGCTGATACTGGTGCTGCTTTCGCCGCTGATCACGATCTGCACATTGCCGGCCACAGGGATGATGGCGTCGGCGGGGGCAGCACTGCCGATGCCGCCCGTCGGTGCGGCGCCAAACGTATCGTTGCCTCCTCCCCCTTGCAGATAGAGAAAGTCGAGCGAGGCCGTCGCGGCTCCATCGAGGTAGAACTGATCGTTCCCCCCGCTGCCGTTGATGGTCGCCGTGGCAACGTCGCTGGGTGCCACCCCGAAGTTCACACGAATCGTATCGTTACCGCCGCTGGTGAAGGCGGTCAAGGTTTCGATTCCGCCGTAATTGACATCGATCCCCGGAGCGGCATTCACGCCGTCGATGGTCGCTTCGGTAACGGTCACATTTTTATCTGACAGGCTCGCCGAATCGTTGAGAACGAGCACATCGTCGCCGCTCGCATCATTGATTGTGATCGGGATTAGAATGTTATCGAGCGTGTTGGCCGATCCGCCCAGCAAGTAGGTATCGTTGCCCGCGCCTCCTTGAAGTGCCAGCGTGCTGCCGGCGGGAGCCGATTCAACGGCGATCGTATCGTCTCCGCCTTCGCCGTTCAAGGTTAAGGCGAGACCCGTTTCGCCCGCATTCAGGCTGATTAGTGTCAGCGAATCGTCATTGTCGCCGGCATTCACATTGACCGCGCTAAAGGCACGCGGAGTAAAGGTCAACGGAACGTAGCCCGTGGTGCGCACCTCGGTTCCGGTGGCTGAGCTTTCTAAGAAGATGCTGTTGGCCGCTGCATCGCCGATGATGGTCAGCGTGCCGGTGTCGCCGGGAGAAGCATCGTTGGACAGCACGCCGGTCAGCCCGTCAAAGTAGACACTGAGCGAAAGTCCTCCGGTGACGGTCAACACTTCGCCGGCACCAGTTCCCGCACCGCTACCAGTTCCCAGGCCATAGGTTTGGTTGGTGTTGTTCGCCCGGTTCTCGAAGTTGAGTTGATCGTTACCGCCGTTCCCTTGCAGATAAATCTCCGCGATGCCGCCAACGTTGCCGTTATCGGCGACCCCAGGAACTGTCCCTACCAGATCGACCAGGCCATTCACATCGTCAATGATGACTCGATTGTCGTTGGCCGAACCGATGAACTGGAAGGAAAGCACACCGGCGATCGCACCGGAGTAGAGCAGTTCGCTGGTAGCATCGTTGTAGACTTCAAAGTTTGTGCCGATGGCTGCATCGTCGCTGCGCTGCAAAAGGATGCTCTCGACTCCCGTTGCCGTCGCATCGAGCGTGATGTCGTAAGGCACGGTGGTGATGACATACTCGATGCTGGAGTACTGCACGCTCGTCAGATTATCAAAGCTAAAAATTCCCGATCCTTGTCCACCAAGAATTCCCAGCGTGGTATTCAGAGCTCCCGTGGTGTTCAGATTGAGGGTATCGCCAGGAAACACCGTGGGAGCAAGACCGCTGACGGTAATTGGGGTCGAAGTTTGCGGGGCGAAATTGAACGTATCACCTTGACCCGCGCCGCCGAAATTAGCACTGGTGGCAGCAATAGTAACTCCGGCTCCGATGGTAAGAATGCCGCCGAGGAGTGGATCGGCGCTATTGAAGTCAACATTAATCGCCACGGTAGTGGTGGCAGTCAAGTCACCATTGATCGTCGCATTATCGCCGGCATTCAAAGTGATACTGCTGCCGGCAAGGGTCACGCCCGCGACTAATACGATATTTTCGGTGCCAGCGAGTGTATCAACGGTCGTTAACGTAACCGCGCCTGTGGCACTATTCGCACCCACCAAATTGAGCGTGGAGTCCTCGGTGATGTTGACGGTCGATGTCGCCACGAATGTCAGCGTGCCAGCGTTGAAGATGCCGCTGCCCAACGAGATGGCTTCACCGTTCAACGAGAGGAGGCCCATTACATCGACACTGGTCGCTCCGGCATCCGAAATGTTCCCCAGTGCCGACAAGGTTGCGCTACTGGCAGTGTTGGTGCCGACCAAATCCAAAGCACTGTCTTCGCTGATCGTTACTGCACCAGCCGAGTTGAACATGAGGGTGCCCGCGTTAAAGATTCCGCCACCGAGCGAGATTGACGTGCCGTTGAAGTCGGCCAGGCCTGTGATCGAAACACTCGTCGCGCCGGCATCGCTGATCGCGCCGGTCGAATCGAGGTCCAAACTGCCGGCGGTGTTGGTGCCGACCAGATCCGTGCCGGAGTCTTCACTGATGACAACATCCCCTGCCGAAACGAAGGTAAGCGAGCCGAAATTAACGCTATCGCCGGCAGTTTCACCTAGCGTAATGCTCGGGGCCGAGAAATTGGCGTTGCCGCTGACACTGCTGACGGCGGTCGGGCCATCGGTGAGCGCGCCCGTCGCGGTAATCGCTGCCGTGCCATTCGCCACGGACAGGCCGAGCAGGTTCAACGCGCCGTTGTTGTCAATCGCGATATTTCCTGCGCCCGTATTGCTGAGGGTGGCATCGATCACCGTTGTATCAAGGTTGATGCCGGTGGCAGCCGTGGCGATGAGCGAAGTGGCGACTACATCTGTGGCGCTAGTCGTGGTAGTGAGCACGCCAGCATCGAGTGAAACATTGGCCGCTTGGAGCAGGCCCCCTGTAAAATTCACTGCTTGGACAGCCGCGATCGAGGCCGTGGCGGAAGCGCCGCCAAGGGCCAGGGTGCCGGTCAAGTTGACGACGTCGTTATTGCCACTCCCCGTGATCGAGAAGTTCCCAGCGACGTTGGCAGTTTGCACGTCGATCGTATCAACGCCGCCACCCGAGAGCGTGATATTCATCGCGCCCGTCGGGTTAACGAAGTTCACGAATTCACCCGCAGATGAATCCATGAATAGATCGAAGCCGGCGACCACAGAATTGCGGACGACGATCGATTCATCCGCTGCCGATGTGAAATCAAAGTTGCGTGTGACTGCGTCCAGGTTGTCACTGATCGGTTCCAAGCCCGTGTAGGTGATTACCCGGCCGTCGATATCGACCGAGCCATCATGCTCGGTGACGAAGACGTAGGAAATCGTCGTGGCATCGTCGACGAGCGCGGTTCCCTTGGTCAGGACCAAGCTATCGCCAGGGTTGGTCGTTGGATTGCCACCATGGAAGACAACGCCGTCGACAGGGATCGGATTGGTGTTGCGGAAGTCAACCGTGAGCGTATCGCGATCGTTCGTACCGTTGAAGATAACTTTATCCACCCCGGCCCGAGGAGTGCTCGTGATCAGCGTGAAGGTAGCGGTATCACGAATTTCGATCGTATCTTGCGCATTGTTCAGAACCAACGTGTAGCCATCTTCCACGCCATCTTCGATTGGATTGAAGACAAAACTGGGCGTGATTTCAAAAGTGGTGTTGGCCACGACGTCGACATGTCCGTCACCGACGGTTAGACGCAGTGGATAAACGCCCGGCGTGAAGCTTCCCAGCACCTGCAACTGTAACCAGGTGTAGGTGAAGACGGAATTGTTCGTGACAATATCGTCGGTGCCATCGTTGTTCAAATCCCAGCGGTACGTCAGGGTGTCTGACAGGTCGACGTCAGAGGTTCCGCTCGCATTGAGCACCAGATTGGTCCCGGCATCGATAACATACGGACCACCGGTACTAACCACGGGGGCATCATTCTGGCCGATGATGTTGAGGGTCACCTCGGTCGAGGCAGATTCGACGAGCGAACTGCCGCCAAACTGCACAAAGTTGAGTTGCCCCCAACCCCAGCCCCCGTCGTCGTTTTCAAAATAGTGCAGACGATAGGATTGCCCCGGAACCAGGCCGCGGGCGATGAGGTCGGCAGGGGTGAAGGAGCGGATGTTCGTCCCGCCGTTATCATTCTCGAAGATGGTGGTAACGTATTGCCCCGTGGTGGAATTCAAAAATGCGAGACCTTTTTGCCCGAGGCTATTCGTATTGCCACCGTTGTAAGCCAGCACTTGTGCCGGATTGTTGAAGATCTGCCCGACATTCTCTTGATCGCCGGCCCCCCCCGCAAACTCCACACGTAGCGCATTCGTGCCATCAACCGTTTGACCGCTGAAGCGGAATTCCGGAGATTGAATCAAAAGAGTGGTGTGGGCCGGATCGTGGGCAAAGCCACCGCCTCCATTGGCAGGTGTCACGCCGCCACCTTCATCCGGTCGGAAGAAGACCGCGCCATTGAGAACGGTCCAGCCTTGCAGATCCGCGTTGCCAAAATCCCAATTGAGGTTCGCGGGGATATGATTAGCCAGCGTGTAGACGAAATTGTCGGTAGCCTGCTCACCCACACCCAGATAGTCGAAAATTCCCAACTGATCGTAGGTGAAGGCTCCGTTGTCTTGAATAACTACCTCGCCGCCGGCAGCAGTTGCCACTATGGCCGAACCGTCGTTGAGTGTGTCCACCGTACCGGACAAAGGAACGCCTTGAGCCGTGAGGACCTCCAGCACTGGATTAAGCGGCAGAGAGAGTGCATCATTGGCCAGAACCCCAGGCGCTGCTTGATTGAGATCGATGCCGTCTCCCGGATTGTCTTCGTTCACGGTGTAGGTGTCGTCAACGGGATCTGAAATACCCGTGACCACGACGGTTACAGTCGCCGTACTAGAACCGCCGAAAGAGTCGAGTAGCGTGTACTCAAACGTGTCATTTAATATCTGCCCGTCCAGCAAGAGTTGGATCGTGAGCGAAGTGCTCGGATCGTAGCTGAACGATCCATCTGCCTGCGGAATGATGGTGGCACCATTGGTCGAGACGATCGTGGCAGTGTCGACAGAGATTGAATCGCCGTTGTCGATGTCGAAATCGTTGAGGAGCAATCCACTAATCTCCCGATAGGAGGCAATACCGCCTGCGGCATCGCCGAGGAGACGGAAATTGCTGTTAAAGCTGGTATGTGATCCGGCCGCGTAAAAGAATTCGCCATAGCTGCCGCCGCCACCTTCCGAATAGCCAGCTTCGAAGCGGTAATAGCCGGGGGCCAGGTTCACAGGAGTGCCAAATACGTTGCCACAGCAGCCTGTTTGCGTCGCGACGTTCTCACTTCCATCCGTGGCGATCGTGCCATCTTGATTCAGGTCGATACGAATTCGGGAATTGTCATCGCTAAATGTGCCAAAGGTATATAGGCCCCCGGTCACCACATGGAAGGTACCCGATACGAAGACGGCGTAATTGTTATCGCCGCCAGTTGGATTCAAACCGAACGGTTCCTGATTGACGCCAAACTGCCCCCCAGCGCCATCATTGTTGTCATTGAAGTCGGCCAGCTGTACCGTTCCAGATGCCGTGGGAGGATTATTGGCGCGATAGGCGTCTGCCGTCTCGATATCGGCTCCGATGGAACCGTTTTGATAGACAGCTACGTTCATGCCCGGCGTGAGAAGGGTCGGCACATTTAGCGAGGAGTTTTCATCCGTCACGTATGCAGGCAAGCCGAGTGCGCTATCATCAACCGCCACTGGATTGTCGTTCCGTCCCTCAACCGTGATGGTTACCTGCGCGCTGGTTAAATTACTGGCATTGGGGTCGAAGACCTCCAACCCGCCGTTGAACGTATCTCCAACTAGAGCCCAGGTGTTCGTGCTGGCGAAGGAAGCGAAGCTTCCAGCGGCCGCATAAAATTCCAGAGCTGAACCTCCTGAACCTTCCCAGTTCACCAGGTTGAGGTCGTAGAACCCGGACTGCGAAAAGTTGAAGACCCCCAAGGAATCGACGGCACCTCGTCCCGTTGAACGGCGCATGCGTCCGTCAACTCCCAGCGTGCTCGTGCCATCGTTGTCCCCCGCAACCGAGGACAAGGTGACTGTTCCAGGGTCACCCAAGAATTGCAGGCCGAAACCGTCGTCACTGTTAACAACAAAGGTGTAATTTCCGGCCGCTGGGATAAAGATTTGCCCAGTGACTTCGGTGACGTAGTTGTCTTGATTGCCTCCTCCTAAACCTGGAGTGGTGGTCTCGTCGTCAAACGGCGAGGCGCTTCCGACGCCGGTGAATCGCCCTGCGGAATCGGTGTGATAGAAATTGATGGCTCGTCGTGTACCATCGAATCGTTCATTCGTGCGCGTGCCGGCCAGGAAAGCATCTGCGCCATTGAGATCACCGACCGCAGCAGGTTGATAGACCTTGACTCGCAGACCTGGCGCTGGTGAATGATCGGTCGCCGTATAGTTAAAAGAATCGATTGCCGATTCATTGGGGTTAAGAGCCTGCAAGGTCGCCGAGGTGGTTGGATCGTAGCTATAGGTTCCGTCATCTCGAACGGTGACCGACGCGCCAAGTAAAGTAACGAACGATGCCGCCCCTGCATCTAGAACGCCGACTGTGCCGCCAAGAGGGGCGTTGACACTGGCAAGCGTTCGAATCCCTTGCGAGCCATCGCCGAGCAAGCGGAAGTTGCTATTGAAACCTCCGTGCGAACCGGGTGCATAGAAGAACTCGCCGTAATCACCGCCGCCCCCTTCGGTGTACATGGCTTCGAATGGGTAATCGCCGACAGGCAGGCTTATGGGCGTACCGATGCTGTCTGCGCAACAGCCATTCAACTCCGCAACGGTTACGAATCCACTCCCAGTATCAATTCGAATGCGCGAAGAATCATCAGAATTCACACCGAAGGTATAAGTCCCTCCCACATCGACGCGCAGGGTGCCAGTGAGGTACACAGCATAGTTATCTCCCCCTGTCCCTGGGAAAGTGTTGTTTACCGAGAAGTGTGAACTGCCGCCGTTGCCGATAAAGTCTGCTTGCTGAACCATCCCGGTATGATTCGGTACCCGCCCGGAGTTACGCACTGCATCCGCGTTGCCGAGTGTTCCGTTGATGCTTTCGCCGGCGGCTTGGTTATAGACGGCGACATTGATGCCCGAAACGAGGTAGGTCACCGAAAGTATTTCGGTGACATCGTTGTCATCCACTTCGATATCGTTAGCCAAGAGGCTCGGCGCCGATGTAACGACCGTGTCTTCATCGGTCCCGAAGTTGTCGTCGATGGACAATGGCAGATCATTCTTTCCAATGACGGTGATACTGACGGTCTGCGTCGCGGAGAGTGGATTGAGCGCATCGTCATCACTTACTGTGTACGTGAACGTATCGACTGCAACCTGACCGGCGGACAAAGCCTGCACCGCGGAACCCGCGACATTGGGGTCATAGGTAAAACTTCCATCCGGGTTCAGCGTGACGAGTGCTCCCAGACTGCTGACGCCTGTCAGCGATGGAGCACCGTTCAGCTGCGTGACAGAAAGAATCTGCGATGGCTCTTCGTTCGTATCGTTTCCTAGAAGCCCCGGGAGAATAATATTCGATAATGTGGTGATGCCCGCCGAGGTATCTCCCAGAATACGGAAGTCGCCATCAAAGGCTGACTTTGTTCCCGGCGAGTAGAAGAACTCGCCGTGATCCCCCCCTCCCCCTTCGGTATAGATCGCCTCGAATTTCCGGTATCCGGCAGCGAGCGTTATGGGGGCACCGAAGGCGTTGTTACAACAGCCATCTTGAATCGCGACATCTTCGCTGCCATCGGTGGCCACAATGCCATCGTTGTTGAGATCAATACGAATACGGGAAGCATCATCGGTATGAGTACCGAAGGTGTAGGTACCAGCGACATCAATGCGCAAGACTCCACTCACAAGCACTGCATAATTGTCCCCTGCACCACCAGGCACTGGGTTATTGAACCCAAAGTTGGGTCCACCCAGGAAGTCGGCCGTTTGCACAATTCCAGTGTGCGATGGGGACGTGGTAGAACGAATCGGCTCGAACGTCGACCAGGCAGCACCAGTGCCGCGATAGACGGCCACGTTCATCCCCGGAACATCAATCTGCGCGGGAACATTCAGCAGGCTGTCTTCATTCGTGGCGTAGCTATCGGGATTGGCGACAGGAGCGCCGTTTTCTCCTTGCACCGTGATACTCACCGTAGCGCTGGACTTGTTGGTTGTTTGCGAATCGTAGACTTCCAGGCCGCCGTTATCGGTATCCCCCACCAGTCGCCAGGTGTTCGTCTGTGCGAACTCATTAAATGCGCCAGGTGCGGCATAGAATTCAACTGCCGATCCTCCGGCCCCTTCCCAGTAAACGAGTCGCAGGTCGTACGTGCCCGCTTGCGTGAAATTAAAGACCCCTAGTGTGTCGACGGCACCACGACCTGTGGAACGCGTCATACGACCACCGACCCCCAGTGTGCTTGTCCCGTCATTATCCCCCGCAACACTCGCGAGGCTCACAACACCTGGCCCACCCGAGAAGGCCAGGCCAAACCCGTCGTCGCTATTCACGACAAAGGTGTAATCACCGGCGGCAGGAATGTAGATCTGCCCCATGGCTTCCATGATGTAATCGTTGGCGTCACTGCCGGGGAGAATCGTAGGCGGATTGCGTTCATCGTCTAACGGAGAGGCAGTACCTGCTCCCGTGAACTGCCCCACAGCCCCGGTGTTCACGTAGTTGATTGTGCGTTCAGTTCCGTTGAACTTCTCATTCGGACGGATCGGGTTTGCCAGGAAGGCATCAGCGCCCGCCAGATCACCGACTGCCGCCGGTTGATACAACTTCACATTCAATCCTAAAGGTGCCTGGTTATCGGAGGCCGTGTACTGGAAGGTGTCGACCAGGCTTTCCCCGGTGCTGAGCGCTTGCAGAGTGGGGGAAGTGGTTGGATCGTAAGTGAACGTTCCATCGTCCAGCAAAGTGACTGAGGCACCCAAGACGGTGGAGAAGGTCGTGCTCCCACCATCGAGGGTTCCAACTGTTCCGGAAAGCGGCAATTCTTGCGTTCGGAAGGACCGAATCCCCTGCGATCCATCGCCGATCAGGCGGAAATCGGCATCGAAAGCAGTCTTGCTGCCGGGAGCGTAGAAAAATTCACCGTAATCACCGCCGCCCCCTTCGGTGTACATCGCTTCGAAGGGATAATCCCCGGCAGGCAAGGAAATAGGAGCACCAAATTGATTGTTGCAGCAACCATTGTGTTGCGCAACAACGATATCTCCGTTGGGTGTCTCAATTCGAATTCGCGAGTTGTCGTCAGAGTTCACGCCGAAGGTGTACATTCCGCCGACATCTACGCGGAGGATGCCCGTCAAATAGACGGCGTAGTTGTCTCCGACCGTTCCAGGAAACGAAACCCCACCCGGAAAGTTCGGCGAACCTCCGTTCCCAATAAAGTCGGCCAATGCGACTGTCCCAGTGAAATTCGGGTTGCGGCCAACGGTATTGCGGACTGCGTCGGCGACAACGAGCGTGCCGTAAGCAGGCTCCGCACCCTGCTGGTTGTAAACGGCGACATCCATGCCTGGATCTCCAATCAATCGCGCCGACAGCACTTCGTAGACGTTATTACTGTCCCGCTCCAAGTCGTTCACCAAGACGCCGTCGTCATTGGTGTTGACGGGCGTGCTGTCCCCTTCGTTATCCCGAGGCGGATTGTCTACATCGTTCGCAACCAGGACCGTGTTTTCGTTCACCGTGTGGTTGTCATTCACAGCCACCGGTGGATTGTCGGTGCCGGTGACTTGAATGGTTACGGTTTGCGTGGCCGACTTGGGTAAGGTTGGATCGTTGTCGCTTACGGTGTAGGTAAAGGTGTCGACCGCAGTTTGTCCGCGCGCCAGCCCAAACACGAAGGAGCCGGGAACCATCGGGTTGTACGTGAAGCTGCCGTTGGCATTCAGGGTGACCGCTGCACCCAGCGTGGAGAAACCCGAGAGAACTGGATTTCCGTTCAACTGCGTAACTGCCAATTGCTGAACACCGAGCGCGACTTCAAGATCGGTATCGTTCCCGACCAAGCCCGGCCTTACGATCGAGGAGAAAGTCGTGATCCCTTGGGACGAATCGCCCAACAAACGGAAATCGGCGTCAAACCCAACTTTACTCCCTGGCGCGTAGAAAAATTCGCCGTGATCGCCACCGCCACCTTCCGTGTAGAAAGCTTCAAATTGGTAGTCCCCAGCCTGCAACAATCGAGGGGTGCCAAAATGGTTCACGCAGCAAGGCTCCGCGCCAGCCACATCTTCAGAACCATCGATGGCGATGATACCATCCTGATTCAGATCGATCCGAATGCGCGCAGCATCGTCGGCGTGGGTGCCGAACGTGTAAGTGCCCGTCGCGCTGACGCGCATAATGCCACTCACCAGCACGGCGTAATTGTCCCCTCCTCCACCGGGAACCGGATTGTTGGTAGAGAAGTTGGGCCCGGCGAGGAAATCAGCGAGTTGCACCGTTCCGGTATCCGAAGGACTTTGCGTGCCACGGATCGCCTCAAAACTGGCTGTGGAACTGTTTGTTCCGCGATACACGGCAACATTCATTCCCACGGTTTCGATCACGGCTGGAACGGAGAGAACACTATCTTCTTCGGCCTCGTAAAAATCAGGCCCGGCAACCGGTGCATCGTTGATGCCGGTGACCGTGTAGGTCACGGTGGCAATATCGAGCACCGAATTTGGGTTGTAAACGCGCAGCGCTCCGTTCGAAGTGTCGCCGACAAGTTGCCAATTCGCCCCTGCCAGGCGAGCCGCAGCGAAGCCTTGCGTACCTGGTGTGGCAGTGGCATTGATGGCGGCGCCGAAGTCCCCGGCAGCAGCGAACATTTCTACCGATGAACCGCCCCCTCCTTCCCAGTTCACCAAACGCAACGAATAGACCCCCGGCGTCGCGAACTCAAACACGCCATAGGTATCTTGTGTGCCTCGACCCGCTGAATAGCGCAAACGCCCATCCAAGCCCGTGGTGCTCGTGCCATCGTCCTGACCATGCACGCTGACGAGCGTTGCACCGGTAATCTGCAAGCCGAAACCATCGTCGCTGTTCACCGAGAACGTATAGCGACCGGCAACGGGAATCACGAGATCGGCAGTCGCTTCGACAACGTAGTTATCCACGTCACCAGCGGTTAAACCGGGAACAGGCGTTTCGTCATCCAGCGAGGATGCGGTTCCTGCACCGACAAAATGCTGATTACCACCGTCCAAATGGAAGAAGTTGACAACGGGATGCGAGCCGCTGAAAGTTGGTGTGGGATTTCCCGCGAGGAACGTATCGGCAGCCGCCAGGTTGCCTGGATTGTTGGCAGGTTGAAAGCTCCTAATTAAGAAGCCGCTATTGACCATCGTCTTGTCGGAGATGATGTAGCTGAAAGTATCTTCCGTCGTCTCCCCTTCTTGCAGCCCCTGTAAGGCCAGGCTCACGGTAGGGTTGTAAGTGAACATCCCCAATCCGTTGACATTTACGGCCGCTCCTTTGGCGCTGGTCGAGTCGAAGTACACCACCATCGGCATGCCGGGGGAGGCGGTGTCGTTCTGGAGCAACGTCGTTGCCCCCGCAGGATTGGAAAGAGTTCCAGAGATCGCGTCTTCAGTCGTGATACCGAAGTCGTTGACGGCATCGACGGCCATCATTTCGCGAGACTCCAATCCCTCCAGAAACATCGCACGACGCACTCGGCGATCTTTATTTCTTGATTTGTGATGACGCGACGAGGCTTGGCGGCCCCATAAGTAAGCAAGGGGGTCGAAGGTCATGATCTACGCGTTGGAAGAGGGGAGAGGAGGATTGAGCTCCCTTGAGAGCTAAAGCGCACTTAAGCCGTATGGTAAGAGGGCAATCCGTTTATGCAAGCTTTTCCAATTGCACCAATTACCATAAACTTCTCCGTAAATGATTTCCTTCAAGAGACTTGCGACGCAGAATTGCCAGGAATGCACCCGCCTTGGCAACCATTTTGCGGGTTTTACAAGTAACGAAGATTGCGGAGATTTGACGGAATGCTTGGGGCCCGCGTTATCCAGCTAACTCACGGCGAGAGCATTCAGCCGCAGTACTAATGCAACCGTCTCGGCAAGCCGCTTCCCTGCCCGGCCCATACTCGGCGATTCGAGGGCTAGCGACTTAGGCAGCGAAAAATCATGGGCCAAACGTTCGTCCAGCGCCTCCCATGCGACCGACTTTAGCACCAGGCAGCGTGCATCCGCTCCCGCGAGATAGGAAAAGAGACGAGCTGTTCCCGGCTGGAAAACCGTAACCACATCTTTGGGTCTTCGAAACATCTGCCATCGTTGTCGTGCTTCGTCGAGCGAGATGGCTTGAGCAAAATCGTCGCGCGTCAGCTCCAAGTGCTTTAGAAATACATCGTCTAAAGGTCGAGGGGGAATGAGCGTCTGCGAAAAAGTTGCACCGTCACCCAAGCGCCGCGCTACCCACGAAATTGGTGGCTCGGACGTTCGCCGTCCGCCGCGCTCACCGGCCGGCGCTTCGCCGTAGGCAACGACCACGTCCTCGAGACTTCCTAAAAGGGGGAGCGGAATATGCGATGTCGATTGCGAGCGGCGTTGCAAGAATCGCGCGCCGTTCGCAGAGCCAGGATGGGTCAACTGGTCTTCGACCATCGTTGCAAAGGCGTCCAAAAGTTGGTCCAAACCCGCCGTCTCTGGTTCCAAAATTCGAAGTGCGGCCACCGTTGCTTCGACTGTCGAAAGAGAAGCGGCACTCGGCTCACGGCGGATGCGGTATCGGCTTGGCTCAGCAGGTGCTAGGCGATAGCGCGGCAATTGCTGAAGCGCGGGAAGCTCGCGCAGCAACGTCTTCGTTTGATGCCACGTGCCGTCCAATATCACCAGTTGCTCGGGTTGCTCTTCCTCCGCAAGTTCGGAAAGCAGCCGTGCCGGTGCCGTGGGATAGAGCAACCCCGCATTCGGTTGAAGATGCAGCTGCGACGGCAGATTCGCAATATGATCGATCAACAGCTGCGAGCGGACCAGGCCTTGCCTGACGATGCGTGCGGTATTGAATCGATGAAAACGCTCCCGCCGATGCTGCACAAGGAGGACTTCGGTACGATTCTCGATTCGCGGAATGACGTCGCAAAAGCAAATCTCTCGCGGTCGAAAACAAGCGTAGCAACGATCGGGCATCGGGGAGTCTCAGTGGAACGCCACGGGGGTGGGGCGGAACAAAGATTGTCGACTGGATGGCGACCGAGGGGAAGGTGGTCGACAATCTTCGGAGATGCTTCAACCCCTCCGACTGAAACAAGAGGTTGCGGTCGCCGGCGGTCAATTTACCGGACTGAGAGTGACATCCTTGAGAGTCACCCCGCGGCTTCCGTTTTGGAGCGCTAAGAGAAGTTCGTTCTTGCCAGCGTTTAAGGAGATTTCGACCGGATGGGTTTGCTGCCACTGGCCAAGGGTATAGGGAACCGCAATTTCAACGGGCACTTTGGAATTGTTCGGTGTGAGCAGAAACTTTTGACCTTCTTGTACCGTCACCACACGAATGGCCAGCATGTATTTGCCGGCGCGCGGAACCTCAAGTGAGTAAACGGCCTTAAAGCCACCCGTGCAGTGCAATTGCTGGCCGCCCGAAAAACTCTTCATGGACGCGAAGTAGCCTGACGGCTTGTTGTGGGCGACTGCCGGAATGGAGATGACGCCATCGGAACCGACAACGACCTGCCGGTCCCCCTCCGATAATTGCTTTTGCTCCACCTTGATTTTTTCCTGCGCCTCGTTTGACTCGGCAAGTTCCTGTCCGAGCGGTCCTAAGGGAACTGCCGCAGAGGAGAGTGCGATCGTTTGATGGTGAGCCATGTTGCTCCAAAATCCGCCAACGACTCCTTTACGATCGTTGTAGGGTTGAGTCAACGTTACCCACATCTTACGGTTTTCAAATCGGTGCCGCGGAGGATTAGGAGTAGTTTTTCCAGGCCGCGCCACAGCGTGATCCAGCCGGGGCGACCGTCGCATTTTCGGCCCAAGTGGCCACCGAGGCCAGCCAG
>JBGSNR010000036.1:0-38718 GCA_041739545.1 Pirellulaceae bacterium | reverse complement strand
GAGCAACGCGGGCGGGAACGACGGCGGCCGGTCGCACCGGAGCCGCGGTTGCACTCGCTGGCGACGGCGCTGGATTGGCTGGCTGCACGGGTGCCGGAGCGGGGGTGAAAGCTTGGGGCGGTGCTGCACCTTTGGGAACTTGCACGGCATCGCGCAGGTCCTCGCCACTTTTCATGGCGGGGGTTTCGGGAGGAATCTCGTGGGCGTCTTCGTCGTCGGTTGTCGTCGAGGCCGCTGCCCCGCTTTCGACGGCCGAACCGTCGCGACGGATGGTCGAGGCTGCCGGAATGCGTACGCGGGCTCCGCAATCGGGACAGACCCCTGTCTTCCCGGCGAGAAACGACTTGACGTGGAGTTGATGTCCCTGCGGACAACGAAAGCGGATGCCCATAGTTCTTACGCGCGGAGTAGCCCCGTGAATCTCCCCATTATATTCGGGCAATCCGGGGAGCAAATTCCAAAACTTCGGGAGGTGGGGCGAATCGCAGGTTTATTTGGAGTATTTCTCCTGCAATTGCGCCACGATCGTCGCCATTGTTTTGCGGCAGGATGCCGGGGAGAGAATCTCCGCTTCAGTTCCCAGGGCGAGAACACGCGGAATAATTTCCAAATCGTGGGCCGCCCGAACGGTCAAAATCGCACTGCCGTCGGGCTGAACTTCTAAGTTTTGCTCTGGATGCCACGGGTCTTCTCGGACCCACGGAGCCGCGTACGCGCTGACGCGGATGCGAAAGTCGCGCGCCTTCCCACCAGAAAAGATGCCCGCACTTTGGCCCAGGTATTTTTCCAGGTCAAAGTCGGTCGGACGTTGGAACCATTCATCTAACGTTACAGCCTTCTGAAATCGATCGAGTTTGAAATGACGCAGCCGCTCCTCGCCCACCGGCACTTCGTGCGCGGCCGCGATGATGTACAAGCTGCTGTGATAGAAGACGACCGCGTACGGCTCGATCTGCCGCCGCTGTACGTCCTTGCCAATCGAGTGATAATCGACCTCCACCACGCGATGTTCGACGATCGCCCGATGAATGCTCGCCAAAGTGCCATGCTGCTCGACGTAGGATTTCGCCGGCATTCCACGCACATACAGCGTTTGTCGATACTTTTCGTAATGATCCCAAACTGCCGCGGGGAGTTCTTCCTGAAGCTTGTTCCAAAAGGATTCGATCCCCATCCAAAATGGCGTGCCCGCCAATGGGTAAAGCAAGTCCCGGCTCAAGGACAAAGCGATAAGCTCTGTGGCTGAGGCCGTGATCTTGAATGCACCGCGAGCTTGAGGTCCTAGCTTCCATATTTTGCCCCGGGGGGCATTTTGCAGAGCCACGTCGATTCCAGATGCGGTCAAGGCATCCAAATCGCGGCGAACACTACGGATGTGGAGGGAACTTAATCCCAACTCCTCCACGAGATCGTCGCGCAGCTCTTCCAAGGTTCTGCCGAAGCGATACCGCTCCAAAAGCTGCAGAAGCTTGTGTTGACGAATCAGTTGTTCGTTTCGAGCCATGCTGTATCGGCCATCCAAAGCCGACGAACGATCAAGTCAGCCCGATATTCTACGCAAGGAAGCCCAATTAGGGGAGCCCCTCCAGCCGGCGGACAAATTCGACGTCGGGCTTTCCGCCTGATTTCCCCTTGCCTGTCAGGAATTCCGTCACGAACCGCTGGGGATCCTTCGTTTCTGGAACCCGGATATTATCACCCTTTTGCAGGATCGGTTTGCGTTCTTCCAGGCCGCCAAATTGTTTGTCTCCGACCAGTTGGGCAGGAAACCAGTACCCCTTCCCCTCGGCATCTTCGAGATAGAACTCGGCGTAACACGAATCCGGAACCCAAACCATCCGTGCCGGAACTCGATGTGCCCGGCAAGCGGCGACGAAAGCACTGGAAATGTCCTCCCGATCCGCCTTCTTATTCGTGATGGCCCCGACTGCCCCGAAAAATTTGCCGTTAGTCCGTTCGTAGACGATCTTGCTCCGAACGGAATCGTAGATCGCATCGAGTTGTTCCCAGGCCGTCTCTTTTCCGTCAATCGCATCGCGGACAAGTTGCTTGAATTTGATATTCGTGCTTTCGATGTAAGGACTGGGAATGATGAACTTACGCAGTGCGCCCGGCAGATCTTTGGGGATGACATAGCCGCTGGTTTGGGTTGGCGCAACCTGCACGTAATTGATCACATCGAAGGTTAATTCCATTTTGGCCGTATCGCCCGCTTGGATCATGGGCACGGCAAAAACAGCTTGTTTGACGAGGTCGTCCGTGGTGCGATATCCCACCTTGGTGAAATGGGGCGTGGCGATTTGATCTGCCAGTTTCACTTGCTGCTCAGGCCAATCGAGTGGTACTGGGAAAGTGCCAGTTAACCCTGCACATGGCCCCGTGAGAGCCCGGATCACAACGCCCGTTTTCCATTGCTGCGTGACTGGCTTCTCGAGTTTCGGCCCCGCGTTGCCTAGACTTGCAGCGGGGATGTTCAGCGGCGCATTGGGGTCGACATTCGTATCCTTGGGCAGATTGTTGAACTGCGCGTGAGCGGCTTGAGAGTTGAGTAACCCGCCAACGATCAGCGAAGTCGTGAAGAAAAACTTTGAAACCAGACGCGTCACAAGTTCCTCCTTTTGCCTGGGGCCGGGAAAAGATCCCGGTAGCCTGCGAAGATGTAGGAACAGGTAGGAAGCAAAGGGCGGGCCAAGTTCAAAACCAAGCGATTCACGAACAAAATCGACGGTCGAACCGGTAGGGTGGCAACGAAACAACGAAAGATGTTGCCAAAAGACAACGCGGGGTCGCTGCGACGAAGTTGCTAAATGCCCGCTGCACGGCGATGAAAGAAGGCCAAATACTGCGGCGTCCAAACCAGTCCCGTGATTGCCGTTGCATAGAAAACTGCCGGCCAACCGAACCAGTTTTCCCACATTTTCAGCCCGATCAGAAACATCGCAATTAATAATCCGTTCGCAAAAACTACCCGAATTAACCGTACGGGAGTCGGCAAGCATTCACCGACGAGATAGGCGAACCAGGGCCCGGCACCATAAATCAGTAGAAAGTACTGCGAAAGAAGTTGCGGGCCGGACATCCGCCACGCAGCCAAACCACAAGCCAATAAGCCAGTTAGCACCAGCAGCGTTTGCAGCGAGAACTGCATTTGCGGGCGACGAGGCGGTCGCTGAGGGGAAGAATCCTGCACCATAAATCTCATGCCAAATCGCTCGTTGCGTGCCAGTGCAGAAAAACAAAAAATCCATCTATCTGCATCGGAAGACAGCCGATAGTATTCTAGCGTCAGGCAGCCCTTGTGGCAGCCAAAACCTAACGTACACTTGAAATAACCTTCGGTCAGCATTACGGCAGAGGGACCATCTATTTTGGGATGGCCCGGTTCAATCAAAGGCAAGTGTAGTAGCACGTCAGAGCCGCGCCAATCTCCCAGCGACTCCATTTTGTCGCAGTCGACCGAAGGTTTTTTACATCGCACAACCCCGAGTGAAAGCTCGGGGTTGTCGCGTTTCTTGCCCTCGGCCTTCAGGCCGGGTAGTCTGAACGAGTCCGGGCAGCGGCAGAATGGTTCTACGCCGCGTTATCCAGACAACACGGATGACCCGCCTCACTCTCTTTCCTGTTGGAGCAGATTATGAATCGTTGGATCAGCACCCTCTCGGCCGCGGCATTGTTCGCTACTTTGTTTTTTGTCCCGGCTGTCTCGCAAGCGGGAGTGAAAGTCGGCGACGCTGCACCGGACTTCTCCCTCGTCGGTAGCGATGGCAAGACCTACAAGCTTTCTGATTTCAAAGGGAAGCAGGCCGTTGTTGTTGCCTGGTATCCGCGGGCCTTCACCGGCGGTTGCACCGCCGAATGCAAGTCGTTCAAGGAAAAAGGGGACGCTCTAAAGCAGTACGACGTCGCCTATTTCACGGCGAGCACGGATACCGTCGAGAAGAACACGGAGTTTGCCAAATCGCTGGAAGTCGACTATCCAATTCTCAGCGATCCCGATGCATCGACTGCAATTGCCTACGGGATTGCCACGGCCGAGAAGAAGACGGCGGCTCGCGTGACCTTCATCATCGACAAGGAAGGGAAAATCGCCTACATCGACAAGGCGGTAAAGACCGGCAGCCATGCGACCGACGTCGCCCAAAAGTTGGGTGAGTTGAAAGTCGCCAAGAAGTAGGCCCCGTAACGATGGCCCTCCAAGGCCGTCGAGCTGTGCGTTATTTCGCCCGTGAGAGGAACGTTTGCAAGGTGGGACGAGCCACGCAGCGCCGGCCCACCAGTTCCCCCTACGATGGCCCTCCGAGGCCGTCGAATGGTGCGCTACTTCGCCCGTGAGAGGAACTTTTGCAAGGTGGGACCAGCCGCGCTGCGCCGGCCCACCAGTTCCCCGTACGATGGCCCTCCGAGGCCGTCGAGATGTGCGCTACTTCGTCAACGACGTGAACATTCGCCGGGTAGGAATAGCCGTTACCGCGAACTCCCACCCTCCATTTCAGGAAAGGCCAAGTAAACGAGCGGCTTCATGTATAATCGGTGAATGGAAACCTCAACTCATTCGCCTCCCGCCACTCCTTCGATCGCCCGCGTTTGGCTGCAGCCACGCAAAGCGATGCCTTTTTATGGCCGGCATCCGTGGGTCCGCGACTCCGCGATTGCTCGCATCGAGCCCGTAATCGCTGCCCCGGCAGGGGTGGATCCGCAAGACCCAGCCCGTTACGACGGCGCGATGGTGGATCTGCTGAACGAAAAAGGGCGATTCATCGCCCGCGGCTTCTTTAACAGCCGCAGCCACATTCGTATCCGTCTTTATACCTGGGACGAGAACGAAACACTCGACGCCGGCTTCTTCCGCCGACGATTGCACATCGCGTACGCCCTGCGTGAACAACTTGGCTACGAACAAGCCGCGCATCGCCAAAACTCGGCGGCCCGACTCGTCTTCAGCGAAGGAGATAATCTCAGCGGCTTGATCGTCGATCGTTACGGCGAATATCTCACACTGCAGGCAACGTCGCTGGCGATTGCCGAGCGGCTGGAAATGATCGTGCCAATTTTGTTCGACCTTTTCAAGCCGCGCGGCGCCGTCTTGCGTGCGGAAAAAGCTTCGTCGAAATGGGAAGGCTTTCAACTGGAAGACGGCCATACCTGGGGCGAACTACCGGCCGCACCGATCACGATCGAAGAAAACGGCTTGAAGTTTTTGATCGACCTCCGCGAAGGACAAAAGACCGGCTTCTACCTCGATCAGCGCGAGAATCGTGCGGCCGCAGCGAAGTACCTGAGCGGACGGAACGTTCTCGACATGTTTTGCTACACGGGAGGCTTTTCGCTGGCCGCGGCAGCTCTCGGCAAAGCAGCGACAGTGCTCGGCATCGATTCCAGCAAGCGTGCTGTGCTGGCCGCGCGAGAGAATGCGAATTTGAACAACCTCACCAACGTTCGCTTCGACGAAGGGGATGGTTTTGACACGCTCGTCGCTCTGGCCGCAGAAGGTCGCAAGTTTGGCGGGATCATTCTCGATCCGCCGAAGTTCGCCCCCAGCCGTTCCCGCGTCGATCAAGCGCTACAAGCCTATCACCGCATCAATCGCGCGGCCGCTGATTTGCTGGAACCGGGGGGCATTCTGGTCACCCACAGTTGCTCGGGGAGCGTGACCCGCGAGGACTTCATGCTGATGCTCTCTGGCGTCGCCCAGAAGTCGGGCCGCAGTATCCAGATTTTGGAATCTCGCGGTGCGGCACCAGACCATCCTGTTTCCGCAACGTGTTTGGAGACAGAGTATTTGAAGTGCATCATTGCGCGGGTCGTGTAGACGTTGCTTCGTTGCAAGACATCTACTCCCCCGCCTTCATCCGCTCCACCGTCAAATCGCAAACGTTGTCGCTCTTGGCCTCGACCGTGAAGGTGAGGCCTGAGGTTTCGAAGTCCGCATACTTGCGCGCGATTAGCGGCGGGGCAGGTTCGCTCTTCATTTTCTCGATATCTTCCGCCGTCACGCCTTCAAACTGGGAGATCTCGGCGATGCGCCGTGCGTTATCCGCTGGGCGCGGCGGGGGTGGCGTAACCACAATGCGATGCTCCCCCAAGATGGCCCCATCACCGCTGGCGTAAGTAGTCATCGAGAACTCGCCATCGGCATTGGTATAACCTTCAGCACTCATCCGCTTCGCGGTCGATTCAAAACTGACTCGACCTGCAGCGAGCGGTGTGCCGTCATCGAGCACAACGCGACCACGCACCGGATAGCAGCGATCGCC
Organism: Pirellulaceae bacterium; assembly: GCA_041739545.1. Classification (GTDB taxonomy): domain Bacteria; phylum Planctomycetota; class Planctomycetia; order Pirellulales; family Pirellulaceae; genus JBGSNR01. Next base: position 32,464 of record JBGSNR010000036.1, on the reverse strand, counting down.
CGATGGGGAACATCCGGAAAGGGCGGCCGTGAAGAATGCCAGAATCGTTAGGTGGAAAATGCGGAGCAAAGCTACATCCAAAGATTGCGTGGCGATGATGCAAAACGCGTAACGGAAAGAACAAATGAGTTTCAGTCCGCCACCGTCTTCCCATCTTCTCGTCCCGCAAAGTTGCCCAGAATCACTTCGCTCATATTATTCTGCACGATCCGCACGCTGCCGTCCCCCAGCACAAAGGTGCAACTCCCGGGATGCCAACTGCCAAAAACCATCCCGCAAATCGTGTCCCGTACGCCGGTGCTTCCCGGACTGCAATCCTGTGTCACGCTCCGCATTAGACCGTACCCGGGGCCTGCCCGCCGACAACTCCAGCCGCGCGAGTGATAGTCGGTATCGGTCTTGCCGCGAAAATAAGGACCATCGAATTGATAAGGATCCTTGCGGTTGATCCATTTCTGCGGGATGTGTCGTTCGCCCACGAAGAATGTGTTGCTAAGCCCATCGGTGATGCGTGCGAAGTTGATGTTCTGCCAGGTGTTCGTCCGTTGGGTGGCGTTGCGCACGCGGCTCTCTGGGACCACAAAGGATCCGGTTGCCCCTTGGCTTAGCTTTCTTCCATAGTTGTCGTCGAACCCGCCGACGCAGGCGTAGTCGGTCGAAGCGCCGCCAATGTTGCCGGTGGCATCCTGAGTAAATGCCTGAGTGACTGTGCGACGTGAAGGACAAACATAGGCCGGCACCACCGAAAATCGCCCCGGTCGATCTGGCTGGGGTGAGTCTCGCAGGTTATCACCGATGTTGAATAACTCGAAAAGTGACCCTTGTTCAATAAATGGCAAGATCAACAAAGCCCAGGTTGGCTCCTCTTGTTCCACAGCTGCCGGTGGAATCGCACGTTGTGTGTCGTGGAAATTATGAATCCCTAGCCCGATCTGCTTGAGATTGTTCACACATTGCGTGCGGCGGGCGGACTCTCGCGCCGATTGCACGGCCGGCAGTAGCAGTGCGACCAGAATGCCAATGATGGCGATTACGACCAGGAGTTCCACGAGGGTGAACCCCCGCGATCGAAAACGGTACGATAGCATCTCAGACCTGCCAGATGAGGAACCTGCGATCAACGCAGAACGGCTTCAAGGATTAGTTGCCGGCGATTGGCTCAGAGGCGACGACGGGAATTCCGCCCAGAAGAGCTGCTTTTAAACCTACCAGCGTTCATGGATATTACGCGTTCTTGGCCGAAAATGTCAAGTAAACGCGGGGTTTTTGAAAAAATTCGGCGCAGACAACACAGTCCGTTACTTCAATGCCTGCACTCTCGTCTGGCTTCATCTCCATTTTTGTCAAAGTTTATCGGTTATGCCGCCGATAACAATTGTGACGTTTGCGGATCATCCCGCACGAACATGCTGGCAGGGAACAAGGACGCCTCGATGAAGACTGCATTCACCTCCCGGATGACAACGTTGGCCGCGGGCCTCGTGCTGGCCACGGTCACGCTTACTTCAACCGGCTGTCAGATTACCGAGGGGGGGCAAACGCTTCCTAGCCCTTGGTACATGTATGACGACATTCAATACTTCGCGCCTGGCCCTGAATTCAAGCTGTCGCGTGAAGCGGCCGCCCAAAAGGCTTATCGGGCGGATGAAGCGATGCGTCGCAACCAGGCAGCACCGTAGGGAAGTGATGAAGGCAAAATGACGAATGACGAAGTCGGCCTGACCCACTTTGTCATTCCGTATTCGCTTTGTCGATCAGCTTCTGCCAGTAATCGCGCGCCTGGCGATGCCAGGGCATGACTTCTTCGCGCTGGTCGGCCGGCAGATCTTTGAGTCGCATCGCGCGCTCCACGACCCAGTCGTAGAAGAACTGGGCACTCTTCTTGCTGATCGTTGGTTCGTAGCCGATTTCCACGTAATACGGCGCAGTGATCGCCCCGCGTAGCGTCGTGGGATTCTCCGTTACCGCACGCACCAGTAACCAGCCACTTTTGGTGAACAACACCGGCGGCAGTTGCCCGTTGTTCTGCGCCCACTCGTCAAGCCGCACTTCCATCACGCTCTTGCCGTCCTGCACGATCTCTAAATACTCGATCTTTTCGCGCGTACCGAGATTTAGGGCAATACTCAGCTCGACCGTCTTCCCTTCATCGGCTTGAAAGACATGCCCCGGATATTCGCCGTTCACCAGCGGCTGCAGGAGGGGGCCATTCGTCACCACGACTCTGCCGCGGCGAAAGTTTTCGAACCACTTTTCGTACGTCAGTTCTTCGCCGCAATGCACGTACATCCGGTTGTAGCCCACCGGGTTGTTATTCAGCCCCGAGCCACTGCCGGCCGACGGCGGCAATCGCAGCCCGCAATTCAACAGCTGATAGTACACATCCAAACCAAACCGACCCGGCCCGGTGGCGTTGTTGAAGCGGATCGATTCCCCCTTTTTTCCAGGCATTTCGGGCGGTTTTCCGTCTCGCCATAGATGATCGCCAAACACTTCGACCGATTGCACCAGGCCGCTCGCAATCCACACGGGTAAGTCCCACGACGAGGGCCGAGCGATGTCGACATGCCCCGTTCCTTGTTCGCGGGCCAGTTTCAGAAACGTTCCCGCGGGCGGGCTTTCACCACTGATGCTCGCCAACTCCAGCGGCTGTGCTAGATTCAAGAACAACAACTCCCCTGACTCGCGACGATCGCGCCCGGTGAGCAAATTGGCAAAACGCCGGCTTTCGAGATTGAGCAGCGTCTTCTCGCCTGCTGCGGGAGGCAGAATCGGCGGCGGCAGTTTTTCATTCGCGTAGGTCACGACCGGGCAGACATACAAATCTTCCGCCCGCATCAGCAGGTCGATGTGGCGTGCCTCACGTTGCACATGCAAATCCCCCGACCACCAGCCTGCCTTCTTCATGTCGAAAAACCGGGGCATGTCGACTTGCTTATTGTCAGCCGCATCCCTTTCGAGTTGAAACGAACCGTATCGCACCTTGTATTCAGGCCCACGTTCCATCTCGAACGTGTAATTTCCCAGCGGCAATTCCAGCACCAACTTACTCTCGAAGACGAAGTGATCCCCCAGGTAAGGAACTTTTGGCACCTTCACCGGCTTCAGCTTTTCGTTCATCAGCTTCATCCGGACCGCGACGGGAGCCATAGTGTCACGATCGACGACGTTGATTTCGAGCTGGCCTTTTTGGGCGAAAGCCGCAGAACAGGCCAAACACAGTGAAACCGCGATTGCACTGGCGTGCCGTCCAAAGTCTGAAAATCTATAAGCGGACATTGGCAACAACATGGTCTTGTCGGCTCGGGACACGGAGGCAATTTGCTCTATGAACTGAGCAACCGGTGTGCCTTTAAGGCTCGGTCCTTCGCCGACAGGAACATCGCCCGCAAAGTCACTCCAATCGGCATATTTTCAATTACGATTTCATCATCTGCCAATCACTACGACTGCAGCAAACGAATCATTGAGCACAACGCAACTTGCTTCTTACCTCTCTGCAACGCCATTTATCGGGAATTCTTGGGGAAATTTGGCAAGCCTCAATTAATTTGCGTGCCGATCGAATCGCCGTTTCAGCCTGCTGGCATCAAACTGCGGCACTTGCTTGGGTTTAACGATTGGATGTGTAATGTTGCATGGGTCATAAGGACTATGCCGATTTTTGGGATAACGATGAAGGTTCCGATAATTTCAGTTATGCAGCAGATGTATTCCAAATGAGCTTCATTCGCTTCTCGCTTGGGACATTGCGAAACGTGTTCATCCCCGCGCTGGTCACTTTTTTGAACAAAATGAATCATATGTGCCGCAAAACGAACCGAAATTCGGCCTGCATACTGCTCATGGTCAGTTGCTGCTTGCTAGTTACAACGGGTACCGCATGGACTCAAACACATTTTCCTGAATTCACTCCGCCGGTTCCGCTGGTCGGCGAGAACGAAGCGCCAGTCTCGATTGACCTGGTCAATGCACCGGAGAATCAGCCGTACGATTCAGAAAGTGATCTCGCTATTCGTCTTCGCCGTATGGAAGCGCTCCTGCAGCAGCAATCCTTACGACAGGCGGAACTAGAAGAAGAACTCATTTCCTCGCGTAACAACACTTATGTATTATCTGGAAATGACGACGACAGCGATACCGATCTGTCAAAGCGACTCGAAAAGCTCGAAAAGTCTCAGGCTAAGGCAGACGAAGCGGCCGCCAAGAAGAAGGCCGAAGACGCTCCCAAGCCCGTCCTGAAAATCAGCGGCCGTATTCAAGCCGACTATTGGACGTTTCCCAACACGTCTCCTGGTGCTAACGCGTTCGAAACAGGGGATGCCAACGATGCCGTTGAAGACCGTTTCCTGCTTCGTCGCTTGCGACTTACTTTCTCGGGAAATGTCGCCGACAACATGCTGTACAAGTTTGACTTGGAATTCTCCACTCCGAACGCGATCGGCTTTCGCGATGCCTACCTCGGCTGGTCCGAACTTCCGTTCTTGCAAACCCTGCTGGTAGGCAATCAGAAGCGTCCTTATGGCCTCGATGCGCTTTATAGCAGCAACTTCACCATCTTTCTCGAGCGCCCTTCGATCATCGATGCATTCAACAACAACGCCCGTCGTTTCGGTCTACAATCATACGGTGTCTCCGAAAACGAGGCTTGGAACTGGCGCTACGGCGGTTTCATGTTAGAAGATGTCCAGCAGACGGGTACGGTCACGGCTACCCCCGACTTTGGAGTTTATCAGTCCGAGGTCGCAGGCCGGCTCGCCAATACCATCTGGTACGACGAGGCCTCGAATGGTCGAGGCTATGCCCACTGGGCAGTGGCCGGCACTTGGGCAAATCCGGATGGCACTGATCCTGCGGTCAACGCTGCCCGCTTTCGCTCTCGGCCGGAGGCTCGCACCACCAACTCCTGGCTCGATACCGGAGCGATCGATGGCGCCGACAACTATGAAATCGGCGCGCTGGAAGGAGTCGCGACTTGGGGCCCGTTACAACTTACTGCTGAATTGCAACAACTGTGGCTGCAGCGCGATGCGGCCTCAGAATTGTCTTTCAATGGCGGCTATGTGTCTCTGTCTTACTTTCTCACGGGCGAACACATGCCCTGGGATCGCAAAACAGGATGCATCACTCGCGTCCAGCCCTTCGAGAACTTCTTCTTGGTTCGCACGGCGAATGGCGCAACCGGGCGAGGACGCGGTGCTTGGCAAGTCGCCGCGCGTTATACGCATACTGACCTTTCCGACCAGGATATCTTTGGCGGTGTCGCGGATGAGCTCACCTTCGCGCTCATTTGGTATTGGAATCCTTATGCTCGACTGATCGTGAACTATGAATACGGCGATATCACCCAACATGTGCCAGTGGACGGCCAGACGGATGGCACCTTCAACGTGATTGGAATGCGGTTCAACTTGGACTTCTAAGGGGCGTTCTACAGCAAGACTCTGAAGCGTGGGAATCGCCAAAAAGATTCCTCACTTCGGAAGCGAGTTGCGTTTTAGAACAGGCACCGCGTTGAGGTCCAAGCTCAAAGGCCTGCGTGATGTGTAGAGGTCCACTAGAATTTAATGTACTTCCCAACTCTACCCAGGCCTCCTCTATGCCCTTCCTCGACATTGCTCAATTCCAGCCCATCGAGCCAGTTCCGGGCTGCCGGATGCGTACCCCCTTCGGTAAACATCTGATGCTCTCGTATCTCGAAATGGATGCGGGTGCGGAAGTGCCGCTGCATCATCATCCGCACGAGCAGGCGGGAATGCTGCTCACGGGGAAACTGCAACTCACCATCGGCGACGAAACGCGACTCTGCGAGCCGGGCGCGATGTTCATCATTCCGCCGAACGTGCCGCACCGCGCCGTCGCAATCGATGGCCCGGCAACGGTGCTCGATGTCTTCAGTCCGGTGCGTGAAGATTATGCCGAGCAGATGAACAAGTACATTCCACCCCTAGCAAAGGACTCGCAGCATGCGTAACCTTCGCGTCGCTGCCACGCAGTTTCAACACTTGCCGGGGGATATTCCCGGCAACTTGGCCATCGTCGAGCGGATGTCGGCCGACGCTGCCGCGCAAGGGGTCGAAATTATCGCGTTTCCTGAATGCTGCTTGAGTGGCTATTGGCATCTGCGGAAGCTGTCACGTGATGAACTGGCGAACCTCGCACAGCTATTGCCCGATGGACCAGCCGCGCAGCAACTGCTCAAACTCTCCGAACAGTTTCGCATGACGATCGGCGCTGGCCTGATCGAGATCGATGCCGACGGGCGACTATACAACAGTTACTTCGTCGCAATGCCGGACGGCAATTTTGCCGTGCATCGCAAGTTGCATGTCTTTGTGCACGACGCGCTGACCCCCAGCAATCGCCACACCGTCTTCGATACCCCGCATGGCTGCCGCGTTGGGGTGCTGATCTGTTACGACAACAATCTGATCGAAAACGCCCGCATCACCGCTCTGGCAGGAGCGGAAATTCTGCTCGCGCCGCATCAAACCGGGGGTTGTCGTTCTGGAAGTCCGTTTGCGATGGGACCGGTGGACCGTACGATTTGGGATCGTCGCAATGAAGATCCCGAGTTGATCAAATCCGAACTTACCGGCGACAAAGGTCGCGGCTGGTTGATGAGATGGCTGCCCGCGCGAGCCCACGATAACGGCCTGTTTTTGATCTTCAGCAACGGCGTGGGGCCGGATGATGATGAAGTTCGCACCGGCAATGCGATGATCTTGGATTGCTACGGCCGGGTGCTGGGCGAATCATGCCGTGCGGGGGACGACCTTGTCATCGCCGACCTCGATGCTGATCTTCGACCACGCTGCACCGGTGTGCGCTGGATGCGAGCACGTCGACCGGAATTGTACGAACCACTTACCGTGCCGACCGGCCGAGAAGTTTCGACACGCGAAGCACGGTTTAGCTAAGGGATTTTCGCCCGCTATTTTCGATTAAGTTCGGTCAAATCGCGCGAGGCTCAAAAAGTCGACCGGATGTTTTGTGATGCCGTCGATGGCGAGGTCCGCGAGGATTTCCCCCAGGACAGAAGTGAACTTAAAGCCATGACCCGATAAGCCGGCCGCGAAGCAAACCTGCCGATGCTCCGGATGTCGATCAATAATGAAGTTGCCGTCGGGAGACATGGTGTAAAAACATACGCTTTGTCTCCGAACTTCGTTTCCGAGCCCGGGCAAGCACTGTTCGCGGAAGAATTGCACGCGAGCCAAATCCGCCGCATCGGGATTGCGAGGATCCTTAAGCGGATCAGTCACCACTTCGCCGCCCGAATGTTCGGCCACTTTCATACCGAGCGCATCGCGCTGTGGGAATCCATAAAACACGCCGGTGGGCAGTTCATATAAGAAGGTCGGACAACCGGTGTCCTCGTGGCAAATAGGTTTCGTCGGCCCGAACCAATACAGATGCTTCCGGAGCACTTGCAGCTTTAAGTTTAAATCGGCAAGTAACTGCGAAGCCCACGCTCCTGCCGTGATGATCAGTTTATCCGCCGCGAAAGTGCCGCAGTTCGTCATTACTTCCACGCCACTGCCGACCGCGCGCCACGACTGTACTTCAACTCCCGTTCGCAATTCCGCCCCGGCCGAAGTTGCCGCAGAAAGATGCGCGAGCACTGCTTGCTCAACTCGCAAATAACCGGCTTTCGGCTCGAACACGCCGCACATCCCTGCCGGCACTGTGAATGCCGGATATCGCTGGCGAATCTGTTCCGCCGATAGAGTCTCCACGTTCAATCCGTGCAACTCCGCCGCCTTTTGCACACCACGAATCACCTCGCCGTCGGGTGGGCCGATCTGCAATAGGCCGACCTGATGAAACAGCGTTTGATTCGTGAGTTGCTCCAATTCGCTCCACAACTTGTATGCCGAGAGGAGCAGCGGCACGTAATCAGCATGTTCGAAATAGGCCTGGCGGATGATTCGGGTCTCGCCATGCGAACTGCCACGGTCGTGCCCCCCTGGAAAGCGATCCAGTCCGACGACTCGCAGGCCGCGTTCCGCCAGATGCAAAACGGCTGAACTACCAACACCCCCTGTTCCCAGCACGATCGCGTCGAAATGTTCCACGTTAAACTCCAAAGTCCTTAAACCGCAGTGTCCTCGGGTTCCCGTGCCCGAGCGCCGAAGGTTCGTCCCTAAATATTGCTTTCATTTCTCAGGCACACTGTGCTAACATTTCTACTGCCGGCCGGTCTATCCCTCCTACCCACCTCCTGCCGATATGCTCACCTTATTCGATACTTCGCGTCGCTTGGGTCGCCGAGATTTTCTGCGAATTGGTTCCTTGGGATTAGGTGGGCTTACGCTGCCTGGCCTTCTCGCGACACAAGCTCAAGCCGCGCCGCTGATCAAGAACAAATCCGTCATCTTCTTATTTCTCCACGGCGGGCCGAGTCAAACCGAAACGTTCGACCCCAAGATGACCGCGCCGACCGGCATTTGCAGTGTGACGGGCGAAACACCCACCTCCATTCCTGGCATCACCTACGGCAGCACGTTTCAACGGCTCGCCAAACTCGCCGATCGCACGTCGATCGTTCGTTCGTTTCGCACCGGGGATGGAAATCATGACATCAAGCCGATCGTTTGCAAGCAGACGCTCGGGGCCAACATGGGTTCCCTCTATTCGCGCATTGCCGGTGCCAATCATCCCCGTACAGGGATGCCATCGAATGTGGCCGTGTTTCCCCGCGCTGTCGACGAAATGACTCAAGCGCGAAACGAAGGGTTTGGCAAGTTCTCAGCCGTTGGAACGCTCGGACAGGCATTCGCGCCGTTCATCCCCGGCGACGGTGGTGCCTTGCAGAAAGACATGCGGCTCGAACTCTCGCGCGAGCGTTTGGACGATCGCCAGAACTTGCTGAAGTCTCTCGACACGATTCAGCGCGAACTTGATCGCCCCGGTATGGTGGGCGTGGATCGCTTCCGCGACCAGGCGTTGCAGACCATCGTGGGTGGTGTGGCCGATGCGTTTGATCTTTCCAAAGAAGATCCCCGAGTGATCGAACGCTATGATACCGCGGCGCTCGTGCGGCCCGATCAAATCAGCCGAAAGTGGAATAACTACAACAACTATGTTGATAACGCAAAGACGTTGGGCAAGTTGTTGCTGCTGGCTCGGCGACTGTGCGAAGGAGGCTGCGGCTTCGTGACGGTGACGACCAACTTTGTCTGGGACATGCATGCGGACATGAACAATGCCACCATGGACGAAGGCATGCAGTACATGGGACTGCCCCTCGATCATGCCGTATCAGCCTTTATTGAAGACTGCGAGGCGCGGGGCCTGAGTGACGATGTTTTGCTGGTCGTTACCGGTGAAATGGGACGCACCCCCAAGGTGAATGCGAAAGGTGGACGCGACCATTGGGGTGGCCTGGCGCCACTCATGTTGTACGGTGGCGGATTGAAAATGGGTCAGGTGATTGGCCAATCCACTCGCGACGCTGGGGAACCGCTTTCGGAACCGCAAGACATCGGCAACTTGCTCGGCACCATCATGCACACGTTGGTCGACTTCGGGCAACTCCGCCTGGAATCGGGATTGCCGCAGGACTTGGTGCGCGGGCTGACATCGCTCAAGCCGATCGACGGACTTACTTAGTTGGTAGGCTACTCACTCGATTCGATTCTCGAGTGTTTTCGCAAAATCCGACCGATCCTGCATTCAAAAATTTCGGCTTGGCAAGTACGCTAGAAGGTATGAGTTCTAAAGCCGAAATCCTCGCCAATATACGCAAACAGATTGTCCCCGCCGTGGAATTGCCAGAACATGCGGGGCCCTGGATCGCGTTCGAAAATCCGGAAGAGAAATTTTGCGAAGTCTTGGCCGCTGTTGGCGGCGAAGCAATCATCCTGGATGATCCTGCCGAATTATCGGACACCGTTCGCCGCTTGAAGTGCATGGCAGACGCACAGCAAATTGTCAGCGGGGTCGATGGGGTGCGTGAACTTGGCAATTGCGATCTGGAAAAGCTCGCCGATCCCCACGCGGTTGATCTAGTCGACGTGGCTATTTTGCCGGGCGAATTTGCGGTGGCAGAAAATGGTGCGATCTGGGTCGACGGCCGCCGGGTGAAGCATCGGGCGGTTTACTTCCTGACTCAGCATTTGGTGCTGGTGGTGGCGCGGCAATCGATGGTGCACAACATGCACTCCGCCTATCAGCGTCTGGCCAATCGCGAGCATGGTTTCGGCGAACGTGAATATGGCCTGTTCATTTCGGGCCCCTCGAAGACGGCGGACATTGAGCAGTCGCTCGTCATTGGCGCCCACGGCCCGCGGTCGATGACGGCGATCCTGGTTTAGTATCTTTCGACGTTTCGGATCAGCCACCAGCCGGCGACCGCCATGACGATATTCGGCAGCCACACCAGACAAGGAGGCCAATCTCCGGCTTTAGCGCGATCAAGCGTCATCATGAAAATCGGGTAGTAGACCAGCAGCGTCGGCAGGAAGCAGTAAGAAAACGTCGTCATGTAATCGTGGCTTTTCATCCGGATCGCGAGCGGCGTTCCGACGAGCACAAAGCAGAGGCAGGAAAAGCCTGTTGACCAGCGCCGCCAGGGCTCCAATCGCAAGCGTGCCAGGCGCCGCTGCGCACCTTCCAAGTTCTGTTGATGGGCGAGCCAATTGTTGTGATGCAGTGCGCCTAGGTCACCTGTGGCCAACGCAAATCCGAAGTCTGCAGCGGCCGATTGTTCCATGGATCGAATCACCCGCTCCTGCCGTTCAATTTCGCCGGGCAATTGACGAATTGAATAATTCGATGGTCCGATGACCACATCCCCTTTGGCCGACGCAAAGGAGAGTGGGATTTCGCGTTCCACGATGCCGGGAAAGCTCGCCTGCATCCCGTTATTTGCTTCGATCTCGCTATTGTTAAGCAGCAGAATGAGGGTACTGTTCTCGATATTAGATTTGAGTTCTGCATCGTCTGCGGTGAGCGTGAAGCCCGGGACATCGCCATTGGCTTGGAAGGTCATGATCGGACGGACGAGCTTGCGCCCCTCGACTCCTTTCACGATGATCGAGAACCGCTGATTGCTGTACGAACGTTGCGTGCGCAGCATGCCGTAGGCGATTTCTTCCACCGACCGCACCACGACGCGTTGCGCTTCGACATAGCCCCACGAGTAGGCAACATCGATCAGCCAGACGGTCAACAAACTGAGCAAGAAGCTCAAGACGAAGGCCGGCAACATGACCATCCTCGGCCCGATTCCCATCGATTTGAGCGCAATAATTTCGTTATCTGCGGACATGCGCCCGTAAACGAGGCAGACCGAGAACAAGATGGTGCCCGGTACGGCAAAGACAAGGGCGTTAGGCAAGATGAACGGAATGAGCCGCATCATCGGCCCGAAACCGAGATTCATCCGCATCGCTTCGGTGACGATCCCCTGAATGATCATCACCATCGTGAGCGCAAATAGTGCCACCAAAAAAACAGAGAGCAACTCGCGAACGAGATAGCGGGTGAAGATGGTGAGCATACGCGGCCAACGAGAGTTTAGGTCGACCGCGGAATCTAGCACGTTTGGCTTGCAGAGCCAACGTCAGTTGGCCCTACGCTAACAACGGAAGTCTACAGCTTCAGCCCAGACCGCCAGATCAAGTCTTCCGCACTTAGCTAAAGCTCCTAGATTGGAAGGAGGATAGGTTTCCCTTCCACGTCGATACATTCGATTTCCAAGTGTTCTGGGAAGTTGGATTCGCTCCCGATGATCTGCACCACCATTTGGCATAGATCCTCGATGCGGGAAATCTCGCGGCGTTTGCGATTATTCAAGTACGTTGCCACCTGGTCGTTGACCTTGATGGTCACACGCGAAATCCGAGGCTGATGGCTGGCAAGCATCAAAATTCGGGTCACTTCAATCGCCATGCTTTCGGAGGTCTTCACCATGCCTCGGCCTGAGCAGCAAGGACAGTCGGCGTAGACGCTCGTCTTCAAACTCGGACGGATACGCTGCCGAGTCATCTCGATCAAGCCGAACGGACTGGTTCGCAGGATCTTGGTGCGAGCCCTGTCGCGCTTCATCGCATCGCGCAAGGCTCGTTCGAGGTTGCGGCGATGGCGTTCCTTTCGCATGTCAATAAAGTCATTGACAATCACGCCTCCCAAATCGCGCAGCCGCAACTGCCGGGAGATTTCCTTCGCTGCCGCCAGATTGAGCTGATAAGCGGTTTCCTCGGCATTATCTTCCGTGCGAAAATTGCCACTATTCACATCGATCGCTACGAGGGCTTCGGTCTGATCGATGACGATTGAGCCACCGGCGCGCAGCGGAACCTTTCGCTTATGGATGCTCGCAATTTCTGCCTCGACCTTGTAGCGATGGAACAGCGGTTCCCGTCCTTCGTACAAATGCAAGCGATTGATATGCCGCGGCATGACGAGTTGCAGGAACTCTTTCGCGCGTTCGTAGGCGGCCGGTTCGTCGATGTAGATAGCGTCGACATCCGCGGTGACGATGTCGCGAATCGTCCGGATGATCATGTCGCTTTCTTCGTAAATTCCGATTGGCGACGGACTCGTCTTCACGCGACGATGGATGGCCTTCCACAAGCGGAGCAAGTAGGCCATATCCCGAGACAATTCCGTCTTGGTGCGATCCTGCCCGGCCGTGCGAACGATGAATCCCAGCCCCTTGGGTGGATGTAAATCGAGCAGAGTATCTCGCAATTGTCGACGCAGGCGGTCGTCTTCGATCTTCCGGGACACACCCACACGCCCCAAGGGAGGCATTAGAACCAGATAGCGCCCTGGAATGCTGATGTATGTCGAAAGTGTTGGTCCCTTAGTGCCAATTCCTTCCTTGATCACCTGCACCAAGATTTCATCGCCGCGACGGAAGATACCTTGAATCGGGGGCTTGATCCGCGGGCGACCGGTATGATTGGGGCGTCGTGGCCGTCCCTTCGATGGCCCCTCGTCCTCGCCAACATCGATATCAGCCATTCGTCCGCCGGCCATGGCATCGGCGGGATCATAACCACCCTGGCGAAAGTATTGAGCTTCCACATCGCTGATGTGCAAGAAGCCGTTGCGCCCTACGCCGAAATCAACGAAGGCAGCCTGGATACTGGGTTCCAGGTTGATGACTCGACCCTTGTAGATATTGCCGACGTATTTATTCTGGCTGGCTCGTTCGATATAGAGTTCTTCGAGCACGTCGTTTTCGAGAATCGCAATGCGGCACTCTTCCGACTGCGAAACATTGATCAGCATTTCCTTTTTCATGAGCATCCTGTCTGGAATTAGAGGGAGTAACAGATCGTCCGACAGGGAAATCAGGGGCGAGGCGATGAATGCCAGACCTTACCGAAGCTGAAACAATAGTCTCGCTTGGTAGTCGCCGTTGTGAGAACCCCAGTGCCGATTGCCGCGCTGGGGCAGCAAAAGCGCTGGATTCATGCCGCCTGAGCGAAGGCGGAATCCCTGCCCCGGTGGCCGAAGCGTCGACACCGGTGGCGATCAGAAAATCGGACAGCGGGCTACGTTTACGCAAACGCCCCGCGACATAAAGTACATCAGTAAGTAATCTATACCGCCCGTCGCCGGAGAAATCAGACGCCCAGTGGCTGGCTGATTGGGTTCCCCAGTACGGCGCGGAAAGATTGAACCCGCTCCGTTGGTTCATGGATGTTCCCGTGATCAGGCGACCTGCCGTAAGCAACGACTAACGAATTGCGTTGACTGACTTGCGAGGTGGACTGCCTGGTCATAAATGTGTTTCGTAGTTGTATCTGTTGGTCGCGGCGATTGCCTGCCTCGCAGGCCGAACTGCCGCCCTATTCGGTTTCGTTCAATTCCCCGAATCCGTCCTGCATCAATTGAGCCAAAGCCTCGATTGCGGCGCTTGAATCTTCGCCATCCGCTTCTAGTCGCAGTCGCGTCCCTTGCTGAGCTCCGAGAGTCAACAGGTCCAGGATGCTTTTGCCATTGATGCGTTCGTTTCCCTTGAAAACTGAAATCTGTGATTTGAATTTCGCAGCGGTCTGCACGAACAAATTAGCTGGACGGGCGTGAAAGCCCTGGCGATTGGTAACCACAACTTCGCAGCTCGATTGAGTATTCGACATGTCTTTTCAAGTAACCAACCGAACCCGCATCGCATTGCGCTCGAAACTGTAAAGACCAATATCTTGGTCTAGCCGCCGAAGTGGTCATGATCCGCTTCATCCAGCAACTGCTGAATATCCTTGACCGAGTTGGACTGCTTGAGAAAGCGACAAAACGTATCATTCCGCAGTTGTCGGGAGATGTTTTCCAAAGCCCGGAGGTGATCGCCGGGACGATCCGGAGGGGAGATCAACAAGAAAAACAAATGCACTTTCTCGCCATCGAGGCTATTAAAATCAACCCCCAGATTGCTCACACCGACCGTTCCGATGAGTCGATCGACACTCGCATGCTTCGTATGCGGAACGGCAACACCACGACCGATTCCTGTGCTGCCGAGTTCTTCACGCTTCATGATGGCCGCTACGATTCCGTCTCGGTCGGCAACGTTGATCGCACCAGCGGCGACCAAAGATGCGACCAATTCGCGGATTACATTTTCTTTGTCTTCGGCAGCGAGTTCAGCCTTGATCGCATTGACGTGAACGAAATCAGAAAACTTCATAAGTATAAATCCTCGGTTCTCGTAACCGTCCGCAGCCTAAATCAACCTATCGAACCGGCCGGCGTAACTTCGCGACAGCGGGGGTTGGGGCGGCATCATCTGGGTGCGGGACTTTCTCAATGAAAATGGAATTCAAAAATTTGACGCTTAGTCTTCGAGTTGTTCAGGCTCCATGTGCTTGTGCGGGATGGCTCGATGGTCCCGCATACGCTCTTTTAGCTTACGCAGTTGGCTTTCCATTTTTTCGACCACAACATCGCAGGCAGATTGCAAAGTCTCCGCCTTCCCGGTGGCCACGAGCTCGTCAGAATGTTCGACTGAGGCTCGCAATTCAACCTCCACCGTGTCTTTCTCCGCCAAATCCACCGTCACTTGCAAGGCCGTGATTCGATCGAAATGCTTGCGGACACCCTCGACCTTCTCGCGCACCAGATCCTGGCTGGAGGTACTCAAGTGCCCGTGGCGGGATGAAACGACAATCTGCACGAGAAACCTCCCAAACTCTTAATTTTACCTGGAATTTCCAACCGTAGACTTGCGCTCGGGTGCCCGTGCCGAAATAGTCGGCAGCCGGCCAAATTGATCCTCAAAACGTAACCCGCTGCCAGAACTGAAGATAGCTCTTGATTGTCCTAGGCGAATTGTAGTTTATTTTCTCGGTTTCTGCCAGTTGACCCGCTTAATAGAACCTTTCGCACCGGTTGCTACCAGGGGGGATTTTCTGGGGAGCAATTAGACGTTGAATAGGAAATGACAGATGTCTCCGTCTTGCATGACGTAGTTCTTGCCTTCCACCCGCAACCGACCGGCACTGCGAAGTTCCTTTTCGGTTTTATAAGTCTCTAGGTCTGCCAGCGAATAAATTTCCGCGCGGATGAATCCCCGTTCGAAATCCGAGTGAATAACCCCCGCGGCTTGCGGGGCGGTTGCTCCGACAGGCACCGTCCAGGCACGTACTTCTTTTTCACCTGCCGTGAAGTAGCTCTGTAGCCCCAAAGTTCGGTAGGCCTCGCGGGCCAGCACGGCCAGCGCTGGCTCCACGAGCCCCACTCCGTGCAACATTTCCGTTCGATCGGGTTCTTCGAGCTCAGCGATTTCGGCTTCCAGTTTCGCGCAGACAGGGACCATGCCCGCATGAATCTGGGCAGCGTACTCTCGTACACGCTGTGCCGTCACACTTTTGCCTTCCAGGTCGTTTTCGTCGACATTAGCCACAAACAAGATCGGCTTGGCGGTCATCAAACCAAAGCTGGAGACTGCGGCGGCATCTGCCTCCGACAATTTCAAGGATCGCAGGGGCTGGTCTTTGGCTAGATGAGCCTGGCAGGCCTCAATGCCGGCGACTCTTAACTTCGCGTCCTTGTCGCCACTTTTCGCTGAACGCTGGGCTTTTGGCAAAGCGACTTCAAGGGTCTGCATATCGGCCAACATCAACTCCGTTTCGATAATTTCGATATCGTGGATCGGATCCACTTTGCCTGAAACGTGAGTGACGTCTGGGTCGGAGAAGCAGCGCACGACTTGCAGGATGGCGTCCACCTCACGAATGTGGCTGAGGAATTTATTGCCCAAGCCTTGCCCCTCACTGGCACCTTCGACGATTCCAGCAATATCGACCAGTTTCAGCACCGCAGGGATGACCTTCTGAGGCACGATGTACTTCGTTATCCGGGTTAAACGGTCATCGGGCACCGGAACGATCCCTTCGTTCGGCTCGATGGTACAAAACGGGTAGTTGGCCGCTTGTGCTCCCTGAGTAGAGGTCAAGGCATTAAACAACGTACTTTTGCCTACGTTCGGCAGTCCGACAATTCCCGCTTCCATGTCGCAATCGATCCCTGAAATTTGAGATGCATTGATTCACGTTCCACGGGTAATTTCCCCTGGATTCGCGAACTCGGCAAGGCGGCTAGAAAAGCCCGCGACCACCGGGGCCCCATTGCCCATTCCGCGTGACCGTTACCGTTGGCAGGCATGGGAGGGGGTCAACCGAACCATTTCGCGGAAAAACTTGCCTGAGTGCCAAGGTTGTTGATAATTAATCTAAGGGCGTCGAAGCTGATGGCAGCACCCACAGGCGGGATGGGATCATGCGGATGGATAACAAGACAATTCGGGATTTTGCCAACGCCGGCGTTCTAGCGTTGTTAGGGGTGATGACTGCGCCCGCCCAAGCCGAATTGATCATTCTGAAGTCCGGCGGTCAGGCGGAAGGTGAGTTGATCAATACCTCTCGCGACGCACGTGACCCGGTCCAACTTCGTACGGCTCCTGGTCTAAAAGTTGCGATTCCTGCCGATCAAATCGTACGGATCATCGTCAAAAGTGATTTGCAAAAACAGTACGAAATACTCGCTCCAAAATATCCCGACACCGTTGACGGTCAATGGCAATTGGCCGAGTGGTGTCGACAGGCGGAACTGGCTCCCGAGCGGCTAAAGCATTTGGAATCCATTCTGCGTCTCGATTCCGAACACGAGCCAGCTCGTTTAGCGCTCGGCTACGTGAAGTTCGGCGGGGCGTGGGTCAAGCCGGACGAGTGGATGCGAAGTCAAGGATATGTTCGCTACCAGGGTGCCTGGCGGATGAGACAGGAAGTCGAAATCGATGTTCGACATCGACAATTCGAGCTTTCGCAAAAGCAATGGCTGCTGAAAGTCAAACAGTGGTGCGATCAAATCGTGCGCGGAAGGCGCGGCGAAGAAGCCTTAGCAAATATCAAGGCGATCAAGGATCCTGCGGCGGGACCGGCGCTGCTCGATATTGTTTCCGATACGCGGATGCCAGACGAACTGCGGCTGCTGTGCCTCGAACTCGTCTCGAATTTGTCGAATCAGGTAGCCACGAATGTGATGATTAAACTCTCCCTAGAAGATCCCAGTGGCGAACTTCGGGACCGAGCCCTAGAGGAACTTCGCAAGCAGCAATCGGTAGCAGCACTGGTGGCTTTCACCAAATTGCTAACGAACAAAGACAATCGGAAGGTGCAGCGGGCGGGCTATTGTTTGGAACGGCTGGGCAACCCCGAAGCCACTCTGCCGCTAATTAACGCCCTGGTCACCACCCATCACTATCTCGTTTCACAAGGCGGATCTCCGGGAGGCATTGGCGCGAGCTTCGGCGGGAGTGGCGGCGATGGCGGACTAGGTGGCATGAGCATGGGGGGGAAGCCCAAAGACGTGAAAGTCGACCAGAAGAACGATCGCGTTCTTTCCGCGCTGACTGCACTGCATCCGGGGGTCAACTACAGCTATGACGAAGATAGCTGGCGAAAGTGGTATGCAGAAACACATACCACTGCGGACGTTAATTTACGGCGTGACAAATAGCTTGCTTACTGAGATTGCCCAGTTGTTGCGTCGCTACTTCTTGCCATAGGCCTCGGCGAACGCCTGCTGATTCGCGACGGCAGTGGCAACTTCTCCCTCGGCCTCTGCCAAGGTTCCCTCTACCTGATTGAGTTCGTTTTGCTTAGAAGCAGCCGTTGCCGCAACTGCTTTCTTCGCTTCCTCAAGCTTGGCAAGCTCAGCCTGCAACGCGGCGATCTTTGCATTCATCTCGGCAATGGCGGCGTCTTTCGGTGGGATTTCGGACATGAGAGCCGTATGCTCCGCGGCCAACTTTTCGCGGGTTTGTTTGAGAGGATCGAGCTTTTTCTGAGCCTCAGCAACTGCTTGGGATAACTGAACAGGCAACGCCTCGAAGGCCTTTAATTGAGATTCAACTTGCTGCACTCGTAGCTGAGCGGCAGCCAGTGCTGCTTGTGAAGCCTCTGCGGCAGACTTCTTCGCCGCGATTTGGGCTTCGGCTTCCATTCGTTCCTTTTCCTTCTGAGCAGCTTCGGCAGTAGCAACTGGCACAGCATCCTGAGCTTGCTTGAGTGCCGCTGCGAGCGCCTCGACCAGTTTCGCGTGCTCGGCAACTTTCGCCTCTGCTTGTGCTAGTTCCTCTTTGGCCTGGGTTACCTGTAGTTCTTTGGCAACCTTCTCGTCTGGTTTATCGTCGCCGATGGCTTTGAGTTCCACGTCCAGTCCGGCCAACTTTGCTTGTGTCGCTTTTACAACTTCAGCTAACGGTTCCCCCGCCTTCTTGGCTTCATTCAATGCACCTTCTGCTTTGGCTGGCTCTACTTCAGCTGCTTTTTGCTTCGCCATTGCGGCCTGTGCCAGAACAGTGCGATCAGCAAGCAGTTTTTCGGCGGTCGCCAACTCTTGTTTTGCTTGTTCGGCGGGAGCTTGCAAAGGAGCGACTGCCTGTTGTGCGGCAGCGAGCTGGTCGGCGAGGAACTGTGGATTGGGGCTGAACGCAGCGACCTCTTTCCCCTCCGCGGTGCTCCAGGCCTTGATGCTTCCCAACCAATCTCCCCCAATGACCATATTTCCATCATGAGTGAAGGCGCATTGAAGCGCCTGCTCAACAAACCCTGGGTAAGTCTTGATCGCAGCACCGTCCGCCGTCCACGACTTGACTGCGTTGTCTCGCCCCGCAGTACACAGCCGGCCATCATGCGCATAAGTCACGCAGAACGTGCCGCCGCCATGAGCCGTCCATTGTTTTACCTGCTTGCCATCGTTGAGTTCCCACAATCGCACGGTGCCATCTTCGCCGGCACTTGCGAGCATGTTGGAATCGCCGCGCCAAGCAACATCTGGAATGCCCGAGGAATGCCCCCGCAGGTCGAGGTACTCGCGGCCGGTATCGGCTTCCCAGACAAACAAACCAGCAGAGCGATCGCTGGTAGCAAGCAAGACACCATCCGGGCTGTACTCGCACCCATAGACCCAATCCGTGTGTTTTTTCATTTCATGCAGCAGTTCACCAGAAGCGACGGAATAGACACGAACAATCTTTCCTGGGCCGCTCATGGCTACTTTTTGCAGATCAGGGGTGATATCGGCCGCGAGGACCACATCCAGTTCGTCGCCGATCTTGGCTAAACGCTTGCCGGACTTCACATCGAACAATGCCACGCAGCCCGATTGTCCGCCGTGTCCGCCACCGACTAGCAACACGCTCCCATTGCGGCTGAACCGAACAACAAACGGAATACCCTCTGGAAATGGCAAGACACCAAGCAGATTGCCGCTATCAGTGTTGTAGAGCACGACCTGCTTCTGACCACCAACCGCCATCAGCGGTGCCCAAGGACTAGTGGCAAGGGCGGTGATTTGCCCTGGCCGGGAGGTGTACACAACGGGCTGGCAAAGAAGATTCTCCGGCATCGCCGCGGGACCTTCCGGCTTGCCAAGATTCGAGGGGGCAGCCAACTCTAAGCCGGGCTTCTTCTTGACAGAAGCCTTCGAGCCGGCATTTTCGAGAGCCCCCTGTTCAATCCACTTCTTAATCAAGTCGAGTTTGGCTTCCGCCAGTTTGTCCTGCATGGGGGGCATCGCCGGCTCTTCCAAATGGCTGACCAAGCCCCACAGTCGCGAACTATCCGGATCGCCGGCCAGCACTACTTCACCACTGCTCCCACCCGTCATCGTCTTGGCGTAGGTGTCGAGCGTAAGCCCACCTTTCGCCCGATCCAGCGCATGGCAAGCAAAGCAGTGCTCGCGAAAGATTCCGCGGATGTGATCCTCGTAAGTGATCTTGGGGCCTGAATCGGGCGACACCGGCTTGGCGTCTTCCCCCCACGCAACGGCGGTGAGAAGCGAGAGCGCCACGACAGAAATGAACCAGCGAACCATAAGCCACCTCGTACGAACCAATCCGAATCAAAAGCAATTTGAGTCGAGCCGTTAGTGATTAAACAAAAACTCGCGTGAATTCAGCACCGCCCAGAAGAGATCTTCCAGTCCGGCCGTGGGAGTCTCTCCCTTGGCAGCAATCTCAACCAGCGTCTGCATCTCTTCTGCTGTCGGCTTCCGCGTCAACGATCGAATGTATAGCCGTTCGATAATCTCTTCGGGAGTCTTCTTCGCAGCCAGCATCTTGCGCACGATCCCGCCACTGGCAATCTTGGAGTTCACCGTTGTGCCATTGAGCAGATGCAATGCCTGCGAAAGGGATGGATCGGTGGTGGCGTCGCAGGCACAAACCGTTTCGCGCGGCGAGCGACCGAAGGTATCCAGGAAGTAATTGCTTGCCTTGCCGTCAGCAATCTGCACCGCTCGGGAGCCCAAAGGCAGTCCCTGATACTTTTCATTGCCATCGGTTGCTTGCACGATGCAATCGAGCAAGTTTTCGGCAGGAATTCGTCGCACGTTTCCATGGGCGAAGTTAATTTCATCGTCCACGTTGGAATCGTTGCGGGCCGTGGTTCGCTGGTAGGTTTCGGACAAGCAGATATCGCGCACCAACTTGCGGAAGTCAAACTTGTACTCGACCAACTTCTTCGCGAGTTCATCAAGCAACTCAGGATTGCTGGGGGGATTGCTCACGCGGATATCGTCCACTGGATCAATAATCCCGCGGCCAAAGTAGTGCTGCCAGATCCGGTTCGCAACATTGCGAGCAAAGAACTCATTATCGGGGGACGTCAGCCATTCAGCGACCACCGCCCGGCGATCTTTGCCGGCAACATCAGGCTGCTCGCCACCGAGAAACTGCGGAGTCAAGTTCTGATTGTTTACGGGATGCTTAACCTCCCCCCCACCACTGTTGAAAATGACCAGTTCCCGCTCGTCTTCGGCAGGCTTGCGTCCGATTTGGGAGAAAAATGCCGCAAAGCCGTAGTAATCATCCATCGTCCAGCGATCGAACGGATGATTATGGCATTGGGCGCATTGAGTCCGCAGCCCCATGAAAACCTGAGCGACGTTTTCAGATGTCTTGAGCGTATCTCGCTCAACTTGATAAAAGTTGGTTTGAGGAGCAATAAATGTTCCTCCCGAGGAGGTCATCAATTCTCGCACGATTTCGTCGAACGGGCGGCGTGCAAGGAATTGGTCACTGAGCCAGGTGTGATACAAGTAAACGGACTTGGCACTGACTTGATTGGTGGATTTGATTTTTAGTACTTCCGCCCACTTCATGGCCCAGAGTTCGGAAAACTCACGGCGCTCGAGCAGTCGATCGACAAGCTTGGTCCGCTTGTTCGGATCGGAATCCACCATGAACTCCGCATACTCTTCCTCCGTAGGGAGCAAGCCGATCAGATCGATGGTAGCGCGACGCAGAAATTGCTCGTCCGAGCAGAGGCCACTTGGCAGCATGCGGATGCGAGTCAATTTGTCCGTAATTTTTTGATCGATGTAGTTTCCCGTTACTGCGGGCGGGGTGTAGTCCATCCCGGCGGGCAGAACGAGGGTTTGCACGCCGACGGTGTGGGTCTCAAACCGGGCGAGAATAAACGCCTCACCACGACTGGCAGCCGTAACCAAGCCATTGGGTTCAATGGGAGCAGAGGCATCGTTACTGGTGATGAATACGGCCAAGGATGTAACGTCACGATCCGTGCCGTCGGCATAGCGGGCCCGCACGATGAACTGCTGCGTGCCGTTCGTTCCTTCTAGCACGGTCTTGGGGGGATAAATATCAACACCCACCACTGCCGGAGTCTTACCCGCATCGTTGGGAACTCCTGCCTCCAGCCACTTCAGCATGGTGGCGTAGTATTCACTATTTTCATCAAACCGCTTGCCGCCAGTGTGGGGTACGCTGCCGATCGATTTCTCAAGGAGCAAGCTTTCTCTCGGCACCGCGAGATTGATCCGCCGGACACCAATTTCGCGAGTTACGCGGAAGTAGTCTCCCGCGGGATCAAAACCGAACAGGGACAATCGAAAACCATCTTTCCCCCGAGCCGCTCCGTGGCAACTCCCCGTGTTACAGCCGGCTCGCATGAAGACTGGCATGACATCGAGCTGATAACTAATCGGGCGTTCCGCAGCGGAATCTTTGACGACGACCGGTACGCTTGTCGTCAGCCCCGCGTAGGTGGCAGTCAACGTCGTCTGACCGTCCGCCGCTGGACGCAGAATATTCTGCTCTTGTCGGGCGCAAGCGTCAGCGAGCTTGACCTCGGCCTGGCTAGTTACATCGAGCGTGACCCCGTCGCTTCGGGTAGCCACCACGATGTAACGCTGCAAATCTTCCTTCGTTTGCAGGTTGATTTCCGGCGGATAGATATTTAGTGCCGTCAGCTTCGGTTCGTCGGCGGATACGCCAATCGCACCTGCGAGGCTGACAAGAACCATGAGGCCTTGCCAAGGGAGCAAGCTTTTCATGGTGAGTTCTCCTTCGGGTTAATCAATAACAAAATAGTTCTTCTAAAAAATAGATACAGACCAAGCCGGTGGCAGACGTTACTTCTGCTGCCGCAGCTGCTCGAGCCGCGACGCTGGCTTAGGACCGGCGGGCGCGGCAGGGGCGTTCGACATTGGCTTGGGGGTGCTCTGCGGATCGATGCGAAGTTCGCCATTGGCGAGGTTATGGACAATCTTCTCGCCACTGACCTGTTGCGTTATCTGGCACACTAGGGTGGTGTGCTTTCCAACCCGCGCATCGGCCGCTGCTTTCAGCGTGAACACCAGTTGCGTCGCATCCTTGTTGAACTTGACGGGTTCCGCGGTGACTCCCGTGGGCAGGCCCTTAATTTCAGCAGTTGCGTCCCCTTCAAACGGGTGCTTCACCTCCAAGCCTGCAGTCAAGGTTGCTTCGTGCCCGATTTCAATTGCCGTTTTGGGGAGCGTAATGCCGTAAAAGTTTTCGACGACGCTGAAGTCGACAAACTGCGAGGAACATTCGATATTTCCGCGGCCGGCAGACGACTTGCCGAAAGCGACTAGCTTCCAGACTTGGAAAGGAGCACTGGCATTGGCGGTGATTGGAATGATGGCTTCGGTGGCCCCTTCGGGAATTGAAATTGAACCCGATGCAGAGGTTCCGTCCGGAGCATAGACCAATGCCACCGCGATCGGGGCTTTGAAATCTGCGGCCCGTTTGGCAACGATTTTTAGCTCCGCCGAACCGTTACGCGGCAAAGGTGCTTGCGGGGGCACAATTTCGATGCTGAACGGAAGCTCCTCCGTCACAGCCAACGCAAGCTTATCGGAATCATAACCCCACACATCCCGATTGTTGTTCCCGCGAATGAGCATCGTACGTTGCTTCAGAGAACCTTCAACGGGCAGATTGGGATCAGTCGTTTTCCCGAGGATGGGCGCCAGTGCCCCGCTAGTCGTGGCTTCACTACTGGCGGTTAGGAGCACGGGAACAGTGCCACGATCCCCCGGCACATTGATAACCTCAGCCGTCACCCCCGGAGGCAACTGCGGAAGTGAGATTGCGACTTCACCTCCAAAGTTGTTGCGACTAAGCGCGAGCATGAAGGCCATGCGATTGTTCTTCGGTAAGTCAATTGTATTCGAGACATACTGCTGTCGCTCAGGCAAACTTAGGACCAGTTTTGGCTTCACCTCAGTAACTTCAATGCGGTACACGAAATTTGCGCCACCGCGGGCGAGTTGGTCCCGCACTGAGATTAAGTAGTCGCCATCTTCGGGAACGCTGAAGCGGAGGTAGCTATCTGGCAGATTATTGGAATCATCATTGCTGCCAACATTCCCCCCCTTCGCTTTGCTAATCGTGAGAACTGAATCGAGCGGCGAGCGGAACGGCATGCGGGCCAGGACGCGGACATCAAACTGCTCCCCTTTTTTTGCGTTAACTTTGAAAAAGTCTGTGTCTCCAGGTTGTTCAATGATGCCATTCATCGCGCCAGGTACGACAGCCGGGGTGGGTTGCTCAGGAGTATCGTTAGGCTCAATTTCGTTAGCAGACTCGAGTGCGTTCACGCGAATAATGTTGCCTGAAGGTGCGCGGCCCCCAGCATCCTCCGCGAACAAGGGAACATCCTCACGACCGTCCGTTGGCAGCGTTACCGCCGAGGTGAAGTCTCCTTTCGCGTCCCCAATCCAGCGCACCTGAAGGGTCTCACCCGGCTTGCCTCCCGGCGGGAAAATTGCCGTGGGTCGCGGGAAGGTACCAACATGCAGACGATAGCCGCCTCCCTGCCCGCCGATGGCTGACTCGCGAATCATGACAAAGTACTTCCCATCCGCGGGAGCAACAAACGAACACAAACTGTCCGAGAAGAGCAAGGTGGCGTCGTCATTGCGAATCTGCTCTACCTGGTCCGCGTTGAAGATTGCGAGATAGGGATCGAAATAGCTGTTGCCTAGCCGCAAACCTTCGACTTCCGCGTTCAAGCGATCCCCTTGTTTGAGGTCAACCGCGAAAAAATCGCTGTCTTCGCGTGGGATCGACCCAATAACTGTATGATTGAGCGGAAGGGGCTGAGCCTTTTCAATCGAGTCATTCGGCTCAACATCTTGAGTATCAGGCAGATGCCCGACCGTAATGGTCTTCATGTTGCTCAGGCCGCTCTTCGTTCGCAAACGCAGAGCGTAGATCCCTGGTTCGAGGTCTGGAGCAGCGGTAATCTTCGCTTTAAAACCTTCCTCCTTGACTTCTTCAAATCCAGCGACGGTGAAGCCCGGAGAGAAAAACAGGATTTCTTCAATGTCGTTCAAGCGAGTGCCACTGAACTGGACAACAACTTCGTTGCCGCGCTGAAAGCCAACGGGACTAACCCCGCTAAGTGTTGGCTCAGCGGCAAATGTTGATGTCGTCTGGACCGCAGCCGCCACGAACAGAGCAAAGGAAAAAATGGCGCGAACGACGTCGCGCAACCATCGGCAAGGGGGGAAGGGCCGCATGGTGCGATCTCAGATTTGGGGAAGGAAGTCATCGGCCGGTTTGCAAATCGCAAGTCCGGCCGCAGAGGCGAACGAATACGAACGGGCTGGAACTCCAAATGGTGAGTTCCAACTCATTCTAATTTTAATTGTAACTAGGACAAAATGCTGCGGATTACTTTTCCGCCATCGACGATCTCGATGGGGCGTCCACCGGGAGCCATCAACTCTTTGTCGGCGACTATGCCGAGTTGATGATAAACGGTCGTCGCCAGGTCATCTGGACCAACCGGATCAAATTCAGGCTCGGAAGCAGTGGCGTTCGAGGCACCGTGGATCATGCCTCCCTTTACTCCACCACCAGCGAGCATCACGCTGAAAACCTTGGGCCAGTGATCGCGTCCCGCGTCTTTATTGATTTTGGGCGTACGACCGAATTCGCTAGAAACCATCACCAGCGTCCGCTTGAGCAGCCCTTTTTCGTCGAGGTCGCTGATCAAGGCCGCCAAAGCTTGATCAAGCGAGGGCATTTGATTTTTAAAGCTGCGGCTGATATTTGCGTGCATATCCCAACCGCCGTAGGTCAAAGAAACGAATCGCACGCCGGCACTTACGAGCCGACGAGCCATCAACAGACGCATGCCGGCGGTGTTTTCACCATAGCGAGCACGCATCGCTGCGTCTTCTTGCTCGATATTGAACGCTTCGCGAGCCTGGGGCGAACTAATTAGGCTGTACGCCCGTTCATAAAACGTGTTCATCGCAGTGACGGCATCTGATTTTTCCGTACGCGCAAAATGGGCGTTCACGGCATCCAAGGCAGTTCGCCGGCGAGTGAAACGATCGTCATTCACGTCGCTTGGAAGCGTGAGGTCACGGACCTTAAAGCCCTTGCTTGCCGGGTCAGCACCCAGGCTGAAAGGACCATAGGATGAACTCAGATAACCATTGCTGGCGAATTCATTCGGCACACCGGGCACGCAAACGTAAGGAGGCAGATTGTTTCGCGGACCAAACTCATGGCTCACCACACTTCCCATGCTGGGGTAGTTCAAGGCTGGACTCGGACGATAGCCGGTGAACATGTTGTGCGTGCCGCGCTCGTGGGCCGCTTCACCATGCGTGAGCGAGCGAATGACGCAGAACTTGTCCGCGATTTTGGCAAGATTGGGAATAGTTTCACTGAACGTTTCGCCAGTATTGGACTTGATCGTCCCCATTTCGCCGCGATATTCGATCGGTGCGAAGGGCTTCGGATCAAAAGATTCCTGATGAGCCATTCCACCCGGCAAATAAATATGAATGATGCTATCTGCTTGAGCGTCGATAGCGTCGTATTGCTTCAGTTCCGCCTGAGCACTCCGCATCTGAAAGAAATTGCCGAGTGTCAGTCCCAGTCCGCCAATCGCACCAACGGTGAGGGCAGAACGGCGACTAAGACGATTGCCGTGGCAACGCATGGGGAGACTCCTGGTGGGATTGATTTGGTGTGGTGCGGACCATTCACAGTCCGTTGTGTGGGGGGCAGACCTCGCTGGGCATCTCCGGAGGTGGGCTCGCAGTTATGGACTGCGAAGGAGAAAGCTAACCCATCAAGGTTCGTCTTAACCTAACGGTCCCGTCTTCCAGTGTCAACAATTTTTGGCAGAGTTTTGACGGGCTGGTCGTGGCTGCAGACTTTATCTTTAGCTCAGATGCTCGGGGCAGGCGAAATATTGTGTAAAAGGATGGATTGGTTCTAAAGGAGGGTTTCACGCCATGGATTCCCAATCGGTACGAAGCCGTTAAACTCAGATTAACCCGAGACTTCCAATGCGTTGCCCCACTTGCCACCAAGAATTTGAGCCGGCCCAATCCGAAGCGCTGCCGTTTTGCTGCAAGCGCTGTTGGCAAATCGACTTGGGGCGTTGGCTGAAGGAGGGTTACTCAGTTCCCGTGTATCGAACGCCCGAAGATATCGAAGAGTCGGACGACGAGACCTTTCCCTTTG
Organism: Pirellulaceae bacterium; assembly: GCA_041739545.1. Lineage (GTDB taxonomy): Bacteria > Planctomycetota > Planctomycetia > Pirellulales > Pirellulaceae > JBGSNR01. The sequence continues at coordinate 5,187 of JBGSNR010000036.1, read as the reverse complement.
AAGACGAGGATTAGCCGGGCACCTCAACGACGTAGAATCGGAAAAGCCCGCCAACGCGGAGAGGAATGCATCGGCGGGCTATAAAATTCTGGTCGCAATCAGGCCGGCAAAGTTATGCCTTCGCCTTACCCTTGAATTCTTCGAGTGTCAGTTTGCCGTCGCTGTCTTTGTCTTTTTTCTTAAATATTTCCTCAGCTTTGGTCTTGGCTTCGTCCTTCTTCTTGCCGACGAATTCTTCCAAAGTCAGCTTACTGTCACCGTCTTTGTCGAGCTTTTTGAACTGCTCTTCCGGACTCTTTTTGTCCTGGGCAAACACGGCAGAAACGCTGCCAAAACCCACGACCAACGCAAGTGCCATAGCAATCGAGCGACGCATAACAAACTCCTATCGGGAGAAAAAATTCCGCGAGAACAACCGCGGGGCATCCGTACTACCTGATGCGTGGCTCGTCCAAAATATTGGCGTGCTGAAAAGGTTACTCTGGAACTGCGGATAACGGCAAGTAAACCACAATTGCAGCACCTGAGTTCTCAGGTTGCACCTCAATTCGCCCCCCGTGCAGCTGCACGATTCGCCAACACTGTGAAAGACCGAGCCCCAAACCGCGTCCTGCTTCTCGGCCACTAAAGTAGGGGTCGAAGATATGGGGCAGATGCTCCGCGGAGATTCCTGGGCCTGAATCCCAAAGCGAAACAACGACCTGGTCCCCAGCGGCCTTGGCTGAAATCACGACTCTTCCGCCCGATTGCACTGCCTCCAACGCGTTCTGAAGAAGCGAGCGAAAGGCGTGTCGGAGTTGTATTTCATCCCCCTGAACATAAGTCCCAGTAATCAATTCCAATTCGATTTGAGTTCCCTGTTCGTGGGCGGCACGCTGCCACTCCTGCCGCAGTGCTTCCAACATCGAATCCAGAGAGATCGCCCCAATCTTCAAAGCCGGCGGACGGGCATAGAGCATCAACGAGGCAATCATTTCGTAGGCCCGATTCGCCTGCGCTTGAATGACAGCCAATTTCCGCCGCTTTTCCGGATGCGATTCGTCCGCTTGCAGGGACTGGGCTCGCAGCGAAATGTTCGCGAGCGGATTGTTAATCTCGTGGCTTAAACCATAAGCAAAATGATAGAGCGCCTGCTGCTTGGCAGACTCCAACTGGGAGGGTTCCGTCGCGATCGTATTTGGCTGCGGGCCGCTGCTTGCATCATTCAATCTAGCTTGGACGGTGCGCAGGGAATTCAGAACGCGGGCCAAACCAATCGCCACGTCATCGGCAGTTTTAGCACCGCGTTTCAGATCGGATTTCGATTCCGCCAGACTCTTGGCAGAAGATCGGAGATGTGCGACAAGCCCAGCGATATTTCCGCCGAATTTCTTCCCCTGACGCCGAAACGCTTGCCAGGCAACTGCATTTTCACCTTGCGCGACGGCGGTCCACGGCTGCGGGGAGCGGCGGATCAATTCCGGCAGATGCACCGCGATCTCTTCAATCGCAGCCGATTCGCCGTCTAATTGCAAAGCCCCCCAGGCCAGGAGTGCCGGCTCGGACTTAAGCAACGCAACAAAGGCATCAATATTGAACGGCTGCGCAAGAAGTTCAGCTGCCAACGTCGCACCAGCACCTGCCGCAACCGGCAGGTGGAGCGTGGCTCCGGATACCTTGATGGCGGGAGAGCGAAGCATTTTAAGTTCGCCCTCCTCGGCTTATCTCTGACCCGACCGCCGGCGATCAGACATTCGCAGTCTTTTCCAAGTCGAGCAGTTCGCACACGCGATCTACCAGTTTCTCCAGAGCAAACGGCTTCTGCATGAAGTCATCGGCGCCAGCGGACTTCAAATCGGCAACCTTATCTAGTTCAATCATCCCGGAAATACAGATCACTTTCACCGATTCCAAGGCGGGATCGCGGCGAATGCGCTGGCAAACTTCCTTGCCGTTAATATCTGGAAGCATGATGTCCAGCACCACCAAATCAGGTCGGAATTCTTTCACGAACATGCCGGCATCAAAACCGTTGTTCGCCGTCTTAATTTCAAATCGACCATCGCGGCTGAAAATGTCCGACATCATTTCGATCAGATCGGCATCGTCGTCCACCAACAACAACTTCCGCTTGCCGCTTTCGAGGGCATCGGTCGGAATGCCGTTCTCGCGCATGAACTGAAAGAGTTCATTGCGCGGGATGCGGCGGAAACGGCTGCCGGGAACTCTAAAGCCCTTCAGCGTTCCGTTGTCGAAGCAACGAATGATGGTCTGCTGGCTAACCTTGCAGATTTTCGCTGCTTCCCCAGTCGTAAATACAGTTTTAAGTGACATGGCTTCGCCCATCCCTTCCTTCCCGATGGCGGACCAGCGCGACAGCCCGAGCGAATCCGTTTCGCCCCGAACTGCCATTCCTCCGTGAATTGCCACGTCGTCAGCTGGCCCTAGCTTCCTGACCTGCGCAAGGCTACGAGTCCTACATAAACCGCATAGCTTCCGGCATTCTCGCATTCGGCAAGATCGGGGTGTTTACCCCGGTTTACCGAATTTGACAACGAGGGAATTATACTGGCAGCCAAAGTTGCGTCAAGACGGAAATTTTTGACGTAAATCATTGCTTCTAAAGAACTTGCGAAACTGCACCAAACTTCGTCGGCCGGCCCAAAGAAAGTTCGTGTCAAGCCCCCAAACCTCCCTTCTTGCTCGTTCATCTGTACTCTTTTGGCGTTTGACAGGAGTACGGCTAAGACGGCAAAACAGGCTGTTTATCGGGGAATCCTTCTAGAAGAATCTCATTTCCCGGATGAACCTTCCCACTCCAAACCCACGCCATCTCCGCTCCAAACTAACTGCGAAACCTAAGTCATCATTCCACTTCAATTACCTTTTCGTTGCCACATTCAAACTCCGCTACAATACAGTTCGTCTCAACCAATGACTGAGGTCCGCTGTGAACGTGTTTGTGAACGGCCAAGAGCAACAACTGGAAATCGGAACCACCGTCGCTCAACTCCTTGTCAGTTTGGAGGTTTCTCCTCGGCAAGTCGCCGTCGAAGTCAACCAAGAACTGATCCCCCGTCGTCAACATGCCGAACATGCATTGCAACCGGGCGACCGCTTGGAGATCGTCAGTTTTGTGGGGGGAGGCTAAATCGTGACTTCCAACCCACTTCCGCCCGCAGCTTCCGCGGATCTGCACTCTGCTTTGCCCCTTAAGGACGAGCTCATCCTGGGGACCCATCGGCTCCGCAGCCGATTGATCGTCGGCACCGGGCGCTACGACAACTATCGCACGATGCAGCAATCGCTCCAATTTGCAGGGTCGGACTGCGTTACCGTAGCTGTCCGCCGCGAACGTCTGTACGACGGCGAAGGGCAGAACATTCTCGATTTTCTCGATCTGGACCATCTCACCCTCCTGCCGAACACGGCCGGTTGCTACAACGCCACCGATGCCGTTCGCGTAGCACGCATGGGGCGAGAAATTCTCGAAGGGCTCGAAAACCCTGGCTCGGACTGGGTCAAGCTGGAAGTCCTCGGCGACCCCAAGACGCTTCTTCCCGATCCGGTGGAAACGCTGAAAGCAACCGAGCAACTCGTAGCCGACGGCTTTCAGGTTCTGTGCTACACCAGCGACGATCCCATCATTGCCCGGCGACTGAAAGCAGCGGGTGCTACTGCCGTCATGCCGGCCGGCAGTCCCATCGGTTCCGGACAAGGAGTCCTGAATCCCAACAACATTCGCATCATTTTGGAATCGTTGAAGGACGACGACCCAACCTATCCCATCATCGTCGATGCCGGCGTGGGAACCGCGAGCGACGTCGCCTTCGCTATGGAACTGGGAGTGGATGGCATCCTGCTGAACACCGCGATTGCTCATGCGCGCGACCCGCTTCAAATGGCTCGAGCGATGGCTCTGGCTTGCGAGGCGGGGCGACTCGCCTTTCTTTCGGGTCGAATTCCGAAGCGACTGTACGCCCAAGCCAGCAGTCCTGATGAGGGTGTGATCACGACACGCCCCTATCCCAACTAAGTGGTAACCCGCTGACTCCGATCCGCTTGTTTGGAAATTCATTTGCTCGTGCCCCCTCTCATCACTAGTCCGCAGAACGAACGGATTAAATCCGCTGCCAGGCTGCGCGATCGCAAAGGACGGCAGCAGCAGGAACGCTTTCTGATCGATGGAGTTCGCGAAATCTCCCTGGCTTGCTCCGCCGGGGTGCAACTGGTGGAAGCCTTCGTTTTGGAAGATTTGCCCCCTGAAATTGCGACGGTCGCCGACGGTTGGCAGCGGAAGGGAATCTCCCTGGTGACGGTGACTGCGGCCGTCATGGACAAACTGGCTTACGGCGAACGGCGCGAAGTCGCGGTTGCCGTCGCCGTTCCGCCGGCTTGCGACCTCGCAAGTCTTTCTCAAGTTTTGAAAGAAAACCATAAAACAACTCCTCAAAACCAACCGCTGTTTCTCGTCCTCGAGGGAGTCGAGAAACCGGGAAATTTGGGGGCCATTCTCCGCTCTGCCGATGCCACCGGCGTCTCGGCCGTGCTTGTGGCCGATGGTGGAACCGATCTGTTCAATCCCAATGCCGTCCGTGCCAGCCGCGGAGCGATCTTCACCGTTCCGGTAGCTGCCGCATCGTCGTCCGCGTGTCTCGACTGGCTGCGGAACCAGGGTTGTCGCCTGTTCGCCGCCCGCGTCGACGGCGCGGAAGACTACGCCTCCTGCGACTTTCGCCCGCCGACTGCCTTCATCCTGGGAAGTGAAGCCGACGGCCTGACCCAGCAGTGGCACGCGGCAGACATCACCCCGATCCGTCTGCCGCTGCTCGGTGCGTGCGACAGTTTGAATCTTTCGGTCACTGCCGCCGTGTTGTGTTTCGAAGCACTCCGCCAACGTCGCAGCACCTCGTAAATGCGACTGCCTAGTCTCGTCCTAGGTCTTTGTTGGTCAATCTGGAAACCCTTCCGCAACACACCCCCTGTTAGCACTGTTTTGGAAACCGGTTTACACACCTTTCAAAATTAGCAAAAACTTATTCTGTAATGACTTAAGCACAATAGTGACTTCCTGGCTGTTGTACGTGTTTAGCCTACTTGCATTTTCGTCGTGCTTGCAGTCATGCTTGGGATATGGCCACTGCTCACCGTGATTCTGAGTTGATCGCCGAACTTCAGCGGGAAAACGCTGGGCTGAAGCAGGAATTG
>JBGSNR010000023.1:0-27783 GCA_041739545.1 Pirellulaceae bacterium | reverse complement strand
GGCTAGCGGTGTCGATTTTATCGGTGGACACTTCCCTCAAGGATAATATTCGAGGCAAGCGCTACCGCGCGTGCCTCTCGACCGACGCGCTCGAAGGCATCCTCCGCAGTTTTAGCGGGAATTGAGATGCGATTGCCGTGAGATCGTTAGCCGGTTCCAGCTGTTGGCAGAAGCTGATGGCGGCAAAGATGTCTTCTGCGTAGCGCGCAAATAGCGTGCCAGCCGCGATGATTACAGCGGCCTGGCAGAAATATTTCAGAACTGCAAATCCAAGCAGCGAATTAGTGATCGAGGAAGACCGGCAGCGGGAGCAAGTTCAAAATGGATCGGGTTGCAGAACCCAAGAAGAATTCGTGCACGGCCCCTTTCCCAAACGCACCCATCACGATCAGCCCGGCCGCAATACGTTTCGACTCTTCCAGAATTTGCTGCCCGACATCGTTTCCTAGTGGACTGATGCGCACTTCGCTGGACATACCATGTCGTTGCAAGAAAATCTGCGCGGCCGCGGCTTGCTCTCGCGCCAGTCCCGATCCATTGTCGAAGGATACGATATGAATTTCTCGATCCCGGGCGAGCCCAGATGCCACAAAGGAAGCAACAGCCCGTGCAGCTTGCAGGCTGCCATCGTAGGCGACCAGGACCGCTCCGTCGGCAGGGCAACCCGCCTGCGGAATGAGGACCGTCGGGCGGGAAGAATGCTTCAAAATCGAGTGCATTAGCGACCGCTCAGATTTGTCGCCGCCAAGCGTGTGTCCGCAGACCATAAAATCGCAGCGCTGCACTGCTGCCGCCAAGACTGCTGCCGTCTCACCTTCCAGGATGTGGGGCGTGCACTCGATCTTCCGTGCTAGAGAAGATGCTTCGGTCCGCGCCATCGCCTCCGTAGCGTACTGCCGGGCCGTAGCGATGGCATGCAAGTCGCGTTGTGCTTTGAACGCGCTACCACCAATCGGGACGGGCTCATTGGAAGCCAGTCGATCAAGATCGATGACCGCGCAAGCATCGATTGCCAATTGATGCCGCTCCGCGATGGCAACCGAGAAATCAATCACAATATCCTGGTCACTTCCAGGCTTGACTGCAACGAGTAAGGATCGAAACACCGATCTTGCCTCCGACAAATTTCCGGGGAGAGTTCAAAGTAGCGCCACTCCAGTAAGTATAGCTCATGGCTCATTTCATCGCGACCTGAACTTGCTGAGCGATATCGTGTGAATCCGCTCAATACCGCACACTATCTCAAGGCGATGAATTGAGTCCTCATTGGGCAAAAAGAAAATGCCCCGACGAACGAAGTTCGTGCCGGGGCAAAAAGGTTGACTCTAAATTTAGGTTGAACTGACTGCTCGCGACGATCGCCTACTTTTTCTCCAGGCCTGCTTCCACCGCCCGCAGCCGATTTTGCAGTTCTTCCATTTGCATCAGGATGGAATCGAGTTTCTCGACTACTCGAGAAGAATCCCCTTCAGCAAGCGGGGCATCTGGGGTGGCTACGACCGCCTGATTGCGCTGGGCAAAAACCATCGCCCGGCGTAATGCTTCCTCAATCAATTTGCCTTGCTCTTGATGTTGGGCCGCTTCTTTCAACAACCCTTGGGCGGCGGGCATCCACTTTTCAATCGTTTCGTCCAAATTCTTCGATTGCACCCCCAGTTTCACGGCCGGCCCATCACGATTGACGATCACGTCCAAGTCGACGTTGCCGCTTCCGTGAACCCCCAGCATCCGTTCGAGATGAGGACGCAGCTTTTCTGGCAAAACGTCCAGTTTGTCGGCTGTTGTTTCCCACGTTTTCTCGCCGTCCTTAACCACGATTTTGGCGGGCTCGTTTCCCGACTTATTGATTTGAATCTGCACTCCTGAAGGAAGCTTTTGAATCACGGCCGGAGCTTTGAGAAACACGCCAGGACGTACGAAAAAATGTTCAACTACTTCACCGTCGTCCGCAGATGGGAGCGGAACTTGAAACTTTTCAGGGCGATCCCCGGGAGTGATGTTGATCGCGATTTCCTTTCCCCCCCGCAGCACTTTTAGCTCGACCGCCGCTCCTTTGGATTCTTCGACATAAGTGAGCAAATCCTGCGGTTGAGCGAGCTTCTTGTCGCCGGCTTGCAGGAGAATGTCATGCTGGGCAAGTCCCGCTTTGGCTGCCGGGCTTTCGGGAATAATGGCCGTCACCACAATGCCATGTTCCACGGAGAGTTGCGATTTCAGAAGCGCCGGGAGTTCCCCCATCTGCAGCCCCAGGAAAAACTTCTTACCCAATAGTCCCTCGGGGGCCCTGACAATTTTCAGCGTGCGATTTTTTACCCCCTCATCGCCGACCACCATCTCAATCACCTGTTCCTTGACTTGGTCAGCCTCTTCGACGACCGCCTTGATCTTGGGCTTTTTGATTTCAACCTTCTCCTCTCGTTCTTCCGCCGGGACCAAACTCGTGGCGACTAAGCAGCCACCAGTCGTTAATGTCAGAACCATTCGCTGCCACCAATTGCAATTCATCTCAGACTCCTTTACTCAAAAATAAACACCACCTGCTGCAAATCAACACGCGAGCGAAGCGGAGATTAGGCACGCTGCGAAACAACGAAACAGTTCAATAAGTCACCAGCGTGACCGGAACCGACCGAATACGCTCGACGGGAAAAATCGCCTCCCGGCCATCGTGGAGTGCCACCGGCACAAGTTCCAGCTTGCGTTCCACCTGATCGCCCCGCTCTTGCGCGGCAGCCAGGTATTCGTTTACGTGCCGCCCGCTGCTCCAGAGTTCCTGCAAGTCGACGGAATCTTTTTCGAAAATCGGGACTTCGACTATCTGTTCGGCAGAGCTACCTGTAGCCGGCATCCGAATTTGCATCGAGCCGGAGGGGAGCGGCTTTAGAGCCTGATGCGAGAAAGTTGGAGGATCAGACATAGGATTGTTTTCAATTGCCGAGGTGTTCGTAGCGAGCGTGCTGCTTGACGGATGACTGCCGCGGCTTCCGAGGTAGGTTCCGGCTGCAAAGGCGACCGCGAGCAACGCCGCGGCCAGCGCCAGACGACGCCATGAATCCGTTTTGAGTTTCGGCTCAAGTTGCAAAGGAACCGGCACGGGCGCAACCACCGTAGCGAGATCGCGCCGCCAGGCTTGAGCTTCCAGGAATGCGCAGGCGACGCGACGCCACTCGGTCGGTTGACGGTCGAGAGATTGCACCAATTGGCGATAGTCGGCGAACGGCATTTCACCATCCACCAGGCGATCAAGCTGCGCATCGGTGAGTCTGTCAAAAGTTGGGGAACTCATCTTAGGAATCCTCTTGATCGGTCGACTTTGCCAGAACCTGCCGCAGCCGAGCTCGAGCCCGATGAAGGCGGGTCTCGATAGCCGCTTCACTCACTCCCAAATGGGAAGCCATTTGTCGATAACTCCACCCTTCTACGTACTTCAGCAATAATAATTGAGCTTCACGAGGGGGTACGGCTCGCAGGGCGTCGCGCACACTTTGCTGCCGTTCTTCTGCCAGCAACCAACCCAATGGATCTGGCGGCGTGCTCTGGGTAACGCGATGCAGCTCCGCGACCACTGCCAGCCGCTTCCGCTCCCGCCCTTTGCTCCGGCGATAAAGCAGCGCCTGCCGCACCGCCAGTCGATAGAGCCAAGGGGCGACCCGCGTCGCATCCAGGAGTGGTGCCGCTTGCCGCACCGCTGCCAGGCAAGTCTCCTGAAGCACCTCGTCCACGCCATCTGCTTCGGTCACCCGCGCAGCGACCACCGACCGCAACCAACTGCGATGGGTTTGCAACAGCGAAGACCATTCGAGTGCCGTTTCGGACATTGGTACCCTGGAGCCATCCGGGGATCAGCATGACAAGTAAACAGTTGCCGCCGAGGTGAATTTCTTGCGGCGGCAACGAAGCTTTTTCTGACAAATTTGCCTGCCGCAGTGCTAGCAGCGAGGGGCTGTCGTTTCCGCCCGGATTCGATCCTGTAATTATTGACAGTTATTCAATAATTGCAAATAATAATTCTATGGGCTCGCGCGGCACGAAGCAGGGAGTCCTACAGAACGTGCTAGCAGTCGTAAGCGTGAGCGGCCTTGAAGCGACGTGACGGTTTCCAACCTGTTCAAAACCCCATTAAACCCCTCAGAGGAGGCGCTAACAGCTAGAAAATCACTTTCACGCTTAAGTCCCTGCCGATTTTGCATTTAGGAGAAACAAGAGGTGTGTAAACCAGTTTCCACTTGACGCACTTCCGCCACTGTTCACCGTCGTTAGGAGACGTTCAAACGCAACACTCAGCCGCGGGCAAAGGAGTGTTATGAATCGAATTTCGAACTCGCGCCAGCAACTGCTAGCGGAACATCGGCCGAGGCAGGATGGGAATTCTGCGCACGTTGATCTTTCGGACATCGTCCCACGGAATCAACGTGAAGGAGTAGTTCTCGTCGCCGTCCTTGTTCGCGAAGACGCCGTACTCTCGGCAGGAGAGGTTATCGCAGTAATAGTCGGGGGCAAGGATTTCCCCCTCTTTCAAGTAAAGTTCAACTTGCGTGTCGTCTGTTCGTTGATCCCAAAGTCGGGCGAAGACATATCCCAAAGCATGACCTTCGGCGAGAGGCGGGTCGACGTAGACTTCGAGTTCTTCGTCCCCAACCTCCTCTTCCTCGGCTTCGGGTTCAAGCTCCTCCATGTCCTCCAGCGGGGGCATGATCAGGTCTTGGTTTTCTTCGACAGCTTCCGCGAGTTCCGGCTCTGCAACCGGTTCGGGTTCAGGTTCAATCAGGTCCTCGTCCGAGGGAATACGAAATTTCGCTCCGCAATGCGGGCACTTTCCAGCCTTACCTTTCAAGCTGGGTGGGCCATTCAATTTGTGTCCATTGGGGCACAGAAAAACAAAAACTTGCTTGGTCCCGCTCCCCGTTCCACTGCCGACGCCGACCGCATTGCTGGCCTGGCTGAGATCAAACGCGCCGGAAGAGCTAAGAGCTTCGGCCGACGGCGGTGTGGTTTCCGGTGCGGGTTCTGCATCCCCGGTTTGAGGCTCGGTCGACTCTTCAGTCGACATCTCTGCCATTTCTTCCAAGGTGGGGACGGCGAACGCAGTGCCACATTTGGGACACTTTCCAGCTTTGCCGGCAACGCTCTCCGGAGCCGAGAGCTGATGGCCGTTGGGGCACAAGAACCGAATCACCATAGCAAACCACCTGTGTCCCGGATGCGAATCAAGAATAAGCGTCCTGAGTTTCGGCCAGCAAGAATTCTTGCCAGTCGAGCGAGGAACAACTCGAACATTGATCCTAACTACCGGGGTCTAACATCGCAACGCGCGGGTAGGCCGGAAACAACCTGCCGCTGTTTCCGGGCAAAATTTCCGCAGTTTGGTGGAACTCTAACGGGGATTGGTAGGATCCTTCAAAGTTTTCCGCGGTGTAGGCGTGCTCGGTTGCGGCAATTCAGACGGCAATTCCTCGAAGCCAAATTCGGCAGGAGATTTCCAGGGATAGCCCTTGCGGGTGTAATCCTTGTGCGGATGGGTAAACGGTGCCAATCCCTGCCGCAGATATCGGCCGGCCGATTCCTGTTCAAAGCCTCCCGCCGTAACGATCTGTTCACGAAGCATGACCGCTTCTCGGCTTTGGGGGTTGTAGTGGATCGAAAGATTGACTTGCTTCAAGGCATTCTCATAGTCGCAGGCGGCAACGGCGGCCTTCGCCAATCGGTAGTGCTTCTCACCCATGTGCCGCTTTCCGAGGGGGCTCATTTGATCGAAGTAGACTCCCTGCCGCTCCGAGAATTCATGCTGCAGCCGCGCGCCTTCTTCACCCAGCACCGAATCGCCGACAATCCGTGGCGTGAGCAGAACGATGATCTCAACGCGATCTTGATTTTCCGTCTTGTTGCGGAAGATCGGCCCGATCCACGGTACGCTTCCCAAAAAGGGGAGTTGCTTGGTGTCGTTATTCAAGTCTTGACGAATGAGACCACCGAGAACGACCGTGCAGCCATCGCGACACATCACGTTGGTGGTCACTTGTGTCACCGACTTGTTGGGCAGGGTCAGCCCCGATTGCACGGTGACATTCCCTGTCGAAAGCTCTGGATGAACTTCCAAGCGAACCAAGCCATCGCTGGCAATGAAGGGACGCAACCGCAACAGCGTGCCGACTTCCAAGAAGGCGACCGATTGCGTCGAGGCGTTTTCAGTAACGGTTGTGTTGACGTAGCCCAATTGTTCACCAATTTGGATTTCAGCTCTTTGCTTGTTCAGTACCATCAGCCGCGGCGACGCCACGACATTCGTTTCGCCGACAGTTTCGAGCGCTTCAATCAATCCCGACATCGAGCCATCGAGAAAGCCCAACTTCAAGCTGCCGGGTGTAAAAGTCAGGGACGCCAGGTCAGCAGTCGCCGTCCCCTGGGCAAGACGAACATTCGCTCGATCACGGAGCAATTCAAAGTTAATCCCCATTTTGTATTCATCCTGCAGACGAACACTGAGAATCATGGCTTCAATCGAGACCTGGGTCGGCCGAATATCAATCTCCATGATCAATTCGTCGATCGTCATCAACACGGCTTCGTAGTCTCGGACAATCAAAACTTCGCTCCCTCCAAAACTATCTCCCCCCGTGGACACCTGGTCGGCAGGAATATCGACTTGCGAAGCCGTCGAAACGGTCACCCGGCCGATGCTTTGTGTCAGCATCGGGGTGATCAGCTTTTGCATGTCGTTCGCAGTGACGTAGTTCGGCCGGTAGACGCGCGTCGCAATGTGATCACTGGTTTGCCCAATCGCCAGCAGGTCGGCGGGGGTGCCAACATAGATAATCTTGCCGTCCTGTCGCGACGCATATCCGTGCGAGCGAAGAATCGCAGTCAGAGCGGTCCGGACATCAACCCCATTGAGCATCGCCGAGACATTGCCACTGACGTTTTGGCTGGCAAGGATATTCAAACCACCCTGCGCACCGATCAACTGCAGCACTTCGCGAATGTCGGTGTTTTGCACGTTGATATAGAGTTTGTCGTCCCCTTCGCCAAGTTGAACCTGCGGAGCGGGGGGAAGAGTTTCGAGCCCGTCGTTCGCGAAGGGATCGAGCGGCATTTTTGCCGGTGGTTGAACCGTGGCTGCAGGTGCGACATTTCGAGGTGCCAAAAAATTTCGACGAGGGAGAGGATGCGATTCAACCGTCGGGGCGTTCTCCTGCGCATCGCGAGGGACTGGTTGATCTTGCTTCAACTCTGCGGGAACGGCTGGTGCTTGCACTTCTACTTCGTCATCTGTTGGAACGAGATCGAGCGGAGGCGGCGGCGGAAGTTCGAGTTGAGCCAGTCGCGACGGCGGACTGCCATCTTGGACTTGTGCCGTGTAAGCGGTCAATTCGACCCGTTCTGCAGCTTCGCTGTCTACCGCCCGTGCTTGATGATCATTGGGAAGGTAGAACGGCGCAGGTTCGGCTGGCAGTTGTGGCGACCGGAGAGGATCGGCAGTATTCAGTTGCCAGCGAGATGCATCTCGAGCGTCAAGCCTCTGCAGCGAAGGGAGTCGCAAGGCGAAGGCAACATCGCCTGGCGATGTCGTCGCCAGATAAATCGCGCCGGCGATTCCTGCAGCAATGCTGGAACCTGCCAGGAGCCATTTCAAGATTGTAGAAAACATTTGGGAATCCTTTCCCGCTGCCAGCCTTCGCTCAAAATCGCGGAGGCGCGAATGCCAAAACTAATCGGTGCCATCCGACCCATCGTCCTCAGAGTCTCCACCCCAGGCAATGCTGTCGAACTTCTTCAAACGAGGCTGCGCGAGTCGCTGCGTATAATCCTTGCCGTTTCGTGTCAGGACGATGCCCCACGATTCGATCTGCTTCAATTCAAAAGGTTCCAAAGCTGGGTTACTGGTATTCGTTGTTGTTGCCGCGGCTTCCGTGTCGTCTGCCAGCGAGATTCGATCCCCGACTGCAAACACCCGCCCACGCAAATATGCAAGTCGGCCCTTGGGACCGATCGACACGCTCTTCACTACCAAACCGACTTGAGCCGGATCGAGATCGACGGCGGCGACAATCACTTGTTCTGGTTCGGCCTGCTCTTCTTCAATCTCTGGAGCAGGGAGCGCGGAGTCCAGCACCACGGCCACAAATGGATTTTTCAGCAGCGCAACCTGTTCCGTTGCCAGTGGTCGGCCGAGTTCGTGGCTTGCGAGCGCGAGCTCAAGTTTGTCCCAGGAGGGCAAGCGTTCAGAGGCTTCCGGCTTCTTTGCCGGCAGCGGATCGTCTTGGGCAATAACTATCGTCGATCCCTTCGCCGCAACAGTAGAACCCCAGCGTTTGATAATTGGCCCCCAAAAGTAGACGCTAGCAACCAACAGCAAGACGAGCACCAGCCCTTTTTTGGGGTTGGCGGTCATTTCCCGTTGAATCGAGCTCACCAACTTCTGCAGGTTCACTATTCTCACTCCTCGCGGCAGAAAATTGGATGTAGAGCTGCCGCTCATCATCCAATATCGTTCGTTACAGTCTTGCTATTCAGTTTGATCGTCAATGTCGCCGAAAATCGTCAAAGTCAGCTCAGACGTGAGCAGCTCACTGGAACCCTCTATTTTCGCCAGCCTGACATTCGTGATCCAAATAAGATTGGGCAACTCCTCAATGCGTTTGATGAAATCCAGTATTTGGGGAAAGGTGCCCTCCAAACTGATTTCCAGTTTTGCCTGCCGCAGCGATGCCAGATCGACAGTTCCTTGAGGATCGAAACGTCGAACCACTACTCCCGCCAGTTTGGCCTGCTCGCTGATTCGTCCGAAGGTTCGCAGCAGTTCCCCTTGCGTGGAGGGAAGCATGGAATCGAAGCGTTGAACAAACGCATTGACCGCCTGCAATTTTTGCTCGGCTTGCTGCGTCGGCAGTGTCAATCGATCGGATTGCAGGATGTGCTCCTGTTTCGCGAGAATATCTCGGCGAATGTTGGAAATAGATCGCTGCGTCGGCAGGAAAACAACGACGACGTAGGCAATTGCGGCACCCGCAATGGCAGCAGTGACCATCGTCGACCGTGGCACACCCGTTCTCTTAATCACAACGGCGCTCATGACTTCACCTCCGTCGAACCGGCTGATGTCTTGTGTGCGGCTTCGGATGTGACAGGCGTTTGCGAACGCGTTTCACTCTTCGACTTGGGCACGATATCAGGGCCACCCGGTTGTCCGAATCCGGGACAGACCTTCACGCGGACCACGAAGTTGGAGCGATGCTCTTTAGAAGCTGTTTCCATTGCATTGATGGAAACGAGTTGGGCACTCGCGAACAAGGGGTGCTCGCTAAGTGTTTGGACGTATTGGTGGAGTTGTGTGTCGTCTGCCGTCGCCCCTCGGAGGGCAACGATCGTCGTCACGTTGTCAGAGCTGGCTCGTAACTTTGCAAGATCTTCGACACGAGGCGCGAGTTTCGTTACTGATGCAGTGTCCTTCTTCGCCGCGTTACGCCTGCGAGGTGCTACCCCTTCGGTTTCCGCGGAAGATTCCTCGGCCTGGATTTCGAACCCCGTGAGTTCGACGCTTGCCGGTATGTTGCTGACAAGGGCGGCAATGATTTGGGAACGAGGCCACGGATGCCGCAGGTACGCGAGGAGGTTAGCCGTCTCTTCTCGCTGGCCGACTTCCTGGCGTAGTTTGGCAAACCTGGCATCGAGCTCGCGGGCAGCGTGGCATTCCGGCTCGACCTCCGCGAGTTGCACTTGCATTGAGCGATAAAGCCACGCCTGGCTCCCGCTCGAAACAGCGATTACCGCACCGAAGATGGCCGCACAGATTCCCCACCAGGCACGCGCGCGGCGAAGCAATGCTCGCTGGCGATAGTGCTCGGGTAGAAAATCAATGGTTTTCATTTTTGATTAAAGGCGAAAGTTTCCAGCAATAGTCATGTATGACCGACTTAATCGACATCACGAAGGGCGAGGCCGGCTGCAACATCCCATTGGCTCCGTCGCCCTAGATCGGCGGGGACGGCAAAGGCTCGGAGTGGATCGCTGACTTCGCAGCGAAAATCAAAATGGGAGGCAATCTGATCCTGCAGAGCGGTCGTCGCTTCGCCACCACTAAGCACCATGCGCACCAGAGGCTGCCCACGAAACGTGACGCTGTGATAACGGACGCATAGGGATATCTCGGCAATCAGGCGATCGGTTGCCGGGCGAAGAGCCTCTTGCAGACTACGCTGAATTTCGGGGTCACGCTGTTCGAGGCGGCGATCGTTGTTATGCCGGCGGAGGTTCACCGCTTGCGATAGATCCATCTTCAAATGCCGAGCGACTGCTTCGTCAAAGTGCTTGCCACCCACCTCCACATACTTGGTGAACAGCACCTCGTCTCGTTGCGTGATCGTCACCATGGAGTAGGAATACCCCAGATGTACCAACAGAGCTCTCTGATCTCGGTCTTCGTCCCGGCGGTATTGGCCGGCATAACTTCGCACTAGCGCGGCCGGTTCGACATCGACAGCCACGGGATGCAGCCCACCTTGATCAACTAGTTCGAGTAATTCGTTCAACTTGGGCCGATGGCAGGCAAGGAGAATGACTTCGCGAAGGGTCTTTTCTCCTTGACGGACATCGGCGGCCTCGAAGTAGCGGAGTTCAGCTTCGGCGACAGGAAAGGGAATCTTGCCCGCGGCTTCCTGAGCGACGAGGCGATCAAGTTCCACCCCTTCGGCTCTTGGCACTCGCAGGTTTTGAATGAGCAGATGCTCATCGTTCAAGCACAACACGGCATCCCGACCGCGGAAATTGCGTCCCCTTAGCGTCCGCTCAATCGTTTCGCTGATCCGCGTTGCTTGATTTGCCGGAGTGGGGTTTTCTGCCAGCGGTGGAAGATCACCTCGCGCGGCATCGATGATGCGGGAACGGTTCCCATCGAACTGCACCATCTTGATGCATCTTGAGCCGATATCGACCCCGATGGGTCCATGCCTGCGGTTGGAAAGCCAGCGAATCATAATGCCGACCCTCCAATGCTACTGCCAAGCGAACTGCGACGTGGGTTCCTGGCAGTGAACTCACCGATTTCGATCAAACCTGTCGTGGCATTGACGCTCACCGGAAGAAAGCGCTGTTCGTCCCCTTGGCCGGTGGTCAGCCAGATGACTTGCTGTGTTGGATCGCTGGTGCTTCCCAGCGAAGTGAATTCAATATTCGACTCCGTTGTGTCGAAGGTCCCACTGCGACTAATTCCAAAGACACTTACACCGCTGGAAGCAATCGCTTCCAGGTCTGTCGTATGCCGCGTGGTAGGATCATTGCTCTGCGCGAAAGGGGAAGGGGGAAGATCGTTCAGGACGGAATTCGTCCCAGAGTGCTCCAGATAGTATGCGGTGCTATTCGGAGTGAATCGCAGTTGATACTTCGACTGATTCGTCACCGCTAGATTGCGAGCAACTTCTAAGTCCGAAGCCAGAATCTGGGCCGCACCTTGAAGCCGGTCGGCATCTGTAGTGCGGAGAAACGGGATGACAGTCGCGGCCAGAATGCCGATGATGGCGACCGTGACCAGAAGTTCGAGGAGCGTAAAGCCTTGGGATTGAAGTTTCTGGCAACGCGTTCCAAGCGCAGACTCATTGCCGGCGCACCGACGTGCGCCGGTTCGATGTCGAGCTTCAGGTTTACGGTTTAAGCTTCGCATCTTCAGGTTGGGTCGCCTGCCTGATCAACTCAACTTCCTCTTTCAGAAGTTCCTTGATCTCCCGCAGCTCACGGAGCATTTCCGAGCGTTGTTCCACTGCGTTGGCAAACGGTTGAGGCGTTGGCTGTTGCGCTGTCCCTGTGGGGCTACATAAACCTAGCACGTAGAAAGTCGCTCCCACAAAAGCAGCGACTAAGACCCAGCGCGGCAGAATAATCGTCATAAACAGTAGCTCCTGCAAAACTGGTCTCGGAACCCTCCACGTGTCCTGTGGAGTGGCATCATTCTTCGACCCACATCGAAACAAAGTTCCATCGCAAGCCGTCATCGCCTTCCCCGGGCTGATAGATCGGTTGGTTCCAGCTATGCCAGTGGTACGTTACTCCACTGGAATCGGGCGAAAACGTCAAGGTCGGCTGGGGATCCATCCCTCGATTGAGATGCAACCACACCGGAAAATACGGACTGTTGAGTGGGCCCGTTTGTGCAATTTGCCAATTGAATTCGTTGTAGCGCGACTGCCACCAACTCGTCGAAAAAGCCCAGGTCGAAATGCCATGAATGTCGAAATCATTCGCAAAGACACGGCCATTCACCGTCAAGCGGGTATTTGCGGAGTGCGGATCGACTTGAAATCCTTCCCAAGCCATTATTAGGCCGTTCACGGTGCATGTGGCACCCGTTTGCACGGTCATTTCATAATTCGCCATCGCCACCGGAAGTTGTCGCGGCGTGCTTGTGCTATCACCCGACAAAGCCGGAAGAGTTTTGCCCGATAGCACGACATTGTTGCCACGGACGGTGATTGGCTGCGACGTGCTGGGCGCGATCAGTGTGCCTTGCAGAGAGGAGTTATCGCCAAATCGTAATGCCGCAGTCGTGCGGAAGATTCCCAGCGGATTGGCAACGGGATCAGGGCCAACGGCCGCGTTCTTGATTTCCGATCCATACAGGCTCGATAGATTTGGAATGGAATACGAATTCCCTCCCGGATAGAGCGTGTAACTAGTGACCGTTCCTGGATGACCCACAGGAGCGGTGGTAGCGAATGAGAAGTGGTAAGAAGTCGTCGTGCTCATATTCGAGAGCACAGTCCTAATGGAACTGCCTGAGAAAAACGGCAAGGTGACAGAAGTTGAAAACGGTCGATGGTCGGCGACATCTGCAGTTTTCATCCGGCGCAGGTCGTTGGTGTACTGCGAGAGTGAGTTTGATTCCGACAGCGTATCAGTGAAGATCGATGGTATGCCGCGCAAATAGGCGGCACCGGAAACTTGCATCGGCGGTTCGATCGTAGCTCCGCGCACCGCATTCCACTGCGCGACCGTGTAGCCTTGGAGTGACGTAAAAGCACTCGATTGATCGACTAACTTCTTCCGCACGAGTTGCACGACAGTCTTAAGTGTGTGCGTTGTATTGATGTTGGCATTATCGATGGCAACCGCCGTTCCGACCGAAGTAATGGTGAGACGAAAGGGATACTCGTCGTAGTTGGCGCTGCCGGAAGTTAAAGTTGGATCACCGGTAGCGAAGGTGACGCGATAGGTGGTTTGTGCGTCAAGCGAACCGGTAAGTACCGCATCGACGCCTGTCCAGCTTGATTGAGAGATTATCTTGAGTGCCCGCGACATGCCCGCTTCGGCAGCCAGCCGAGCCTCTCCTTGTCGGCTAAAATTTTCCTGCAGCATCTCGGCTTGCGCTCTGGTCCGCAGCATGGCATACGACATGGCCATCGTGATCGACAGCATGCCCAGTACGAGCACGATGGCGATCCCGCGACGGTTATGAGGGGATTTGCCCGCAAGAGGTCTTCGTCTTTTTTCTAGTTGTGCCGAGTTTCGAAACATGCCGGGCTCCCGCTATTTTGCAAGTGAGTAGGTGAGGGCTGAGGCACCGAAGAATGGAATTGCTTCGGCATCCTGAGCACCTTTCGGCAGAAGTTGGAGCTCCGTTTCGCAGGTTACGCGACGCAACCCCACATCGGCACCACGAAAATCGAGAGGCCAATTCAGGGCCGACCAAGCCGTCGTCCCCGCGCGATAGCTTATCCAATCCGTTTCGGAGGGAGTCATCCGTACATTAAATCGCACGGCACCAAGAGTTCTGTCCCTGCTGATAGGGACCGGTCGTAGAAGATCCGTAAGCTCAGTTCGAACTGCGTCACTCGACGAAGAGCGAAACTGGTCGATCAACGTGAACCACGCAGCAACGTTACTCAGGGGGGGAGCGTTTGCTGTTGTTACCTCGCGCCGCGTGCATTCCAGCAATCGTTGAGGATTGCGTGGGTCCGGCGCGATAACGATCAGTTCACCAACTGTCGGCAGACCGGTGGGATTCGCTGCCGTTGTGGTTGGCACCCAGAGAACAAGAATTTCAGGAAACGAATCATTTCCTACCGTTTCAGCAAAGACGACACATCCCGGAAATGCCTCGTTCGCATGGGCGTGATCGATGTGTCGGCGAATCCGTTCCAAGCAAACACGTCCGTGCTGCGCGGTCGAGGTTCGACCTGAGACATATTCATTCCCGGCGTAAACGGCGATCGCCAGACTAGCGAGTCCCATCCCAATAATCGCAGTTGCGGCGGTCGCCATCAGCAGTTCGACGAGGGTCATGCCCAGTCTGCAAATCTGCCTTTTTCGCTTGCCGCTAGTTAGATTAAGCATGGCGATCACGACCCCGGCGGAATGTACGCGTACACGAATCGCCGCTGAGCGAGTGTCTTGTAGATGTTGCTGGCATCCGCCCGTTCGATCGTCACTTCCGCGGCGCGATAGTCACTGGTTTGCCCATTCGGTAGGCGAACCGAGAGATCACTTGGGCTGACGTAATAAACTTCCACTCGCTGTCGCCAACGCTCAAGATAGTCACTCGGCAGACGATGATTGATGTTTCGCAGATTTCCCGTGCCATCTCCGGTACCTAGCAGGTTCCCGAAGTGATCCTTTGGGGGAGTCACGGCATATTGGTGAAAATCGTCGCTGTCATCGTAGTCACTCCGACTACTCGACGATGTTTCGCCGGCATCTTGCCCCAGTGGATATTGCGTGGGGCTTGAGCCGGGAGACATATAATGGGTGTGGCGAATTTCTTCGAGAAGTTGATCAGCCATCCCTTCGGCGATCACGCGATCGAGTGAATCGTCTCCCGCGGAGATCGTCGATTCAATCGCCAGGAGCAAGGTTGAAGCTGCCAAGAGCGTGATCGCCATTGCGACCGTTGCTTCTACTAGGGTGAAGCCGGAACGACGCGGACGGCACGTCTTGGCCGGATTGTCCGACGAAGTGCGCATCGCGTGACCTCTGGCGGCTGGGAGGAAAGAAAAAGGACACGGCGGGGTCCCCTCTAGCTCCTAGCTATTCCCCGCCGTGTCGCAAGCCGGAACCCCTCCCCGAGGCGTCGACTCATCCAACCTTAGGTTGAGTGGCAGGGTTGTCAAACCAATGCCTGGGGCGAGCAACAGAGGTGTGCGAAGATGACAGATTCGCCGGCATTATTGAAATAGACGGCGCAATTGTGTTGCGAAAATGCAACAACGCTACCACTTTCGGAGAGAAGCTATTTCTTCTCTAGAGCAGACGGATCGTCCTTATTTTCGACGAACGACAAAAACTCCTTCTCGATGGCAGCTTGGTCAAGCACGCCACTATGAACCCAGAACCCATAACGCAGACGGAGCGGCTTTTGGGGTTCAATCACTCGTTCGCCATCAAAGGTCACAGAAGCTCCCATCCAGCCGTCATTGCGAACATGGAAAACGCTGGGATGATTCGGATTAGAAGGATGATCGAAGATTGTGACACCTTCGCGTTCCTCTGCTGAGATCGGTCCTGAGTAATCGACCCATTTGGCCGGCTTCCAAAAGACTTCTGCCTCGTCGCGCGCACCTTCCGAGTTCAAGATCCTACCGCCACCATCCTTCACGCCGATCGTTTTCGCAAGCCGCACACCAACCATTCCGAAAGGTGTTTTCCCCAACGTGACTACTTTTCCTTTCGCAGCCAGTTCAAGATCCAGAATGCAGAGCCATTCACCCTGGGGCTGCCTGACAAATCGCATGGTGCGAAGTTCGTCGAGCAACGTCTCATTCTGGCTGCTGTCTTGCCATGCGTTCACTACTTGGATCAACACTTGATCGTTGCCATCTTCGTAACGGACCACTCGTTGATGAACGATTCTGCCAGTCGCCTTCTCGCCGCGATCGGCCCAAAAGTCGACTCCGTTCACATCCATGTGCGAAACCCAAATGCTGTTGTGATGGCTATGGCCATTGGGATCGCGCGGATGCCCCATCCGCGTCACGGATCGGCCGCTAGGGCCGATGATCGGATAGAGAAAGGGGCGCCGGAGATCTTTGCCGAAGTGATAGCGCGAGAATTCTTCGCCGTCTTCGGCAACGCTGGCCTGGTCGTAAGGCAGAGGCAGAACCTGGAGCCGCGGTACGGGGAGCGGCTTGGAGAGTTCTTCTTCCGCAGCCGCCGTCGAATACACGAGCAGCCCAAGCACGAGGCAGATCGAACCTGAGACAGTCGCAAATCGCACGGTTTACTCCTCCCACTTAATCTCCACCACTTCAAACTTGATCGTTCCCTTCGGAGCGACAATTTCTGCGACTTCGCCAACTTTCTTGCCCGTCAGCCCCTGCCCCATGGGACTCGTGGCCAGAATGCGTCCGGTGTTGTAATCCTCTTCGCCGGCACCAACTAGCGTAAATTCTTCGTCATCACCAAAATCGAGGTCTTTCACCACGACGGTGCAACCAAAACCCACGCGGTCGCGCGGCATCGTCGCGGGGTCCATGATTTGAGCGGTTGCCAACTTCCCCCGCAGCATATTGATCTTCGCCTGGAGCAATCCCTGGGCTTCGCGCTGGGCGTGATACTCCGCGTTTTCCTTAAGATCCCCTTCGGCACGCGCGGCTGCGATCTTCTCCGTGATCGCCGGCATGGTAACGTTTTCCATCTCCGCGACTTCCGCCTTGATTTTCTCGTAGCCGGCACGGGTCATTAGGGTCGCTTCAGTCGTCATGGCATCCTCGTCTTCGAGCTCGCAGAAATAGGCGAGCAGTATCGTTCAATCCAACAAAAACGCGACCGTCCTGAAGGGGAGGCGGCCGCGTGTATCTACTTATTGTGCCGCGCAGGAGAAGGGCTGTAAAGGCTTGGCTACCCCGTCCTATTAGCCCGCCCAGACGGACCGTACCAGATCGTAGCCAATTGTAAAAATGGCTGCATCTACTAGCAGATGGCTGATCCACGGGCCGACCAGCGATCGATGGCGATCATAGAGCCAGGCCCAAACGGCACCGCCGATCGCAACGCTGGCGGAAAACAGGACGGTCTGCCAGCTGACAAAACCAAAGTATTTTCCCAAAACAAGAACGTGATGGGCCATGAAGCCCAAGGAGGAGATCGCGATGGCAGGCGCCAGCGAGATCTGGCGACGCAGTTGGCCAAAGACGAACCAACGCCAGTAATACTCCTCTAGCAGCGAATGGATCAGGCTGTAGAACAGTCCCAGGGCGATGTATTTGGCCAATGAATCGATCCCAAACCCGGCGACTTTGGCGCGGATCGGATCCACGGCCGAAGCAATCGCAGGACTGCCGCGAAGTAAGCCAAAATACAGAACAAACATCGAGACAGAAACCACACCACCAAAGAGCAATCCTTCGACGATTCCTGCTTTCTGCGAACCGTTCTTCGCAAATGACCACTGGAGTTCTTTACGTTGCGCGAAGTAGATCCACAGGATCGGAAAGGCGAATTGCGAAACTTTCAGTCCGCCGAAAATCACAACCTGCACGTCGCTCTTCGTTCCTTCTGCCTGGAAGAAGTAGAGCCACGTGACTACGCTCGGCAAAGCAATGGCGATGCAAACAGCGGCTAGATTTGTCATGGATTTGCCAAATTCACTTGTCTTTGCTGAATGTGCGATAACGATCACGATGTTGTAGTGCCAACAAATAAAGGGGTTATCTTTGTCCTTTTAGCTTTCCCGCCAGTACCTCAACCGCTAGGCTAAATGATATAAGCATGCCTGATTGCAGCTTTTCCTATTTGAGCGCATACCCTCTCTTGGGTGTTTTCATCTTAATAAACTGCCGTCAGCCGGACGGAAAGTTTTTGTCAGAGAATAGGAATTGAATCTTTCTTAGAAAGGTGGAGCGATGCTCCCCAACGAAGAGCCAACGCCTTCTTCCCAGGAAATGGGGCAGCGTTTCCATTTGCTCGCTCTCGATGCCAAAGAGTATGCTCTCTTTTTGCTGAGTTTGGAGGGACATCTACTCTGCTGGAATGTTGGAGCCGAGCACTTGTTCGGCTACCAGTCGCACGAAATCATCGGTCAACACTACTCCCGCTTCTTTTCCGCTGAAGACAATTGTACCGGGCTTCCCGAGCATGTTCTGCACAGGGCGTTGGAGATTGGTCGAGCCGACAGCACCTTCTGGCAATTGCGGAAAGATGGCACGCGGTTCTGGTGTCGAACGCACATCACACCGCTGTTGAATGAGAGTAAACAGACAAGTTCGTTTGCTCTTGTGATGCATGATTTGACGGATATCGAGGCCGCCGATGTACTAAGCAAGCGGGCGGACAGCCTTGCCGAAGCCAATCGGAGTAAAGAAGAATTCATGGCCTTGCTGTCGCATGAGTTGCGCAGTCCCCTTTCGCCCATCCGCAACGCGCTCAGCATCTTACGACAGGTCAAAACCAATGATCCGATCATCGTTCAGGCTGGAGACATCATTGATCGCCAGGTAGGGGTTATGGTGCGGCTAGTCGACGATTTGCTCGACATTAGTCGCATCACTAAAGGCAAGCTCCGCCTGACGAAGGAGCATGTGGAATTGCGGGTTGTGGTCAATCGCGCTGCCGAATCGGTGCGGCCACTCATGGATGCGAGGAAGCATGAATTTTCGGTTTCCCTGCCAATAAAGCCGATCTGGGTTGAGGCCGATCCTGCACGCATGGAACAAGTGATTGTTAACCTTCTCAATAACGCAGCCAAATACACGAGCACCAGCGGCTTGATTCGGCTCAACGTCAGTCAGGAAGGAGAAGAAGCCGTCGTCCGCGTGCGGGACAATGGCGTAGGTATTGCCCCGGAGATGCTCTCGGAAATCTTTGAGTTGTTCACTCAGGTCGATGGCTCGCTGGGCCGATCATATGGTGGACTGGGAATTGGACTGGCTCTCGCTCGCAATCTGGTGGAGATGCACGACGGTCGGTTGCAGGCAAGTAGCGCTGGAATCGGTAAAGGTTGTGAGTTTACGGTCAAGCTGCCCATCTTGCAGAGCCCGATCGCGAACGAAGCAAATACCTCACTGCAATCCGTCCCCCCCGTGGGGCGTTCGCTGCGCGTACTTATCGTCGAAGACAATATTGACGCCGCCGACAGTTTGAGCCTGCTACTACGACTCTACGGACACGAAGTCGACGTGGCCCGGACAGGCCCGATTGCTTTAGAAATGGCTTCCGCCGTCCATCCCGATGTGATACTCCTGGACATTGGGCTGCCCGGCATGGACGGCTATCAAGTCGCCAAGCGCATCCGCGAGCAACCCGAGTACAAGAGCGTTGTGCTGTGCGCTCTCACAGGATTTACCCCCACCGAAGCCGATCGTCAGCGTCAGCAAGAGACCGGGTTCGATCACTACTACGTGAAACCGGTCCAACTCCCTGTCTTGCTCGAACTCTTTAAGTCGATTTGAGCAGCGATCGTCAGCCCGCTTTTCTGTATCTCTCTAATTTCAATCGTGCTGGAAGTATTGGCTCAGTTTGCGCAAAATTCAAGCAGCCGAGATGAATCTTCAGCTCGACGTGCCCGATCGTATCTTCTTATCTGATTGCATGTTAAGTTGATTGACGGCCACGCTAGCTATGCGGCCTGGATTTTGCACAGATTGATTGAGTTGATTGCCGCCGGATGCGGTTTGAACGACTCTACTCTCTCCCTCCACTCATCCCACCATGGCGCTGTTGGACAAGGCGAAGATCGCCCTGGAACTGCTCGATTCGGCTCAAGGTCATCCTGTTCAGACTTGGCGCTTCGAAGGTGAAGCAATTATTCGCATCGGGAGAGCGGATGAAAACGACGTAACCATCGTCGACCCGCGCGTCTCGCGTTTGCACGCAGAATTAGAATTGCGGGCGGATGGCTGGCTACTTATTTCGCGGGGCAGAAATGGCATCCTGGTCGACGGGACTGCCGTTTCCGAACAAAAGCTGAACGACGGTCGCACTTTCCAACTGGGTCCGAACGGGCCCATGTTGCGTTTTTGCCACCACGTGCAGCCGGCGCACAACGTCACCACCATCGACGGCATTGATCCCTCCATCTTCGATGGCCTTAATATCGACCATCGCAAGAAAGACGAAGAAGTTCAAGAAATCATTGGCGGTTCTTTGTTTCAGCAATTGAAACTGCGGGCTGACGAACTCCGCCGCAAGAATCAAGTATCCGAGTCTCGCCGTGACGCCGAAGACCGAAAAAGTTAGAGCCCGGCCCACAACGTCTGCATCTCCCTTCCGTTCCGTGGATCTGAAAAGGAATCATTTCGGTGGCTAAGAAACGAACGATTATCTCCACCCATTCCTTTCGTGGCGGAACGGGTAAATCGAACACCACGGCCAATCTGGCAGTGCTGGTGGCCAAAGCCGGGTACCGGGTCGGCATCATCGATACCGACATTCAGTCTCCCGGCATCCACGTGCTCTTCAATGTCGCTGAAGACGCGCTCACGCACACGCTCAATGACTATCTGTGGGGCAAGTGCAAGATCCATGAAGCGGCCCGTGACGTAACCGCAGCGGCGATTGGCAACGTGGACGACGAAGCCAAAACGCCGCGGCTGTTCCTGATTCCCTCCAGCATGAATAGCAACGAGATTGCGAAAATCCTGGCGGAAGGATACGACGTTGCCAAGCTCAACGACGGTTTCCAGGAACTGATGGATTCGCAGCAGCTTGACCTGGACTTCCTGTTCATTGATACGCACCCTGGCGTGAACGAAGAAACGCTCCTTTCGATTGCCGTTTCGAACATCCTGCTATTGATCATGCGGCCCGACAATCAGGATTTTCAAGGGACGGCTGTAACTGCGGAGCTGGCTCGACAATTAGAAGTTCCGAACATGTTCATGATCGTCAACAAGGTGCCGCCGGGGACCGACACGCAAGCACTGCGACTGCACGTTGAGTCGCTTTACAAAGCACCAGTGGCCGGCATTTTGCCACTCAACTCCGAGATCGTTCGCGTCGCCAGTGCCGGGATTTTTGTCAATCGCTATCCCGACCATCCGTTCACGATTGAGCTCAAAAAGATCGCTGAGAAAGTTTTGGAAGCCGGATCCTCGCCTGCCACCCCCCGGAGCTGACATCCATGTCTGAAATTAAGGATTCCGCAAACCTCAACGGGCTGATCAATCGCATGAAGTCGGCGGTGGCACCGTTGCGTGACACCCTCCGCGAACTCCACGCGAAGTATCAACCGAACATGGATGGCAAGGTGGCGGACTACATCCCGGAGCTCGCCAAAGCCGATCCGAACTGGTTTGCGATTTCTGTGATAACTGCCGACGGACAAGTGTTTGAAGTCGGCGATCATCAGCAACTTTTCACCATCCAATCAGTTTCCAAGCCGTTCGTGTTCGGCATGGCACTCGAAGATCATGGCCGGGAAGGTGTGCTGCAGAAAGTCGGCGTCGAGCCGACGGGAGAAGCTTTCAACGCGATCGTATTGGACGAGGTTTCCAATCGCCCTTTCAATCCCATGGTGAATGCGGGTGCAATTGCGACGGCCGATTTGGTGAAAGGCAAGGACTATCCTGAGCGCGTCACGCGGCTGACCAACATGTTCAGCCGCTACTGTGGCCGCGACGTCTACATCGACAACTCCGTCTTTATGTCCGAGCGCCTTACCGGCCATCGTAATCGCGCGATCGGCCACTTGATGCTCAATTTCGGAATGGTCGGGGACCACATCAGCGAATCACTCGAACTCTATTTTCAGCAATGCTCGGTGCTCGTAAATTGTCACGACCTGGCCATGATCGGCGCGACCCTGGCGAACGCTGGTGTGAATCCAATCACGGGTGTGCGGGCGGTCGAACAACAATACGTGAAGGATTTGCTCAGCGTGATGCTTTCCTGCGGCATGTACGACTACGCCGGCGAATGGGCGTATCGCATTGGCATTCCGGCCAAGAGCGGTGTGGGCGGCGGCATCGTGGCGGTGATTCCAGGCATTGCCGGCATCGCGACCTTTTCACCACTCCTCGACGCCAAAGGGAACAGCGTTCGCGGCATCAAGGTCTTTCAGGAACTCTCGCAGCGATTTGGCCTGCACGCCTTCGAATCAGGCTTCACTGGGGAATCGTTCGCGGATCAGCTTAAGCCGACCCGCCGAACTTGATACAAGTGAAGGCCGTTAGAAGACTTGCCAACTACAACCCCCACCCTTCTTCCTCATCTTCGTTCGAAGCCCCTTCCCAGCGAGCTTCGCAGCGGTCCATGAACTCTTCGAGTTCCATTCGGGCCGCTTCGATCTGCTCCTTGCTTCGCGTCTCCATCACTTCTTCAAAGCGATCAAGAAGGTCGGCCAGCACTTCGCGATCGAGCATGGTCAACTCACGATACATCCGCTCCGCACGGCGCATGATCGTTTCGTTGGGAATGTCTTCGCGTGGGTGACGCTTCAGACGTTCCATATTTTGCAACGCCCGGCTGAGTTCCGCTTCACTCATACCGGCCGCATCGCGCGTGATCACCAATGTCGTTCGCGTGCGCGTGGCGAGCACTTCGGCTTCCACTTCGAGCACACCGTTTTGATCGTAGGTCAAACGAATTTCCACTTCCTGTCCGGCCGGACCCTTAGGGATTCCCTTGACGATGAATTCCCCCAGGAACAGGTTCTCGGCGACCTGTCGGCTCTCGCCTTGATAGAGGCGGACCTTCACTTCCGTTTGATTCGCGTACAGTGTCGAGACCCGTTCGAGTCTCGTCACCGGCAGCGGCGTATTGCGGTGAATGATCGGCAGGAAATAGCCTTCCTTCACCTGGCCGCCAAACTTCTTGCTGATGGAAATGCCCATCGAGTGTGGTGCCACATCGCGCACTTGCAGCAAGCCACCCGTGGAAGCTTCGTACAGATGCCCGGCATAAACCGACGCACCCAGGGCAACCGCTTCGTCTGGGTTGAGCCGCGTGTGGCACGGCCGGCCGAACAGTTCCCGCGCTCGTTCGCGAAACTGCGGCATGCGGGACGCACCGCCGACCAAAATCACATCCAAAATCTCGCGTTTGTGCAATTCCGCATCACTCAGGCAGCGGCGGATCGGGCTTTCCACCCGTTCCATGATCGTCGCCGTCCACGCTTCGAACTGCTTACGCTTAATCACCATGCCGGGGCGTTCTTCGCTGATCTCGCCCCGCATGTTAGGGAGCCGCACGATCGCCGATTCTTGCGTGCTGAGTTGGCGCTTGGCCTTTTCGCACTGCTGAATCAGCCGGGCAACCATTCGTGGATGTTCCAGTTCCGCCCGCTCGAAAACGAGGTTCTGCGCTTCCAGAATGCGGGCCGCCATGGCGCGGGTAAAGTCCTCGCCGCCGAGGAACGATTCGCCGGACGACGCCAAAACTTCCACGCGGGCATCGTGCATTTGCACGATGGAAACGTCCAGCGTTCCGCCACCCAGATCGAGCACGGCCGCGGTACGACCATCGCCGGCTTGATGCATTCCGTAGGCAAGGGCCGCTGCGGTCGGCTCGTTCAAGAGACCTTCCACGCTGAGCCCTGCCATCTGACCGGCGCGGATCATGCCGCGGCGTTGATGTTCGTTGAAGTATGCGGGAACGGTGATGACCGCGCGCTCGATGGTCCGCCGCAGGTGCGCTTCGGCATCGTGCTTGATCGATTCCAGTAGGAACGCGACCAACTGTTCCGGCGTAAAGTAACGCTCGTCGACTTCAAACCGCCAGTCGGTACCGAGCCGCCGCTTGAACAGGGTGGCACAGCGTTCCGGACTGGTCAGTTGATACTCGGCAGCCGGGCGGCCAACGAGCAGCTTTGAGCCAACGGGAAACCCAATCACCGAGGGAGTTAAAATATCCCCCAGCGCGTTAGGAATCAGCCGCGGGCCGTCGTCCGATAGGTACGCAGCCGCGGAATTTGTAGTTCCGAGATCTATTCCAATAATCATCGTAAGCCTGCGATGGCAAATAAGCGAAAGTGCGGCTTTCGCTCGACTTGGTTCCCCAACCCCGCCGCCATCCGGCGCTCAACCTTGTCGTGGGTCATTATTTCCCACCCTTTGGGTAAATGTCAACTCGATTACAGGGAATTTGACGAAATTTCTAGTTACAAGGAAGGGATTACATTTTCCGTCTTGCTATCGCACCCCTCTGTTGTAGTGTTTTGGAAACCGTTTCCACGTGATTTCATTCGACGCAAGCTTATTTCTGGTAGCGACTTAAGTGCAAAAGTCGCGAGCTGGCTGTTAACTGCTCTTGTGAGGGGTTGGATTCCAGCTGCCGTATGCTTCCCTTGGAAGCTTGGAGACAAAACTGGATCGCCCTCTTCAGCCGATCAATCTCCCAAACTGCCTCACGGGTAACCGCAGACCCGCACGTCAATATCCCAAGTCATTGATGATTCGTCAACGATTCTTTGCAGATACTGTGCGAATGGGCATACCTCCAACGGGACGTGCCGATCACCGATTTTCGATCACTCCATGCTTTTGCGCTCTTCGTCGGTGAAGTTGTTTTGCACCACCTCTCCCAGAGCGACCTGGCGACGCATGCGGCTTACTTTCCCGGCCGTGGCTTGGCAGGCAGCAGCAACTTTGTCCATTGCAAAATTCGCCACACCATCAGCCCGCATCCCCATGCCACCTGCTTCCGCGAACGCATCTTGATTGGCACCCAGAAAGGTGAAGTGCCACTGATACACGCTTTGCTGCCGCTCGATCATTTCCTTGATCTTCGCTTTGGAAAATTCACGGCTCGAATTTTCCTGTCCGTCGGTCATCACCACAAAGATCACCAGTCCAGGCCGATCCGCTGCGGGGAGTTTTGCCAGTCGCTCCCCCGTCTCGTTCACCGCCCGCCCCACGGCATCGAGTAGCGCTGTGGAACCGCGGGGATGCAACGTGTAGCGGCTCACTTGCTGAATGGGCACCCCTTTGTGGATGAACTCGTATTCCGTGTCGAATTGCACCAGCGTCAGAAACGCGTTCCCTGGTGCCTGCGATTGCTCGGCAATGAACGCGTTCACGCCCCCCTCGGCATCGTCCCGAATCGATTCCATCGAGCCGCTGCGGTCCACCACCAGGGTAATGTCCGTAAGATCCGTTCGCATAAAAATTCCTTCCGAAGAGAAGAGTGAGTGAGGCGCGAATCAACCCCGTGGCCGATTCTCAGCCGGCAAGACACCCTCACATTCTACTAGGTTCACACCCCCCGGCGTAAAGGCGTGTGGCGGAGAGGGCGGCGAGCCAATGAAGTACGTGCGGCACAATCGCAAAACGAATGGGAGACAGCTAAAGGACGGAAACGACTTTCCCCGCCCGACATGAACGCGGGCGAAGCTTGCGAAGTGCTGTATACCGCCCGATAATCCACACAGGCAGAGTTTCTGAAGATGGAATGCGAATCGTGTCAGGCACAGATAGCCGACTGCTACAAAGCCTTTACATGAATGTGCCTGACCTACATGACTAGACTTCAGCGCACCCTGCCCCGTGCAAGTGTAAAATCGAATCCGGATTCCGTCAGGGCCGGGGTCGCATGACTTACTGTGGAGTTAGACATTCTCACGGGACGTGCGGGGCTAGGAGAATTGTGAGCGCAAGTATGCATGACATCAATGAGAACAACCTGTCGGTAACACAGTTATGGCTACTAACGCTGGCAGTGGAGTATAGAATCCCACTCCGGTTTATGAGCTGGAGCGCTGAACATCTGTCACGTAACTTTCAGATTCACGTCCCCGACTCGACTCCCGAATCGAGAATTTGGAATCTGCGGGATCTTGAACGCCGATCCCTGGTTACTATCGAACCACTTGAGTCTGACAATCCCGATGGCTTGGTACGGAGCCCCGAACTGTTGGATGACAATGATTTCGGGTACGAATTAACTTCCCAAGGAGCAGACGCCTGGGAATTGAATAGCAAGCCGGATTGGAATCGCTTCCTTACGAATGAGGCAGGCGACTCAAGCGACACATCGTTGTTTTTGGCCGCGACCAGAGATCGACTTGACACTTATGTCGAGTATTGGTCGGCAATGAGAGGTTCCAAGCCCGCTGTAACAAGTGAGCCGTTTCGAATGTGTCCATGGAAAGCCACTTACTGGAAAGTGTTACCCGAGGGATTTGGAGTAGAATTAAAAGATTCCATTCCTAGCACTGATTATGATCGCGCAGAGGCTTTAAAGGTCTTTGAAAAATTTCGCGGATTCGAGGTTTGGTGTGAATATGGTATTTCGCTAACAGCTGCGAAGAAGCTGTTTTGGTGACCAGACAGGTCGCGTTCCCCTGCTTTGAAGGTTCACTCGTCGTGTGGATTAAAAGTGCTGCTCTTCTGCTGGATTTTCGGCGAACATTGTAGACCTTCGTTGGGCGAGGATTTTCGCTTCAGGCGTATCGGATCGGAGCGTTTGGGAATGGTAACGGGTTTGAGTAGTAGTAGGTCAGGCACGAATCCAAGACGGCAACGAAACTTGTTAAATTTCTCCCGTGCCTGACAACGAATGGGTTTCAACTTTTGCAATTGCTGTTCTGCGTCCGGAATGGGCGCTGCCGAACTTTTATAAGATAGAACTGGTTCTGTCAGGCACAGAACACGGACCGTATGCTCACCCGTACAGTCTTGTGCCTGACCTACTCTACTGTAATCCGCCAAGTGGGTTGTGTCGTCATTATCAATGAGCAATTGCACCCTGCTCATCGCATCATACCTAGTAGTGTAAATGCGACGACCTGAATTCCAAGTGTAACACCTGCACCTAAGCAAATTGCGATGATTATTGAGAACCTGTCGCCTCGAAGGACGCCGATCGTCGCTATGATCGGAAACAACATGACAGACCAAAATACAATCGTTGGAATTTCGAAAAACTGCTGAATTATATGTAGTTCGCCGAAACAAAAGCAGCATAAAGAAGTTGCTAAAAAGCAGTTACGTAATGAAAACTGAAAAGAATGTCGTTTCATATCTCACAACGACCCTATGACTACTACGATGCGACCACTTGAGCCGAGTAGGTCAGGTACGGCGGGGTGCCTCTTCGCAGGTCTTAGGCCCCCGCTCCTGACGGAATCCGCTTGCGCTGGGCCGCATGCACATTCTCCCAAAACGTCGTCCCACAATCCAGTGGTTCTATCCCAGGTACCAGGTAGATGCCACCGTCGGAAGCGTTCAAATGGGCCCCTGCCCGGTCTTGCTCCGCAGGCAAGCGATAGCCAATGCGTTCAGCAGGTTCCCGGCACGCCCGGATGTTCCAATCGTCGAACTTCTCGATTGCTTCACCGCGGGGAGCAGCACATGATGACGATAACGCAAAGCGACTTTCCAATCGGCAGGCGGGTGCCTGCCCTACACAACTTCTCGATTGCTTCACCGCGGGGAGCAGCGCATGATGAGGATAACGCAAAGCGATTTTCCCATCCACAGGCGGGTGCCTGCCCTAAAAAACTGGGATTATCTGCGGAAAATGCTGTATCGAAGGAAATCCTCCTCAATTAATTGAACGGTGCAAGTGTGCAAGACAGCAGTGGTAACGAGTTCACGCTCACACAAATGTGGTTATTAACAATCGCCGTCGAGTATCGCGTGCCTCTCCGTATTATGTGGCCTAGTTGCAAACGCCGTGGTTTCAGCTTTGCAATGCCTAGGAGTGGTGAAGGCAGCGATCAGTGAAGAAATCCACGAGTTTATTCAAACCATAATTGAGGGTGTGCTTTCCGCTGTTGGTGCCGGAGCATCCCCACGGCAATCGCATCTAATTTCGTACTATTGCGGTTGGCTGGGAAAAGGCAAGAGATTTGCAGATAGACCTTCCGGGGAATTTCATTTTCACGGAGGTCGCTCACATGTCTCAACGTTTGGTTGCAGTTTTTACACC
>JBGSNR010000021.1:0-5872 GCA_041739545.1 Pirellulaceae bacterium | reverse complement strand
GGCTAGCGGTGTCGATTTTATCGGTGGACACTTCCCTCAAGGATAATATTCGAGGCAAGCGCTACCGCGCGTGCCTCTCGACCGACGCGCTCGAAGGCATCCTCCGCAGTTTTAGCGGGAATTGAGATGCGATTGCCGTGGATCCATGGGCCGCATTACGAAGGGCAGACGTCAGTTGCTGCTTCGCACTTTCAGGTGATCGGCAAGACGCGTCTCTAAGACTGTCAGGCACTTGGCAACCGCTGCGACACTTCACTCTCCACACCCCACACCCACCTTTTTCCTCTAGAACTGTCTGGCATTCGGCGACCGCTGCAACCCGCGGCGATTTGCTACTACCCGCATCCTGATTGGCCCGTGCTTTGCGTAAACCTAATTGCAGGGGATTTACGCTGAAGATTGGCCTGTTTGCTGGTCTTCTTGGAATGCTTTTGGAAGGAGAACGATCATGCGAAGTTTGATTTTAGCCTTGGCTCTGTCCATGGTAGGTGCGTTCAGTGCAGTTGATGTCGCTTCGGCACAATCTCGCGGCTACTACGGCGGATATCGCGGCGGAGCAAGTGTGGGCTACCGTAGCTACTATCGAGGCGGATACGCAAGACCCAATTATTACCGTGGCTACCAACCTTACCGCAGTTATCGGCCCTACTATGGCGGTGGCTACCGCGCACCTGTTTATCGACCGTACGGTGGGTACTACGGCGCGCCAGGCATCTACTTTCGCTTCTAGACGTGGAGCGGAATGTCACCATGCTGAGTCTCACACGACCAGTAGATCAAGCGATAGCGAAAAGTGATCGCCGCGATGAAATTCATCGCGGCTTTTTTTTTCTTACCACCGCATTGATTTTCCGTAGCAAACGCACTTGGCTCCTGCTATGTGCGTCATTCTGCAACACATGTTGTTTGAGTTGTTGTCCAAATTCTCGCCAAAAAACCAGGGCTTTTCGGCAAAAACTTGGACAACAACTCGGGCGACCCGTGTTGCAAAATGGCCCTGGCGCCGACGAGCCTTGACTAAAGCCGAGTTCTGATGATGGCACCCATTAACATGGCCACCCCGCGTGGACCGCTACGACGTCGCACGACTCACGATCAAAAGCGGACTTTTGGCGGCCAAAGGATGCCGCAACCAAGAGCTGACGTTAGTCTTCCAGCAACGGGAAAAGGAAATCGAAGTCATCGAGCGGATCTATGGCCGCATTAAATCCGCAATGACCACGTTGGACGCAGATCCGACCGACAAGGAAGCCAATGAGATGATCGGCCGCTTCTACTGTTTCACCAAGGAGGACTGGGAGAAGGGAACCCCCTTTCTTGCACTAGGAAGCAATGAAGAACTGGCCCGCTTGGCCGCGCTAGATCTCAAGCCACCGGCCTCGCTTGAGGATCAGGCAACTCTGGCCGATGAATGGTGGGACTTAGCGGAGAAGACCAAGGACAGCGCCAAACAACTTCGCCGGCACGCGATCGATCGTTACCTGGCAATCTTGCCGCGCATGGAGGGGCTCGCGCGCCGCAAGATCGAAAACCGCATCCAATCGAGCGAGCAGTGGCTGTCCAAGGACGCTCGCTATATGGGCTTCCCAACCTTCGATGGCTTGCCGTCGCTGCTGGACGAGAGCGAGAAATACCACGACAGCAAAGGAGATGAATTTGCGTTCCAAATTGGGGCCTGCGATGCGTATATCGTGATTGACCTAAAACGCGAGTGTTACATCTCCCGCGTGGAGATCCAAAACCGGGCTGTGCATGATCGCATGCACAACGCCACGATGAGTTTTTCGAACACATACGGCGAGCGCGGAGAAAAAGTGTGGACCGCCCCCGATAACGCGAAGGAATGGAGTATTTCCCCTGCGAAGTTGCACAAGGCTCGCTACATCACGATTGCACTAAATTCAACGACAGACTGTTACCTGCACCTGAAGAAGGTGAAAGTGTTCGGACCGCAGTAGTGTCGTTCGCCATTTTGAGCAGTCCGCCTACGCAATGTCGGCTAGTTTGTCCGCCTACGCAATGTCGGCTAGTTTGACACCCTCCCGCTATTAGGGCAGAATGGGCGTCGGCGTTAACCATCTTGGGAGCACGATCATGCAGCGCCCTAGATTCTTCGGCTGTTTCTTGTTCTTCGTTGCCTTAAGCCTGCAGCCGGCGTTTGCTCAGAATGAGCAGGCTGCCATCGACGCAGCCACCAAAGTCCATGAGAAAGAAATTGAGGCTGCCCGGAAGGCCTACGAAGAAGCCATCGGCCGGGCAAACAAGAAACTGCTCGGTGTCTATGACGTTTCCATTCGTGGCGCCATGCGTCGCGGAGGTGGCGACGCCCTGGATGCTGCTGGCAAGCTGAATGAAGAGAAGAAAAAGATCGTCGCGTCGATGGCAGGAACCGGCGATGCCCCGAATGCCTCCCAGGAACAAGTCATTGCTCTACTCACCGGCAATACTTGGTATTGGCATTGGGAACAGCTCAACAAAGATACTCCGGTGAAGTTTTCGCGGGATGGAACGATCATTGAGAAGAATGGCGTGAATTCAAATAAATGGACGATGGACCGCCGATGGGTCGTAACGATCAACGATCATCAGTTCGTTCCGCTCAGTGAGACCCTCTTCCGCGGCTTCAATATCGAAAGTGGTCGGCAGGTGGGGATGACTGCCGACCCCAAGAAATAACAACATTGCGGCGGCTTGGACGAACTCGTTTTATTGAGTGACGTGCCGGCAAAGGACCAACCATGGATGACGCATTCAATGCCTATCACAAGTGGCTCGGCATCCCGCTCAAAGATCAGCCCCCCACGCACTATCGTCTGCTGGCGATCGAACCGCTGGAAGACGATGTCGATGTCATCAAGAACGCGGCACTGCAGCGGAAGCGGCATTTACGGACGTATCAATTTGGTCCGCAGCGGGATGATGCGTTGCGCTTGATTAGTGAGATCGACGCGGCCGAAACTTGTCTTATCGATGCCTCTCTCAAGGCAGCTTATGACTCGACCTTGAGCGGAGGTCATCCCGCCGAAACCTTCGTTCGCTCTGCCTCCCTTACTCCTCCTGTGATCGAGTTGGGTGGGGAGATAGAATGCAGTTCCGCAACTCTTCGAACGGGGGCACCCTCCAGTAACCGTGATAAGAATGTCGTCATTGAGTTGGTCAAAATCGTGGCCGGTGGCGTGGGCGGCTTGGCTCTGGGCGCTTTGGTGTTGGCATTCCTACGCGAAGATTGGGATTATATTCAAATTGCCAAGGTGACCCGTCAGTATTGGCAGGAACGGCCGACCGTTCTGGTGCAGCCGAAAACGGATTCGATCGAACAACCCGATACGACCGATCCTCTGGCAACGCCTCCCGCCGATCCCGTGCGACCGCCGGTCGATCCAGTCAAGCCAGTCCCCAAACCTTCTAAGTCACCTGAAACGCCAGTTGTCCCCACGGCCCCCGCCGTTCCCACGGTCCCCGTTGTCCCCGTGCAGAACGCTTCCCGGGTGGTGATCGAGCACTTCAACTCTTCCAATGGCAAACCGCCGGTCGATCTGGGTTCTGCAAAAGACCGCTTTGCCGTGCTGACTATGTTTGAAGGTTTCTTTCTCGGCAACGGCGAGAACTTCGAGATCACAGCCGACGCAGGCAAGCTGAAACTGGTTGCCAACGGCGTGATGGGGGTGAATTTTAGCGCGACCACCTGGCAGTCCCCCTATCGCAGCGAATTCGAAGACCAGGTCGAAGTTAAACATTGGGGGAAGGGGGAAGCCCCGGTGAAGTTGATCCACCAGCATGACGGCTTCGCGATTCTTAGCGGGGCGACAGGACCTTTTCTCGGCCCTGAGCATGATGTGCGCGTGGCCATCGATCCGAAAGACGGCTATTGGTATCTGACCGGGACCACCAACCTCGGAACCACGGCCAAGGCTACGGTTTTCAAGTTCAAGCGGCCGGGAGAATTTCGAGCGAAGGTGACAGAAATCGAAGGCTCGACCGACGATAAGAAACCGCTCGCGCCAACCCAAGATTGCCTCTGTTTCATCAGCGGACTAAGCGGAAACTTTCATGGTGCCGGCGAACATGCGGAGATCACTGTCGGGAAAGCTGGCCAATGGCATGCGTTCGTGAAGCGTGTGCAGCCTTCGGCAAACGCACGGTTTACGGTGATTCATTTCAAGCAAGAGTCGGACATCGTCGCCGTCGCCTCGCCTCCCAGTGTCAATCCATCGGCAGCCGAAAAGCCATCCGTTGCAGGGAACGACTTCATTCCTCCCCCCAAGGAAAAATGGCCTGAGCCATTCGACGACGAGTTGGCCCAGGTGCGGGACCAGATGCCGTCGGAATTGTTCAGGGACGATGCCACCTCTCTGCTCTTAACCGCCCTGAGAAATCCCGAGCCCAACCAATGCTATTTGCTCCTCCTGGCTGCCCGAGACAAAGCGGTCGCCAGCGGGGATGCGGCTCTGGCTTCGCAGTGCCTCGATTTGCTCGCCGAACGGTTCCGCGTCTCTGAATTCGAACTGCGAGCCACCGTACTTTTGGCAGTTCGTAGTCACTGCGAATCGGTCGAGCAATTCCAAGCTCTGGCGGAAGCCGCTTTGGATACCTTCGACCGGGCGAAGGCAGCGAAAGAAGCCGAGCAGCTAACGCCCCTCGCTCAACTAGCATTGGATGCGGCGAGAAAATCGCAAAGCGCGGACCTGCCGCGGAGAGCGACGCTGGCTCTCTTGGAAGCTCGGCAAGCCGACTAAACGTGAACAACCGTTCGGGACCCTTAAAACAGTTGCGCGACCTGGTCGAGTACTTCACGCAGTTGTAAGCAACTTCGTTTACACTCCCAAGTATCCAGACAAATAGTCTTCCGAAGGATTGTCGATTCCGATGCGTTGGCAGACCATGTGCGCCACTGACTCAGCATCAAATTCTTTTAGCTTGTCAATGAGCCCCCGGCGGTCTAGCCACCACCATTGGATGTTTGGCGACCCGAGGTGACCACAGGCATCAATCCGCTAATTCGTGAACGATGCCCGACCTGTAACTGAGTAGCGAGCAAAGCGGTGGCAGGCGGGACGCTCTTCATTGGGCTTCAGAAGCCGCCAAAGGTCGCGAATTGAGATTTGCAGCGTGGCCGTCAACGAGACTCCTTAGTTGAACGAAGTCCGCAAGCAACCGTTCAAGCAAGAGACATCATGCCTGCTTCCATGACAGAGGTGTTTTTTGGTAAACAGCATCCAATATGTGCTCAGGAACGCTGAACACACGATTTATTGCAATCCTGCGAATTCGCAGCCATGTCCGATATCGAGCTACAGCACAATTGCGATCAATCTCGCAAAACAATGAGTGAACGGGGGAAATATAGCACTTCGATGGTAAGTGAATAAGCGACTAACCATTGCAAAGCACCACTCTTTCGCTGCACAGTGCAAGGTAGTAGCCGGTGCGAGAGTAG
Organism: Pirellulaceae bacterium; assembly: GCA_041739545.1. Taxonomy (GTDB): domain Bacteria; phylum Planctomycetota; class Planctomycetia; order Pirellulales; family Pirellulaceae; genus JBGSNR01. Next base: position 435 of record JBGSNR010000021.1, on the reverse strand, counting down.
GGGTCACCGTTGCAATGGGCATCGCGGTGCCCTTCACCCGGTCAATGACTGTGCCAGTCGCGGCATTCACAGCAACAGACTTCTCCTGACGCACCAACGGGCTGCTAGGTCAACTCATCAACCGCATCTCCAGTTCTATTCGCATAGATAGCACCGGTGACAACAATCGAATAGTCCTGGGCCAACGTGTTGCCGTACATGTAGTCGATAGCGCCGTCGTTGGTGGCGAGCGGCAATAGTATCGAACTGGCAGCGGCTGCGCGGGTGGCGAAGGTGCCGGCACCGGTCCAAGTGGTCATCAAGGCGAGGAGTGCTGCATCGTTCGGACCGAAGAAGGTGACGGGGTTGTTGGGATTGTAGGCAGGGTTCGCCAGGTCTGCGTCGTAAGTCAAAGCCTCGGTCACGCTGATGTCTTCGCCGTTATCGTTCAGATCG
>JBGSNR010000020.1:0-44738 GCA_041739545.1 Pirellulaceae bacterium | reverse complement strand
GCCCGGCAGTTGCTACAGGATCAAGCCATCCCGTCGAGTCAAAAGCAATTTGCCCTGTTGGCGCTAGCGAAGTCGCAACTTCAAGAGGACGACGTCCTCATACAGGGATTTCTCAACGACTCGACAATGATTGACACCTATCTCTCGCGGGGAGTTGTCATCAAGTCGCAACTGCGCGACATCGCGTTGGCAGCATTGATCGCTCGTGCCGACAAAGACCCCACGGATTTTGGGTTCAAGTATCTGCGGCGCGATGATCGCATGCTCTTCTCACCGTCGACGGTCGGTTTCAAAGATGAAGACGAACGACGCGCAGCCTTCGAGAAGTGGTTGTCACGAGCAACTGGTCGAGATGATGCTCAAATGCCGTATCGTCCTTGAGGTGAACGACGTGGTCGGCCTTCATATGAAACGCCCGCATGAGCGCCGCGAGCGTGTTGCGATTGAGCCCAAGCCGGCGCTCGTTCACGACCAAGCGGCATTCACAGGCGTGAAAATCGCGAAAGGCCGCGATCACCTCGGTATTGCCGGGTTCGACATTGGGGATCAGAGTCCAATCGCCGATGCCATCGCACTGGGCCAGCGCGTCGAGCACTTCGCGCGTGTATTGCGGACGGCGATACGCCGTCATCGTGATGACTTTCATGGGATGCTCCTGGCGAGAAGTGCTTGGCGGCCAAGTTGAACGAGCGTGAATCCGGCAGATTCAGCCAGCGGAATGGCCAACTCACCTTTGCCTCGCCGAGGCAAATCGGTGTCGTCGATCAACAACACGGCATGTGGCGAGAGTCTCGGCAGCGCCGCGACGAACGCGTCGGCCGCCCATTCGCGACCGTTTTCCGTGTCGGGATGGGGACCATCGAGGTACGGCAGATCAATGGGTTGCTGGAACGTATCGAGGAACCAGATCCCGTCGAAGGTGATGCAACGCACCCGCGGGAACCGGCTGCCGACGAGCTTGGCTGTGAGCCGCGTGGCGCGGCAGTCGATATCGACCGACCACGTCGCCAAGCCTGATTCGCCCCACGCAACCGTGCTGTGCCCATCCGACTTCTGTGCGCCGGCGCTGCGAATGCTGCCGAGCTCCACGATGGTCTGGCCGCCGCGCTCGCGCACGAGATCGAGCGCCGCCGCGAACAAAAAAACGTTGGATCGTTTCATCGCTGTTCCTCCCGGTGAACGTAAATGGCGTCCTGATGTGTGGGGTGACGGTTGTAGACGGCGGCCCGCACGAAGCCGTGACTGGTTAAAAATGCGTGCAGTTCCGCCGGTTCGGTCCAGCCCACCACCGGACAATCGCCGTTGCGTCGCTCTTCCAGGTTGATCCACCGCACGCGACCCGAATCAAGCAGTCCGATGCCGCCACGCGGCGCTGGCAATTCACTTCCTTCGATGTCCATCCCCAGCAGGATGCGATCTTGCCGCCTCATCTCAACGTCAAATGTAAACGACGGTCGAATATTGCAGCGCGGGGCGGTTGAAAAGCGTAGCGCTGGTTTGGATGAGGGTATCAGCCGGAGTGAGGGTGAGGGAGCATACCTGTAAGTATCATTCCACCATCGAATCTCCACCCGGCGTCTGTAACGATCGTGGCCTGCGGTACTCTCGGCTTACGACGATCATTTCGCAATCGTCTTTCGCCACCACGGACGAGACAGCGACTGACTGGCCCTCCGTCACCAAGTCGTTTCACGACCAATAACAGCGGCTAAGTGAGCTTGCGTATTTCTAGCTCGCACGATCAGTAAGCACAATTTTGCCAGGCGATGGAGGGCTTCCGCAATGCGCAGCGCAAGCAGGCACTTTTCTAGCTCGGGCATCAAGTGCGGATGCTGGTCGATGATTTCCTGATTGTGGAAGAAATCATCGTTCTCCAGCCGGATCTGGCACAGCCGAATGACCCGATGCAATTGCAGCTCTTTCTGGCGTTTGGTGAGTTCGTTGTCCGACATAGGCTTCATCCTTGTTTGGTTCCGAAAGTGCAATCATTTCAGTTCTTGATGCCTGGCAACTGCCGTCCCGACAAAACTCGCAGCGATCAGTTACAGCAGCTAGTCGAACACCTTCAACGGTGACAGTTCAGACTGTTTGCCTGGCTTCATGCGTCGAGGCAGTGGAGCAAGCTTGTTTACCGCCGCCAGCGTCTTCAGCGACAGGCCATACCGCCGTTGCGCAGAATCCTTGGCTTTCGCCACAACGCGGGCTTGTTGGGGCTCCAGTTCGCTCACAAGCGGATAGATCGCATCCAGCAAGTAAATCTCGGCATAGATCAGGACTACTCGGTCAGCGGCCAGCTGCTGGATGGCCGTGGGTTTGGCCGGGAGCAGGTTCCGCTTCAGTTCGTCCAGCATTAGGCGCACGGCTTCACCCACGGTGGCATCCGTCTTGATCACCCGTTGCAGGAGGGCTTCCTTCGCATGCGCAGCCACGTCTCCCAGTTGCCGCGCGAGTTGCGGGTTCGCTTCCAAGATCGCCCGCAGTCGCGCGACGGCATTTGCATCCCCTGCGTTGGCCAGATCGTTCAGTTCTGCCAGAGACAGGTTCTTGAGGTTGGATTGGCTGGCGGGTGCGTTCATTTTGCGTTGTCTCCAGGTGCAACGGTTGTATCGGTAGTACCCAGCCGCCAACAAATGGGCTCTCAAGAACGTGTCCAATTGTTGGCCGATCTGCAGCAGATGAATTTGGCGTGTTTCGAATCGCTGCAGCCAATCCAACTTCACAGTTCGCCGTCTTCGACGGCTCACACGGGCTAACTCGTCACATTCCGCAGCCAGACGCCCGACCACACCATTGCCGACATACGGGTGGATTGTTTTTCCATTGTGCTGGCAGGACCGGTAGTAGTAGCGCTTCCGATGCTTGGTTTTCCAGACCATACCGACTCACTTCGAGTTCCAGGCCTTCGAGACCAGGTCATAGGAACGGGGACCGAAAACAGGCTGGTGCTCTAACCTGCCAAGAATGCTGGTTCACTAACTCACCTTCCTTTTAGTCTTGCGTGGCTTTCGCCGGATCTTGCCCACGGCATCGGCCAAAGCCTGTTCCCCGGCAGCCACGATTTCATCAGGAATCACGACGAAATCTGGTGGTGGACAGTAGGTAGCTGCTTCTTCCTGAGCCTGCACCCACTCCCGAGTGGCGCGAGCTAACGCTACCGGATCAAGGTCGAGAGTTGGCAGGAACAGCATTAGTAGGTCGCGCTCTAGGGCCGCATCCATCTCGGTGCGTTCAGGGAGTGGTTCCTGCTCCACGATCGGGGTGTAATCTTGCCAGCCACGACGACGGAAATGATCGAGAAGGGCTTCTAGCACGTCCAGACCCTGCCAGTACGCATAACGTGACCAAACGGCACTGACATTGGTTGGGTGCAGCTCCGCGTGCTCCTGTAAGACCGTGCCGACGATGTAATCAGGCTTCGACAGGCGTTCGCGCACATCGAAGAACACGGCCTCGTACGCCTCAACAACCAGTTCGGGCAGCGACATGGCATTGGCCACTGCTGCCACCGTCTGATTTGCCAGCAATCGAGCTTCTAGTTCCCAGCGAGTCACGCCATTCTGTTCCCAGATCTGCTCCGCTTGGTCGATTGCCTTTCGTTTGGCCGTAGATTTCACGGTAACGAGGGTTAGTACCTTCCTTGAGGCCGCTCCGATCCATTTGTCCATTTGGACTTCTGGATCACGGCGGCTCTTTTCGTAGTTTTGCGCTAAGAGCCATCGCCAGTGAGGCTGCCTGCGCACCGACAACTGCAGCATGCGCATGTACTGGGGTCGGCGGGGGAAGGTAATGAGCATGTGGGATCGCTCGCATTAGCGACAACCGGACTCGGTGCCATTTACAGGCAGGTTCAGGAAGGGTTCATCATGGTGTTCATGCTACTGGGTTGGGTTCGGCCTAGTTCCTGCCAGTGGCCACCGTCGTTCCAGCACCTGCGATCCTAAGTGACGAGTGCGCCGAATGTAAACATCGTTTGTGTTTTGATTCACTTGTCGGCCTGCCAATGGATGCCGAAGTCAGTGCTGGTGGTATGTCATTTGAGTTAACGTTCACGGAACCACAACACCGCAGAATTTGGCAAACTAGCAAAAGGGCCTTCGTCGAGCATTTAGCTAATCCAGCACTGACGAATGCCACGAGATCACAATCAGATGGCTTTGCTGCCCGGAAGCCAACGCACAAGTCAGGCGCCATGAACTCCCGCAGAAGACCGTTGTGCCTGGCGGCACTTCCGCACCATGGATCGCATCCGGTTGTTGAGCTTGAGCTTGAGCTTGGGCATCGGTGGCGGTGCTTCGAGTAGCGAATCGAAATAATCCCGCAGCGATTGGAGCTCTTCAATGCCAATGCCGACTGCGAGCACTTCTTCTCGAGTCGGTAATACGTCGAGCTGCTGAAAGAATTTCAAGTTAAATATCGGCTGGATTAGTCGGATGGTGCGGGTGAACTGGTGCTGGTCATCGATCAACTTGATGTAGCCTGCTCGCGTCAGTCCGAGAATCTCTTGAGCTTTCAGCCATTATTGTTTGTGGAAGTCTCTGGTGCGTCCAGTGAGCACCCGTTGAACCGAGCGGACTTCGGTTCCCAGTAGTCTCGCGAACTTATGGGGTGTCAGCCCTTTGGCATGTATTGCGTCGCTCAGCGGTCCGGCATATTTGGCGGTGGGCATGACATTGGCTCCGGAAGAGTGATGGCTGACGTCACGATCGATCCTAGTCGCCTGATGGACCGATTGTAGATTCGATTTGCTTATAGCGCAACCGACATTTGCCACGTTCTGGTCCGTATGTTTATCAGAGGCAATCGACACGAAGAACGTTCGTCATCAGCGAGAAGGACTTGGTGTGACGACTTAAGCTCTGCTGAGTTCAAGGAACGGATACTTCGGACTAGGTGAGCTGCTCCCGGTTAAGTGGCAAGCGTCACACCACGAGTTGTTCTACGCTTCGCAAGTCGTCGGTGTGCTGGTTTCATCAGGCTTTACCGAGAACACGATTGGCCTCAGGAATAAGCCAGGCTCGTTTACAGGCGTTCGGTGCCTTTGCAGTAACTGCCTCGACACCCACGCCTGGACTTCACGTCACTCAGCCTTATTCGCTAGATCATTCTGGGTTCGTACGATCCGGATTCGATCAGTAACTACTGCCTGCCCCTCGTGGATTTGCGTTAAAACGCTCCGTCCACGCTGGGCAGGGAATATGGCCCTTATTACTTTCCCTGGTTCAGATTTTATGGAGGAGCTGTCTTTAGCTCCCTTCCACTGTCCTGGCCTCCCCTCTGCGTACCGTTCGTGGATTGGCAGTGATTCGTTTCAAGCGTGGGTTATTTCTGCTCCTGTTTCTTCCCTTCCGGTCACGATCGTTGCTCGATTGACTGAACGGGGTTGTACTAGCTGGGTTACTTGCCTGGCACATTCCCTGCTAGCCGCGGTTGTTGTTTGGTAAGGGCTGGGGTTGATGGCTACTTAATGGCCTGCTGGAACACAAAACAGGACTGAGGCAGTGAGTTGGTACTGGGGGTTCCCGGAATAAGGACAGTTGCGGCTGGTAAGTGGCACTGCATCACAACCGGCCGTGATTGCTCAAAACATTTCAGTTAACAGTTTTGGCGTCGGTCATTCTGGACGCATAGGACGCACTGGACGCATGTTTGCAGATAAAGTTTTCCTGCGATTAGAAAAAATCGAGCGTGGAAGGGGGTTGTTCTCACCCTGCCCTAAGTCACGAGGGGGCCTTTTTGACTTCAGAAGTGAGTTGCTCGTCTTCCCTCCCTTTCTTTCAGAGTGAAGAGAGAGAGAGCCTGTCCTTCCTTACCGGGAAGAGAACACAGGGAGGTGTGACCGTGACGCTCCCTTCTTCCTTCTCTTTTATTAGGAAGAAGAAAGAGAGCTATTCCCGGCTTATCCCTTTATTCCTTCCTTTTAAGGAATAAGAACGGGATGGGTTACTTCCTTCCTTTTTAAGAAGAAGGGGGAGGGATGTGACCACAGTTCGTTCCTGCTCCCTACTGTAGAAGAATAAGAATGGAAGGATCCGACGTGACCACAGCTCTCCCCCCGTCTCTTTTTCAAGAAGAATAGGAAACAGAGCAGGGGTGTGAATCGTGACGTTTCCCTACTTCATTTCTGGGAGGATAAGAGAAGAGAGAGGACGTGACCACAGCTCTCCCCCTCTTTTCTAGAAAGAGTTGAGGAGAGGGGACGTGCCGTATGCGGCTTATCCCCACTCCTCTAACAAAGAAGAAGGGAAAGGGAGGATGTGCCGTACTACCTCTTACTCCTTTTCAAAAGGGAAGACGAGCGAAGAAATCCGCTTGTCCTTCCTTCTTTCCCTTCCAGGGAGACCAGGAGAGGGCTGTGATCACGCTACCTCTTTCCCCCTTTCCTTGAAGAGAGAGAAGAAAGCTGTGATCACGGGAGTTCCTGCTTCTTCCTCTTTAAGAGAGAGAATAGGAGGGTGTGTTCCCCGTTCTTCCTTTAACTGAGAAGGAGAACGGTGGCCGGTCTTCCCGTTTATTCCTCTCTGAAGAGAATAAAAGAGGGGAGAGGATGTGTTCCAGGGAGAGGGAGCATATCGCATTTTTTTCGTTTGAAGAAAAACTTTATCCGCAAACATGCGTCCTATGCGTCCAGTGCGTCCAACTTCTTCCAGAATGGACGAACTGGACCACCACGAATGTGTATTTTCACGACTAATCACGAACTGGAAGCGTTCTGCAGGCACTTTAGCTGTAAAAGTGCGACCAGAGCATCCAGGGACGCTGTTTGTGGCGAAGAAGTACTTTCCTAGGAGCCAGGACCGTATTTTTTGTTTCACTGGAAAAAAGTTGTTCGCAAACTTGCGTCCTATGCGTCCAGTGCGTCCAACTTATGCTCGCTCAACCTGTCGTGCCCGATACCATTACTGTTAACTGAACTCACGTTTGGCGGAGATGGAAACAAACAATGACCCCACTGAAGCACGAGCCGGCTGAACAGAAGACACAGCCTTGAAGTGGCCACAGTCAAGCCAATCAACTTCTGGTGGTGGAGAGAGCGTTAGTCGTGCTTGTAGATAGCGTTTTAGAGCGTCCCAGGGCTCGCTAGGCACGTTTTCTTCTGGAAGTTGACGTGCAGGTCGAGGGGGGGACGTTCTTGAGCCAGAAAGGCCAGCTTCACCAGAAAAGAGATCTCTCGTAAATCAGTGGTCTAGTTGCTTGATTACTCCTTAGCGACTGTGGTTGGTTCTGCCAGGTAATGGTGGTGGGGCCAGTCAGTTGAATGGTTCAGTTAGGTGGCGCTGCCAAGTGGTCAGATAATTGGTTCAGGTAATTGGTGAGGTGAGGCGGCCAGATCGTGATGGTCCCAGAGTTAGTCAGCTGGTTGGTCGGATGAGTTTTCCGGATGGTGCTGGATGGTTGGTCCGTCGGTCAGGGGCTCTATAAGAGCCCCGACCGCCCAACCACCCACACATCCTTTGTTAGTAAATGAACCTTTTTTTTTCTCTGACTAATGGTTCGTACGCCCGACCAACCGACCAACCATCGTCCCGCCCCACTCTGTTTTTAGCTAACGAGTACTGCCAGGCTTCTTCCGGTGCACCAAGGGGAAGTGAAAACAGCAGTAGGAGAAAAGTTATTTTCCCTGATCGAAGCGAACAAAAGGCACGCCCTGCTGTAAAAGCCCTCAATTCTCGCCAATTTCCTGGAAGCAATCGTTCAAACCGGCCGCTGTGGAGTGTTCGAGCAGGGAAAGTGTTATTTCCTGCAGCCACGGCATGGTTGGTGCGAGAAAGTCGTCGACGATTGCAGGATCTTGTTCGGTGCGCAAACAATTGCTCTGGGCTGATGTCCGGGGATTGCGGACCACTACAGCAAATGACTTTTCCTGTAGAACTCCACCGCACTCTATTCCGGCAATAATGCTCCCGCTAAGTCTGGCCCCCATAGCGGCCTCGCACTCTGCCAGCGCGCCCATTCCGTCAAGTTCGGCTCCAGCGCGCGTTACGCACGAAGCGAGGGGCCTTCTCGTCGTTGTTAACCGTCGACTCTTGCTGCCTAGTTGAATTTCTTACCCTACTCTTCGCCAGCAACACCGCATCGACACGCACTCACGATCATTCATCGCTTCGTGACAACTCGACGCAGTCACCAATCACCAGGCCGCTTGCGACTAGGGAAAGTTTTACTTTCTGTAGTGCGTGATGTGCGTCACAAAAATTTCACCGGTCGAGTGGTCGCTCGTGGTATTGCAATCACCACTTCGTAGAATCACGAAATGCATTTTCGGCGATGATGTATTGTCGTTGGGAAACGAACCCAAATGACGAGCGGAGTCGATGTTGCAATAATCAATGATGCAAAGAACGGCCGATCTTCATCGGAGGCTTATTTGTGGCACTTTATGATACCAACGACATTTCGTTGCGCCCGATTGTCTTGTTTGACCCGACTCGCTGGCCACACACAGCGTGGGCAGAGCATTTGGATATTGAGAAAGTTGCGCCCCTGATCCAGGCAAAAGAGAACACCATTTACTTCTGCGATCACGTAGACGCCCTAATCATTAACGGGCCAATCGCTGTCGAGTTGCTCCCCCAGCTATCCCAAAGTTTCTGGTACTTGGACGGTAACAATACCTTTCGACCCGTGCAATCGCTCGTGCAGGATATCGCCAGTGATGCAAATGGGCTGTGCGTGCCCATTCCCCGCGGTCTGTGGCCCGTCGCTCAACATCTCCTCAGGGAGCGCGGGATTCATTTCGAACTACCCTTAACTAGGCTTCAACGTCGATTCAAACGACTTCTCTTGCCAAGCCCCCTCGACCGTGTCATCGAGAGGGTACGACAGGTCCCGTTCGGCCGGTTTATTACTGATCGCCCGGTGGTAATGGCAAGGGCAGCCGCCGTTGCCGCGTCTAGCTGGCAGAGACACCGTGTCGTACTGGTTGTGCAAACGAAGCAGGAAGCCCAACAGCTCAACAAAAAATTTGAGGTGCTTCAAAGTTCCGAAAAATCCCCTGCCTGCTGGGACAAATGTATTCCCCAGGCTGTCATACCGGAAACCTTACAGCGATTCGTTGAGTCGGTCGAAGGTCGTCCGCTAATTTGCTTTATCGTAAACGCTCGCAGCGTGACGACCCAACGCATGGCCTACGCCCTGGGATCTTTGCGGCGGGCACGCATCTATGGGTTCGAGTCGATCGACGACTTAAATTACTCCGACTTTGAGGAAACCAGGCTGGCCTGCTTTTTCGGCGTACAGCGTGTGTCGCTGCTGGGCAGCGTCCGTGTGATCCGCCAGAAGATTAAGCAGTTCGCCCAGTCGTTGCCGGACGACGCCGGTGCGTTCGTGGTCAAACGCGATCTGATCTGGACCAACGCACAGCGAAATCAGTACCTTGTCAACACCGTCCGCTTCCTGGAGGAAGGCAGCACGCTTGATGGCCAGGTCGCCTTCGGTACCAAGCTTCAGCAACTTCGTGCGAAGTTTGCTGAGCTCCCGCCCAAGATTCTCGTCGTCGTAGAGAATGAAATCCATCGCCAGGCACTACTTCGCACTGCCACCAGCGAATTGAATGTTGCGACGTTCGAAGACGTAGCGAAAATGTGGGGCTTGCACGACTGGGATGTTATCGTCCGTGCCGATGCAACCCCTGGGATTCCCCAGGGATTACAGCGTTTCTACGGCGAGCGAGACATAACGATGCTAGACCTTTGCGATGAATCGCATCCTGTTCTAGTCGATTTCTCGATCAAGCGCCGGAAGGCAATACGAGCCTGGGAGCATAATGTGCCAGCCATCGACGAGGAGGCGGCCGTTCAGCGTTATTTGCTACGAATCCGAGGAGCATCCCGATGACCTACGACTCACTTTCAAGCCGACTCCAGCCAGGCTCGAAAAAACTGCCCAAATGTGATCCATTCTGTCTCTCGCACCAAGGCCTACCGGATTTTGACCGCGTGTTCAGTCAGGATACGCTCTTTGACGTTTTTAAAATGCTCCGGAGCGAAGATACCGCTGCAGGACGAGACGGGGCACGGTTCGGTGACCTCAGCGAGGCGGAAGGAAGCAGTTTGGCTGGCCAGTTGGCGAGATTCATCAACACGGGACGCTACCAGCCCGAAGTACCCAGAAAGGTCGAGATACCGAAGGTCGGGGGAACGCGCACACTGATGATCCCGTCGATCCGCGATCGGATCGTCGGGACAGCCCTGAAACTCGCCTGGAGCACCCCTTCGGAATCGATTTTCATGGATCGTTCTTATGGCTATCGGCAAGGGCTATCAACTTGGCACCTGCTCGCGGATGTCACCGCCGAGGTCAAGTTGGGACGCCGTCCGATCGTGGCGGTCGATGACATTCGCAATGCGTTCGACAGCTTGAGTGTCGACGATGTCATGGCCGCTCATGAACAGATGCTGCCCGGGAAAGAGTTTGACGAGTCGCACAATAAACTGCGTGGACGCTGGTTCGACATGATTGAGCTGTGTCTGCGAGGTAGTACGACGAACTCGCGGGGTATCGGCCAGGGGCATCCGTACTCGCCGACCGCGTTGAATGTGACGCTGCACTTTTTTCATGATGCTTTGCGGAAAAATCCGCCGCCGTTACCGTGGTTTCGTTATGTCGACAATTTCGTCCGCTGTTGCCGTAAGTTGACGACGGTCGACGCGGCCCGAGCAAAGACCAGACAATTGCTCGGGAAATTGGGATTGGAATTGCACAAAGAAATTCACGTTGATCTCACCCAGGGCGAAAGTGTTAACATCCTGGGCTACTCGACGTCGCTCGACGATGGACGAGTCAAATTTCGCATTCCGGAGCAGGCGATGGCCGGTTGGCGGGAAAAGCTCGAAGCAGCCCATGATTCCGCTGACCCGTCCAGAGAGGCTCAAGCCGTAGCGGTGGGTATCGCCGGGACTTTTGGCCCCTTAGACGAAATAGAGGGGACCAGATTAATCGAAGTACTCGCAGCCTTCGTCGTAGAGTACGGTTTCGACGGTGTTGGCTCCAGTTTGCTGCAGGAGAAGTGCAATTCTGCTCGCCAGCGGTGGGAGAAGATATGTCGCCGCAGTTTCGCCATGCGTAGCAGCCCGTTGAACAACGAGCTTTTTAACCCACGGTCATTGCTCGCGATAAATCAATCGCCTTCTCGATCTGGATGCGCTGGAACGCATGGAGGACGATCGTTGCAGTCCGGCGAATCGTTAGGAGCCCGCCAAGGAACGCCGCCCACGCGCGGGCCAACGCCTGAAAGCCCCGCGGCGTGCCCATTTTGAACAGCTTCCGCATCACCGCGCTCAGATTATGCGCCGCTGCCGCGATCAGGTATCGCTTGCGAACGTTTTCAATCCCCGTCAACCAACTGCGTCGCGCCCCGCCCGTCTCGCACACATGAGCGAACGAGCGTTCCACCCGTTCCTGAATTATCTGTCTCCGCCCGCCATCCCCTCACACCCCGAAGAGCCTGATCGCTGCATCTACTCGTTGCTTCACGATCAGTGCTGACTTCCCCATCGTTGGCAGGTTGGCCGCTCCCACTTCGTAACGGGGCCGTACTGAGTTCACTTGCGTTATGGCTGACGGATTCGCCTCCCGAGGCTCCGACCGCTGGATTACTCCCGCCGCCGCTCGGTAAGCTACCGGGATACGAGCAATTCCCCGGACAAGCTCCTTTCATCTTGTTAGATCATCCAGACTTCTCCTGACGCACCAACGGGCTGGTAGGGCAGGGGAATGACGCTGCTGGAGCGGCCTTAGGTGGCTGTGGCATTCTGCCCGCCAGCGGTGCCGAGTAGTCAGGAATCTGCTTGCCCGGCTTAGTACATTTGAGTTAACGTTAACTCAAAAGGATACACGGTCGATGGCAGGTGGTATCTCGCGAAGTCCGAATGTAGGGCATAAACGCCGGCCCTATTCTGCTTCGGACATCTAAACTGCACTGCAACTTAGAACGCTGAGCGGCGGTTGCTGGTGATCGCCTGTTTTCGGTGCAGCCACTTCGGTGTTCTGCTGATGCACGCTCGACGTACACCGACTCCACTACTCTTGCCTGGGAGGATGTCACAGTAAACAGGCACCTGGCCTCGCCGCGTAAACGCTCCCGGACAGCGACATTTAGCCAGTGTGAGAGTTCGAAGAAGTCGAACGTCGGGAATTTATCGCGGGATCATCTCCTCCTTAATCCAAGCACGCGGTATAATCACGATCGTAGTCTGGGCTCGCACCCAATCGAAGTAAACATCCAGCCTTAAAAGGCCTGATGAAAACTTCGAACGGTGCGAAACAACTATGGAAGGAACGCAACTACTAGTAGTGGTCGGCAAGTAGAGAAGGCATCGGCGGTGGAAAGCGGCCGACGCTTGAAAGCCGACACTAATAACCAAGTAGGAACCAGGTTGAGCTAAGGCATTCACGTTCAAGTACCGTGGACGGCTCACAGAAACCTGAACACCCAACACGGTTAATACTGCTCGTCTTCTTTCCCTCTGTTTCTGCTGGCTCGTCTGGGAGTATTCCTATTGGGCCAAGGCAACACAGAGGAAAAGAAAAGAGTAAAAGGTTTTAGTGGCTTGTCGATCCTCGACAATCGCAGACTGGGATCCAGTCACCGGCCGGGGCAGGCAGTTAGATGCCGCCCCGGCTTTTTTGTTGCCTGCGATCTGCAGCCTGTTCGCAGAGACCTGATTTAATCTTGCGATCATACCGTCGCCATTGAAACCGTGCGGAATGCGGCCGCTGGGTTGGACGCCCAGGAGGCCCGGAGTTGCTCGCTGTCGCGCAAAAGTCGAGTCCCGATTAAGCGAGTGTGCAAAGGCGACCTTCGAGCCAAACAGCGTACATGACCGACTACTTGGGCAGTCGGCAAATGTAGACTGTGCCGTTTCCGTTCGCGGATGCTAGGTGCTGACCATCGGGAGCGAAAGCCGGATCGATTACTTTCCCGGGGAGCCCCTTGGCAATATCGCCAGCAATGCCGAGTGATTCGCCTAGGGTAGGACGGGGTTGTCTACGAAGGCGTTTGGCAAGCGTCTCGCCTTCCAGTAGCTCTTGGGCGATGTACGGGGTCCCTTCGACCCAGCCAACCTGAAAGATCGTGACGATATGATCGCTTCGGACAGCAGCCGCAGCTTGAGCTTCTCGTACGAAGCGAGCCGCTGATTCCTCACGTTCGGAGTAAATTGGATGCATCAGCTTTAGCGCGACGCGGCGATGGGGTATGGACAGGAATAGTTGGCGCCGCGGGAGGCTTGCGGGATAATTGCTTCTGACGGTTGAAAGTAGTCAAAGCGTCTCCCGGAAAAGCCTTTTTGGAAGTAATTCGGCTTGGCCGTCGTTGTCCGTCAGGCTGCCGAGGGTGATCTTCTTTGGGGCGTCCAGTTTTATTGGCAAATGCGAAAAGTCATTGGAAGCGAATAATGGAGGCAACTGCAACACGGTTGGAGAACCCACAATTGAGGGAAATCCTCGAGCGCCTGTTGCAGACGGTTCAGAACAACGACGATTTTGATCCCTTTGACCGTTGCTACCACGATTTTGATTCGATATCGCGAATGTCACTCGGAGAACGCGTTTTTCGGCCATTCGAGTATGAAATCGAAGTCGTGGACTTTCTCACAATCCATAAGTTGTCCATTTTCTCTGCCGATGGACGTCGATTGCATCATGTTGAAAAAGTGTGGAATTGGAGGTTTGAGGATCTGGGTGAGGGTCAAGCCTTACGAGGTTACGTACAATCCGCTTGCTCTGATTGGTTACGCTCGATGCCGCCTTTACGAACTGTTGACCTCGACAACCGACGCCGAGGCTCTGAGAGCAGTGGCGAACAGGATTCGAAGGGTATCCAATCCATTTCCGCAGTGTCGAACGACCTCGATACTTGGGAGCGGGGTATTCCTTCACTTGAAGTCGACTCCGCAGATTGGCTCCTGGTCGGAAGCGAGGCCCTCAGGTCTCTGGTAAAAGTAAAGACCAACAGCCTAAAGACACTCAGGTCGAACGGAAGTAAGAATTCCAGCGACACCTGCGGGAAAGACCCGCAAGGGCGAATTTGGCGGAAAGCAGATTCGAAGTCAAAACTGGTTTACTATTTCCGGCCGTCCTTGCTAGGAAAAGAAGATTTATAATTTTTTCCAGGTTTATCGATAACCGCAACGTTAATTGCCGTTAATTATCGGTTTCCAAGTGCTCGACGACAATCGACAACTGACACAGACAGTCGTGGCCGGGCGAGTGCCACGGACGACTGACATTCACTGTGAGGTGTTGATGATGTCCGAGATTACGCATTCCGCTCCCAACGCGACTAACGCCGTAGAGTTGCTCGATGTGCGAGCCGTTGCCGCAATGCTTCAATGCAGCCCGAGGCACGTTTATCGTCTTTCCGATGCCGGCAAAATGCCCCCGCCGGTCCGTCTAGGCGGCATCGTCCGTTGGTCGCGGCAGAGGCTCGAGGAGTGGCTGCGGCAAGGATGCCCAACTCTGCGTCATATCGCAAAAGGGGGGGCACGATGAGTGCCGTCGGTATTGAAAGCGAATCGGTCCGATCTACTCTCACGCGCTTCATGCGGGGGAGAGCGCTCGATCCGGCTCAAACCTAGCCGACAATTTTATGGAATGCTTCTGGCTGCGAGTGACAATCGGAAAGGATAAGAGCTAATGGCCCTATACAAAAAGATGACAACCCGCGCTCTACCGGCGGGCGCGGAACAGTCCACCAAGAATGGCGAACGAATCGCCCGTTGGAAGAGCAGCAATGGGCGAACCCGGACTGCCAAGCTGACGACCGGTAACGATGGTCAACCGCGGATCGTTACCGAATCGGCAACCTACTACGCCAAATATCGGGACGGCGAAGGGATTATCCGCGAAGTCGCGACCGGCTGCCGCGATGAACAAGCAGCGCGGGCGGTTCTCGCCGCGCTAGAGAAACGAGCGGAGAATGTTCGTTCGGGAATCACGACGGCAGCCACCGATGCCATCATTGACCACCAAGCATTACCGCTGTCGGTGCACCTGGAGGCGTACAAGGACCACCAGAACGTCAAGCAGCTGAACGCAACGCGGCTATCCAATACGCGTTCTAGGCTTCGCCGTTTGACGACGGATTGTCGCTGGGAGAGATTGTCGGACCTGACGGCTGTTTCGCTTGAACGCTGGTTGCTCGAACGAACGCGGGAAGGAATGTCGGCAGGGACGCGCAACGAATATCGACAAGAGGCTATCGGGTTTGCGAACTGGTGTTTAAGGTCGCAACGAATGTTGGCTAATCCCTTCTTGACCGTTGCCCGCGCTGACGCCAAAAGCGATTGTCGGAAGAAACGACGGGCAATGACCGAAGCGGAACTTATCAAGCTGCTGGAAGTTGCCCGCTGGCGACCGTTGGCGGAGTATGGCCGGAGGACCGTGGCAAAGGATAAAGGCGAAGTGACCAGCAAGCGAGGCACCTGGAACTATGCACCGTTAACGCTCGATGACCTGCCGGCGGCGGTTGAAACTGCTCGCAGGCGTCTTTCGAACCGACCCGAATTTATCAACGAACTCGACAGGCTGGGGCAAGAGCGGGCGTTGATTTACAAAACGCTGGTTCTGACCGGACTTCGCAAGGGGGAACTTGCTTCGCTGACCGTGGCACAGTTGCACCTCGACGGGCTGAACCCTACGGCGGAACTTTATGCGGCGGATGAGAAGAACCGGCAAGGCTCGCTAATCGCTATTCGTAGTGACTTGGCGGGAGAACTGCGGCAATGGCTCGACAGCAAAGCAGATCGCGTCGCAAGCGATTCTGGGCGACATGGTAACGTTCTACCGCTACGCCAGCAAACCAAACTGGCAGGTGAAACCCCTTTGTTCGTCGTTCCCGATGGACTGGTAAAGATACTCGACCGCGACTTACAAACCGCCGGCATTGCCAAGCGGGATGAACGGGGGCGAACGCTCGACGTTCACGCCCTGCGGCATTCCTTCGCGACGTTGCTTTCCCGTGGGGGCGTGGCACCGCGAACGGCTCAAGCGGCAATGCGGCATTCGTCCCTCGACCTGACGATGAACGTTTACACCGATCCGAAGTTGCTCGACATTCACCGGGCTGTCGATTCGTTGCCGGCTCTGCCTCTATCAAGCGACCCGCTTAAAGATTGCACCGACGCAAAAGCAACGGGCACCAATGACCAGCGGAAAAGTTTGGTTGCACCAACGGTTGCACTAACTAGAGTCAAAATGGGTCATTCTGAGTCAATCGCCGACAAACAAGCTGGCGAATCGAGCTACAACAACCCTCTCAGAGAAATGGCGAGAAATCCCGAGAAATCACCAAAAAACGCGTCATCAAACGGTAAAACGGAAGTGGCTTTTCAAGAGCCAGCGAAGGGAATCGAACCCTTAACCCCCGCATTACGAATGAATTTGAAAGGCTCTTTTAAGGATTCCTAAAGGTTCCCTATTGGGTTTTGTCCGAGAAAATCGCAGTTTCTATTTCTCGTGATTCACCGAAAAAAAGCCGGTTTGGTAACAAGTTGGCTAACAGTGGGGTAGCACGAGATTTCCCCCCGATCAAGTTTGCTGCTAAAAGACTATCGGGGTAGAATGCCACCATCGGGACGGCTGCGGGTTCGAAACCGCATCCAGAATTCAGCCACGGTCGGCTACGGGTAACTCCTTGCCCCTGCCGGCTATGGCTGGCCCGCCACAAGGAGTATCTAGCATGGATGAGAACGAGCGCAGGGCGGAAGAATTCCGCGAACAATTCTTTGAGAAAATCCCCCGGTCACGCAAGTCTATATTTGGTTCCGCGGTGTGTTTGCTTGTCCGTGATACTCCTTTAGGTGACGGGCTCCCTGGAGATTATATATTTGACGAAACAGGTTCGTTCGAGGGGCAATTAGAGTCAATTCGCTTCCGTCTAAAGCATGGGCTAGAGCCGCTACTTGGTAAGGAATGGGAGAATCGCTGCCGGTCACTCGAAAACCACACCGATTCCGTTGCGGCAGGGGAGTGGCTGTCGACGGCTATATGTCCAGAGTGGCTAAAAACTGTATTAACAATTAAGGAACAAAAAAGGCACTTATTAGCACTTGGAATTTGGGTAGTTCATAGCCTGGATGTTCTTGATTCAGCGATAAAAACGGCAAATTCAAATGTAATTATTTCTGCGTCAATTTGGCTCGGACAGGCTGACCAGCGGTATTGGGCGCAGTGGAATCTAATTCAGCAATCCAGCACCGAGCATCCCGCAAACATGAACGCAAAGAAGAGTGAGAAGCGGGCGGAGTCTCTCAAGAAATGGGCGCCAAAATGGGATGCGTTCATCACTCAAAAAATTGAGAACGACGGCGTTCTGTATGTCGCGGCGTGTGAGTCGTGCGCTAAATGGTTTAAAGAAGAAATGGGGCCAACATTCAAGGCGAGTGCTGGCTTCATTATGTCCGCCGTTCCTAATCGCTGGAAAGCTCAAAAACGATCTAAAAACAAAGGCTAGTCTGATTGAAATTCTCGTTTCCTATAGGAGACGGGAAAGAGTTTATCGCGTTTCCTATAGGAGACGGGAAAACTAAGTCGCTTAAGCGTTTCTAGTAATAGCTAAAAGCGTTCACAATTGACGGTGGGTTAACTAACTCACTCGGAGATTGTGAACATGATAGAAACAGTTCCACAGCAAAAGTTCCTCACGCTGGCAGAAGCATCTGAAAAGCTTCCCGGCAATCCGTCAATCAGTTCCCTTCGCCGATGGCACGCAATCGGCGTGCACGGTATTCGGTTAAAGACCCGCATGCTTGGCGGGCGACGGCATACGACCGAAGAGTGGGCGAACGAGTTCTACGAATCCGTTACGGTTGCGGCTGAGTCATCACGGGAGGGCGCCGCCAATGCCCGCTAAAACCACCGGCCACCATATTGTCCAGTCTGGCCGTATCGCGGCGGACGAAGTCTACACACTCACCGAATTCCAGAAGCGAACCGGCTTAGCAAAAAAGGCGCTCGCACAATGCCGCCGGCGTGGGCTTGATGTTCACAAGGCATCGGGGCGGGTGTTCATCTTTGGCCGCTCGTGGATGAACTACCTAGAGCGACAGGCGACCGCTGGAGGTGACGTATGAAGCGATCCCTTCTAGCAATCGTCGCGGCGTTTTTTCGTCGCGAGCCGTCCCCCTGGTGCCGTCGTTCGGCCTGGGGAATCGAAGTGCATCACGTTGAGCACTTGAAGAGAGAAGCGGCTGAAGCGGAGTAGGCCGCAAAATATAAAAGCCGGACGGGTGCCGACCAAGCAAACCCGCCGGCTAATAAGGAACCAGCAAATGAACTATACCCCACTGCCCCCGCTAGGGCAATTCGAGAGAAACGCAATTGCGTCACCGGATATTCTCCGGACCATCCGCCAAGCCGAGCGACGGGTAGACCCATTGCTACGAGCGAAGCGAAACGGCGCACGACAGCGGCAGATTGCTTCTGAGACGTTGGCACTAGAACCGCTCGTGTCACTTCTCCCCTACGGCGGACTGCGAGATAGTCTCGCCCTTGCCGTTCACTTTATCGGGCATCATCCGACTTCGCTAATCGTCGCGCGTGGTTCCTGGTCATGGATTGTCGCTGAACTGCGTAAGGCAGAAGCGGCGGCATGCACCGGGAAGTTCGCCGCTCTAAGTCAGTGGTGGGATTCGTGCGACCATGCCGAGCGATTAATCGGCATGCAACTTCTAAAAGGTTGGATGTCAGACGAAAGTATCGAGGTGCCGCAATGAGCACCCCTCTTTACACCATCGACGAAGACGCTATCCGCCGCGCGTGGTCGCTGTTTTTTGAACCTGGACAGGTTACAGAACTACGGTGCTTAGACGCTCGTATTCGTGGCGAATGGCGCAGTGGTATCTACAGCGGCTATTTCGACAACGCGGAAGCTGCAATTGAAAACCTACGAAGACTGGAAGCGGCGAAAGCGTGTTACATCATGCCGAATCCAGTAACACCGGCGTTGCACGCGCGAGCATATAACCGCGCTCGCATCATTACCGGCAAGGAGCCGACGACGGCGGATCACAATATCTTGGCTCGCAAGTGGCTACTAATCGACATTGATGCTAAGCGGGATGCGGGCATAAGTGCGACCGATGCAGAGAAAGCAGCGGCGCTCGAGACGGTCACCGGGGTTGATTGCGAACTTTGGGAGAAAGGTTTCCCGCCGGGCATCATCGGCGATTCTGGCAACGGCTACCACTTGATGATTCCTTGCGATCTGCCAGCGAAAGATAACGGCTACTGTGAGCGGTTCCTCAAAGACTTAGCGGCGCGATGGAACAACGAACAGGCTGAAGTTGATATTTCAGTTCACAACCCGGCGCGCATCTGGAAGCTGCCTGGAACGCTCGTTTGCAAAGGCGACCACTGCCCCGCGTTGGGCCGAGTGTGGCGCATGTCAAAAATCAGAATGGTTTGCAAGGAGGTGCAAGATGCGTAAACGGAAAGTGACGATGGAACAGCTAGAAGAAGTCCTGCCAGCGATTGAAGAGACACCCGCGCCGAGTTCGACGTACACACCACAGGCAGGAAGCTTCAACGCGCATGAGTTCGTTAAACAGAACTTGCCAATTAAAAGCGAAGGCCGTTGGAATAATGCGACCAAGTACATCTTGGAGCAATGCCCCTTCAATCCTGACCACAAAGGAAGCGAAGTTGCTATTCTCGTTTTTGATAATGGCGGGTGGGATTTCGTCTGCCAGCACAACTCCTGCGATCATAAGACGCATGAAGACGTGCGGCTAATCTTTGAGCCGAACGCGTACGCATGGCGGAATAAGTCAAGCCAGCACGTACACCACGACGTTAACGGCAAGGCGTCAGCGGCACAAAGTTCCGCAGCCGCGGCACCGGCAAAAATGAAGCCGGTTCAGAAGCGGGAGATTCAACCCTACAAAAAATTCCCTCTCGAATATTTGCCAGAACCGCTACGAAGTTTCGCGAGAGAAACCGCGGCGGCAATCGGGATGGACCCAGCTTTTATGGCGCTACCGTCGATTGTGATGGCAGCGGCTACTATCGGCAATACGCACCGCATACGACTAAAGCACGGCTGGAATGAGCCGCCGATTCTTTGGGGAGCGATCATAGGGGATAGCGGCACTGGTAAGTCTCCAGCACTTCGCGCAGCAACCGCACCGATTAAGCGGGTCCAGTCAAACTATGTCAAGGAACATGAGGCAGCGCTCGAGGCTTTCCAGTTTGAGCATACCGCTTGGCAATCGCAGGCCGAAGCATGGAAGCGGGATAAGGGGATTCGTGGCGATCCTCCAATTGAGCCGAAGCCACCGGCGATGAAACGAATCTGGCTGGCAGATTCCACCATTGAAGCACTGGTTGAACGTTTACAGACTTCCCCTCGTGGACTGGTAGTTATCGCGGATGAGTTAGCTGGCTGGCTAGGTGGCCATAACCAGTACAAAGGCAAGGGCCGCGGAAACGATACGGCACACTGGCTGTCGATGTTTAACGGCGATGAAGTTGTGTGGGATCGTCGCACCGGGCCGTCTACTTTCATCAATGTTAAGTCTGCCGCTGTCTGCGTTGTTGGAGGGATCCAGCCGGGGATATTGACGCGCAGTTTGACCGATGAGCATTGGGATAACGGTTTAGCACCTCGTCTATTGATGGTTTGCCCACCTAAACGGCAACGGATGTGGACAGAGGACACAATCAGCGAAGAGACAGAACAGCGGGTGGAAGAACTATTCGCCGAACTGCTGGCGCTCGACTTCGAGACAGCGGACGATGGAAGCCCGCGCCCGATTGTGGTTCCGTTAGGGAGGGAAGCAAAGTCTCTCTTTATCGACTACTACAACCAGCACGCAGCCGAGCAATCGGAAATGAACAGCCGGGAGTCTTCGCTATGGTCGAAGCTCGAAGCCTACGCCCCGCGATTTGCTTTAGTGCACCACCTGGTTCGCGTTGCGGCTGGCGAGCGTACGGTGAACAGAACCGCTATCGACGCGCACAGCATGGAAGCCGGTATCGGGTTAGCTGATTGGTTCGGCCACGAGGCCCGACGCATCTATGGCATGTTTGGCGAGTCGGCAGATGATCGTGAGTCGCGCGAACTTGTCGAGTTCATCCTGACGAAGTTCGGCGGGTCGATCACTGCCAGGGAATTGATGCGAGCCAAGCGCCGTTATCGGGATTCGGCAGAAGCCGCTGAACAGGCTTTGAATGAACTAGCAAAGAATGGTCTCGGAAAATGGGAGAACCAGCCCCACAATAGAGCGGGTCGACCGGGGAGATTGCTAGTGTGTGGTGACACAATTAGTGAAAACCCCGAAGAAAAACGAATTGTGTCACCGTCACCACCTAAGGAGGAAGAAAAACAAGGGGGATATACAAGTAGGAATATAGATAATAGTGAAAAAATGCTTCTAGAGACTGTCGACAATTCACACTCTCTAAGCGGTGACGGTGACACAATTGAGCGAAACCCGAAGAAAACGGGAATTGTGTCACCACTACCTAGCCAAAAGCGTCGCCATTCTGGTTTAGATGCGTGGCCTGGGGGCACTCAACTTGACGCACCTGCCAGCGACCCTAGTCAAACAATTGACGAGGGTTCCAGCAGCGACCCTCCCCAAATAATTGGGGAAGGTTCAACCGCGAAACCTAATCAATTAATTGACGAAGTTTCTAGCCGGCAAAAAGGCGCAATTAATTGCTCCTTTCCTGAGGTGCCGCAATGAGCACCCGCCAAGTATTCATTCTGCGAATCCAACCGCTGCCGGGCGTTGTCCCCGTTGCCAACCGGCTACGTCGGGCGCTCAAGTCAATGTTGCGAGTCTTCGGCCTGAAGCTCTTGACCATCGGCACGCAGGAACACGAAGCCGAGCCAACCACGGAGGAAGTGAACGATGGCGAGTAAGCAAAACAAAGGCAGCAACGAGCCGAGCATTGGAACAATCCGCCAACAATCTTGGCGTAAGGCAATGGCGACGATTGCTAAACGGAAAAGTTGCGGCGGACTATCGGAAGCGGAGTTCAACGCGAAGTATTTTCCCGGCGGCAAGGTTCCGACGTTGGGCGGGACAGAAAACAACGCCACGAGCACAGAGGGAACGAACGATGAACCGTAATCGGCATGAAGCCCACCACAAGCCCGCACAGCCCCGCCAGCGAGCGCAGCGAATGAAGCGGGAGGATTTGCCCGTCGTCATTGTTGAACGCGTTAGATGCCCCGCCTGCGCGTCTACGAAGCTTGAGACGCAACGCACACGCTGCGAGCTATCGGCGTGGAAGTCTCAAGCACGGCGAGAGGGGCGCGAACTGACACCGGCGGAAATTGAAATGGCAGACGCGACCGTCGAACGAATGACGATCTGCCAGGACTGCGGCACGAGGTTCATCGTCCAGATTGAACACGACGAAAATACATAGCCAGATTTTGGCTAATGGTGAATAGCAAGTGATAAAATGCGACGCAGGTTCAACGGCCTTTGCCACGAGGGGATGATAAACATGAACGCAACGAATCAAAGGTTTTTCACAATCGGCAACGCTGCCACGATGCTACGGGTGGGACCGGCAGCGGTACGTGAGGCGATGCAAGATTGCCAATTGAATTACGCAATGGAACTGAACGGCGTTGGCTATGTCGATGCCGATGCACTGGCGAAACTGAGAACCTACTTCGCAGGTGGGCCGGGCGCGATGCCGAATCGGCAGAACGGCAACACCCTTTCACAACGCGTCATCTAGGGGCACATCAATGAGCAGATACAACCCACAATTCAACACCCGCGACTTACTGCCACGGACGACCACGAAGTCGGGCGAAGCGTACCGCAATCCGTACGGCCTGCCCCTGGAAGTTCTCAAGGCGATGACACCCGCGGAACTGGAGCGGCACAGTGAACGCGTAAGGGAACTAGAAGCGGCTGACGCTGAACGAACGCGGGCTTTAACCCGCCGGTTGATAGATGCCGCCACTCGTGCCGGCGTGGAACTACTGGAAGGAAGTGTGATTGCACAGGCCGAACAACTCGTAACCGCTCAAGCGAACAGCGAGACAAGCGACTTCGAGCGAAGCCTTCAGGAACGCTATAGCACGCGTGTAGAGCGATTCGCAGACGATGACGACGAATGGATCAGCGTACCGCTCGCAACGCGTTCTGAGGGGCAGCCATGAGGCCCAGAGGGGCAGCCTACCCCTGCCGTCAGAAGGTACTAGAAAACGATTGGAAATGAAGTACGGGAATACGATGGCGTATTTTAGTCGACTCACAAGGTTCAAAACTGATGTCCGTCCGTCCTAGTGCCCAAGGTTAACCCCTTGAATGACAAGCAACTCGCAGAAGCCATTGGAACTAGTGAACGCAACCTTTCGCGTTGGCGTCAGCGTGGTTTCATTGGCACAACACCCGAGGAAGCCTTGGAATGGAAAGCCCAAAACATTCGTCCCCGCGGCGGTGCTGGAACTGTTGACGACGAACACGAAGGAAGCCTGTCAGAGCAACTTATGCGGGCGCGTGTTCGCGTTGAGAAAGCTAAGGCCGCGAAGCTTGAACTGGAAAACAAACTGGCCGCCGGGAAGCTCGCAGAGGTTGAAGTCGTTCAGCGGGCGTGGTTGCGGGTTTGTGCCACTATCCGTAGTCGACTCGAAGCACTCCCTTTCGCAGTCATTGCTGAAGTTCCTGCCGAGTGTCGCGACGAAGTCTATTCGCGGACTGGCCAAATTGTTTACGCATGCTTACTCGAATTGTCAGAAGGAGACGTTCAAACCGATGACGACGTTCAAGACGATCTGGGCGGAAGCGATGGCGAGCATTCAGACGAAGCTCGAAGCACTCCCGCAGTCAGTGAAGGACTCCCCACCTGCCACGGCTGACGAACTGAAGCAACGCACAGAAACCATTGTTGCTGAATGCGTGGCCATTTTAGACGAAGCAAAACACACCTTTACGAAAGGGCTTTGAATATGGAAAGCGATTTTGTTTGCCTGATAAATTTGGACCGTGGAATTCAGTTGGAGCCGGAACGGGGGTTTTTCAGCACTGGCACGGATCAAGCCACCGTTACACGGCTACGACGTGAGGGAGCGCTACTGCGTTCCCGGCGTGATAGTCTCACACGCCAACTTGCCACGGTACGTGCCGAGCGTGCGAGCCGAGACGCAATTATCAATGCAGCGGTTCAGCAGGAACGCAACCGAGCCGCACTCGTGGTCAATGTCGCACTGGCGAAAGGTAAGCCAGAACTGGCCGCGGAGTTCATCAAGAACAATCCGTCGCTTCAGGAGTTCCAAGCCGCGGTAGACGTGAACGCCAAGTATCGGCGTGAGTACGAAGCCAACCGTGCCGAGTTCGCGAAAGTCGGCCTGAGTGAAGAAAGCTACATCCGCTCACGTCGTCTTGACGATGGGCTTGAGCGTCTTCCGTGGCCAAGCACGAAGCAATAACACCCCGCCGCTTGGCTTGTCGCCATCGGCACACCTTGAAAGGAAAGAACATGAACGCAGTTTTACAAGAGGCCGCACAGATTCGAGCGGCAAAGGAATCGCAGCAGTCACGAGCGAAAGCACTGGCGCGGCTAGAGTTTCTGGCTAACGTCGCAGACGACGTTTTAACCGCGGAAGAAGTCGCTGACGGAATGGAAACGTACGCCATCAGCGCTGAGCAATTGCAAGCCGATCTGAAGGTTCTTGAAAGCCGGCGTCAGCAGTATACGACCGCGCTTAAGTATGCCACGGATGATGAATGCAAAGCGGCGTCGTCTGCCTATGAGCAAGCCAGGAAAGAGCGTGACCGCATCATGGCTGAACTGGACGCGAACTTGCAAGCGCTGGGCTGGCGGTATGAAAGCCTTATTCGGCAGCGATCCGCGGCGGCTAGTGCTAAGGCGATGCTTTCCAATTGTCCTTGGCAAGGTTTGAGCCACGGAGACGAGACGGCGTTTCTCTCCTAACCGTTCCTTTCCGCCGGGCCCGTTGTTTTGCAGGCATGACAGGCAGCGGGTTCCGGTCGGATAATTCCCCGGCGCTATCGTTCGTTGTCTTCATCGTTCGGCGATGGTAGCGACCGGGTTTTAACACACAAGACAAAACGCTAACGGCACTTCGCCAGCAGCAAACAACCGAAGGAGAAAGAGTATGAGCACAGCAACACTAGAACAACTCGAAGAACTGGAAACCAAGACGAAGGAGTCCACACGCAAAGCCGTTGCGACGTACTATCAACTCGTCCGCGGCGGCATTGGCAAATTGTCCGCGGCTGAATTGCAGACGAAGCTCCAAGCGGCTGATAAGACAACCGCTGACTATCGCAAGGACGTTGCCACCTATGAGCAACGGCTGAAGTTGCATGAAGTCGCACGGCGTGAGGATGAACTGCGAGAACAGGCCGAGCGGTTGAACGTCGATTTTGAAGCGGCGAAGAAAGAACGCCAGCGGATTGTCTCGGAACTGGATGCCGGGCTGGAGCGCCAATACAACCACCTGCAAGCCTTAAGCAGCCAGCAGTCAGCAGCACAGCACGCTCGTGATACGTTGCTGCGTGAATGTCCGTGGCCTGAATTACTCGCTGAAGAACGCGCGTTGATTCGTCGCGGCCAGGAATTGCGGGAGCGGATCAATGAGATTGAAGCACAAAAGTCTTCACCGATCTGGGGCCGTAGTCGTCAGTTGACGGCTAGTGAGCAAGAGGAACTTGCCGACCTACTCCGCCAAGAAGGTCACATCCAGACCGATCTGGCTTATATCGCTTCTGAGAAAGCCAAGCCGTAGGAATCTCCTTTCCGTTATCGGGCCGTCGTCAGTTGTTACTAATTGGCGGCGGTTCCGGGCGGACCATATCATGCCAACCGAACTAGTAAAACAATCCGTTGATTTAATCCGCCGTCTAGCTCCACTCGATTTAGAGGGGCAGGGATTATACGTTATCGACTTCGAGGCCTGGAACGGCGTAGGCGGTGCCGATCTGGCGAATGGGCGATGTCACGGCTGGTATCGCACCGGGCTTGATTTGACGCTACAGGACGAACTGAAACAACGTGGCGAATGGGTGGGCCGCGGTGCTGCGTTCGTCGTCAAGTATTCACCGGGCAAGTGCTACATCGACACCGCGGTTCACGAGTTAGCGCACTGGCTTGATGACGACCATGCGTTACTGCCAGCGAATGAGTTTCCCGCCGCGGAACTTAGCACGGTCAATGAACTGACGCAGACCGTGCCGAGTATCAACGACACGGCGGGTAGTTTCCTAGATTGCTTCAAGGCCGATGCCCGCTACGAATCACGCGACCCTGAATATCTGAAGCAACTTGAAAAGGCGTTGCTGCGATGGCAGTCCGCAAGCGCGAAGGAAGGACAACGCTCGCATCAACTCCGCTGGCATCGGGCCGCGCTTCATCTTTGCTGGCGAGCGAATCAAAACGGACATCCAACTACCCCGCCGCTTATGACCATCGGCGGCGACACATACGGCGTAAGTTGCGGCATGGACTACTACCGCATTCTGCGCGATGACGGCGAGTTCCAGCGGTGCCGAGATATGCCGATTCGGGAAGTAGTGAACACTCCCCCACCTGAACCATTTACAGAACTTTGGAAACGAGACACCACTAGCACGGAAGGTTAAGCAATGGCTGAAGTACGCACAACATTTACCAGCGATGACAAGGAAGTTCAAAAGTCTTTGGCGTCAATGCAAAAGGCTATGCAGGCGATAACGGAAGAGAATCGCAAGCTGAAGGAGGGTGCAAAGGGGGCAGGCGAAGCGCTCAAAGATGAAGGGAACGAAGGGGCGCGTGCATTCGCTGGAATGGCGGACCACGTCAAGAGCGTGGCCACCGGGCTGTTCTCCGCAACGACCGCGGCGGCATTGTTCGCCGCTGAGATAACGAACATTAAGAAATTGCAGCAAGATGCTGCGACCGCACAGCGAGACGTCGCCGCGCTTCAGCGATCCGCCTATAACAACATGCCGGGAATGACCCCTAGCCAAATGGGGCGATTCAATGCCGGTATTGCAAGTGTCGCTGAGTCTGAAAAGGTAAGCCAAGCCCTACTCTGGGGCGCTGCACCTGGGGCACGTTCAGCAACGACATCATCCGATCAAACGATGGCGAATCTGAAAGTCGCAGCCCGCTATCATCCTACAAACGCAGGCGACTTAGAAGCGTTCGCGGCGTCTATCGGTGCGATGGAGAAGGCAACCGGCTGGACTGGCGACGAAGGTGCTGAAGCTAACGCTGGCGTAGCGTATCGCATCCAAGGGGAAAGCTTTGTTCCGTCTGCGGACGCAGTGAAGAAGTATCTCGTTAAGGGTGCTGGAAAACTCCGCTCGTTTGGCGATTCGGTTGGCGAAGCTGCAACCTTGATGCCAGCGGCAACGCATCTATTGAGCGATGCTGAAGGTGCTAACTCCCTCACCTTCATGTCGAATCTGGCGGCGCAGTTACAGACCGCGATGCCTGCCGAGCAATCGACGTTTGCACGTATTCAGGCGATGCAGAACGATCCCATTGCACGCGCGAAGTTTTTAGAGAAGGGGCAGTTCGGCCAGGATAAAGTCTTTGTTGAAAAAGCATTGACCGATGGCAGCGAGTTTGACCGCATGATTGAAAGTGGCGTTCGTGGCAAGTGGGATCAAGAATCAATGCGGGCGTTCTCTGCAAGCCAGTTTGCGAACATGGACGCGCAGCCGTTGCAACACGCTGAGAAGTTCAGCCGAACGCTGGAAGCCAATACAGAAAACACGCTCCTTGCGGATTTGAAATCAGGCGACGCTGGCAGGCTTCAAGATGCACTGGGCCAACTACGGCACAAGCACGGCATGAGCGCCATTTCTAATATGTGGAGCGGAACACTAGATAGTGCACGCATGATGATGGGCGAAGACCCAAGTGAGGTTGCTATTTCCAGTTTACAACGCTGGCGAAGTGTGGAAGCCGAAAAGCAGATTGCAGGCAAAGGAGTGAAAGATACGTTTGGCATCGGTGACGGTGGCGCGGCGGCGGGAAAACTAGTCAACACCCTAGACGCGCTCGTGGGCGAAATGCGAACGATGAACAATCGAAAAATCAACGTGGATGGGAACGCGGAATAATGACCACTTCGATTGAAAGATTAGCTGAGCGTCAGCAGCGAGTTCTGGGCACACATACCCGCGCTCTTAACACGCTCTTGCGTAGGCTTCAAGTTGCCAACCAGGCGAACAAGTTTGACGACATCCGCGAAATGGAATTGACGATGAACCGGATTGTCGACCGCCATGTTCGTGAGATTGATTGTTTCCTTAGTGTCGTGCGAAAGTTCAGCCGCTCGAAAAAACTATCAGAAGAACACCGGCGGGAGTTGTTACCACTTATCGAAGTGATAAAGCAAAGTCGAACGCACACTTTATCCATGAAGCGAAGGATTAACTAACGATGCACACGCAACAACTTTGCCCGAAGTGCCAGGCGGCGCTACGAATGGAAAACGAAAAGCGACTATGGCCGTATCTGACGCAGACGTTCCGCTGCCCCTCGTGCGCGTGGTCGACTAAGAATCTGAGAGCGATTGCCGCGGGTAGCACAGTTCTGAGCATGCCAACAAGTAGGCAATAAGCCGAAACGCCATTAGACGCAATTAGCGAAGCGTAGGCACGTTTTGCAGTGTTTCCGATACGAATGCCAAGGGAGGGCTTGAGCGTGCGTTGTGGGGCTAGCTGGAGCGTCGATAGCTTGCAGTTGTCGGAAAACGACAACTCACCTGCCAGTAAGTGTGAAACTGTTTCACACTTCTCCCGCCGGCGAACTAGCGGAATCCGCCACTTGCCAGCAAACAAGTGTCCAACCGTTGGACACTTCCGTCGCGATCAACTGTCGGAAAACGACAGTTCACCCGGTTCTGCCAGTGGTCGCGCTCGCGACATTTACGACCGCGAAGCGAAAGAGCGGCAGAAGCGAAAGTCGCCTGACGCTGTTCAGGAAAATTTGCCTGAACAAAAAGGGCAGGCCCGCGATGCCGTCGGCAAGGCCGTGGGCGTAAGTGGAAAGAGTCTCGCAGCTATTCCCGTATTGACGACATCCTCGCCACTTCGCACAATGGCGGGCACATCGACCGAATCTTCTGGGGTGGTACTCGGAAGGCTTTCGGCTCTAACTTTCATCGGTGGATTTTTACGATGCTATGTCGCACAAGGCCGTCGAGGCCTGAACGAGTGTTACGCCTACCAAGCTTTGATCCGGGAAGCCGGGGAGCAAGGAAAGCGGGTGGTGTTAGAGCCACTTACCAGCGCTTGTTCAGGCCTCGGCGGTTTTTCTATTTGGTTGTGCGAGCATCGGACAAGCCGCTTCCAGAAAGGGGGCGGCACTTCTCCCGCGCCCTTCTGGCAGTGGTATTGCTTCTGGATGCTGGCGCACCAGGAGGGTTCCACGATGACACACGTTTCCGTTCCTTGTCCACTGTTGTCAGACTCTGACAACACTGACGTCGCACGATTGATTGCCGAAATGGACGCACTCGGCGAACTAATCGACCGGGCACGTGCTGGCGAATCGATTCAATCGGTGCTTGATGAACTAATTGCCAACGGCAAGCCCCTTGAAGCGTACCGCGCTCTTTCGACGGAAGGGGGTGCCGTATGACTCACGACCGCTTTCTAAAATTCGATCAAGCCCAAGTAGCTGAAGATGTTATCAGGCGTTCGCACCGGCTAAAGCTGGACCTATGGCACTTCGCCGCGGAAGAGGATGAGCCGGCGCACATCAAGTGTGAATATGAGGTTCACGGCAGTTTAGAGTTGCAGGAATCAGGCGACGAAGACGCAGCGGCGTTCGTGCGCAATCTGTTCCATGCGTTCCGTAAGACTGAACGAATCGACACGGAAGGGGGTGCCCAATGCTAACTCCCGAACAATCACAACTGAACTTGCGCGAGTATTTAGACAACGTTTACAGCCAAGAGCGACAATTCGCAGAAGGGACGATCAAGGCACTGCAAGCGGCATGCAATCAGTTCGTAGCGTTTAACCCTGCCCCTATCGGTAAATTGACCAGCGAGAACTTAGCAGACTTCCTTAGACTGCCTGGGCATGCCCCAAGCACGAAAGCGAAGATGAAAGATTTGCTGCGGGCAATGTTCCGGCGTGCTGGCATCTTCACAGAAGCAAAACGACAGATGGCCGACCGTAACGGCAGTATCGGGTTCACGAAGTTCCTTGCAGCGGATACGCCACGACCGCCGGGAAAGGTGGCTAAGAAGCTCAAGCCAGAACACGCAGGCTTGCGCCCCTCGCAGTATCTTGCCGACGTCTACCGGCATGAACGGGAACTGGCACAAGGTGCGTTCGATGCGATGGATGCGACGCTAGAGCAGTTCGAGCGGTTCAACGGGGGTAAGACCCTCGGAGAACTTAACGATGACGACGTTGAAAACTACGTTCGTTATCTCTGGCAGGAGAACTACGCCAGAACAACTATCGGCGTTCGTGAGAGTCACGTTCTAGCCGTGCTGCGTTACTCTGGCGTTGTCTCGAAGGTGACACTGGAAGCGCAACCAGACGACGGTTTATGGACAGTCTGCGAGCGTGATTACTTCCCGCGGAATCTGCGGATTCGGTCGGAACAAACACGAATGCAATACAAGTATGCCATTCGTGAGTTTGGAATGTGTTTAGGGCACACTGCCACCGTCGATGATTTGTCCGATGACAACGTTGTCATGTTCCTGAAGTGGACGCTAGAGCAAGGCGTATCTGCCAGCACGGCGAACAACCGGGCCGAACGCATCAAGGCGTTATGGAATTGGTTAGGCCGGCGCGGCGTTGTGTCGACATTCCCCACCGCTAACAGTCTGGACGAATCGGAAACGGTTCCTCTGGCTTGGAGCAAAGAGGAATTGATGCGACTGTTTAAGGCCTGCGACTTCATGGAAAGGAACGTGGGCGGCGTTCCGGCGCATCTATGGTGGCGAGCGTGGTTACTTTGGCTATGGAATACCGGCGCACGGTTCGGCGAGTCTCAAGAACTTACTTGGGATATGGTCGACATTGACCACCTGTTAGTCGTCATTCCCGCGGCCAATCGGAAGGGACGGAAGAAGACTGCCACCTATCGCTTATGGCCCGATACGATTGCAGCCATGCGACGCGTTCGGGTTCAAGGGCGGGCAACCGTCTTCAAGCCAGAACGGACGAAAACTTGCATGAGTCAAAAGTTCTGGAGTTCGTTTTATTACAGCCAGTTCGACAAGCTGCTAAAGCTCGCAGGCTTACCTGGGGGACGTAGGCGGAAGACGCAATCAATGCGTGTCTCGCATGCGACGTGGCTTGCTGCCAGCGGTGCGAACGCGACACAGTCCCTAATGCATAGCGATCCTGCCACAACGCAGAAGCATTACCTTGACCAGCGGTTCCTAATCGGTGAAGCCCCTGCGCTCTTCAAGCCAGAAGCGGAGCCGCAACCGGAGCCGGCGCCACGGTTCGCCAAGATGACCGAAATGCTAGAGGGAGGATTCTAGCGATGACACAAGCGACCGAAAGCTATGGTGGGGCATGTAGCGGCTACCATCCGGCGCAAGTGCAAGCTTTTGGCCGTCGTCCGTGGTTGCAGGCTGCCCCTTGTGTGGAGCGTGGGGAGAGTACAGCTGTAAACCGCAATTGGCCGCGGGGTGCCGTGAGACGTGCCCCCGGCTATTTTTGTTTAACGATCACTAAGAGGTTAAAACTATGTCCGATGAATTGAAAGTTTACGTGGTCGCATTCGGGGACCGGGCGCAGTATCAACTGCAATGGAAATGCCCGAACACCGGGAAGAAGAAAACACGCTCCAGCGGTATCGTGAATGACGGCAAAGCTAAGAGCCGGCAAGATGCCGAGCGTAAGGCCGCGAACCTTGAGGCAGGGCTGCGAGCCAATTACACCGTTCACACTCGCCATATCACGTGGGCGCAATTCAGGGAACGCTATGAGAAGGAAAAGGGGCTTTCCCTTGCCAACCGTTCGGCAGAATCCATTAGTTCGCTGTTCAACATCATTGAAGAGATATTGAACCCGCAGAAACTTTCCCAATTGACGGAAGAGCGAATCAGCTACTTCGCGGCCACGATGCGAGAGAGAGGCAAGACGGAAGCCACGATCAAGGGCCGGTTGGCTTATCTGAAAGCCGCGCTGCGATGGGCTGAGAAGATGAAACTGCTGAATAAAGCCCC
Organism: Pirellulaceae bacterium; assembly: GCA_041739545.1. GTDB lineage: Bacteria > Planctomycetota > Planctomycetia > Pirellulales > Pirellulaceae > JBGSNR01. The sequence goes on along the minus strand of JBGSNR010000020.1, from coordinate 12,607 downwards.
GGCCATCGTTATGCCTGGGCGGGCGGCTGATAAGTCAAAGGGGCGACCGATTACCGGGGAAGAGTTCGACCGGATGTTAGCCGCCGTGGACAAGGTCGTGGGAATTCCAGACAACCACCCGAAGGATAAACCGCTGCCAGTCCCCACACCCGCCATCGTCGCACTACGGGCCGCATGGAAGCGATACCTGAAGGGGCTTTACTATTCTGGCCTGCGAGCCGGGGAAGCCGTCTGCTTATCATGGGACAACGAGCGAAAGATACGTGTCGACCTAACCGGCAAGCGTCCCATGCTTCACATCCCCGCCGCGATGGAAAAGGGGAACAAAGACCGCATTCTGCCAATTACGCCAGACTTCGCCAGCTTACTACTGGAAACTCCTGAGGCAGAACGGCGTGGGCGGGTGTTCAAACTGCCAGCTAAAGACGGTAAGAATTGGCTGGAGGAGGACAAGGTAAGCAAGACGGTATCGGCTATTGGCGAGAAAGCCGGGATTGTCGTTTCTCCCGCTCACAACGGGAAGCCGGCAAAGTACGCCAGCAGTCACGATCTGCGGCGAAGTTTCGGGGAGCGGTGGGCGGCAAAGGTAATGCCTCAAGTGCTACAGGAAATGATGCGACACGATGACATCAGCACCACCATGCGGTTCTACGTTGGGCAGAATGCCGAGCGTGCCGCGGATGCTATTTGGGCGGCGTTCGAAAAGGGTAACACTTTGGCTAACAGTCCAAAATCGACCGATTCCGAGAAACCCAAGAAACAGAAAAATCCCCGGTAAATCAGGGCTTTTCAAGAGCCAGCGAAGGGAATCGAACCCTTAACCCCCGCATTACGAATGCGGTGCTCTACCAATTGAAGCTACGCTGGCAAATTTTGAATGTGTCGCGGTCTGAAAACCGCTAAGCTATAAACACTATGTCTCTTCGCCCGAATCGTCAAGGCACCCAACTTTGATTGACGAAGTCCCCCGGTTTCTCGCAAGATTCGTCATAATCCGAATAGATGATCTGCCGCAGGAGAGCGCGTTATGCGTCCTGATCGTAGACACTTTCTGAAGTCGGCCGCTGTAGGCTGCGCGGGACTGTCTTTATCCCCGCTTGGGTCCAGAATTTCCTCTGCCTGGGAAGAGCGACCGCCGGAAAAGAAGCCCAAGCGAAAGTGCCTGCTGCTGTGGATGGTCGGCGGGCCTAGCCAGTTAGATACTTTCGATCTCAAGCCCGGGCACGCCAATGGAGGCGAATTTAAACCGATGCCGACGAAGGTGCCGGGGATTCAGATCAGTGAGCATCTGCCCCAGATCGGTCAGTGGGCAGATCAACTGGCGATCGTTCGCAGCTTGAGCACCAAGGAAGGAGATCATGGCCGAGGGACGTACCTGGTGCGAACCGGTCATCAGCCTCAAGGGCCTGTCCGCTACCCCAGCATCGGGGCTCTTGTTTCCAATGCCCTTCGCCGCCCTGAATTAACGCTGCCGCAGCAAGTGAGCATCAATGCGTATCGAATCTTTAATCAGGATGCCTTCGGCCCCGGCTTTCTCGGTCCGAGCGCCAGCCCTTTGGTGGTTGGTGCCAGTGATGCCGGCTTGCAACCAGCGGGAGAAGCTTCCAATGCAGCGAGTTCCTATGCCCAGTTGAAGGTGGAAGATGTCGCACCGGCTGCCAACTTGTCGACGGATCAGTTACGTCGTCGCCAGGCACTTTGGCAGCAATTTGAGTCTGACTTTGTGGCAACGCATCGACATGCCGCTCCTCTCGCGCATCAAACGACCTACGATCGCGCCTGGCAAATGATGCACAGCGATGCAGCGAAGGCGTTTGACCTGGACGAGGAACCGGCCGCGGTGCGTGATCGCTACGGCAAAGGTCGTTTTGGCCAGGGATGCTTGATGGCACGCAGGATGCTTGAACGTGACGTCCCATTTGTGGAGGTAACGCTCGGAAGCATCGCCAACAATGCGATTGGCTGGGACACGCACCTGGATAACTTTCGCGCGGTGAAGGAACTGTCGGCAGAACTGGATGCCGGCTGGGGAACGTTGCTATCCGAACTGGCGGATCGTGGCTTGCTGGAGGAAACGACGATTCTTTGGATCGGCGAGTTTGGCCGCACGCCCAAGATTAATGCACAGGGGGGACGCGATCATTTTCCGAACGCTTGGTCCTGTGTGCTGGGCGGAGGGGGGATTCACGGCGGCCAAGTTTACGGCAAGACGACTGCCGATGGGATGGAAGTGGATTCAGGAAAGTGTGATATTGGCGATGTGCTGGCCACGCTCTTTACTGCCCTCGGCATTGATCCATCCGCAGAGAATATTTCGCCCGAGAGGCGGCCGATCAAGTTGGCCGAGGGAAATGTATTGAAGGGAGTTGCGGGATGAGTCGGGGAGAAGAACTTGGCAAAATACTAAGCAGGAACGAAATGAGGCATGTTGTTACAGTTCTTTCTGCCACAATAACGGTTCTCTTACTGCCCGGCTTATTGGTCGCTCAGCAGACCAAACAATCGGGCACCAATCCGCCACGCACGCTCGGCGAATTGGTGGCACCTGCTCCTCGGGCTGGTGAATTTCCGCCGCCGCCACGAATTGACGAAGCGAAAGCAGCAGCTGCCGGCTTGCGAAAACTGACTGGCAAACATGTCACTATCTACACCGATGTTCCTGCCGCTGCCGAGGTCGACGAACTCCCCAAAGTCTTCGATGCTGCGGTGCCCCAGTGGTGCAGTTACTTCGGCATCGATCCGAGGCTCACGGCGAATTGGCATCAGGTCGCTTATCTGGCGGCCGATAAGACGAAACTGGACAAGTTCCGTGCGGCGGGACTATGGCCTCTCGACTTGCCGCCGTTTTTGAATGGTTTTCAGCGCGGGGCGGAGTTCTGGGAATACGATCAACCCAGCGCTTACTATCGGCGACACCTGATGCTCCACGAAGGGACTCACGCGTTCTTGCTGCACTTCCGCGGCGGAACGGGGCCTCCGTGGTTTAACGAAGGGCTCGCCGAATTGCTGGGAACGCATTTGTGGAAGGACGGCCAATTAACTTTGGCAGTCATGCCTGCCCATCGGGACGACGTACCCTATTGGGGACGGGTGAAAATTCTCAAGGATCAATTCGCTGCTGGGCGGGCGCTGATGCCGTTCGAAGTGATGCAGCTTAAGCCGGGCGCTTTTCTCGAAAACGATTCTTACGGCTGGTCTTGGGCGGTGGCTCACTTCTTCGATCGCCATCCCCAAACCTCGGCCCCGTTTCGCAAACTGCAACAGAATGTCGCCGACCGGACGATCGATTTTTCCAAGGGCTTCTACGATGAACTGCAGGAACAGTGGCCCGCCATCGAAGAAGATTGGCAGGTCTTCGTGGGCGAAGCCGACTATGGCTACGATGTCGAGCGCGCTGCAATTATGCGCACCGCGGCCACGCCGGTAACTGCGGCCGGAAGAAAGGTAAAGATTCGTGCGGATCGTGGCTGGCAATCGACGGGCGTTCGCTTCGAGCCGAACGTGAAGTACGAAATCGTGGCGACTGGTCGCTATCAGATTGGCCAAGTTCCGAAGCCCTGGTGGTGCGAGCCTAACGGTGTGACGATTCACTACCACCAGGGGCAACCACTCGGGATGCTTGTCGGCACGTTGGCGGATTTGGAAGAGAAGCCGGCTCGTCCGCCGTTTCTGCATTCCGCAGCGATCGGCCTGCAGACTTCGCTCAAGCCGTCCCGTGCGGGAACGCTCTATTTGAAGATCAATGAACCAGCTTCTGGCCTGGCTGACAACGTCGGCGAGTTGGAGGTCGAAATTCGCCTGGTCCCGTAACTGTTCCGCGAACCATCGCTTTAGCCCCCTCAGTTCTTGCCGATCTGTAAGACTCACGCCGACGCATCTGGCAAGGAGTCGCCGACGATAGTAACGTAGAGTTGTTCCGCTTGTTTCACTTCCGCGATTCCTTGGAGTTTCCTTATGAAACGGTTTGTCGGTTTATCGCTCTGCGCTGCCTTGATTGCTTCTCCCGCCTTTGCTCTCCCACCCATTCCAAAGTATCTCCTAGAGATCGTGAAGGACGACGCCGACAGCAAAAAGTTCGCGGACATGTACGCGGAATTGGAAATGAAGTGCAGCGTGTGTCACATTCCCAAAGCAGACAAAAAAGCCAAAGGTCACGGGCTCAACGATTTCGGCAAGGTGGTGCATGACAACCTGAACCATAAAGCATTCATGGCAGCGGACAAAGAAAAGATGACCGACGAAGCGAAGAAGTTGCTCAAGGAAGGTTGGACCAAATCCCTGGAAGCCAAAAACGCTGCGGGGGAAACTTACGGCTCCTTGGTAAAGGAAGGGAAGATTCCGGGGAAGAATAACTAGCGTTTCACTCAAACGCTTCTTTCCTATGAACGCGAACAAAAATCGACAGCAAGGGAGTCGGTCAAATCACTGACTCCCTTCCCCTATTCCAACGCAACAACTCGCCGGACTCAATCCTGCTCCAGTTCCAATCTACAGCAACCGAATTCCAACTGTGGCTCACACCCAGCGCCATCGGCTGGCACGAAAACGAGCGGATTCAAAGCATAAACGACAAACCGTCCTTGCTTTTGAGAGGTTAGAATTCCAGCCCGTCGCAAAATCCCCAAGTGATGGGATATCTTAACAATGTCTTCAGAAAGAGCGGCGGAAATATCTCCAACATTTCGTTCCCCTGCGATCAGCAAGTTCACGATCCGCAATCGATCCGAATCTGCCAAAGCCTTCAGGCGCTCGGCACAGGCGACAAATTCCTGGGGTTTCTTCATGCGGGGACCATCATTTCTGGCAAACGCTGGATTTCAACTCGCCCGGCCGCCGATTGCTGAATATTGGGACGTTCTTTAGGATGTTCAGCAGCGTAAGCTGGCGTCAGTTTACCGCTTTCCCTTTCCAGGCTCCAGTGTAGAAGATGCGTGCGACTATTTCCTGCGGCGCTAGTATCTTCCTCCATTCAGGTGTTTTTGCTGCGCTGTTGGCGTGGTCGGTGTTGCCCCCCTTCGAAATAAGCCAGCAGGTGCAAGTTTCCCAGGGAAAGCCGATCGCGCTGGTGATGGTGCTGCCCACCGCCGCCAGCCAGGCCATCGAAACACCGCCGGTCATCATCGAGCAAATGACGGAGCCCGCCGAACCGCTAGTGCTCGAACCTCGCGAAGTCAAACTTGTCTCACCGCAGCCCACCGCCATCGAATTGCCTCCTCCTGCCCTTGAAGTCTCTACGATTTTCACCCCTCCTCCTGCTGATTCTCCCTCGCGGAGTGAAATCACCACCGAACTTCCTCCCGCACCACAAAAGTTGGCCGAACAACTTCCCCGAACGACAACCGCGACCCCGCCCCCCCCTACGACTGCTTCCGCCGCGGTCGCATTTCAAGCGGCCAGCGAACTGGGGCTGGATGTCGATCTGTTGCCGTCGGAATTGGCCGACAATCGTCCTCCTATTTACCCTGCCGACGCCCTGAATGCACGCATCGAGGGACGTGTCGTCTTACGACTAAAAATCTCGGCGAACGGAAGCGTGTCTTCCTGCCGGCTGGAAACCTCTTCTGGACATGCCGGTCTCGACCAATCCGCCATCCGCGCCGTTGCGAATTGGAAGTTTGCCCCGGCTCGCCGGGCGGGTGAAGCCGTGGAACACGAAATCCTCAAAGCGTTCAACTTTGTGATCCGCAAGTAAGCCGGTGTCGATCGTTCGCTAGCGTGCCCGCTTAGTTTAACACCAGCAGCTAACATTCTTATATTATTCAGAGTTTCTGATTCGACTGTCTTTCGCTTCGGCGTCGATGCTCTTTCCACCAGCGCTTCGCTTAGTCCAAGCGATGGTATCCGGCGACGAACGAACCATTCTCATGGACGAGAAAATCACGATGAAAGTCAGCCAGCGAACCATCCGACGGACCATTGTCTGTTTACTGGTTGCTGCAGCACCAACTTGCTATTCCTGGTCACAGGAAGGGGCCAATCCTGCCGCAACTACTCCCATCGTGCCCGATACAACGATCGAAGCGCAGCCTGCCGAGACGCCTACCATTCCCGACACCAATATCGAAGCCACCCCAAGTACAGGCTCGCAACCGGCTTTCAATCCCGACTACTTCAATGATCCAGGGGACTTTGATCCCATCGTGCAAGGTGATCGCTTTCATAGCCCCGCCGTGTCCGGCTATCGTGCCGATTCCTCGACGGCCAGTTCGCTGATTGATTTGAACGACCGCGACATCGCCGGGACTGTGAACACGATCACTCGCGATCTGATGGACGATCAAATCGACCTGAAGTTCACGGACATCATTCGCAACGTCGGGGCCGCCATCCAAGGCGCTGACGGCTTGTTTCCCGACCGGATTTTTCTGCGTGGGTTCGAATTGCAGGCTCGTGACTTCCGCAAGGATGGGTTTCTTGATCCTACGGCGGTGCCGCGCGATTTTCAAAATGTCGAGCGCGTGGAAATCCTTAAAGGGCCGGCTTCGACGCTCTATGGCGCCAGTTCTCCAGCAGGCATGGTAAACGTTATCACCAAAAAGCCTCTGGAAGATTCGTTCAGTAACATTGGCTTTACGTTTGGCTCCTACAATCAGGCGCGGTTCACCGTCGACACGAACGGCTTTGCGACGCAATCGGGCAATGTTTTCTATCGGGTAAATGCCGCCCAGGAAGACGTGCAAAGCTTCCGCGACTTCAACTTCACGTCGCGAACTCTCATCGCTCCCAGTTTGACTTGGAAGTTCGACGACGATACGCGCCTGACCTACCTCGCCGAATACCATCGCGATCACCGCCGCGGCGATCAGGGAATTCCAGCGATTGGAGGCAATGCCTTGGCCCTCCCTGGTGATACTTACGTCGGCGAACCTGCCAACGACTTCATTCACTTTGCCGAGTTCCGGCAAACTCTGCTTCTCGACCACCAGATCAATGAGGACTGGTCCTGGAGAATCGGCGGTTCGTCGCTGTTCTATCAGTTTCCGGCAACCGTCACCGGCGCGTCGGGCAACCCAATTCCGGGTGTATTTCCGGATGTACCCCCGCCGTTTTTCTACCGCAGTCGCAACAACGTCATCTTCGATAACGAACAATCGCAATCGGCAATTGCCAATCTTGCCGGCGAATTCGACTTGGGGGGCTTTACCCACAACATGGTCGTTGGCGGCGAGTTCGTCTACTTCGATTCGGCTTCGTTGTTTACCTTCGGAGCGGTGAACCCCATCGATGCTGCAAACCCTGTTTACACCAATCCACCAGCGATTCCCTTGGGTGCCGCCGACTTTCCCGCTTTCCGGCAGCAGCGCGTGGGAGCCTACTTCCAGGATCTGGTCACCGTGACGGATCGCTGGAAACTCGTCGGCGGCGTGCGGGCGGATAACGTCAACATGGATTTTGACCGCACACTGATTTTCGGTGCCCCACTGACCGTCAATACCGAAGAATCGTTCCAACGCGTCTCGCCTCGCGGGGGCGTAATTTTTCAGCCGTTTGCGGATGACACTCTGTCGATCTACTACAACTACAGTCGGTCGTTTGCGCCGCCAAGCGGTGGCGCGTATCTCAATCCCACCAGCCTCAAGCCGATCACCGGTTTGCAGCATGAATTGGGAATAAAAACCTTGCTGATGGAAGGTCTGGTGCTCAACGCGGCCGGTTTCTATGCCGAACGGGATAATGCCGACCTCAACACCTCGTCGTTCTTTTTGACGCAGATTGGTCGGGAACGGTCGCAAGGGGTGGAGTTGAATCTGATTGGGCAAGTGACCGAACGGCTGAACATGGTTGCAAACTACACCTATATCGACGTACTCCTGAGCGATCCGACAAACCCGTTGTTCGATGGCAAACAGCAACGTAACATACCTCACAACAGCGCGAACCTCTGGGCCCGCTACAACTTGATTCAGAACGAAACGCACACTTTTGGAACTGCCCTGGGGCTGATCTATCTCGACAGCCGACCCGGTGATCTGGCCAATTCGTTCGACCTGCCCGCCTATTCCCGTTGGGATGCAGGCTTGTACTACAACCGCGGCCAATTCACCTCCGCGCTGTATGCGGAAAACCTGTTCGATGTTGCCTATGCCGCCAGCAGTGTGAACGCATTCCAGGTCTTTCCGGGAGCGCCACTGAACATGAGGGCGAACGTAGGCTGGATCTGGTAAACCACGAATCGCTGTCGACGATTCAGTCGGCAACCCCGCGATGTCTTGTCTCGTTCTCAGGTTGAACTCTCCGGGTCGCATTTGGATTCTTCGATCTGAGTTTCTGCCGCACGCTGCCATAGAATAATGCAACTCCCCCAACGGATTTCGAGGGCGGTTAATTCGGCGCTGGAAAGTCATTTTCCGTACTCGTACATGCAATACCTGGAAAGGGGTTTTGGAAACCGGTTTACACACCTTTGAAAATTTCTAACTATTTGCCAGTCATCCAGTTAGTGCAAGAAGTGACTTCCTGGCTGTTAGCGCCCTATCCAGGGGGTTTTGAACGGGCAAAGCCAGTCAGGCTAGCACTAGCCTGGCCACGCTAGCACGTCGCATCTCATGCCCCAGGAACTGCCGCTGAGGAACTGGATTGCTTAATAAATAATCACCGAATATTGATTATTTGTCAACAAGGCGCTGTCAAGTTACAAGTGTCCGCTGGCAGTATTCGGTGAAGATTTCGTCGGGGGTTTGATAGTTTAATCGCTTGCGTGGACGTTGATTCAGTAACTGCTGCACTTCGGCCAGCTTACGTCGATTCAGGCCGCGAAGGTCGGTGCCCTTGGGAAAGAACTCGCGCACCAGACGGTTCAAATGCTCGTTGCTACCACGTTGCCAAGGGCAATGGGGCGTGGCGAAATAAATGTCGAGTCCGAGGGTCGACATCAACCCTTCGTATCCGGCGAATTCACTGCCATTATCGAATGTTATGGAGTGCCGCGCCGCCGGGGGGATCGCACTCAACCGCCGCTCCAGCGCGGCGTTCACCGTTGGAGCACGCCGATTCTCCACCGGCAGCAGTAAGGCGAAGCCCGTCTTGCGTTCGACTAAGCTCACCAACGAAGCACGCCCACCGCGACCGACGATCGTATCTCCTTCCCAGTCGCCAATTCTCTCCCGTTGATTGATCACTGCGGGCCGGTCGGTGATCGCGCACGCGGGGGGCTTGATCCTGCGCACCTGAGGCTTGCGGCGTTTGTAGTTGCGCAATAAACGCCGCCAATACGCGCCGTGATCGTCGGTAGCCAGCCAGCGATAAATCGTTTGGCTGGAACACCGGCACCGCGGTTCCGACGGGAATTTCCGCTTCAAACGCCCCGCGATTTGATCCGGAGACCAATGCTTTCGCAGCCCTTCCTTGACGGCGGCTGCGAGTTCCGGCCGTCGCAACTTTTGGCTTTTATGCCTGGCTTCGCAGCGCCGCCGTTCGGCCAATCGCTGCGCTTCGCAAGCAAAGTAGACTCCGCAGCAGGAGTTCCGTTTGAGTTCCGCCCGAATCGTTCGTTCACTGCGGCCCAAGCAGCGGGCCATCTCCTTCTGCGTGGCATGCAAGGCACGGAGCTGTGATAGAACCTCCCGCTCCACCGCCGTAAAATGATGATACTGCCGTTGCTTTTCCATCGCCGGGACTCCGTTTGAAGAGTTGTGGAACTAACCTCATTCAAACCTCCCGGCGGTGGATCTTCACGTAAATTCAGCCGCTGATAGCGGACACTTCAAGTTTGACAGCGCCCCAAGGATGGTTGGTAGATGCGGTTTTTGGCACTGCTCTTGCAAAGCGAAAAGGCAACTTGCCCTGAGAATCAGCCAGTGTTGGATGAGGGGAAAGTTGCCTGGTCCGAAAGTGGAGCCTCTCACATGTCCGCATCGTCAACTACGTCTCTTGTTCGTTCACGTCGTCGTTCGCTGGCCGCCCCTGCTCGACGGAATTTGTTTTTTGAAGGCTTGGAAGACCGGCGCGTGTTCGCCACGGGAATGGTGGCTTTCTCCAATGCGGCTTACACCTACACAGAAGGCTCCGGCGGAGGAAACTTCACCGGTCAATTGATCTACTCGGGGGAGACAACAACGAATGCGGGAACGGCAACCGTTGGTTTCACGGCCAATTCGGCGACCGCTGCGGACGTGACACTTGACCCCGTGGTAGTGAATATTCCAGCCGGCATCACCACCGGTCAAGCAATCGACTTTAGCGTGGCGGTGGAAAACGACACACTGCTGGAAGGAGACGAAAGTTTCGATGCCTCGATTACTGCCGTCGTCGCTGGTGCGGGTGACACGATCACGGCCAGCGGTATTACGTCGGCATCGATCACCATCAGCGACAACGAAACCGCGAGCCTCAACTTCGACAACACAACACTATCGGTAAACGAGGCTGACGGCACGATTAATGTCATCGCCAATCTGGTCATCACGGCGAATGGCGTGGCGAACACGGGTACGCTGGCGAACGACCTCACCGTCAACTTCACTTCGGATGCTAGCGCGAACCTGACGATTAACCCAGTCGTGATTCCGGCAGGAACGGCATCGGGCCAAATTCAAATTCCGATCACGATCGACGACGATACGGATTTTGAAGGAGATCTCACCTACAACGTATCCGTCGACACGGTCGTCGGTGGGGGGAACGTGAGTGGTGGCAATTCGCTGGCAGTGACCGTACTCGATAACGACGTTGAAGTGACGCTTCCTTCCGTGGAAATCACCGGCGCGGCGAATGCGAAAGTCGGGCAGGAAGTAAATCTCACGCTCGTGACCACCGACACTCAAGCGGACATGGATGCAGGATTCACTTACAACGTTAACTGGGGAGACGGCACGATCGAAACGCTCTCCGGCGCTGCCGTGTTCAATGTCAGCCACACTTACACGACCACCGGCAATTTCCAGGTGACTGTCACCGCGACCGATCAGAACAGCGACGTGAGCGCGACGGTTAACAAGAACATCAACGTCACCTCGGCGGCCTTCGTCATTGTCAACGGTCAAGTACGCGTGAACGCTGGCGCGGGGAATGATCGGATCATCGTGGCAGCCACCAACGATGGGAGATTTTTGGTGCGGCTCAATGGCGAATTGCTGGGCCGATTCAGCCAGAATCGCCTGCTGATTCGCGCCGGGGACGGAAACGACGCAGTCATCTTCCGCGGTACGGTCGCGAACGACATCGGCGTGCGAGCGACTGTGCTGGGGGGCCGAGGTAACGACGTGATCAACGTCTCTGGCAACCTGGGGGGCAACATTGTTGTCGGCGGGCCTGGCAATGATGTGCTCATAGGTTCCCTGGGGCGCGACATTCTCATTGGAGGTGCCGGGCGCGATGTGCTGCGGGGCCTTAGTGGCGAAGACGTGCTCGTCGGTGGCGGCGTGAGGTTTGGTGCCAACATCAACGCGCTCGATACCGTCCTAGCACAGTGGATGGGGAGCGGTAACTTCCGAGCGCGTGTTAACACCATTCGCACTGGACCGGGGCCGAATATTAACCTGAACACCCATATTAACGATTCGGCTCGCGAGACGATCTTCGGCGGCTTGGGTGCGGATCTTCTGCTCGCAGGACGAGTGGACGTGACCGACTTTGTTCGCGGAGACATCCTGGCGCGGGCGAGAGTCTAAATCGCAGCTTTTTGATGCAGACTCCTTCGTGGGAATAAAGGTGCTCAGATCCGCGCATTCACCTTGTGGATGCGCGGATTTTTCGTTTGGCGAGGGGATGTTCTGCCTGCGTTGGGACCGACGTTATTCTTCCCATCAGGCTCCACAAGAGTGGTTCTTCGCCCGCAGCTAACTGGGGCGCTGTTTTGCGAAAAAGAACACAGAATGCAAAGACCAGCTCACACTCTTCGCCGGTTGCTGACTCGGTATACTTCACTGCCTTCCGTTTTGAGCGAGTGCCTTACCTGCTTTACTGCTGTTAGATCTCCGAGAGCTTTTCGCCAGCTGCTAGTTTCGTGAGTTTGTCTTTGGTCGCAACTTTAGTGCGGCCGAGGTACCAATCGGTTCCTGCTTCGCCCATCAGCGTATCCAAAGCGGCATCGTCGAGAACGTTGCTCCCGCCCTTCACCAGTAGAGTAGGTCAGGCACAAGACTGTACGGGTGAGCATACGGTCCGTGTTCTGTGCCTGACAGAACCAGTTCTATCTTATAAAAGTTCGGCAGCGCCCATTCCGGACGCAGAACAGCAAGTGCAAAAGTTGAAGCCCATTCGTTGTCAGGCACGGGAGAAATTTAACAAGTTTCGTTGCCGTCTTGGATTCGTGCCTGACCTACTACTACTGGCTTCAGCCCCGCAAAACACAGGCACCCATTTAACGTGGCCACCCCGCCGCTTTCTGAATCGTGTCTGAGGTTACTTATTTCGCAAAATATAGTTCGCAACAATTCCCCATAAGCAACAGCACATGACAAACAAATATCCTGCCATAATAAGTCCGTCAGGATAGGCATAAATAAAATTCAAACTAACCCCAAGACCCACGGCAATCGCATCTCAATTCCCGCTAAAACTGCGGAGGATGCCTTCGAGCGCGTCGGTCGAGAGGCACGCGCGGTAGCGCTTGCCTCGAATATTATCCTTGAGGGAAGTGTCCACCGATAAAATCGACACCGCTAGC
>JBGSNR010000019.1:0-37274 GCA_041739545.1 Pirellulaceae bacterium | reverse complement strand
GGCTAGCGGTGTCGATTTTATCGGTGGACACTTCCCTCAAGGATAATATTCGAGGCAAGCGCTACCGCGCGTGCCTCTCGACCGACGCGCTCGAAGGCATCCTCCGCAGTTTTAGCGGGAATTGAGATGCGATTGCCGTGGTTGAAAAGGGTAAATCAACGTTTTCGAAGTTCTTGGAAATCTATCCTCAACACAAATCCGATTCGATGGTTCGATTCTGCTTCGAAACCGACACGGGTACGGTCGAACATTTGTGGGGTGATCTGCTTGAAATTGATGACGAACAGGCCACTGTTTATCTCCGCACGCCGCCGGTCGATCACAATGTCGAACTCGATCGCACAATGACAATTAAACGTGATCAGATTAACGACTGGCAACTCGAATTCCGCGATGGTACGTTACGAGGCGGCTACACGAATCGTGCAATGTTCAAGATTTATGAGCGCGAAGAAGGATGGATACATCCCAAGCTGATGGTTCAAATTCGTCGCTTCAAAGAAGTCGATTGGTAACCATCAGTCGAGTAATCGGCAGGGCGGCCCTTTGATGGGTGGCTTCTATGAGAACTCGGCTTGACTCAAGGGTTGTCGGCCGTTTCCATTCTTCGATCTGAGCTTCGGCTATTGCGCCGTGCCCATCGGGCTAGTTCCGAACGAAAGGACTGCCCCGTCTGTGTTCGAGCACGAAACCCTTGCCACCTTCGGCAGCGTCCTTCCCGCGGTTCTCCGATCGAACTTCTGATTTCAACCGCTGGAGGCTTTCAGCCCACGCGTTGATTGTCATTCCCTCAGTCGCTCGGGAAAATAGAATAGCGTTTCCCCTGACCACTGCCCCGTGCACGAGCGGAGAACTCACCCGAGGCATTCCGTAAAAATAAACAAAGGTGACTGTCGGTGCTACTTTCCATCGGTCTAATCATTCTGGGCATTGTGTTGCTGGTCGTCGGTGGCGAGACGCTGCTGCGGGGCGCTGTCGGCCTCGCGGTCATTCTGTCTTTGACACCGGCCGTGATCGGCCTCACCGTGGTGGCTGCCGGTACGTCGGTGCCGGAACTCGCCGTCAGCGCGAGCGCCGCCTATCAGGGGAAGCCGGACATGGCCGTCGCCAATGTCGTCGGGTCCAACATCTTCAACATCGCGGCGATCCTGGGTCTTTGCGCCCTGGTCCGGCCGATGGCGATCACCGGCAACACGATCCGGCTGGAATACCCGGTGCTAGCTCTGGTGACGATGATGTGTGTGGTGATGGCGCAGGACGGCCAGATCAGTCGGCTCGATGCCGCGCTGTTCTTGGCGGTGTACGTGAGTTTTACCGCGTACCTTGTCAATCTGGTTCGCCAACAAGTAACGGCAGTTGAAAATCAGGAATTGCAGGAAGAGGTCACGAAACTGACTCCTTCAGAAAAGAATCCGCGAGCGTGGGTCTGCCTGGCGCTCGTTTCAGCGGGGGCAGCGCTGCTCGCTGCCGGGGCACACTCCACGGTTGTGGGGGCATCGGAATTAGCACGGCTGTTGGGTATGTCGGAGCGGGTGATTGGGCTGACCATCGTTTCCGTTGGGACCGGATTGCCCGAAGTGGTCGCGTCGCTAGTGTCGAGTATCCGCGGGCGTAGCGACGTGGCGATCGGCAACGTCATCGGCTCGAATTTATTCAACATCCTCGGCATCCTGGGCATCAGCGCGATGGTTGCTCCCTTGCCGGTGCAAGCTGCGTTAATTGCTTCCGACTGCTGGTGGATGCTGGGGATTACCCTGCTGCTCTTCCCCCTGATGTTTACGAAGCTGCAAGTGAGCCGCTGGGAAGGTGGCGTGCTTATGGCGGTTTACTGTGTTTATTTGTGGATGCTGTTGTCGGGGAAGGAATAGGGGGGCCCCAAAGCTCATCTTGCGGAGCAACACAAGCGACCTCAGACAGCGTTCAATCTTCCTTCTCCACCATCACCGTCGTCGAAATGCCGCCGCGGGCGGTGAATTCGGCCGTCAGGCGCAGACGACGCGGGTTAATCACGGCAATCAGATCGTCGTAGATACGATTCGTGACATTCTCGTAAAAGATGCCGTCGTTGCGAAAGCTCTGCATGTAGAGCTTCAAGCTTTTCAGCTCGACACAAAGCTTTTCAGGGACGTACTGAATGGTGATCGTGCCGAAATCGGGGTGCCCCGTCTTGGGACAAACAGAAGTGAACTCCGGGCAGACGATTTCAATTTCGTAGTCCCGTTGCGGGAATTCATTGGCAAAGGTTTCGAGCAGCGATCGTTTCTCGGCAGACATCGGTAGTGTGGGGTGTAGAGAGTGAGGTGTGGAGGGTGAAAGGCGGCGTGTGGCGTCAAATTTTCGGTGTGCTTGCTATTGATGATAGAGGCGAAGTGTGGAGGGGCAAAGGGGCGGGGAGTGGGATGTGTGGCGTGTGGAGGGTAAGGTGTGGAGTGAACGAAAGCATGAGTTACACTGACGCATCGCGGGAACTATAGTCGCGTCGACAACGGCGCCACTATACTTTCCTCTTGTACTTCACACTCCACTCCCAACTCCTCACTTACCACACCTCACTCCCCACTATGTATCAAGAACTCTTCAACCTGCACGGCAAAACGGCTCTCATCACTGGCGGCAGTCGCGGCATCGGCAAAGCGTGCGCGCGAGGGCTGGCGGAAATGGGGGCGAACATTGCGATCACCGCCCGCAACCAGGAACAGCTTGATAAAGCGGCTCAGGAAATTGGGGCCGGGCTGGATGTGCGGGTCGAAACTTTCGCAGCCGATATGAACAACCGCGCAGCAGTGCAGGAACTGGCGGAAAGCGTGCTCGCCAAGATGGGACAGGTCGATATTCTGTTCAACAACGCCGGCAACAACAAGCCGCAAAAGCTCGTCGATACCACGATGGAAGTCTGGGACGAAATTTTGGAACTCAATTTCACCAGTTGCATGCTGCTGGCAAAGCCGCTCGTGAAAGGGATGATCGAACGGAAGTGGGGCCGCATCATTTACACTTCTTCGGTGATGGCACTCGCGTCGAATCAAGGTCGCGGGCTCTACTCGGCCACGAAGGCGGCGCTCATCGGCATGTGTCGTGCGCATGCGCTGGAACTGGGTCCGAGCGGCATCACGGTGAATTGTCTCGCTCCGGGACCAATCGCGACCGATCTCCCCATGAGCATCCTGAGTGACGAGCAAAAAAAGGTCTTTGCCAGCCGCACCGCACTGCAACGTTGGGGCCAGGTGGCAGACATGGTCGGCCCTGTCTGCATGCTGGCAAGCGACGCCGGCGCGTTCATCACGGGAACGGTGATTTCTGCCGACGGCGGCATGCTGTGTCGCACGTTTGAATGAGTCGCGCCCGTCTCACCTTGAGATTTCTCGCGGAAAACAGGGTCATTCTCCGCCAAACCGACGAAAAGTCGGCAAAACTGCCAATTCGAATGTTGACTATCCGGCTCGTCCGTTGAACAATTCGAGCGGTTGTACGTTATTCGGCGGCTGGTTTTGGAGCGAGCCGCTTTTGCTCCCACAAATAGGTGGGGTTCGCCATTCCCGGGAATCTGTATGCTTCCGCCGCGATTGGCCATCGGTACTTGGGGATCGTCTGGAAACTTTGCCGGACTGTGGCCCGCTATCGACGCCGCACTAACGGCACTCGACATTCGCCCCCAGTGGTTTCAATCGCAAGCCCGCCCGCAGCCTGCACTTGTTCCAGGGAATGCTCGCCGGACTTGTTATTTGGATGCATGGTCGATGAGTGCCGAGCGCTGCTCAGAACTCTTGACGCGAGGATCGATCGATTCTTGTGTCGCAATCGTGGCAGGTAGTTTTGCTCCCGCAGGACAACGATGCGGCGGAGACTTACTGGTCCTGGCTCGCACACTAGGATTGCCGCGCCTGCTGGTCGTGGATTTGCAGGAGGTCTTCACTGCAGTGCTCCCTGCCGATCTGGAGCCGACCGGAATCATCCTGAGTTCGCAAAGTTGCTCCGTCGATTCAGCGCTGCTCAATCGCGCCATTCAGTATGTCGAACGGACGCTGAGAATTCCAGTCGCCGGACATTACGCACCCGGCAAAATTACCTGGTCGGCTAACTTTCAAAACCAGCTTCTCGCCGCGCGGGAAGGAAGTGAAGTTTGCTGCCGCCGGGCCACGTTCCTGAAATGTCGGGAACGGCGTCGCTGGCCGCTGCGGATTGCAATTGCTTACGACGAAGCGTTTAGCGGCTACTTCCCGGAGACACTCGCTTCGCTGCAAGCTTGCGGGGCAACCTTTCTCGATTTTTCTCCTTTAAGAAACGATTGCCTGCCGAAGGACGCAGACATTGTTTATCTAGGGGATGGTCCGCTTGGGGACTGGCTTCCACGCATCGCTGCCAACCATTGTTTCTTACATCGGCTCTGCGCCTTTGCTAGTCGCGGCGGCAAGATCGTGGCGGAAGGAAGAGGGGCTGTTTGCCTGTGCCGAGAAGCGCGCCCTTTATCGGGTGGCAGTATTCCTTTGGTCGGTATTTTGCCCGCGATCGCCGACGAAACCGAACGCACTGATTTCCTGCCATTGCAACTGAGCCTGGAAGAAAACTCCTGGTTGGCGCGGCAAGGAACACCGTTTCAAGGTTATGCGCCGGCTCATTGGCGAATCACTGGCGATGAGACCGACGCTGGCTTTGTGCAGCCGGGACGGATTCTGACACGCGGTAACGTGCTCGCTCTTCCCTTCGCCCAGCATTGGGCTTCGCGACCGGATCTGATTCGCTCTTTCTTTCGCGCTCGCGGCAGGAGAATGCCGGACGGGGCAGCCGTTTAAGCAGGCAACGGTGCTGAACCGTTGTACTCGACGGCTTTAGCACCGTCTTCTTTATCGCCGGCAAGAAATAAAAATAGCCGCGGAAGTCCCAGCGAATTCCGCGGCTGGCGACGTTAATGATTGAGAACTAAGTTCGACTTATCGTCGAAACTAAATTCTCTTTGATCAACGCCATTTTTAGCATCGCAGGCCGCCGACGAGAATCAACGTCTCGCCGGCCAAACGCTGCGAATTGTCGTCGACAATCGTTATTTCACTTCGACGTTCACGCCTGTGTTCGGCGTATTGACCGTACTGTTCAGGTAGAAGTCATCAACGCTTTTGCGATACTGCATGTCGTTGAAGTCAGGCCACTTATCGCTGGTGAAGCTGTCAGCCTTCTCCAGAACCGATTCCTGAACGTTCAGGCGAACAAAGTGTCCGTCATCCTCAGTCTTATTGAACGTTACGGCCTTCAAGGGGATGGCGAACATCTTCTGTCCCACGCCGAGCACGCCGCCGTGCGCCAAGATCAGGTAGTGGGCATGACCTTGGTCATCGAGGATCAGATCGTTAACCGTGCCGAGCGACTCATCCTGGGAGTTCTTCACTTCGGCACCCACGATCTTCGACGATCGCCAGGGGCGGAAGGCGGTGTTGTTATCGCGGTCGCGAATGCCGCCCGGAACCTGCCCTTCCACTCGCACGCCTGGGGCGCGAACGTCGATCTTGCCACCTTGGGTTTGGACATCAACGATCTGTCCGAATGCCGGACCAGCAATTAGGGCGAAAGCAACCGCAGCCGCAATCGAGAAACCATGAGCGTTCTTCATTTTTCGTCTCCTTGACGTGAGGTTGTTCGGCCGGGGAAACCGGTCTGCGACGTTCACACGTGCGAATGTCGGGAACAACTGCTTGTGTACGTTTGGGAATCAACCGGGAGGCCGTTCCGAGATGGCAGAAGCAATAAGCAGTCTGCGTGCCAAAGCGGATTTGCAGCGAAATCCCGCGAAAATCGCGGAAGATTTGGGCTAGAGATGCAGATAGACAAGCGTTGATGTCGGCAGAAAACCCGCAACCGGGTTGGCGCGGGAGCAATCACCCTGGACGGCGCGCGGCCAAGAGACAAAAGAAAGTCAACAGAAGTTGGTAGCTAGGGCTGGTGGCGAACGGTCGCTTTAGAATTGACCAAACCAACCGAGTAATACTGCCCGTAGGATAGATCAAAACTACGCATCAGTATTCTCCCCTGTTGACCTGCGAAGAATGTTGGAGCGCCACTAATTTCCAGCGTGTCCCCTGCCTTTACGCGCATTGCTCGCTCACGGGTCAAGGAGACAGTCCAAGCGGGAGTCGCCTTCCATTCAGCAATCATACTTGCGGCCTCTTGAGGAGGCTCAATTTCAACTACATAGACGCCTTGCTTGGAGGGGTAAGGCTTGATTGACGTAATCCGACAGGTGACTGTCCAGGTTTCCGACTTAAGCAATTTGTTGGCTCGTTCCAAAAACATCTTCTCTGGATTCAGCTTGGTCAATGCATCACTCTGGCGTTTAACGTCGTCCATTACCTGGTCGCGAAGTTTCACCAGTTGTTGCAAGGAGTCGCAGATCTTTTTTGTGCGGGCTTCGAACGCTGCTGCCTCTTGTAGCCTGGACTGTGCGCCGGCCTTCAGTCCGAGTTCCGCGTTAAGGAATTCTTTCAATTCGGATTTGAGGGCTTCTGCAGCTGCCTGCCCCTGCAACTGTTCTGCAACTTTTATGGCCGATGCGTAGATGGCAGCGATTCGCGCGTCGGCAGTTCGTTGAACCTCGGCGTATTTCGCAGCTGCTTCTCGGAGGGCGTTATCCGTTGGTAAAAGTCGATCACGAATGAGCTTGTCCTTCGCTTCCAGTAGCCTCAGCGCGAGTTCCGAGTTGTCCTTGGCGAGAGCCACTTGGACTTGAGCATCGATGACTGTGGTCAACTCTTCTTTGGCTTTTAGAACAGCAACTTGATGTTGTAACTTAGCGATGGTCAGCGCTGCGTCTTCCTCGCCCGAAAGATTCGTGACAGAGAGGATCAGAAACAAGTGGAAGGTGACGCCGATGATTTTTCTGTGCATCTTTTTCTTTCTGGAAAATGATTTACAGGTTCGATGCTCTCACTTGGATTCGCACATTCTCGATGCGACAAAGTATAAAGTCGAATCGCGTATGAGTTACCTTCACCATCATCTCTCCATCACCGGCATTTATCGCTGCCCCTTGTCGCGAAAAACCAGTTCCTCAAACATCCGCCAGAACATCAGCATGCCGCACATCAATCCCAGGCAAGCGAGAAACAAGCCGGGGACGATCCAGCCTAGCCAAAAGACTCCTTCCACTTGCGGCCAGATTAGCGGCCAGCCCACCATCAAGAACACGGCAGCGAGGCACAGATAGGGGCCGAAGGCTATTTCTCGTTTCTTCGTCACGAAGAATTGCGCGAGTGCCACGATCACGGCGCCGGCAGGGGAAAGGAAGAAAACTAACAGCGTGGCTTGCCAGCCCAGGAAGGCGCCGATCATCGCCATCAAGGTGACATCGCCAAAGCCCATCGCTTCTTTGCGGAGAGCCAAGCTGGCGCAGATTCGAACCGCCCAGACCAGCCCGCCGCCGACGACCATGCCGACCAGTTGGGTCAGGAGTGCTTCCCAGCGGTCGCTGCTGCCGAACCACCAAACGGCAACGATCAGCGGGCAACCAACAACCGCCGTCGCCAGCATCCGCAGCCAGTACGGACCGCTGAAGAAGCTCGCCAAATAGAATTGGATTCCCTTCTTCCAACCCCGCCGCAAGGTGCACAATGTCGGCACCATGGCCCAACACCACGCGACGAGACAAGCACATCCTAAGGCAACGCCTTGCCAGTGATCGAACCACCGGGGCCAAGCTTGCGGTGAAGCGACTTGCAGCCATTCCGCCGCTACGGTGCCGTCGGGAAGATAGTCAGGAATGATGAGCCGGGCTTCAGGCCAGAGTGCGGCGAGCCCCAGACCCAAGATCGTGCCCGGGCCGGTGATGGCGTCGGGAATCGTTTTTTCGTCAAAGTCGATGAACGTGGCGACCGTCATTAAGCAGATTAACGCCGCGTGGCTGATGAAGAGCGCGCCCAAGGCGGCCGAGTTCTTGAGCTGCGGATTGTCTCGGAGCACAATCTCTTCCACGGTATTCCCGCGGATCACATGAAAGAACAGCATCGTCAGCCCACAGGCCAGCGCTAGTTCAATCATCGCCGGGCGAATCCAATGACCTGTGCCGTGCAGCTTTTCTTCCCGTTGCAGGCCGAACCAGCCCAGGACTGGTAGGCGATCAAACCATTTTCGCGGCGGCGCCTTCGGCATCGGCGGGGACCACGGATCGATCGAGCGGCGATCGAATGCCAACCGATAGATGCCCCGGTTGATCTGACCACCAACTATCAGGGCGACCAGAAAAACAATCGCTGCTTGCAGGGGCTCAGGAATGGAAAGGAATAGTTGCACGCACAACTCGCGCTGCGAAGGGAGGAACCGGTTCGTTCCAAGCGTAGTTCAGAAACGGTCCTTTGCCCACGCCACAATTTCCTCGGCAATGGTTTCAGCCGTTCGCCCTTCGGTGGTCACTGTGAGGTCCGCACATTGCTCATACAGGGGCGTTCGCTCCGCCAAAAGACGGCGGACTTCCTCGATGCCCCCCGTGGCAGTCAAGTTCGGTCGCCGGTCGGCGGTGGTGGGATCCCCATTAATCCGCGCGAACAGCGTCTCGGCCGACGCCTGCAGCCAGACTGTTTTTCCCCGCGCGGCGAGTGTTTGCCGGTTGGCATCTCGCAGGATTGCCCCGCCGCCCAGGGCTAAAACTTGCTCGTTTCCAGTAGCGAGATCGGCAATCGTTTGTTGTTCGAGGACCCGAAAAGCTCCCTCCCCATCTGCTGCGAAAATCTCTTTGATCGTTCGTCCGGCCCGGCGTTCCAATTCAACATCGGCGTCGAGCCAGGTCCAGCCGAGTTGTTCGGCAACAAGCCGGGCAACCGTCGTTTTGCCCGAACCGCGATAGCCGATGAGGAACAGATTCATATCAAAATTGTAAGGAATCGGCGGAGCAAGCTGAATCGGAAGCGATTCGTGACCTTAACGGATAAACCAACGTGGTTGGCAGTGGGTATTGCCAGCGAGCGAGCCTGATGGCCCTTGATTTTCAATTCTCTGGTTCAAGAGGCGCAACGATCGTTCACTCCTGCCGCACTTCTGAAGTCGCAGATTTGTCTTAACTTCGCAGCGGCACACAACTCCCTTCGACTACTATAATAAAGGTTTGCGCCCGACAATCGCGATGAATCTCCCACCTGACCCTACTGCCGAGGTTGACCTGACCGGCCGCCGTCTCGGCGACTATGCCCTGCTGCGTCAATTGGGTTCGGGCGGAATGGCAGTCGTCTATCTGGCTGAGCAGGTTTCGCTTCGCCGTCCCGTGGCGTTCAAGGTTCTGAAAAAATCTCTGTCTGGCGATCCAACGTTCATTCGCAGGTTTCAGAACGAAGCCCAGGCTGCCGCGCGGCTGGTCCATGCCAACATTGTGCAGATCTATGAAGTGAGCCGCGTCGACGGCATTCACTACATGGTGCAGGAGTATGTGCCGGGGCAGAACCTCAAGCAACTTCTAACTCGCCAGGGGAAGGGACTCGATCTTCCTTTGGCAATGCTCATTCTGCGTCAAGGAGCGGCAGCCTTGGCGAAAGCCGCCCAGGCCAACATCACTCATCGCGATATCAAGCCGGAAAACATCATGCTCTCCCGCACGGGGGAAGTGAAGATCGCCGATTTCGGCCTCGCCCGCATGGATGGAGAAGCGCTGGGTCTGACGCAGGTCGGCCTGACGATGGGGACACCACTTTACATGAGCCCCGAACAGGTGGAAGGGAAAGAAGTCGATCCGCGCAGCGACCTCTATTCCTTCGGCGTGACCTGTTACCACATGCTGGCCGGTGCGCCGCCGTTTCAAGGGGAAACGGCCCTGGCGGTCGCGCTGCAGCATTTGAACAACGAACCCAAGCCGCTCGCCAAAATACGCCCCGACCTGCACGCGGAGTGCCCGGAACTATGCCAGATTGTGCATCGATTGTTGGCTAAGAAACCGGACGATCGGATTCCCTCCGCGAGTGAGTTGGTGCGGAATCTGCGAGGTTTGAACGTCGAGGGGTTGGAAGAAGCGGCCGCTAAGCTCGGGCTGGAAATCGAAACGGTTCCCGAAGTCACTCCTGCGCTGACGGAGGCAACGCAACAGCTGCAAGCGGTGCTGAAACCGCCGAGCAAGTCGAGCGGAATCGGTCAGCGTTGGTGGGTTCTGTTGCTAACCGTGGTGGCATCGCTGGTGACTGCCGGAATCGGTGCCGGCTATGCGTGGCTCCATCCGCCACCGTCGTTACTGGAGTTTTCGCCCGACGATTTGCCTCAGGTGACCAGGCTCGATTCGGCCCAGGCGCAATGGATGTTTGCCACGCTCGCTCCGCGGAATGTCGAGCAAAATTGGCAAGCGGTGGAAAAGTATTTTCCTCCCGCGGAAAGTGCAATCAATCTGCGCTACTCCCTCTTGGCCAAGATCGGGCTCGCCAATTACTATCGCCGGCAAAATGAAAGCGCAAATGCGTTAAAAATTTATGACGAACTTTCTCGCCTCGATGAACGAACTCAAGCGGAATTTCGCATCGCAGGGCTTGCCGGCCGAGCCTTGGTATTGCAACAACTGGGGCAGACCGACGAGGTTCCCGAAGCCCTGAGCCTGGTCGTTCCCAGTTTGAGTCAACTGCGCGACGATACGCTCCGGAGCGATCTGGAGGCTCTTGCCCAGCGCTATCAGGTACCCACGACGCTGTCGGCGGACTAACCGAATTGCTGACCGGCGTGCTGCCGAAGGGTTCGCCGTCGTTTTGTTGACAAATCATCAATAAATTGCGAGCATTTATTGAACGCGATATGTTTCAGGGGGAAGAGAAGTGCGACTGCGGACAGTT
Source organism: Pirellulaceae bacterium (assembly GCA_041739545.1). Taxonomy (GTDB): domain Bacteria; phylum Planctomycetota; class Planctomycetia; order Pirellulales; family Pirellulaceae; genus JBGSNR01. The sequence goes on along the minus strand of JBGSNR010000019.1, from coordinate 26,496 downwards.
TACGGTTGGGAACCGTTCTGAGCGGTGCTAGCAGAAGTACTTAACATTAAAAGTTGGGCCTAAAAGCGCTAGCACCAAACCCCCTGAAATGGCAGTTAACAGCCAGGAAGCAACTTCTTGCGGAAAACCCATACCAGGTAAGTAGTTGCGGCGTTTCAAACATGGTGGAAACGGTTTCCAAAACCCCACCTGTTTACGGGTTGCGAGCAGTTGAACTTAGATGCCGGAAGTGACGTCGGAACTTCCCCCGTTCCGGATGTCCGCTGATTTTTGACATAATACCTTGCCGAAAATCAGAAAGCGGATACCATTCACTGCGGCAAGTGAATGACGCTGACAGATTCGTCGGCACTGAATGAATCCAATGTGGAGTTGTCATGCGAACCGAAGCCGAAACTTCGGACACCTTAATTCTCGACCTAATCCGCCGGATCGGGCCGATGAACGTGTCGCAACTGGCAGTCTCCATGCAAGTTACGGCGACGGCGGTCCGCCAAAGACTGACACGACTGACGGCCCTGGGGTTGATCCAGCGATCGGTCAGCAAGTTCGGTCGGGGCCGACCATCGCACAAGTATGACCTCACCGAGCAGGGGCGGCGGAAGACCGGCAGTAACTTTGCTGATCTGGCCCTGGCCCTGTGGGATGAGGTTCGCAGCATTGAAAACCCAGAAATTCGCAGGGGGCTTCTGCAGCGACTCTCCAGTCGCCTCGCAGGAATGATGTCCTCGCGGGTGCAGGGCGAAGGTCTAGGAGAGCGGATGGAGCAGGTGGCTGAGGTCTTCGTGGAGCGGCGAATGCCGTTTTTCGTCGACCGCAGCGGTAGTTTGCCGGTCCTGCAGGCCTCGGCTTGTCCCTATCCTGACTTAGCCGAAAAAGATCGTTCGATTTGTGCCGTTGAAAAGATGATGTTTTCGGAACTATTGGGGGAACCAGTTCGGTTGAGTGAGTGTCGGCTGGATGGCGACAGTTGTTGCCGGTTCGAGCCTTCCTCGTACGATGGCCCTCCGAGGCCGTCGAATGGGGTCAATTAGCGGGTGCCGCGTTGCTGTTTACCAGCACGCCGAAACTGCGAAATTGAGTAAACAGCCACGCCAAATGAGATAGAAAACCCAAGCGACGGCCGCGGAGGGCCATCGTACGAGGCACTGGGTAAGGGCCCGTGAATCGAGTATCCTGAACCGTTTGCCAGGTAGCTAAAATTCCCCGTATTTTGCAAAGTTAGTTTGGAGCACAAGATGTCCGCCAGACCGTGGATCGAAGGACGTTTGGAAGAGAACGTCGTCACAACGACGATTGAACAAGCGATCAACTGGGCGCGTATTTCGAGCCTTTGGCCGATGACGTTCGGCCTCGCGTGTTGCGCGATCGAGATGATGGCCGCCGGTGCCAGTCGCTACGACTTGGACCGTTTTGGTGCGGGGGCATTTCGCGCTACGCCGCGGCAATCGGACCTGATGATCGTGGCCGGCACGGTGACCTACAAAATGGCCAGCCGCGTCCGCCGTTTGTACAACCAAATGCCTGACCCAAAATTTGTGATCGCAATGGGTGCCTGCACCGTTGGTGGTGGTCCTTACTTCAAGTGGGGCTATCACGTGGTGAAGGGGGTCGACCTCGTTGTGCCGGTAGATGTTTACATCCCTGGTTGCCCGCCGCGGCCGGAATCTTTGATCGAAGGCTTACTCCGCATTCAAGACAAGATTCGGGGCCAACGAATTGCCCGTCAGCATGTGCCCGACGGGAAGTTCCTGGAATTGGGACCAAAAGTTCCCGACGAGTTACCTGTTCCCCATCACAGCGGTTACACCGCGCCGGCAATTGACGTTGAACCGGTGCGCGATCACCAAAAAATTACCGGGTGAGAAAAGTATTAGGCACACGCCGTGTGCCGTTCATCACGAGAGAACGCATTGTCCAGTTTGACGGCACACAGAGTGTGCCTCCTACCTTAGAGAACTATGATTCAGGCAGCTACCATGATCGACACACTCCAGATCGTTGACCTCCACGTCGAAATCGAGGGGAAGAAAATTCTCCACGGCGTGAACCTGACGATCCGCCGCGGCGAGACCCACGCGCTGATGGGCCCTAATGGTTCCGGCAAAAGTACTCTCGGGTTGGTCATCATGGGTCATCCCAAGTATGTGGTGACCGCGGGGCAGATTCTGTTCAACGGGAAGGACATCAAGGAAGATTCGCCGGACGTGCGTGCCCGGGCCGGCTTGTTCTATGCCTTCCAACGTCCGGTTGCGATTCCTGGCGTGAAGATGGCAGACTTTCTTCGTCACGCCACGACCAACGTGCGCATGCCCGACCGGAAGGAAGGGGAGGAACTGCTGCCGATGCGTGAGTTCCGCAAGGAATTGAAAGACAAGATGAGCCAACTCCGCATGGATATGGAGTTTGCCAAGCGGTACGTGAACGATGGCTTCTCCGGCGGCGAAATGAAGCGTGCAGAAATCCTGCAACTCGCGATGTTGCAGCCGAAGATCGCGATTCTGGACGAAACGGATAGCGGCCTGGATGCCGACGCCGTTCGCCTTGCCAGTCAAAGCATTGCCGAGATTGGTCGTGAAAAGATGGGGCTGCTCATCATCACGCATCACGACAAACTGCTCGAACACAATCCACCTGACTTCACTCACGTAATCCTCGGCGGCCGAATTGTCGAAACGGGCGGCGCAGAACTCGCCGAAGAACTACACAGCCGCGGCTACGAACGCATTCGCCAGTCCTATCCGGAATGGGACCAGAAGAATCGTGAGATGGCAGTGGCTGATGAAACGACTGTGGCCGCGGGAGCGGAATAAGCGAACATTTTTCTTCGCTGTGACCGCTTCCAACTCCTGAAGGAGATTTGCAATGGCAACTGATACCCTGACAACAACGAACGAAGCCGACCACATCGGCGAAATTAATAAGTACGATTTCCGCACCGCCTCCACGCCGATCTTCAAAGCGCGTAAGGGGATTGATGCGGAGATTGTGAATCAGATTTCGGACATGAAGAACGAGCCGGACTGGATGCGAGAATTCCGCCTCCGCTCGCTCGACATCTTCAATAGCAAGCCGATGCCCAAATGGGGCGGCGCGATCGATCTCGATTTCCAAGACATCTTTTACTATCTCAAGCCGGCCGATCATCAGGGCAAAACCTGGGACGACGTACCGACCGAGATTAAAGACACGTTCGAAAAGCTTGGCATTCCGCAAGCAGAACGGCAGTACCTCGCCGGCGTGAAGGCTCAGTTCGAAAGCGAAGTGATCTACGGCTCGTTGCAGGAAGACCTCGGCAAGCAAGGCGTATTGTTCACCGATACGGATACTGCCGTTCGCGAACATCCGGAAATCGTCCGCGAGTACTTCGCCAAGATCATTCCCCCCGAAGACAACAAGTTTGCGGCCCTCAACTCGGCCGTGTGGTCGGGCGGTTCGTTCATCTACATTCCCAAGGGAGTGAAGATCGAATTCCCGCTGCAGGCTTACTTCCGCATCAACGCGGAAAACATGGGTCAGTTTGAGCGGACGCTGATCATCGTCGACGAAGGTGCCTCGGTGCATTATGTCGAAGGGTGTACCGCCCCGATGTACACCACGGAGAGTTTGCACTCCGCCGTCGTGGAAGTGATCGTGAAGCGCAACGCCCGTTGCCGTTACACCACGATTCAGAACTGGGCGAACAACATTTACAACCTCGTCACCAAGCGGGCGATGGCCTACGGCGACGCGACTATGGAATGGGTCGATGGCAACCTCGGCAGCCGCCTGACGATGAAGTATCCGGCCGTGTACATGATGGAGCCGGGCGCGCACGGCGAGATTTTGTCGATCGCCTTTTCAGGCAAGGGGCAACACCAAGACGCCGGAGCTAAGCTGGTTCATTGTGCGCCGAACACTACCGGCCAGATCATCAGTAAATCGATCAGCAAGAACGGCGGTCGCAGCAGTTATCGTGGGCTAGTGAAAGTCGAGAAGGGGGCGACGAACACCAAGTGCAATGTGGTGTGCGACGCGTTGATTCTCGATCCACAAAGCCGCAGCGATACCTATCCGTACATCGAAGTGGCTGAGCAAGACGTCTCGATCGGACACGAAGCGAGCGTCTCGCGCATCGGCGAAGAGCAACTCTTCTACCTGACGAGCCGCGGCCTGACCGAAGACGAAGCCAGTGCCATGATCGTCAATGGCTTCATCGAGCCGCTGGTGAAGGAACTGCCGATGGAATACGCAGTGGAAATGAATCGGCTGATTCAATTGCAGATGGAAGGTTCGGTCGGCTAAATCCAAGAGCAACCGCTCGATTTGGAAGCCCCGCCCAGGGGCTTCTTCATTTTGGCTTTGAAGAAAAAATTTATGAGCACCGCAGTAACGACCGGCGTGAACGCCACAACCTTTCAAGCCTTCCTCGAAGCTCGCCACGAGCCTCAGTGGCTGCGCGAATTGCGCGAGCGAAGCTGGAAGACGTTTCAACAACTTTCGTGGCCAGCACGCAACGACGAAGAATGGATTCGCACCGACATTCGGCTGTTCAAGCTCGACCAGTTTGGACTGCCCGTCGAAGCGACTGCAACAACACAAGCAGAGAACGGCAATGTGACTGCTCTGCTCTCTGCCGGAGTTGAACTGGGGGGCAACGTTAGTTCGATCGATAGCCGGCCAAGCCAGTCGCAGCTCTCCGAAGAGTTGCAGAAAAAGGGAGTCATTTGCGGCAGCCTGGATGAGCTCGTTCATTCGCACGGCGACTTGATCCAGAAGTATCTGCAGAAGGCCGTCGATCCCAACTACGACAAGTTCTCCGCCTTACACGCGGCCTGTTGGTCGGGCGGACAATTTGTTTACATTCCGCGCGGCGTCGCGGTGAGTCAGCCGCTGCACTTGCTCTCCGCTCTCACCCACGGCGGCAGCGATCTGTCACACACGCTGATTGTTCTCGAAGATGGTGCCGAAGCAACCGTGCTGTGCGAGACCGCCAGCAGTGGCAATAACGAGCCGGGCTTGCACTGCGGGGCAACGGAAGTGATCCTCGGCCAGAACTCGCGGTTGCGGTTCGTCTCGTTGCAGAACTGGAATTTCAATACCTGGCACTTCGCTCATCAAAAGGCGATTGTCGGCCGGGATGCTTCCTTGCAGTGGACGATTGCTGCGATCGGCAGTCGGCTCGCGAAGGTGAATCAGCATGTGGAACTGGCCGGCGTCGGCGCCGAGTGCCAGGTCAACGGCGTGCTCTTCACCGAAGGCAAACAACACATTTCGTATCACACGCTGCAACATCACGTGGCCCCTAATTGTCGCAGCGACTTCTTGTACAAGTCGGCGTTGCAGGACAATTCGCGGACAGTGTGGCGCGGCATGATCAAGGTCGATCCCCTCGCGCAGCAGACTAACGGCTATCAACGAAACGACAACTTGCTGCTGTCCGCCACGTCGCGGGCCGATTCGATTCCCGGCCTGGAGATCGAAGCGGACGACGTGCGCTGCACGCACGGCAGCACCACGGGCAAGGTCGACGAAGAATTGATCTTCTACGCCCAGGCTCGCGGCTTCACCCGTAAAGAAGCGACGCGGATGATCGTCAGCGGCTTCTTTCAACAAATCTTTGATCGGATCACGATCGACAGCGTTCGCGACGCGCTCGCGGGAGCCATCGCCCACCGCGTGAGGGAATATCTATGAGCAGCGCCTTAACATCCGGCACCGATTTTATCTCTGTGGCCAAAGTCGCCGAATTGGCGGACGGTGGCTCGCTGCTGGTCGAGGTGGAAGACCGCGTGCTAGCGTTGTTCCGCGTGGGCAGCGAAATTTTCTGCCTGGACGATGTTTGCACGCACGACGGCGGCCCGCTCAGCGATGGTCCGCTTGACGCAGCGGCCTGCACCATCGCCTGCCCGCGTCACGGGGCCAAGTTCGATCTCCGCACGGGAGCAGCCCTTACCATGCCCGCGACGAAAGCGACGCAGGCACATGAAGTGCGGATTGAAGGAGACGATATTCAAGTCAAGCTTCGCGAGGCGGGCTGGGTTCCGCCGGAAGCCAAGACTTCTGCACCGGCTGCTGCTGTTACCGGCGCCATGCCTGCGAAGAAGGAAGAATGCTGCGGCGGCGAAAATCATCAATACGCGCACGCGGCTCCCGGATCGTTGCCAGTGGCGAATGCCTGTGCGACTCCTTCGGCTGCCGCTGCGAGCGGAGCACTGACGGAAGACGTTGTCTACGAAGAACTGAAAAAGGTCATCGACCCGGAACTGTTCGTAAACATCGTCGACCTGGGTTTGATCTACAACGTCGATCTGGTTCCGGCCGCGGAAGGAAAGCTCGACTGCAAGATCGACATGACCATGACCAGCCCCATGTGTCCGGCTGGCCCGCAAATGATCGCTAACAGCAAGCAAGTCCTCGGCGTGCTCCCTAACATGGGAACCGTCGAAGTGAAGATCGTCCTCGATCCGCCTTGGACGCCGGACAAGATGACCGAAGCGGCCCGGGATCAGTTGGGGATTTTTTAAGGCCGACTTTCTGTTTGCTTTTTCCAACGCCAAAATTGTAGTAGCGAATCCATGCTTCAGTTACTGACTGGCGGATTCTGCACTTGGAAATCGACGTTCCGAACGCAGTGGCCGAGGCAGGCCTTGCTTACGTCGGCGATAGTGTTTTCATTGTCGAATCTATACGTCGAGCGATTTAACTCCGTTTTGAAGGATTCCGCCTTCATCTATCCCGCGATCGCACTTGGAGCGCCGGTCGCATTAATAGCAGCATGGAGTATGCTCGCAATTGAGGCAGCCTGGAGGGCTGATCGCTCAGCAACGTGCCGATTATTGGTGCTGGGTTCATTCACTGCAATGGTTTATGGGCTCATCGGTTTCGTTTTCGAATCGCTCACATGGCACGTGGCGGTCATACTTCCTGCGACTGTCTTATTGACTTCGCAACTCGTTCCGTGGGCCATGCGGTATTGTTTAAAATGGAGGTTGCACAAAGCTGCAGATGTCGAGTTGTCTCACGATGTTTGGAGTTTGAAACAGCTTCTAATGGGCACTTGTCTTGTCGCCTTGAGCTTCGCCGCCTGCCGTTGGTCGGGATACTGGGTTTCTCCACAACTTCCGATCGGATTGGCCATCGTGATTTTTCTTGCGTCAACCCTTATTTTAGTTCCGGCTGCGTGTTGCATTCTTTGGCCGCAACAACTTGGATTCGCATTTGCATGGGGCGCCGCACACTTTTTCGGACTTGAAGCCGCCCTTGTGCTGATTCCCATATTGGCTCTCGGACGAGAAGGGGCACTCCTGTCCCTCTATTGCGCGGCCGTTGGCATTCTGTTTTTCAGTGCTAGTTGGATCGGAATGCTCGCGCTGAGACTGTCCGGATACCGACTTATTAGATTCGTGTGATGCAACGTTTTCTCTGTGAACTCTGTGTCTCTGTGGTTCACAACTTTTTGATTAAACCACAGAGGACACCGAGAGCACAGAGATGATTTTATCGAAGCCTCACTCCGCCACCACATCGCCCCCGCCCCAATAGCCGTGCTCCCAAGCCCAGCTGGTATTGGCGCGGTTTTCCAGTTCCAGCTTCAAGGTTTTTCCGGAGAATTTGGAAAGGTCGACGGTAATTTCTTTCCAGCCGTTCGTGGTCGTCTTGCTGCCGATCGTTTCTTTCAGCAGCTCTTCGCCATTGCCACGGATGATCAGCTCCCAATCTCCTTCGGGATGGTGAGACACGGCCAGATTCAGCCGCGCTTTGCGACCGGCGGGTAGGTCGATGGTGCGAGTCAGTACGCAGGGCTTCTGCTTATCAACCGGATGGGTTTGCAGCACGAGCGATCGGCCGCGGAACTCGCCGAGGAGTGCAATGCCTCCTTCGCCGGAGGCTTCGGTTCTAAAGCCGGGCAGCACCGCGTCGATCACTTCGCCGAACTTCTTCGCATCCCCTTCGTGACGCGGCTTCACTTCGCGTGTGCCAGGGATGAGCTGAGCGTTCGGGTCGCTGGGGGGCTTGTCGAGCGTGAGGAATGCGAAGAGGTCGACCAGTTCTTGCGGCTGAAGTTGCTTCTCCAAACCTTCGGGCATCATGGAAAGCTCACTGACCTTCAATTGCTCGACATCATCGCGGGCAATCGTTTCCAGCTTGCCCCCCTGCATCTTCAGCACGATTCGCTGCGGACTGTCTTCGACCAGGAGGCCAGTCAGCACGCGGCCGTCGACAGTCGCTACCGTGCGAGCTTGATACGAAGCACCAATCACGAGACTCGGGTCGAAGACGTTGGAAAGAAGCTGCTCAAAGTTCGATCGGCCGTTCGCGGTGATTTCGGGGCCAACTTCCTGCCCTTCGCCGTAAATCTTGTGGCATTGGCCGCAGACCTTTTTGAAGACAACCTGCCCCGTCGCTGCATCCCCTTTCCCGCCGCGGATCGTCTGCCGCATCGCGTTGATGAACTCTTCGCGTTTGGGATCGCGGCCGGTGCGGACGGTTCCCCAATGCTTAGCCAGTGAAGCGGTCAGTTCGGCATCGCCGAGATCTTGCAGCCGGCGGGCCTGATTCGCGTTGATCAGCGTCGGTGCGATTTTCTTTTCCGCGACTGCGGTGAGTAATTTCTTCCCCCAGGCGGTTCGCTGCGTCAGCACTTCGATCGCTCGGGGTTGGAGATCCGGCGAAAGCTGCGGCAATAATTCGACCACGAGCGTACCGACATCCTCCGAATCGAATCTGCCCAGCGCGGACAGGAGATCGCCGCGGAAGGCTGTTGAAGTCGCCTCGGGCTTAGCGAGCATGTCACGCAGTTGCGGCAACACCGCTACATCCTTGGCGGCCACGAGGGCTTCAATAGCGGTCTGGCGACTCTTCTCTGGTGCTCGATCGTTCTGCAGCACACTGCGCACGATCTCCAGAGCAGCCTTGTCTTGCCAACTGGCGGCCAAGGTCGCCGCTTCAAACCGGAGCGGGTTCTTCTCCGCCGCGAGAATTTTGGCGAGCGGCTCTGCCAACAGCGGCTTAAGCTGCTGCAATTGCTCGCCCGAAAGTTCGCGAGACTGCACCCGTTCGGCGAGGACCGTCAGACATTGCTGCGCGGCGGCTTGCGAGGATGACCCTGGTGCCGTCACCAGACTGAACAAGGCCGCGATGCCAGTGGGATCGGCCGTTTTCACGGCGACAACGCGATCGATGACGCGCGGCAGCATGTCCACGACTGCCTTCTGCTGCAGGCGATCCTTTTCGCCGATGAGCTTCACAAACTGTGCGGCATTTTGCTCCAGCCGCGGATGCAGATTCTGCCAGACGATGTGCGGGATGAGCTTGTCTTCGCCGCAACTCGCCAGCACGGCCACTAGCGTTGGGAGCGGATCGACGGCCTGTTCTTTGCCGTCAGCGTAAATCCCTTTGAGCTTGGCAGCCGTGATCGCCACCTGCAGCCGCACGTCCACCGACTCATCGCCTGCGAGCGCCTGGATTTTCTGCCATTCTTCCTCGCGGATAAAGCCTTGATTTCCGGCAGAACGAACGCCCCACGCGCGGACGTCGGCATTCTCGCTGCCAAGCAATTTTATGAAACTATCGGGATCGAGATGGCCCGCGCTGATGATCGCCCAGAGTGCTGGCAACCGAATCTTCTGCGGCGTGTCCTTGGCGAGGACTAAGTCCCACAACTTCGGCCGCGAGTTGCTGGTTTGGATGGGCTTCGATGGCGGCGCCTGCGGATCGCAATACAGCCGTTCAGCCAAGATTCGCTGCGCATGTTCCCGATAAAAAACATTCGGGCTCTTCAACCGCTCAACGAGCTGCTCATCCGTTTCTTTCGCCAAATCAAACTTCGGCGGTTGCTTGGTGCCTTGATACTTCACGCGATAGAGCCGCCCATGCAACCGATCAATCCCTTTCGGGTCGGCGTTCGCATCCTGATAACAGTGATACCGGTCGTACCAATCGAGGACGTAGAGCGAACCATCCGGGCCGACCTTCTGCACCACCGGCATGAACCAAACGTCATTCGCGGTGAGGAAGTCGGGCTCGGGCTTGGCGAAATAGGTGCTGCCGTCGCGCTCAAGCCTGTCGACATTAATACAACCGCCATGGATGTTCCCCATGAACAGCTTGCCGCGATACTCTAGCGGGTAAGCATCGCTGTCGAAGTAGGTAATGCCACAATACGCGGCCGCTTGATGCTTGTGCTTCACGATCGATTCGAGCTTCCACGTGAAGGCGGGATACGGGCCGCCTTGACGGTGGTAATAGCCGGTTTCAGTGAGATGCCACAGGTGATCGATCACGCAGGCGGAGATAAACGCTTCGCCGCGCGAGTCCCACGTGACGCCCCAAGGATTGCTCGTTCCTTCACAGAAGATTTCAAACGTTTTCTGCACCGGGTGAATGCGGAACAACGCGCAGGTGAACTGCCACGGCTTTTGGCCTTCCTTGTAGTTCGGCGAAGTCTTGGGGTAAGTGACCTTCGAAAAATTGAACACCCCATTTAGGCCATAAAGATAGCCGTCCGGCCCCCAGGTCAAACTGTTCGGCAGTTCGTGTGTGTCGTCGCGACCAAAGCCGGTGACGATTACTTCTTGCTTATCGGCTTTCCCATCGCCGTCGGTATCTTGCAGAAAGAGCAGATCGGGTGCGTTCGCGACCCACACGCCGCCATGTCCCACGGCGATGCCTGACGGGATATTCAAGCCTTCTGCGAAAACAGTGAATTTGTCGCACGTGCCGTCCCCATTCGTATCTTCCAGAATCTTAATCCGGTCCCGTCCCGGCCCAGGTTCGCGGCGGGGATACTCCAAGCTTTCGGTGATCCAGAATCGGCCACGCTCATCAATCGCCATTGCGACGGGATTCACGATATCTGGCTCACTCGCCACGAGTTCAACTGAAAAGCCTTCCGGCACGGTCATCTTCTTAATCGCTTCGGCCGGCGAGAGGGGCGGACCAGGTGGCTTATCTTGCCGACGAGGAATGAATTGATCCGCGGCTTGCAGCATCGGCGAGGACGAAGCAACCAGAAGCAACGCCCAGAGAACAAAACGCGAAGTGAACATGAGAAAATCTTGCCAAGGGGAGGATCGGCGGGCAGAGGAAGGTTCCTCCGCGGATTGCCCCATATTATGAAAGGTTGCCTGCCGGGCTGCAACGAACCGACCGGCTGACGCCGCTAGCCGGCCCTGGTGACCGGCTGATAAACTAACGCTGTCGTCCGTTGTTCCTGCCGGAGTCTGTCCATGATCGTCCGCTACCATTGGTTCGTTATGCCGCTGCTTGGTTTGGTTGGATTGCTGCCAACCCACGGGGCCGAGCCTGCCTTGCCGGAACTCGCCGTGATCCGTCAGGTGGGTGCTAAGGGGGCAGGAAATGTGGCGGCCGCTCAAGCGGCTCTCAAGCTGCAACAGGCCGACCCGAAACATCTACTCGACGTCTTGGCGGCAATCGACGGGGCGAACCCCTTGGCACAAAATTGGCTGCGAAGCGCGGCGGAAGCCATGGCCCAGCGTCAACTTCAGGCGACCGGAAAACTGCCCATCGAGTCGCTGGAGAAATTCTTAACCGACACGAAGAATTCCCCTCGCGGCCGGCGACTCGCCTACGAATTGATTGCCAGAGTTGATGGTGGGGCGGAACAGCGCCTGATCCCCGGCTTTCTAAATGATCCCAGTGTGGAACTGCGGCGCGATGCCGTGGCCTTGGCCCTGGCTGACGCTGAGAAATTGCTTAAAGCCGATCCGGCCGCTGCGAAGACGAAGTACCAACTCGCTTACGAATCGGCCCGCGATCAGGATCAGGTGAAGGTGGCATCGGACAAGTTTAAGGAGCTCGGCGAGAAGGTCAACCTGCCCGCTCACTACGGCTATCTGATGAAGTGGCAGTTGATCGCGCCGTTCGACAACATTGACGACAAGGGGTGGGATGTTGCTTACCCGCCCGAGATGGAACTCGACTTCGCCAAGAAGTACGAAGGCAAGAACCAGACGGTTCAGTGGGGCCCTTATGAAACAAAGGATGACCTCGGCATCGTTGACCTCAACGCGGTCCTTGATAAGTACAAAGGGGCGATCGCCTACGCGACAACTGATTTTATTTCCGACAAGGACCAAACCGTCGATCTGCGACTGACGAGCATGACCGCGTTTAAGGTCTGGGTGAATGGCAAGTTGTTGCTCAAGAGTCGAGCCTATCATTCTGCCACGGGCAAAGACATCGATCAGTTCGTGTGCCGAGTCGAACTCGAAAAAGGGAAAAACGTCATCCTGTTGAAGATTTGCCAGAATGAACAAACGGAGGCTTGGGCGCAGGACTGGACTTTCAGTGCCCGCATTTGTGACGAAGTCGGCACCCCGATCTTTTCGCAAGATCGCACGTTGGAAAAGACCGCCGCCCGCTAGACTCTACGAAATCAGAAAGAACCCATGAAATCGCTGATATCCGCTGCCTTAAGTTTGTGCGTTGCAACCACCGCAACCGCGGCCGATTGGCCCCAATTTCGCGGACCCGATCAACAGAGCATTGCGAACGATAGCCAGCCGCCGCTGAAGTTCGGCAAGGAAGAAAATGTCGCCTGGAAAGCGCCGCTGCCGGGGCGCGGCGTATCGTCCCCGATCGTGGTGGGCGGCCGGGCAATCGTAACGGCGACCAGTTGGCCCAAGCAGGATCGCCTGTACGTCCTCGCCTTCGATGAGAAGTCTGGCAAGGAGCTTTGGCGACGTGAGTTCTGGGCCACCGGACGCTGGTTCACCCATCCCACGGGAGCCAATGCCGCTCCTTCGCCAGCCAGCGACGGCAAGCGAATCTTTGCCTTCTTTTCTTCCAACGACTTGGCCTGTCTGGATCTGGACGGCAACTTGCTCTGGTATCGCGGCCTATCCTATGACTATCCCAGTGCCGCCAACGACATCGGGATGTCTTCGTCGCCGGTCGTTATCGATGGGGCTGTGATTGTGCAACTCGAGAACATGGGAGATTCCTTCGCTGCTGGCTTGAATGATGAGACAGGCGAGGACTTGTGGCGGATCGACCGAAAAGCCTTCAGTTGCTGGACGTCGCCCACTTTATTTCGAGCCAACAATCGCAATTTGGTCCTGCTGCAATCGACCGATCGACTCTCGGCCCATGATCCGCAGAACGGAAAAAAAATCTGGGAGTACGAAGCCGAGTGCGCTGGAATTCCTTCCAGCACTTCGGCGGACGGCAAGATTTATTTGCCCAGCAAGGGGCTGACAAAACTCGACGTTAACGCCAGTGCCAATGCGCCGGTCGTCGCCTGGGAGGTAACTCAACTTGGTCCCGGCAATGCCACGCCGATCGTCCAAGGGGACAAGGTCTACACGGTAGCTCGCGCGGGAGTGCTTTCGTGTGCTGCCATCGACTCGGGCGAGGTCCTCTGGAAGCAGCGGATGCCAGGAACATTTTGGGCCACGCCAGTGATCGCCGGCAAGCATTTATTCGCCGCCAATCAGGATGGTCAGGTGCATGTGGTTGCCCTGGGGGACAAACCCGAGCTTGTCTCCACGAACGATCTGGGGGAGGGAATTCTGGGCTCTCCGGCCGTAGCGGGGAATGCTCTCTATCTGCGTAGCGACGCCCATTTGTGGAAGATTGCCGCGCCGTGAGCGACATTCCCACTTCCATCGCCATCACGCCTGTTGGTCCCGTCCACGGCTCGATTCGGCCGCCGGGTTCCAAGAGCATCACCAATCGGGCACTCGTTTGCGCGGCGCTCGCTCGGGGTACTTCGCTATTGCATGGCGTGCTGGCCAGCGAAGACACGCATGTGATGGTCGATAGTTTGCAGCGGTTGGGGATTGCTGTCCAACCGGACAGTGAGCCGGACAGTCTCCAAGTCGTCGGTTGCGGCGGAGTGATCCCGGCGAAGCAAGCGGATTTGTTCTGCGCCAACAGCGGCACCACGATTCGCTTTCTGGCCGCCCTCGTCGCGCTGGGCCAAGGGGAGTATCGGCTCGATGGTGTCGAGCGGATGCGCCAACGGCCCATTCGTGATTTGCTGGTCGCGCTGCAGCAACAGGGGATCGATGCTCGCAGCGAACTGGACACCGATTGTCCGCCAGTGATCGTGCGCGCGCAAGGCCTGGCCGGCGGTGCAGTGCAGATTCGAGGCGATGTCAGTAGCCAGTTTCTTAGTGCGCTCTTAATGGTCGCTCCTTATGCTCGGCGGGGGCTTGAAATCAAGGTCGACGGCGAACTTGTTTCCCAGCCCTACGTGCGGATGACGCTCGAAGTGATGCGCTCCTTTGGTGCCAAGGTTCCCGAAGGTGATCTGCAACAGATCAAGATCGATGCTGGGCAAGTCTATCAAGGGACCGATTTCCACATCGAACCGGACGCCTCCGCCGCCAGCTATTTTTGGGCTACGGCAGCCATCACCGGCGGCGAGGTAACGGTCAACGGACTATCCCCTCTCGCGTTGCAGGGAGACGTGCAGTTCGTCGATTGTCTGCGGCAGATGGGGTGTGAGGTGACGGACACACCGGCCGGAATTCGGGTTCGCGGCGGAACTTTGCGGGGCATTGAGGTTGATATGAATTCCATCAGCGACACTGCCCAGACCTTGTCCGTCGTTGCTCTTTTTGCCGAAGGGCCGACCACGATTCGCGGAATCGGACACAATCGACACAAAGAAACCGACCGCATTGGTGATCTCGCCCGGGAACTGCGAAAATTGGGTGCGACCATCGAGGAATTCGAGGATGGTCTGCGGATCATTCCTCCTGCCGTGGGCAAATTGCACGGGGCTCACATCGAAACCTATAACGATCACCGCATGGCGATGAGTTTGGCACTGGCTGGCCTGCGTGTGCCGGGCGTGGTGATCCTCAACCCGCGTTGTACGGAAAAAACTTATCCGAAGTTCTTTGAGGACTTTGCGCGGTTGACACGATCGGCAACTTAGCTTGCCCGTTGCGCTTTGCCCGGCACTTGCACCTTGACTTCAGGTGCCGCATGCCGGAATATAAGGCTCACACAGGTAAAAGTATCACCCTCATCAACACCGGAGCATTCACATGCCGCAGGGAAAAGCCGTTTTGCTGGGTCTCAATCAGACCGGCGTCATCGTCTTCATCATTCTCCTTCTCTTCTGCCTGCCAATCTGCTGGATTCCCTGGCTCATCGACTCCATGCGCGGGAGCGAGTAATTGTCTTTGGCAGGCAAGCTGACTGAAACGGCAGACCTTCGCCGGCCCACTCGTAAACTCACGCTGATCGAAGCGTTGCTGCGTATCGTGGGCATAGCAGCTTTCGCTGCTTACCTCGGCTGGAACATTCGGTGGTTGAGCCAGGGGCTCATCCCCGGTTCGTTGTTTCAGGCCTTCACCGGGCTCCCGTGTCCCACGACCGGTGGGACACGAGCGATTGCCTGCTTACTCTCTGGGGAGTGGCAACGTTCGCTGCTCTTTAATCCACTGGCTGTTCCCATGCTTGGCCTGCTGCTGCTCAGCGCGGGACTGCTCGTCCGAGCACGCGTGTTGCACGGTCGGTACTTTTTGCCCTACTCCATCTTCACTGCCTGGGTCGTTGTGTTGCTGCTGGCTTGGATCGCCAAACTGGCGCTGCCGCGGGAGTATTGGTAAAACACACATCCATCGACAAGTTGGAGGCATCCTTCGCCTCGCTTTCGGCCCCTTCGCCCACTTGCGTGCCTCGCGTAAAATCATGACATGACCTCGCCCGAAGCCCTGCAAGTGATCACCTATCCCCATCCGACTTTGCGTCGGGTCTCCAAGCCCGTGCGCCGCGTCAATGCGGAACTCAAAGAGATCGTCCGCAAGATGTTCGAGCTCATGTACGAACATCAGGGGATCGGTCTCGCTGCTAATCAAGTCGATCTACCGTTGCGGCTCTTCATCATGAACCTCAAGGGAAAACGGGGCGAAGGGGAAGAGCTCGTCTTCCTCAACCCGGTCCTCAGCCGTCACAAGGGCTCCGATCAAGCCGAGGAAGGCTGTCTGAGCATCCCCGGCGTGTATGGAGACGTCATTCGTCCCAAGCAGGTTCGCGTTGAAGCGTTCGGCATCGATGGCAGTCCCATCTCGCTCGAACTCACGGGTCTCGCGGCCCGCTGCGTGCAGCACGAAACGGACCACTTAGACGGCGTGCTGTTTACCGATCGGATGGGGGAAAGCGCCCGCTCCGACATCGACGACGAACTTTACGAGTTTGAAGTCGAGTATCAAAACAAACGCGCTACCGGCGAAATCGGTTCGGATGAAGTGCTCGCTGCCCAATGGCAGGCGTGGGAAGACAAGTACGCTTAACGGGCGACAGGAACTTCCCCCAATTGCACCGGCAAGACTTCTTCCACGCTCACCGGCTCACCAAACCGCTTCATTGTCTGTTCGAGCGCACTCACTCGCGCTTCCAACGACGAAATCCGTCCTAGCGTTTCGTCGCTTTCCTGCACGTAGGTCGTTCTTGTTCCCAGTCCCAACGAAAAACAGCCAGGCAGCGCTGCGACGCCAATTCCCAGGGCAGCCCCGGCCAATTTTAAGGTGAGTTGTCGTCTGCGCATGCTCGTGCTCGCCCGTCGGTGATTACCCCGCGGAAACAGGGGGCGGGAATCATCGTGCCGCAGCGAAAAACGGTCAAGAGCAGCGAACTACTTGTTTTTGGGCTCTTGGCAGTAGCTGAGCGCGATAAGCGCGAAGCTCGTGCACAAGTTTGCATCCCCTTCCATGTACTGACTATTCGAGTTAACCCAGCTCCCATCGGGCTTTTGTCGCTTCGCCAGTTCTGCCGCGAGGTCGGCCCGCCAGTTGTGCTTTTGCCCCTTCTCGTCTTCAATCTCGGTAATGCCAGCCGCATCCAGTCCCTTGGCGAAGGTCAGGTAGTAGTAATACAAGCCGTTGTCCCCGCGCCCCGGGTTCTTGGAAACGGTGTAGTTCTTTCCAATCCACTTCAGCACGGCCTTCACGCGCGGGTCATCCTTCGACAAGCCCGCATAGACCATGCTCTTCAGTCCCGAGTAGCTCATCGCGCCGTAGCTGGCCAGTCCGCCGTTCGGCTCGGTGTCATCATTCGAGACGGGCGAATAGTAAAAGCCCCCGTCGTTGATCTTGTTGGCATACTCGGTGTTGTTGAATTCCGATTCCAGGTTCTGACAGCGCGAGATGAACGTCATCGCGTTCTGGATCGCTTGATCGTCGGCCCCGGCGCCCAGGCCGCGAAGTGCTTCCACGAAAAAGGCGGTGTTCGAAAGATCAGGGCGACCAGGCCCACCATAGCCGGTGCCGCCGAACCGAACGTTCGCTTTGTCTTCGTTCTGATCGAAGGGAATGGTTCGCAGGAACTTGTCCGCCCCCTTCAACGTGGCGTCATACCGACCATCCTTGTTGGCTGCCTTGAAGGCAAGAACCACGATGCATGTTTCGTAGGTCATCAGTCGGCTCTTCGGCGCGTAGATGCCGCCGTTCTCTTGCACCCCCGCCTCGAGGACCTTTAAGGCCGATTTCACGGCCGGATCATCCACGGTGCGACCGTGCGAGAGCAGGGCAATCGTCGCCAAGGCCGTTACCCCCAGGCCGATCTGCTTGGTGAACGAACCATCGGCCGCTTGCCCTTGGTTGATCAGAAACTCAACTCCCTTCTCGATCGTCTTTGCGAGTTCCCCGTTGGTGGCGGATTCCTGGCCCCAGGACGGTCGCAGCGCAGTGCCGGCCAGCAGCGAAACGGAAGCGAGCAAAAACGGACGACGGCGGAAAGGACGGTTCATATCAATCTCCAGGAAACTGGGGGCGAAGCTTCATTCGACGGCAAACGCTATGCCGCTCTTTCGCCAGGGGCAAAACCTGCATTTCTACGGTGTAATGCGGTCGAGCAGCCAACCAGTATGGCGAAATTTCCATCAGCCGGACGGAAAAAACGCCAGCAAAGTAGTAGGCACTCTCCGAGTGCCGTTCGTTTACTCGGATTCCACAAACCACTTAATTTCGATCCAGAGCTTTCGTCTGGAAGCTTCTACTGCGGCCGATTTCGTGGCGGAGGTCCACCGGGCCTGCCGCCATTGCGACCTTGCACTTCGGACTTCGCGATGCCCCCCTGCACGCGCGTTCCCTTGGTTTCGTCAAACGTCTTGCCGAGCACGATGTCAAAATTCGCTTGCAGTTCGCCGATGTCCGAATCTTTGAGTGCCGTGAACTCGGGCGAAACCAGCTTTTGCTGTTCCACACTTCCTAAGCTCCGATAGATGCCGTCCCGCTCGTTGTCCGGATGGCCAGCGATGAACAGTTGCGAAGTGAGCAGCCGCTTGCCGTTGGAACTGACCGCCACGTGAATGTGCGGGCAGCGACCCGTGTAAGGGACCGGCTTGACCGTGCGGAAATAGTACCGCCCGTCCGCATCGGTGAAGTACCGTCCGTACCCCTGGAAATTTTTGTCCTGCTGGTCGCGCTTGGCCGTGTCGGCCGAGTGGAGATAGACCCCGGCATTATCCACCTGCCAGATTTCGACAAACGCATTGCGAATCGGCTTCCCTTCCAGATCGAGCACTTTCCCGGCCAGGTGAGTAATCTCCCCCACGGCAGGCGTGATCGAGTCGTTGATCACCAGCAGATCGTTATCGGTATCCAGGGGAAGCTTATCGGGATAGAACGGCCCCTCCGTCATCCGCGGCGTCGCAGCGAGTGCGGCCGCAAAGACATTGCGCGTTCCGAAGGCAACACTCAGCGCGGCTGCGGTCTGCAGAAACTGCCTGCGAGCCAAGGGAGTAACCATGTGCTTTATCATTTTATTTCCTTTCGAGTTCATGAATAAGTATTGCTAATCTACCGAGCAATGCAGGTAATGTTCGTCCCCCCGATTCACCCGTGCGGTGAACAGGGGGATGAAAGGGGGGAAATTGGAAACCTGTTTTGCCTCGTTTTGTTTTTCGTAAATACTTTCTGACAAGCGATTTAATGACGAAAGTGAATTCCTGGCTGTTAGCGCCTCGTTCAGGGGGTTCGGTGAGCCCCCGGTTTGGTTCGCCAGTATTCGATAACCTGCTGCCAGTCCGTATTTCTACTCCCTTTAACCCTCCCACGACTGCGTGGTTTCTGCGGAAGTTACCTTGCCGTTACGGATTACCCGAGGTTCACATCCGCTCGTCTACCTATGTTCCCGATTGATTGATGGAATGTCAATCAAATCGCTGGCTGGAGGCCGCTAGCGGTTGCCCTGCTTGCGGACATTCCCCGGCAAGGGATCTGTGGACGAGCCGCACGGATAAACAACTCTGAAAAATTAGGGTGCGACTGGCACCCATAGATGCAGTGACCTTCGATTGAACAAGGCTCAGCTTCCATCCACGATCACTTAACGCCTGGTGACAACGATCGGTTCCCCCTGGGTGATGATCAGCGTGTGCTCAAATTGCGCTGACAAATTGCCGGGAGAGCCAACCAAGGTCCAGCCATCGGAACTCTCGGTCACCAGGCGGCTCTTGGTGGAAAGGAACGGTTCGATGGTGATCACCATTCCTTGCTGCAAGAGACGCCGGTCCGTGGGATCAAAATAGCCAGGAATGTGCTCGGGCTCTTCGTGAAGTGCCCGACCAATCCCGTGGCTGCCGAGGTTTGCAATGACCTTGAAGCCGTAGGTTTGCGCCGTGCGCTGGATGGCCGCGCCGATACCATGCAGGGGCCGCCCCGCGCGGGCGTGAAACAGCGCATGCTCCAAGGCCAGGTGGGTGGCATTGCAGAGTCGCGTTTTCTGGGGATTGGTGGGGGGAACCACTTTCGTTCCGCCGGTATCGGCAAAGTAGCCGTCCAACTCCGCAGAAACATCCACATTCAGCACGTCCCCCGGCTGAATCACGCGCTCCCCGGGAATGCCGTGGGCGGCCTCCTCGTTGATGCTGATACAGGTTGAACCTGGGAAGTCGTAGGTTAGTTTAGGGGCCGATCGTGCGTCATATCTGGCCAACAGTTGTTCGCCGATGGCATCCAGCTCACGCGTCGTCATGCCTGGTTCAGCAGCGTCGAGCATCTCCTGCAGCACGCGGGCCACGATCTTGCCGATGCGTTTGAGGGCCGCAACATCGTTTTCGGTTTCAATGCTCATGGGATTTCAGAAGTGAACCAATCCATTACTCGTACACTTCTACTTTGGTTTCGATCAGAGCGCGGTGGTGTTCGTGGGCTGTCCTCTTCAAGACAAGCAAGCTCCCAGTTGAACGCGGCGTCAGTTCCGATGCACAGGACGAACGACACCCGTCACCCATCGCGCTTCAACAGAAACTCGCGAAGAGCCTCATTGACTGCCGCCTCGTCTGCAAAGGCAGCCCCCACGTCTTCAGCCAGCCGAACGATTCGCAAGCGCTCGGCGTAACTTGACGCGTACTTGCCACGGACGACCCCGCGCATGGCACGGAAGTCATACTCTGGGCGCATCGCGTCGGTGGGTGGTTGCGGGTCGTCAGGGGAAGTCGCCATCTTCGTAGTCCCTTCGTTCTGCTCGGGTCGCCTCGCGGGCGGTAATGATACGCACTCGTTCGTCCCGATCCGTATGCGATACCACGATTAGGCGCCTCTCCAAGGAAATCCCCATCGTGATGTATCGGTCCTCTGCATCGGAATGGTCCGGGTCGAATCCGGTCAGCCCTAACGGGTCGGCAAACACTGTCTGGGCCTCGGTGAACGAGACCCCGTGTTTCTGTAAGTTCGAGTTAGCCTTGTCGTCGTCCCACTCGAACTCCATCGTTGGACTCCACTAGGAGACAAAACTCTAGTGTTATTGTCCTGTGGCAAACAGGTGACGTCAAGTTCGAGGTAATCGCGTTGCAGCATCGGTCACGAATCAAGTGGCCACTCGATTCGCCTCGAAAACAACAAAGGGCGATTTCTTTCAAACGCGTCGAGGAGTTCCTTACCGTAAATGCAAATGGTGGAATGCGGACGTCCGACAATGCCAAATCGGAAATCGCTTGGAAAGAAGAGCGAAACGTCTCCATCAGGCAGAACAGGCACAGCCCACTCATAAGGATCGCCGGTCAACGGAACGGCATGTGGTTCAAATCGGTACCAAGGATGTTGCCAATCCACCGCCACGATCGATTCGCCAGGGGCCGTGCATTCGCGCAAGGCAAGAATTGCGTTCATGTTTAAGTCGACTTCCAGTTCCGCGAATGTCTCTTTGTTTGCGTAGATTGAAGACACATCCCATACGACGTTAGGTTCGGGAGGAACTGAGTTCACTCGCATGGGAAAATGGGCGCGTACTTCGGCCTCAAGCGCGCAATCCTCTGCTTGAGAAAGTACTTTCCAGCTAAACTTATTCAATACGTCCTCACGCAACTTGACGGTGTTGCGAAAGTGCTCGAACCTCAGCGCGGCAGTATTGAGATGCTCCGGAACTTGATATTGCCACGGCATTGCAACCCTTAATCGACGAGGAGAACGCCCAGTGCACGACACTCGGCGGTTGGCAGTTTAGCACCCGCTTACCGACACAGCGAATTTAAGTGCACCTACTCATACACGTCCACTTCGCCCGCCGGGTTGGTTGTGCTCGCTCCATTAAGCTTTGTCGCCGGGCTTCTCGTCCAAAACCTGGCGGACTTTTCGAGCCAGTCCTAGCGGTGTGTAGGGCTTCTGGATGAATGCCACCCCCGCTTCAATCAAGCCGTGCTTAACCACGGCGTCGTCGGTGTAGCCACTCATGAACAGCACTTTGACATGGGGGAAATCGTTTTTGATCTTCTCGATCAGTTCCGGGCCGCTGACGTTCGGCATGACCACATCGGTCAGGATCAGGTGGAGCGGCTCGCAGTATGTTTTGACGAGCGCCAGGGCGTCCAGTCCGTCGGTCGCGGTCAGCACCTGATAGCCGTGCATTTGCAGGCTTCGTAACGCCAAACCTCGCACCCCTTCATCGTCCTCGACGAGCAAAATCGTTTCCGTCCCCTGCAACCCGGAATGCGCCTCGGAGTTTTTCTTGAGGGAGAGTTTTTCGGACACGGCCGGTAGGTAAATTTTGAAGGTCGTGCCGCGGCCCGGCTCGCTATAGACATGGATGCAGCCGCCGCTTTGTTGAATAATTCCGAACACCATTGCTAGCCCGAGCCCGGTTCCCCTGCCGACTTCCTTGGTGGTGTAGAACGGCTCGAAAACGCGAGCTATCACATCGGGAGTCATGCCGCAGCCGGTATCGGTCATCGCCAGCAAGACGTGATGCCCCGTTTTGCAGTCCGGGTGCGTGGCAGCGTAGTCGTCGCTGAGGAGCACGTTCGAGGTCTCGATGGTTAGTTTGCCTCCCTTGGGCATCGCGTCGCGGGCGTTCACGGCCAGATTCATGAGCACCTGATCGAGTTGCCCGGGGTCCACCTTGACCCGACTGACTTGGGGATCGAGGACCGTCGTGAATTCGATGTCTTCGCCAATCAGCCGGCGAAGCAACTTCCCGGTTTCGGTGACGACGGCATTCAGGTCCAGCACCCTGGGTTGCAGCATCGACTGGCGACTGAAGCCAAGCAACTGCCGGGTGAGTGAAGCCGCTCGCTTGCCGGCTTCGCGGATCTCCACGATCGGTTCGCGCAGGTCGCCTTCCACCTTGGGCATGGTGAGGAGCATTTCACTGTACCCGGAGATGATGGTTAACAGGTTGTTAAAATCGTGTGCCACCCCGCCTGCCAAGCGCCCCACCGCTTCCATTTTCTGCGCCTGCCGGAACTGGTCTTCGAGACGTCGTCGCTCGGTCACGTCGGTCTGCACGCCGACGAAGTGGGTTACCTGTCCCGTCGGACCCAGTACAGGAGTGATTGTTAGCTGGTTCCAGAACGGCGTGCCGTCCTTGCGGTAGTTCAAAATCTCCACCATGCAGCTGCGCGCTTCCGCAATCGCGCTGCGCAGTTCGCGAATCGTATCCCGATCAGTGTGGTTCCCTTGCAAAAAGCGACAGTTCCTACCGATCACTTCTTCCGAGCGATATCCGGTCATACGTTCGAAGCCGCCACTGGCGAAGATGACGGGGTTGTCCGGCTGATTTGGGTCGGAAATGAGAATACCCTGGGAGACGGCCTGGATCGCTCGATCGCGCAGCAAAAGTGATTCTTCCGCGCGCTTGCGCTCCGTCAGGTCGGTCATCCCGCCGATCATGCGCACGGCCTTGCCGTCCGCATCGCGGATGATGTATCCGCGGTCCAAGACGAAAGCTTCCGTGCCATCCTTGCGCAAGAAGCGATACTCGCCGGCCCAACTAGCGGCATCACCCTGGATGGCCTTGTAAACGTCGGCGACCATCGTCTCTTTATCGGCCGGGTGAATAAAGCTGAGCCACGATTGAATGGTAGGCTCCACCTCGGCGCGGCGGTAGCCGAACAGCTTC
This sequence comes from Pirellulaceae bacterium, assembly GCA_041739545.1. GTDB lineage: Bacteria > Planctomycetota > Planctomycetia > Pirellulales > Pirellulaceae > JBGSNR01. Next base: position 3,201 of record JBGSNR010000019.1, on the reverse strand, counting down.
TCGAAGCCCTCGTTCCACCAGAGGGCGTCGGTGATTAGGTCCCAGTCCCAGATGGCATCGTTGGTGGCTTTCGAGACCAGGCGGAACCGCTCCTCGCTTTCACGAACAGCCTGCTCTGACAACTTGCGTGCGGTAATATCCTGGCAAGTGCCGGTCACTCGCACGGGCCTATCTTGCGCATCAAAAGACACTTGCCAATGCTCCTCGACGAACTTGATGCGGCCGTCCGGCATCACGATTCGATGCTCGATCATCTGAGGAGCCCGCAGGCGCAGTGTGTCCTGAAACGCACGATCTACGACTTCGCGATCCTCGTCATGCACCAGTTCCAGGAAACGCTGATGTGTTGGCTGGAACTGGTCCTCGAACTGCTCGAAAATGCGGTACGTTTCGGCAGACCAAATGACGTTCTGCGTGGAGAGATCGGTTTCCCAACTACCAACTTTCGCCACCGATTGCGCGGCGACCAGTCGGCTTCGCTCGCCCAACAACTCCGAAGTGAGTTTTCGAGAGATTGTCACGTCGCGGAAGTAGACCGCGAGACCTTGTTCGGTCGGATAGGCGCGAACCCCGAACCATTTGTCCAGCGGGGGGAAATATTCCTCGAAGTCAACGGTGACCTGTTCGGTGAGGGCGCGGCGGTACTCCCGCTCGAACGTGGCCCCGAGCGTTTCGGGAAAGGCTTCCCAGATCGTGGCCCCGATCAGCTCTTCGCGGCGACGCAAGATCAGCCGTTCGGCCTCGGCATTGACGTAGTTGATGCGCCACTCGCGATCGAAAGTGACGAACCCGTCCGTCATTGCTTCAAGCGTTGTGGCGAGCCGTTCGGCCAAAAGTTGCTGCTCGTTTTGGGCTTTCATTTGATCGGTAATGTCTTGAAACGCCCCCTGCAATTTGATAATCCGGCCTGCCTCATCCCGGACCGCTTCCCCGATGGCTCGCACCCAAATGCGGCGGCCCTTCGCCGTGATCAACTCCAACTCAAAATCAAACGGGGTACCGTCGTCGGCGCACTCTTGAACGAAGCGTGCAACCTGCTCCCGGTACTCGGATGGGTAGAAATTGATGGCGTCTGCCAACGTGGGCCGATGTCCGACGGGTACCTCGTGGATCGCGCAGATCTCATCCGACCAAGTGGCTGTTTGGGTTTCCAGGTCGATTGACCAACCACCCAGTCGCGCAGTTCGGCCGGCGATGCGGAGCAGGGCCTGCTGCTGGCGCAAGGCTTCTTCGGCCCGCTTCTGGCTGGTGATATCGCGGGAGATGCCCAGGACACCGATGACGTTTCCTGCGGAGTCGTGAAAGGGCATTTTGGACGCCAGGTACGTTCGGGTCACGCCCGCTGCGGTTAGTTGTTCTTCTGCTGTGTCGGCCTGATTCGCCGCCATCACCTGCTGGTCGTGTGCCATCGCAACACGGGCGCTTTCGGGATCGAACAGCGCGGTGTCGTCCCGGCCAAGTACCTCCTCGACTGGTTTGCCGACGAATCGAGAGGCGGCCGAGTTGAACAAGAGATACTTCCCGTCCCGGTCCTTGACGAACAGCGCGTCGGGGGTCCCTTCGACCACCGTCCGGAGCAGGTCGTTGGCTCGTGCGGCCTCGCTTGCCACCCGCCGCTTTTCGGTTACATCGCGGGCATGAATGACACACGCTGGTCGACCGTCGTAGTCCATGCCGTAAGCCGAGATCTCTACCTCCATGACCGTGCCGTCACGCTTGCAGTGCCGCCACACGCCTCGATCCTCGAACGCGGTGCCGGAGGTGGCGAGCATGCCAAGCAAAGCCGCGACATCTTCCACTGGACGAATGTCCTTAATCGTCATGCCGAGAAACTCTTCGCGACTGTACCCATACTTTTTCACCGCGGCGTCGTTCACATCGAGGTATCCGAGCGTCTCGCGGTCGTAAACGAACAAAGGATCGGCGATGGCATTGAACAGGCGGCGGTAGCGATCCTCACTTTCGGGCAAATCGACTTTAGCCGGCTTTTGATGAGTGACTTCCCGCGTGACCACGCCAAATCCCACGTGCGTGCCAGTTTGGTCCTTCAGAGCGGTGACGGTGAGGACTGCCCGCACTTGCGACTGGTCTTTACGCACCCGCATGCAATCGAACTCGTGCTGGCCGGAAGCCAGCGCAAGTCGACAGAATTCTTCCGGCCGACCGTTCTTCAAATCATCTGGGGCAAAAACGGACGCAAAGGGCTGGCCGATAATCTCTTCCGCACGATAACTATAAATTCGCTCGGCGCCGGCGTTCCAACTCGCGATGAGCCTATTGCGATCGACTATGTAAATAGCATAGTCGGCCACGGATTCAACCAGCAGTCGAAACGGATCTGCCGCGTGAGGGGCCGGCGCCGAAGTAGACGGAGGAGAGGATTTCGACATCGGCACACCTAATTACTTAGCGCTAGTAGTAGCCCCGCCGAAAGCAAGGAGACTCAGGAGGTGATGTGCGAAATCGCACCCTGCCGTGAAGCAGAATACACCTATTGTACGGGTTTTGCGCCTGCAACTCGGCGGAATGCCGCAAACGCGCCACTATTTGCGAAAGCATGGCAGTGGTTTAGAGCTCGAAGCATTAAAAATTTCGCGCGATTTGTGCGAGCAATGCAGAGTGGTTTGACAGCACCACTCAGCAACTCTGTCGCCACTCTTGAAAAGCATCCAAGAAATCTAGCAGTGATAACGTTCAGCAAACCAAACGTCCGCCGGGTCAGACGTTCGTATTCAGTTCAGCGTCCCCTATTCTTTCGTGGACAACAGCATCGCCACATCAATGCCGTACACCGCCACTAGCACGCCACCCTCCCAGCGGCTCACTCGCAGCTTCGTAAACATCAGGGGGAACAGCAACACCGTGACCCCCAGGATCCACCAGCAGTCAGAAGCAATGATCGCCGCTTGGACTGGCAAGGGGGAGACCATCGCGCTCAGGCCGAGGATGACAAGGATGTTGAACAGGTTCGAGCCAATTACGTTGCCGATGGCTACGTCGCTCCGCCCGCGGATACTCGACACCAGCGACGCGCCCACTCCGGAAGTGAAAAGATGTCAGGAACGAATGGCACGGGCATAGTCCTAAGCTACGCCTGAGTAATGACTTGTATATTTGTGCCGAGGCTGACGCAACAGCGGGTAGCTTTTCGGCCTGCGTTTCACTCTGCGAGGCTCACTCCTTCCGGGTCGATCGCCGACC
>JBGSNR010000009.1:0-8655 GCA_041739545.1 Pirellulaceae bacterium | reverse complement strand
GTAACTGCCTCCAAAGCAAACCTCGGACCAGCAGTGCAAACATCGCTTAACCCGCCCAACAACCGCGGTTAACGCTCCATTGCCAGCAAGGAAAGATTGTAAATTCTTCAAAGATTTGTGGGGAATGTTGAGGTCAAGCGGTCAAAAAGTTTCGACAACACCTTCGACATTCACCGCGCTGACGCACCATGCCGCAATGACGTCAAATAGGGAGCGTTAGCGCGGCGAAAATGTTGGCGGGTTGGATAATCCATTACCGCTTGACACTCGCCGCAGGACTGTTCACGGGTGCTTCGTCAAGAATGAGTTTGCCTTGATTGCCCGTGAGCCGGTTCCGGAACTGTACCCCAACGCGGTTTTCCATGTTGATCGCAATTCGGATTGGATGCCAAAGGAAGCCGACGAAAATCTTCTTCCGCAGCCTCGCAACGTTCGCGTCCAAGTGTTCGGCAAAACGGCGATATGCTTGGACCTGTTTCTCGTCTGGACCCGCCTCGGAACCGCTGAAGAAAACTTCGACGATGCCGAACTTCGTTGAAACAGCGCCGAGCCAAAGGCCGCCGTCAAATCGAAGTTGAATCCCTTCGACATTCATCGCGATTTTCTCTTGGGGGCTAACGACACGGTTAACCTGGCCGCGGCTAACCAACATTGAGTTGTGTAGCGCAGGCGCCCGCCTGCCGAGTCCGCTTACAAACGGCTGGCATCTCGATTGCTTTACCGCGGGAAGCAGCGTTTCAGGACGATAACACAAAACGACTTTCCAATCGGCAAGCGGGAGCCTGCCCTACTTCACTCAAGCCGAGTTCTCATAGAGGCCAACCATTATCGCGGCAACTCTTTCGTGCGCCGATCACTCATCCCTCCGCCATACTTCGAGAATGTTCATCTGCTCGTCGAGCTTCAGCCACAATGGAGTGTTCGGCATACGGAGCTCTGGCGGAATGAGATCGATCGGCACATTCCACGGAGCGCCACCGTCAGCAAGACCGACTCCCGGATGAACTATGATCCGCAACTCACCGGGCAGCAGACACGCGAACACCACCGCCGGGACGCGTTCGAGCCATTCGCGAGGATACTTGAGCGTCGAAGGCATCTGCGAACGGAATAACAAGAGGTATACAGAAAAACTTCTGCAGAACAGGAATTGGTCCGCTGGCCCTATTCTGCCTAGCGGACGCTAGGTGTCAAGTTTTCCCCGGCAACGTGTGCAGCGATGATCGACGCAGGCTTAACAAGAGTGAACGTTAGCCCGCAGTTCACTGTGTTATGCTTCGCGAACACAGTCCCAACTGCAATTCGCATTTGCTGCCGAGTCCATGACCGGCAAAGATCGTGAGCAGGTCTTTCCACTTTGTGTTTGCTTTCGCAAAACACAGCCAACCATCAACATGGCCAACCCGTCGTGTTCGTCAAGTACATCGTTTGCGATACTTGAACGAGCGAGAAAGGAACCACACACGACTACTCAGGTGCTTGCAAATTGAAACGCGACAGTTGTGTAGGGCAGGCTCCCGCCTGCCGAATCCGCTTTCCAATCGACAGGCGGGAGCCTGCCCTACTTCACTTCACTCGATTGCTTTACCGCGGGTAGCAGCGTTTCATCACGATAACGCAAACCGACCTTCCAATCGGCAGGCAGGAGCCTGCCCTACTTCACTGCGCCTCCAACAGCTCCCAATCGGCGAACGGTGGCTGAACGTCCTTGTGTGAGAACGTGGGATCGAAGTGTGGACGCAAGCATTGAAACGCACGTAGTGCGGCATGCTCTTCATTCAGCACGTTTCCGGACTCATCGAGCTCAATGTTGTTCATCCAAATGGAAAACGCAGTCGCAAAAATCGTCGGCTCAAGGATGGTGGCTTGATACTGCGTCCAATCAGGGACGTGCAGATCGAAGTCGAAGTCCCACGCATCGTTCTCAAGCAGTCCCTTCGAAACGTCTTGCACGAACCAATACAACGATGACTTGAGGCTGTGAGATAGATGTGGCATTCGTCGCCTCACAAGAAGTATACAGAAACAACTCTGCAGAACGGGAGTTCGTCCGCTGGCCCTATTCTGCCTAACGGACGCTCGGCGTCAAGTTTTCTCCGGCAACCTGCGCCGCGATGATCAACGCAGGCTCAGCAAGAGTGAACCTTTTGCCACAGTTCACTGTGCTATGCTTCGCGAACACAGTTCCAACTGCAATTTGCATTAGATGCCGAGTCCACGACCGGCCAAGATCGTGAGCAGGTCTTTTCATTCGGTGCTCGCTTGCGCAAAACACAGACATCCGTCACATAGCCACCGGCCGGATGGGAAATTGCCAAAGTAAAACAACTTACTCCTCATCCTACTCTTACTCCGGGGAGTTGACGCTGCTTCTACTTGCCTCGCACAATTGGAGAATGATTAAGAGGAAGATTAAGAGTAGGAAGAGGATGAAGAGTAAGAGTTGGAACGGAGGTTGAAATGGGTTCAGCACGGTCGCTAGAATTTGGGAACGCCAACGTTGCTGCTCCACCAACCGTGCCTCTGCCGATTTCGCCATGTCCGACCCCATTCGCATTGGCCCGCCATTAGAAGTCACTAGCAACAGTCCTCAGGACTTTCGCTCGCCACCCGAGCCTGAATCGGTTGCGGAGAACGACTTCAGCGATTTCATGCCGACCGGCTCGCAGATTGAAGCGGCCATCACAATGTACAACGGCGGTTATACGGTGACGCAGATTCGAGCGCACTTCGAATCGATTGGCTGCACGCCGGTGGTGGTCGATGGCTTGACGACGCGCGTGTTGGATTTAGCGCTGGCGTCCCTGATTCGCTCGCAGGCAACCGAAATGAAAATCACCGAGCGTTTGCGCGAATTGGGATTACAGCCGCATCAGATCGAACAGTTCCGGCCGCACATTCTGGAAGGGCAAGCACGGGACAAGCACCAGCACGCCCGCAACGGCGATGGGTGGTTCTTTGCCAGCTTCTTCGCGGCCATCGCTGCCATCTTCACCGGGCTGTTTGTGGGGGGCGGCACCGTGCCGACAATTCGGTCGATGCGGACAGGGAAGTCGCTCGCCGAGCAGAGCCGCCAGCGGTCGAAACGTCGCCGGTGAGCAATACGGCTCGCCGCGAAGTGGCGACCGACTTTCGACATATCTTGAATTTTCCGCAACTCCGGGAAGACTCCGCTTGCTGGGCGGTGTTCATTCTTAAAATTGCGGAGGTCTGTCGGCCTCCTGGTTCTCTCACAGGAGTTTGGAATATGGCTCGTCTCTTTGCATTAAGTCTCGCTACGGCGATGACTTTGGTCTGCTTGCCCGCCCTCGCGCAACGACCCGGTGGCTTTGGTGGTGGTGGTTTCGGTGGTGGCGCTCAAGGTCCGGTCGCGTTGCTTTCGAATGAAGCCGTTCAAAAGGATCTGGGACTTTCCGAAGACCAGATTGCTAAGGTTCGCGAACTCGCTCAAGAGGCCCGCGAAGGTCAACGTGGGGGCGGGGCCGATTTCCAGGCGATCCGCGATCTGCCACAGGCCGAACGGGAAGCCAAAATGGCCGAACTTCGCGAACAAATGGCCGAAACTGCTCGCAAGCGAACCGAAGAAATGAAGCCCAAAATTGCCGCGATCCTTTCGGCAGAACAGGCCGAGCGTTTGCAACAGATCACCTGGCAAGCGGCCGGATCGAATGCGATCAACGATGAAGAACTCGCCAAGGCGATCAATCTGACGGCTGAGCAGAAGGAAAAACTGAAGACCATCGCCGCTGAAACTCGCGAAAAAGTGCAAGCTCTCGGCGGTCGTAACCAAGGTGGCGACCAGGGAGGATTCCAGGAACGGATGACCAAGATGCGTGAGATCACCGAAGGAGCCCAAGCAGCTGCCTTGGAAGTTTTGACGACCGAACAAAAGGAGACGCTGGCCAAGATGAAGGGGAAAGAATTCGATGTCGCTCAGCTTCGTGGCGCTCCCGGCGGACAGCGTCCTGGTGGTGCTCAACGTCCAGGTGGTGCTCAACGTCCAGGTGGTGCCCAGCGTCCCGGTGGCAATCGCCCGGCTCGCCCAGCGGAATAATGCTGGCTTGAATGGCCACAAGCGTTAGTAGTCATTGCTCACGGAGTGGATTTCATTCTGCTCCGTGATATCAACAACAGGCGGCGGCCGATGCTCTTCGGGGCATCGGATCGGGCTTGTTGTTTTTTTGTATCTAAATGTTCGCACTGAGGAGTCTTGCCGTGCCGATGCTACTTCATCGCCTTTGTATATTCGCGCTCCCCCTCGCCCTTGTCACCCAGTCGCTATTCGCAGCTGATTGGCCCCGCTTTCGCGGCCCGAATGGGAGCGGCATCAGCACGGACACAACGCCCACTCCCATCAAGTGGAGCGATACGGAAAATTTGAAGTGGAAAATCGAACTTCCAGGCCCGGGGCTTTCCAGCCCCATTATTGTTGGCAGCAAAATCTTTGTCACGTGTTGGACCGGCTATGGAACTGAGGCTGGTGGTGGCGGCGATCAATCGAAGCTGAAACGTCATCTGTTATGCATCGATAAAGCGACCGGAAAAACTCTCTGGGATAAGTCGGTCCCGGCTGTGTTGCCGGAGGAGCAGTTTCGGGGCATGTTTGCCGAGAACGGCTATGCCTCGCATACGCCCGTTTCCGATGGGGAACACGTGTATGTGTTTTTCGGTAAGAGTGGCGTCTACGCGTACGACCTGGAAGGGAACGAATTGTGGAAGAAAAGTGTCGGTACGGAAGACGACCCGCGTAGTTGGGGTTCCGCTTCCAGTCCAATCGTCTACCAGAACCTGCTGATCGTGCCGGCCACGGTTGAGTCGCGCGGGCTGGTGGCACTGAACAAGAGCACCGGCGAAGAAGTTTGGAAGAAGGAGGCGGACGGCTTTGGCGGCACGTGGGGGACGCCGGTCATCGTTGAGAGTGGGGAACGCACGGAACTAGTGATGGGAGTGCCGGGAGAAATTTGGTCATTCAATCCGGAAGATGGGAAGCTCCTGTGGTATTGCCCCTTCACGGATGAACAATCGATGTGCTCCAGCGTGGTTTCGGTGGGAAGCACTGTGTTTGCGGTGGAAGGTCGCAACGGCGGCTCGGTCGCGGTGAAAGCCGGCGGTAGCAAGGATGTGTCAAAGAGCCAGGTGCTGTGGAGCGGCAACGACAAAGGACGGATCGGCACGCCGCTCGTATTTGAAGACCGCATCTACTGGATCAGCAGTGGCGTGGCTAATTGCATCGATGCCAAAACGGGGGAGAAGGTTTTTCAAGCCCGCATCGGCAGCACACCTGCGGGAGCCGGAGATGCACCGCGTGAAGAAAGTGCTCCGCCACGAGGTCCAGGTGGTGCTGCTCCCGGCAGTGGACGTCCCGGCGGATTTGGCGGCGGTGGATTTGGTGGTGGCTTCGGTGGCGGACGGGGAGGGGGCGGACAAAGTTATTCTTCGCCCGTCGCAGCGGACGGCAAGATGTATTACATCACGCGCGCCGGCGAAACATACGTGATTGCTTTGGACAAAGAATTCAAGCTGCTTTCCACCAACCGCTTTGAATCCGATCGCAGCAACTATAGCGCGACTCCCGCCATCGCGGATGGTGAAATCTTCATTCGCTCGAACAAGCATTTGTTCTGCGTGAGTGAGAAGAAGTAACGCGGATCGTTTGTTCATCGAACGCCGCGCCTGTGTAATTTACGAGTGCTTGGCTACTTCGGGGCAATCACGCCGACGGATAACGCGCCGTCGGTTTTCCACAAATCGCCCCCCCCGTTACGCCCTTCTTTTACCGGATGAAAATCAGGGATCTGATAGGTCTCGGAAAGTTGCTTGGTCTGTTCCAGGTTCTGCATCAGATGGTTGCGTTCGGCATCGACATCGCCCGAGATATGATGCGTAATCTGCCCTGTGGTATGACTTAAACCCACACGCTCGTCGTACGTTGCCGAGCCGAGCCAGATCGGTCGGCCGGCGGGATCGCTGGTCGGGCTTTTCCAAAAACGAACATGATGCCGCTGCCGCGGATTGTCTCCCACCGGCTGCTCGAAGGCAAAATCTTCTTTCCGGCCGAACAAAAATAAGTTGCTGACGGGAGCCTCGTTGTAAGGACGTTCCAAGACCGTATCGACGGCAATTTTCAGATCGCTCTTCAGCCCCAGTGGATTGGCGGGGAACCATTGTGCTGCGGCCAAAATTTGCTGCAATTCCTCGGCGGTTCCAATCAGGGCGACATTCAACGGATCTCCCGGGTGCTTGTCGCCAGTGACGGTAATCCGCGGATCACCGTCGAATGCCGGGTGGCGTTTTTCGAATTGCTCCCAGCCGAATGGGAGGATCACGTAAGCGACGACAAAGTAGATGCCTAGCACGCTGCAAAAAGCGATAACGGGTCGCTGCCACCCCCCACGCTGCGAAGTTTCTGCCGTTGATGAATTTTCGGGTGATGAGTGGTTGTCGGTCATTGAACTTCTTCAGATAGTTTTCGAGACGAACGTCGCGTTTGCGATTTGCACTGCGTTGTCAGCTTGAGGAGCGACAACAACAGTGGTCCGTTGGGCAACGCAAAGAAATCATAATCAAATACGGATACTTTGTCAGGGAATGCAAGGTGCGAGTGCGATGTTAGAATGCAACGCCGTTTCCCCTGGGGGGATTCACTTCGACCTGCACGGTAAGGATCATCACTTGCATCACATCAATCGCCGCACCTTCGTCGCAGCGACCGCGGCCAACTCGGTTGCCTTGGCTTTGCCAGCTTTGTCTCTTGGTGCAGAGTCTGTGGCCACGCGAGCCATGGGTCCACTGCTGGGACATACCGAAGAAGAGCAAGCCTTGGTTTGGTTTCGCGCTCAGGCCGCCGGGGAAGTCGAATTGCAGGTGACTTCGAAAGAGGGCTTGCTGTCGCAATCGTTTAAGGCTGTGGCGCGTCCCGAAAACGATCTTTGTTTGACGTGGAACGTCACAGGGTTGAAGGCAGGCAAAGAATTTCAAGCGACAGTGATCCCTTCCGCAGCGACGGGCAAGGTCGTCGGCCTGCCTTGTTTGATCAAAACTCCACCGGCCCAAGAGACTTCTGCGCGCGTCGCGCTGGCCTTTGGTTCGTGCGCTTCCAGCACCAAATTTTTTGACATTTGGGACCGCATCGGAAAAACTGGTGCTGATGCGGTCGTGCTGCTTGGTGATACGCCTTACATCGACCGGACCGATTTGGCGTTCAACCGGCAAGCCCACCGCGAGTTCCTCAGCATTCCCAATCTGGCCGAACTGCTTCGCACGCGGCCCTTGTGGGCAACCTGGGATGATCACGATTTTGGCATGAATGATTCGGATGGCAAGGTAAGGAACAAGCCGCTCATTCGGCAGGCGTTTGCTGAGTATCGCGCGCTCAAATCCTATGGCGACGGCAATGAGGGGATCTACACCCGTTTTCGCTACGGCCCTGTGGAAGTGTTTTTGATTGACCCCCGCTACTTCTCGCAAACGGAGCCATCCCCGGTCGATCCCGATAAGCCTACCTGCCTGGGAAAGACGCAGTGGCAGTGGTTGCTTGATGGGCTCGAAAGTTCAACCGCGCCGTTCAAGATTCTGGCGACGGGGATGATTTGGGACGACAAGAAGAACAAAGAGAAAGACGACTGGGAAACGTATGCCCATGAGCGCGAAGCCCTGTTCGATTTCATTGGTGCGAAGAAGATCACCGGAGTGCTGTTGATGGGCGGAGATATACATGTGTCGCGGCATTTGCGCTACCCCATGCAGGAACGCCTGGGATACGACTTGCATCAATGCATCATCTCGCCGCTGCACGAGAGGATCATCAAGGAACTTAATGTGCCTCACCCCGCGCTCGTTTGGGGAGAGCCGATACCTAACGTCTTTCTGCAAATCATTGCCGACAACACGCGGACGCCGGCAACATTAACCGCAACCTGGTTCGATATTCAAGGAACAGAACTTCACAAGTTTGAGATCACGGCCTGAACAAGGTTGCTTTTGATTTCTCGTTGCCATGCATCAGCAGGAGGATCGCCCGGCATGCAAGAACTTGGATTGCCCGAACTCGAGCCGACTTCGGGCAATCTGCTTGCCGGTCCCGATGACTGGTTGGAAGTCACTGAGCAAATCTGCCGGGGTGTTGCTCGCGACGGCCAACCTTCGTCTGCCGCACGAATCACCTTTCGCTTTCAAGATTTCCTGCCCGATCCCGAGCGTTCAAACAGCGGCAAGACCTTCTTTCAAATCGCGATCCAACTGCGGGCCCTTAACGCCTGCAACCTGATCTATCTGTGTTGGAGATTCGATCTTGATCCCACGCAGGGGCAAGAGCATATCCTCGCGCAGATTAAGCGAAATCCACTCACCAGCCGCAGTGCCGACTGTGGCGGTCGAAGCTACGTTCCCAAGGACATTTGGCGACGCAGCGAGCATCACTTTCCCTCGGGTTCAGACGGCGAAGAACATACCCTGGAAGCACGCATCGCGCCGATTTCGTCTGGCTACGAATTCACTTCCAGCGTAGATGGACATGCACGGCAATCGCATCTTAATTCCCGGTGAAACTGCGGAGTATGCCTTCCAACGCGTCGGTGGAGAGGCAGGCGCGGTAGCGTTTGCCACGAATATTGTCTTTTAGGGAAGTGTCCACTGACAAAATGGACACGGCCAAAC
>JBGSNR010000106.1:0-5233 GCA_041739545.1 Pirellulaceae bacterium | reverse complement strand
GCCCAGGCGTACAGCGGCAACTTATCGAGCGACATACCGGGCGCGCGCAGACGCAGTACTGAGATCGTCAATTCCGCGCCAGCTGCCACGCCTGCCACTTCCGCTGCACCGAGCCCCACGACCCAGAAGTCGATGCCTTTGCCCGCAAAGGCAGGTGCAGACAGCGGCGTGTAGGCGAACCAGCCGATGTCAGCGACGGCATCGAACAGGAATCCCGAGAAGAAAATCAAACCGCTAAACAGAAACACCCAGTAGCTGAAAGCCGTCAAGCGTGGATACGCCAAATCGCGCGCGCCGAGCAGCCACGGTAAAAGTAATGCCGCGAGCCCCTCCTGAAACGGAACGGCGAACAGATACATCATCACGGTACCATGCATCGTGAACAGACGATTATAGGTTTCTGGCCCGAGGAAATCGTTCTCCGACCGCGCCAGCTGGATTCGCATGAGTAAAGCGAACACACCGGATACCAAGAAAAAGGAAAAGCTCGTCACCAGAAATCGCATGCCGATCTGGAAGTTGTCGACGGTGGCAAGCGTGCCTGGAAACCCGCTAGGCTCGTCCCAGGTTTGCTCGAACGCTGCCTGGCGAGAGGATCTACCTTCCTCGGAGCTTTCAACGCGATCTGTCATTTCAAGCTCTCCAGATAGGTGACGAGAGCCTGCGAATCGTTGGCTTCTAAGTAGGTCCGCGGCATTTTGACGCCGGGCTTGATTGCCTGTGGATCGGCAATCCAGCCAGCGAGATTGCCTGCGGTGTTCGGCAGGAGCGCTCCGCCGATCATGCGGCGACTGGCGAGATGCGTCAGATCTGGTCCGGCATTGCCGGTGGCGCTGGTGCCTTCAATCGCGTGGCACTGTTTGCAGCCGGCCGTCATGAAGACCTGCCGGCCGCGCTCGACCTCTACTGATTCTGAAGGGGTCTCCGGTTGGGTCTGCTCCTCAAGCCATTTCGAAAACTCGTCTGGCGCAAGCGCGATCACTTCGAACGCCATGTTGGTATGTTGCGTGCCGCAGTACTCTCCGCACTGACCTCGATAGATACCGGGCTCGTCCGCCTGAATCCAAAACTCGGTCGTGATTCCAGGAATCATGTCACGCTTGCCATGCAGGCGCGGCACCCAAAAGCTATGGATCACATCTGTACTCGTCAGTTCCAGTCGGACCGGTTTGCCGACGGGGATGTGAATTTCATTCGCAGTAACAATGCCATGATCCGGGTAGCGGACTTCCCACCACCACATGTGACCGACGACGCGGATGGTTTGTGCGTCCGCGGGCATTCGTAATCGGGCTGATGCCAGGAGCGAATACACATACAGCGGCGTCAGCACCACGATGGGCAGCACCACGCCTCCCGCGACGATAAAGCCCCTGCGACCCCCAGGAGGCGAGGATGGTACTCCAACGTTTGCCGGAGCAGATCGCCGCCCGATGGCGTACATCATTAACACCATGACCAGTACGAACACGCCCGTAAACGCGCCGAGCATCACCCACCACAGGCGGGCAATTTCCGCTGCCGCTGGTCCCGCAGGATGCACCATCGATTGGACTGGTTCGCAGGTGTCAGCCAGCAGCGAAAGAATCGTCAGAGTTGCAGTAGGTTCCATCTCGCTACTCTTGCTTCCGGGGAAAGGTTTGAGCGACCAGGACGTAAGCCACAATCTGTCCCAACTCGTCATCGCTCATTCGTCCTGCATAACTGGGCATGGCGACTCCCTGAGGCGGTTGCAAAATGTATTGTCGCAATTCCGCTTGCGAATAGATCGTGTCGAGCTGAGCAAGGTCGGACGCGACTTGGGATCCACCCGAACCGGCCACCGAATGACAATTCGTGCAACCGTATTGCCGGAATAATTGCCGGCCTTGTTCGGCTTCGTGGGCCAGTTCAAATGCGGCAGGCGTCGCCGGGACTTCAGCCGAAGTCCGCGGGGTCCACGGCGATTGATAGCGGAGCCAACTCAAGCCGAGTACGGCCAGCACCAGCAGCGTAACGAGCACCGTTGCGACGGGCCGATTCCTCCAGCCGCGCAAAGGCGAGCGATCGATGAACGGCAGCGACATCAGTCCGCAAAAAACGGCAAGTGGAAATAGCCACTGAAACGTCGGTGCGACACTCGGCGGCAGCAGCGCCACGAGTCCGCTATACCAGGCAAACCACCACTCCTCGCTAACCGGCTCCGATGAGGCGCTCGAGGCGGGGGCCATCAACTTGCGCGGTCCCCAGGTCAAAGCCAATCCCATCGCTACGGCCAGCGACACAATCGACCAGGGCGAGATCTTCAGCACGGCTGTAGGAAAGAAGGCCTCGCCCTGCACGGGATGCTCCGCTTGCTCTTGATAGAGTTCGCGCTGCTCTTCAACGGTTTCAATCGGTTCCTTGCGTTCCGCCAGCGTTGTCGTGCCGTGCAAGATGACGAGATAGACGTGATAGCTCACGAGTCCGATGAGCAACATCGGCAGGATAATGACGTGTAAGGCATACACGCGGCTCAGAGTCAGTGACGTGATTTCCGGGCCGCCTTGAATCAGCAGCACGAGTCGTTCGCCTAGCACGGGTACCGACTGCAATCCGGCCAACAAAACTTTGAGTCCATAAAAGCCACGTTGGTCCCAGCGCAGCACATACCCAAGCAGGGAAGTCGTCACCACGATGCAAAGTAGAAAAATGCCGATCAGCCACGTGCCTTCGCGGGGCGACTTGTAGCCGCCATTCAGAAGTTGGCGACAAAGATGCAGGAACAACATGACGACCATTAGTCCGCCAGACCAATAGTGCAGTCCGCGCACGAACCAGCCTAGTATCTGACGCTGCGAAATGTATTCGACGCTTTGATAAGCTTCATCTACGGCCGGACAGTACCCCATCGATAGCACCACACCGGTGATGACGAGGACGGTCAACAACACGAGCAGCGCCATTCCATCGCCGTGATACCACGGATCTTTGGGCACATTGCGGTCTAGCAAGTGATCCCAAATCGGCCCCAGACCGAAGCGATCGACAAGCCAGCGCGACGATGAGCGGAGCATGTCGCTTCCTCAGGTAGCTGGGGGAAGTGAAGTAATGTCGATTTCCAGAATGCCTTGGTGAACCCGATTCGCATAACGTAGCATTGGCGACTTCGGCGGCCCCGCCAATCGCCGACCATCCTGGGCAAAGATGCCGCCGTGACAGGGGCACAGAAAGCAGCTGCTTTTCGCTTCGTATTCAAGCGGGCAACCTAGATCGGTGCAACTGCGCGAATACACGATGATCTCTTCGGTACTCGGTCTCCACACAAACGCCGCTTGTTCACCCACCCGCCGCGGCCAATCTGCATGATCCAGAACGATCACCGAGGGTGTCATCGTCGCTATAGGAAAGCGTTCGAGCGGTCCCAGAGGACGCCAGTCCTCCGTCGCTGGTTGCCAGGCGGGAGACAGTGCCGCAATCAGCGCCGGCAATCCCACGGCGCCGCCGATGAGCGCTGATCCTGTTGCGACAAGTAAGCCCGAGACAGTTCTTCGCTGCATCGCGTTTAACTCCCCGGTGAGGTACTCGGGCTTTAACAACACCCATGATTAATGGACGGCATGGACGAACAGCGACCACACTGTTCGTTATGCAGACAGTGACGATTGCCAAGCACTGAATCCTCAATCGCAAATCGTCGCTAATTCGTTGTTGGCGGCTATTTACATGGTCGGTGGGTGCGAACCGCAAATCTTGTACCACTAAGCGTATCGCTCGCCAGCGGATGGAGGCATTCCGGAGTGTCTGGTCCGTCGAGTGGCCAGCTGCCGTTGCCTGGGAAGTTCCACCGCATTCTCCAGCCATGACGTACCGACTTCGCTTCCCTTTGCAGAACGTGAATGCAGCGCAGACGGAATGGTCGATTGCCGATCAGGTAAAAGGTCTGTCGTGGACATCTGGCGAAGCATTTTGCGTCAAACCTGGGGATTTCAGGATGGCGCACTAATTGCTAGGAACTTCATGGAACTCACTCCCACCGATCAAGGAGTCATCATGTTTACGCCAGGTTTTTTAACGGTTTCCGAAACAGCGAAGCGAATCGGAATCAGCCGTTCGTCGCTTTACAGCTTACTCTCGCAAAGCTTGATACCTGTCTACCGTTGCGGCGAGGGGCACCGCCAGATTCGGATCGCCGAAGAAGACATCAACGATTTTGTCGAGCAATGCCGCTTGGGTGTCGAAGGCCGGTTTCGGCGACCTATCATCAAAGAGCTTGTGACGGTACCTATGAACGCGAGATCGTAATTAAGTAATTCAGCTTGATCGCTTGTTCGAAAAGGCAGTTCGAATTCCATCCGAAGCTAAAGGCGGATCCGGATGCGGCGCCGGCACCCTCAGGCCCTCATCAATGGGTCGCCGCTGCAGCTTAGCGCTGCAGCCAATACCTACGTGAACTTCAACACGCCGAGGGGAATCATCCGTTAATTAAGACCCTATCATGAGAACTACGAGTTTAATAGCAGGTTTGGCTTGCGCGGCAGGGGCGGCTTATGTCGCCAAGTCATTGATACGTAACGTCAGACGAATCGACTGGCAGGGTCGTGTGGTGATTGTGACCGGTGGATCGCGCGGACTGGGATTGGTTCTAGCTAGAAGGCTTGTTGATCGCGGCGCGATCGTAGCCATTTGCGCTCGTGACGAAGATGCGCTTAACCGAGCCGGCGAAGAACTGCAAGCACGGGGCGGAACTTTCTACAGTAGTGTCTGCGACGTGAATGATCCGGCGGCGATCCAAGGTTTCGTGAACAGGGTCCTGGAGCGATTTGGGAAGATCGACGTCCTCATTAACAATGCAGGTATTATCCAAGTTGGCCCCGCCGAGCAGATGGAGATCGCAGACTATGAACAGGCGATGGCAACGAACTTCTGGGGACCACTTCATTTCATGCACGCTGTGTTGCCTGCGATGAAAGCATTAGGCTCAGGTCGCATCGTCAACATCGCTTCTATCGGCGGCAAGATCAGTGTACCGCACCTACTTCCCTACAGCGCCAGCAAGTTCGCCTTGACCGGACTCTCGGAAGGAATGCGATCGGAGTTATCTTCCCATGGCATTTACGTGACGACCGTGGCGCCATTCGTCATGCGGACCGGTAGCCATCATCACGCGTTCTTCAAAGGCCAATATCAAGCGGAGTTCACGTGGTTTAGCCTGGGAGCGACACTGCCGTTGCTGTCCATGTCGGCTGAGAGTGCCGCCGCAACGATCATCAAT
>JBGSNR010000101.1:0-1995 GCA_041739545.1 Pirellulaceae bacterium | reverse complement strand
CTCCAAAGCAAACCTCGGACCAGCAGTGCAAACATCGCTTAACCCGCCCAACAACCGCGGTTAACGCTCCATTGCCAGCAAGGAAAGATTGTAAATTCTTCAAAGATTTGTGGGGAATGTTGAGGACAAACTCGCCGCGAGCGCCGGCCCACCAAATGGTTTGAGGTAAATGACGAAATCAGAATGACGAATGACGAAAAATCGGTTTGGCAACATCATAGCAAAGTGGCAACTTGCTTTAGACAAGGATGCAACGGGTGGCTGGTTAGCGAGTGGAGCGAGCCTCCAGCCAAGTCGTAGCGGACCTGAACGTTGCACTAGGGTGCTGGCAAGATTTCACATGTCTCAGTTCGTTCAGGATATGTGCTGCCGATCGATTGCAATCTTCTGCAGGATCGCATCGATCAACTCTTCTCGGTCCGCACTGAACTTCGGCGCGTCGCCGAAATGAACGGAGAACGCCGCCAATAGTGCAGGCATGGGCAAAGCCCGCAGGGAATCGATGTAGACCTTTATTTGGTCGTCTGGTTGCGGACCCTGTCGTCGCTGCCAGATTTCCAGCTGCCGAATGAGGGGTTCGTTGGTTCTCAACGCTACTTCTTCGTTATTGCTCAGCTTTAAGTGCAACACAGGATAGGTTGCGATGTGACCTTCGAAACTCTCCTGAAGCAATTTCACCTTCATTTCCTGTACGTCGTCCCATAAATATTTAGTATGCCGCCAGAGGTAATGCACGGTCGCCCCCTCAGGATCGAAGGTAAGTTTGCACACCATCGCGCGAATAGTTCGGTATGAAACTACGATCAGCAATGCCCAGCAGATGGCAATTGGAACAAGCATGGCCAAAAAATCATGCTGCTTCCCTTGATCTGGCGGAACGAACAGTTTGACGTACAGCAGGCCGGCTAGGACCGTGCTCAGCCCCAGGTTTAGCGCCAGGTAAACGATCAAGTCCGAGCGCACGACACGATAGTTCTCGATTGAAAGTGAATTGTCTTCTACGCAATCGAGCGACGTAGTTGTCGAAGGGATGGGGATGGGGCGTTCCCCGGAATCGAATGGACAAGGGGTGTTAGTGGCCAACCCGGTAACGAGTTCGGAAGGACTTTGCTGCGCCCGTAGGTGCCACAGTTGCTCCGCCGTCCTTCGGCTGACCAGCAATGAATACGATTCTCCAGAACTCATGCGAAAGGTCGCTACGGGCATCGACACTGATAATGCCAGCGGAGAAAACTGCGGATTGGAAGTGTGCTGTTGGAAGCGGAGTTCTTCCACATCAGACCAGGGGCGGTCTTTCCTTATAAAAGGAAAGTGAAAGACGATTCGTCCGTCGTCAATTTCCAACTTGCAAATAACCCGTCCGGCGTCGCGAATCGCCAAATAGAGAATCGGCAGCCATACGACTACGCAGCCAAGAATGGACCAGCCGTAGATCGCGCGATTCGGAGGATCACGAAAAATGAGGACAGCGAAAATTGCCAAGACAATTCCTGGTGCCGCGCCAACAGACGCATAAAAAAGAAAATCGCCCCAGACGGCTCCCAGGTTATTGAGAACAATACGGTCTTCGGTTTTTGAGATTGGGTCGCGATTCATCGGCCCTATTCTTTCACCTGATACCGGTAATTCAAGAGGGAACTGTTGGAAGCCGGGCCAACATCTCAACCGGGTGGCTGGTCGGCGAGTGCAGCGAGCCCCAGCCTACTCAATAGTTGTCCTCCACTTTCAAAAATTCTCACTGCCCGAACTCGCATTAAGCAGTTGCGCGATTCACGTGCCGAATGAAGCGTTCAGGGAACATTTGGCTGGGGGCTCGCTGCACTCGCCGACCAGCCACCCTTGGGTCATAATAAATCCCATAACTTTGCCGCTCTCTCCACACCTCACACCTCATTCGCTCCCCCCATGCCCTACCACTACGATATCCTCGTCATCGGCGCGGGGCACGCCGGGACCGAAGCGGCGATGGCGGCGGCCCGACTCGGCGCGAAGACC
>JBGSNR010000097.1:0-4451 GCA_041739545.1 Pirellulaceae bacterium | reverse complement strand
CTGGCTGGCCTCGGTGGCCACTTGGGCCGAAAATGCGACGGTCGCCCCGGCTGGATCACGCTGTGGCGCGGCCTGGAAAAACTACTCCTAATCCTCCGCGGCACCGATTTGAAAACCGTAAGATGTGGGTAACGTTGACTCCGCCCTACTTCACTTCACTTAGTCTGCTTTATGCTGGAATGCTACCATTTACACAGATTCCACGGACAAATGCGGACAAAGCGAGCCGCAGAAGTCAGAACATTAAAAATGTGGTCTAATTGAACGACACGGACGATTAGGACACCAGATACAAGGCGGCACGAATGAAAAGCAAGGTGCTACACTTCAAATACAAACCGGGTGGATCATCCTTTGAATGGATGCACGATGTGCATGGGAAGTTCATGCCGCAAGGTCGCTATGCCCTGAATAAGACAGAGTGGAGAGGTAAGCCACCTAAGTCGTGCGCCGTGACTCGGCTGTCGATGCCACCAACTTCCCCTGGTGCTGAGATGATCGTTGACATTGAGATAACGGAAAGGCCGACGGGTTTCATCAGTTACACCGGCAATACACGATACGATGGCTGGACGGCGATGATGGTAAAGGAGCCAAATAAAATCTTGGCGGATGGCGAAGTGCCAGAATACGTTCCGACTGAGGTCTATGGTGAAATGGAATTCAACGACTTGGATTTTGGTGAATTCATTCGAGAGGAAGAGATTGAAGACGTTCAAGAAACAACTGAAGATTTGATTATTGAGGAACTGAAGGCCAGCGGCAAGATTAGCATGACCATGAAACCTTCATTCATGGCTCCGCACAGATCACGCCCATTTACCAAAGTCATTTTGTCCAATGACCCAGACGGCGAAGCCATCGACGGTTTTGGTTCCAGAGTGGTAAACCTCTGGTTGGGCAGGCCGAATGTTGAGCAAGTTCTCATGCGCGTGCTGAAGCAACTGATGTCGGACTTCATGGAGGGCAAGGCTTCAATTACCTGCTACAACAACGATGATCTAACCTTCGTAAAGCTATCGGACGTTCTGGTTGATTGTGAGCCTAATGAAATCGGTGAAGATTCCTGGTTCGATGTCTTGCACTACTACACCCCGATTACATTCCTAAAGGACTTGGCATTGCAGTTGATGGCGAAGTATGAAGTCAAAGCGGAGATCGTCAACGGCAAGGGTGGTGGTATCCTGATTCGCCGTGAAATCAAGAATTAGGAACCATTGACGCGAACGCGGCATTACATAGCGGCACTGGCTGGAATATTTTTCTAACCGAACCCCGCAGGTTATCCCCTGTCTATGACTTACAATTGGGGCTTGTCGGTTCGTTCGTAGGGGCGGGATCATGGCAGACACAACAGTGCATCTGAGCTTGCTTGACAACAGTCGAGTAGGGTACGCACGCCGCGTGCGTACCAGAGAGAATGTTAACCATCCGTTCGAAGCCAGTTGCTGAGCCGCAAAGTGAAGTAGGTCAGGCACTAATCAGAAGCGGGAATGAAACTTGTCAAATTTTTCCCGTGCCTGACAACGGATGGTTTTCCACCTTTTGAATTGGCTACGCCCCGTCCTGAATGGGCGCTGCCGAACTTTCTTAAGATCAAATACTTGTTCTGTCACGCACGAAAGCCCAGGCGGACTTGAAACTGTTTCGATATCCCCGTGCGTGACGAGCGGCGGGTTCCATGCTTGAAGCTAACGCAAGATTGCACACGGTGACGCCGCGTCACGGTTATTGGTCACACACGAGAACGGTTCCACGAATCGCGTTCCCGCTTCGGCTTCAGGCGTGACCTAAGAAACTTCACCATGCTATAAGCATGGCCCCCTACTCAAACATCCGATCGCCGCGGAGATTCCCGGAAAAGGAGTCGTTCACTCGATCGGGGCGAATCGTTCCCAACTTGCGCACCGAAAGCGCGATTCGCCCTAGTTCCCAGTCGGTTAAGGCGGCCATCAAGGCCTCGGCGTGCGTGTCGTTCCTGGTGGAACTTCCGATGAGCAGGTCGCGGCCACCGTTGTCGTTCAAGCGATCCCCACCCAACCCGCCGATCAGGATGTCGTCTCCCGCATCGCCGGAGAGTTGGTCGTTGCCGTCATTGCCCGCGAGAACGTCGTTCCCCGCTCCACCGAGCAGAACATCGTTTCCTGAACCGCCGAGCAGCACGTCGTTCCCACTGCCCCCCATCAGCGTATCGTTACCAGCCTCGCCTAGGAGCAGCGCGGCAAGGCTCAGCGTCGAGCCGAGCATAATCGTATCGTTGCCGTCTCCCCCTGACGCGTGAATCTGTGTCACGGCCTGGGCGGAGAAGTTGTATTGGCGTGCACCAAAGTTGACCACGATCTGGTTGCTGATCTGCTGAACAAAAATAGAGTCGTTGCCTGCTGTCCCCTGGATCTGCAGCGTGCCACCGACCAGCATCACTGGGGCCGGCACTTGCACCTGAATGTTCAAGGTTGTCGAATCCTTCAAGCCCGTGTCGTCCGTCGCGGTAATCCTGACGGCATAATTTCCGGACTGCGTCGTGGTGAGAATTTTCCACTGCACCAGCCCGGTTCGCGAATTGATTCGAACGCCACGCCCCAAGGAGGCCGTATCCAAGCTGTACGTGATCGCGTTGGTTGGCAAATCGGCATCGGTCGCGGTAGCTTTAATGCGAACCAATTCACCGACCGTGGCGAGCAGACTATTGCCGACACTGTTCCCCCCGCCATTCGCGCCGACATTACTGATCGTGCCGATCACCGGCGCCGACTTGACCTCCGTGACCGTGACCGTGATCGTCTCGCGATCTTCGGCAAGGCCATCGCTGACGACCACGTCGAACGTGTAACTGGCAGGACCCTGTGCTTCCGTCGGGGTCCAACGGAAGCGGCCGTTAGGGGTGATCGTCGCCCCTGTTGGCTCACCGGAAAGGCTGAAGGTCACCCGATTCGCGTCGGTGGCCGTGGCCAGGAAGGTGACAAAACTCCCTTCGGGTTTGGTGATATTACCGATGGGGGCCAGGACCGGAGTGTCGTTCACCACTGTGATCGAGGCTGTATCGCTATCGCCGGCGTTGTCGTCATCAGTGGCAGTGAAAGTGACGTCGTAAGTGCCAATCGCAGAGGGAGTGAACGAAATCGTGGAGCTAGTACCTGTGTCGATTTGCGTCGAGCCCTGCATAATCACCCACGAATAGGTGAAGGTGGTATCGAGTGCGCCTGGATCGGTAACGCTGCTCGTAAGATCGATCTGCGTGCCAACATTAGACGATGTCGGTGCGCCCACAATCGTTACAGTGGGGGCCACGTTCGTCACCACAATCGCTTGCGCAGCGGTCCCTTGTTCGGTTGCCGAATCGGTGACCGTGAGCGAGAGGTTATACGTGCCGTTATCGTCGGGGGTGAAGCTAAATGTGCTGTCTGAACCGGTGGCAAACGGCAATCCTGCCCCTTGTTTTGTCACGCTCCAGGCATAGGTATACGGCCCGCCCGAACCTGGCGATGTGATATTTGCCGAGACGTTGATCGCGGTTCCTTCCGGTCCAGTGTTACCGTTCGGTAAACCATTGATCGAAACCACCGGATTGAACGACGCCAACCAAGGTTCGTTGCCGTTCGTGCCGTCGTCGGCAGTGAAATACAGGCCGCCGTTCAGGTAGGCCAGGTTGCTCGGGTCGCTGCCTGTACTGGGATTGATTTCTTGCAGGAGCGTGACAGCGCGGGTCGTTGTGTTGATCTGCCACAACTCGTAGTTGAAACCTGCGTTCGCCCGCGAAAAATACAGGAAACCGTCACCAGCGACGAGCTCCGAGCCGAGGTAGATGTTGTTTCCGCGGTATTCCACCGGGCCTGAATCGGGAAAGTAGACGATGTAGTTGTACGTGTCGTAATGCACGAACACGCCTGCCGTTTGATAGACCATCGAAATGGGATTCGACCCGCCACTGCCAGGCGTGTAGTCGTTCACGATCTCGGTATTCGGTGAAGTGCCGTCGCTCTTCCACAGTTCCCGTCCGGCAGATGCGGTGGTGGCAGAGAACCATAGCTCCCCGTTGATGTCGGTCAGATACAGCGGAGTGCTGTCCGCTACGCCAGGATTGATGTCCTGCACCATGTAGGTGCCGTTTGTGGTGCCGTCGGTCACATAGAGCTCTCGGCCGAAATAGTTGTCTGAAGGGCCAACGGCGGTGAAGTACAACTTGTTGCCCACCGCAGTCAGTTCCTGTGGATTTCCACTCTCAAATGAGAGGTCCGCAATGTTGCGTACCAGGGAAATGCCATTTATGGCGTCGTACTTCCACAATTCGCGGCCGATGGCATCCGCGTTATTGTATCCGTTAAAGCAACACCATCATTCGGCGGCTTGGAGTCGCCGCAGGGCGCGGTGTTGACGGCGACGTTCCAGGGCCTCTAAAGATTCTTGTTGGCGGGGTTGCAAGATGTGCTGGGGATGAGTTGCGGCCCAGCGAT
>JBGSNR010000096.1:0-20206 GCA_041739545.1 Pirellulaceae bacterium | reverse complement strand
TGTAACTGCCTCCAAAGCAAACCTCGGACCAGCAGTGCAAACATCGCTTAACCCGCCCAACAACCGCGGTTAACGCTCCGTTGCCAGCAAGGAAAGATTGTAAATTCTTCAAAGATTTGTGGGGAATGTTGAGGTCAAGCGCAGGGTGGCCCAGGTTGCTTGCAACCTGGGCCTGACGGACGCATCTGGTGTTGTCGTTCGCCACCGAGTAGCGAACGATTTGTTGGCGTAGTGCTGTTCGGTTTCCCAGCCAGTCAGACAAAAGTGATCCACGACGCGAGTTCATGGATCACCGTTATGTCCATTTTCTCAACTTTGCCGTCGATCGCCCCCGCGATTGCTGATTCGGTGCTGAGCTTCCGCCTGGTGATATTTGCAGCGAAAATTTGACGGTGCGACACTGCCGGGGGTGGAATGTTGAGCGGCCCGATTAAAATGAAGGCTCAATTCGAAAAATGCTTCCTGTAGACCCAGGTTGCAAGCAACCTGGGCCACCCCGCGGAAGCCAAACGCCGTCGTTGGGACGAAACGTTTCGATGTCCCGGAGGATGTCGTCGATCGTCCGTTGCATGGCGGGATAACGCTGGCGATCACGCAGTCGCCGCCAAAAAACTATGATTCAAATTCGCGGCCGACCGGCGACTTGCGTGCATCGCTTTGTTCGTCCGTTTGTGCTCCGCTAGTCGCTAAATCCTTGTGGAACCGGAAGCCCTTTCCTTTTCGCAAGTTTAACAGCTTCGTTGATTGCGATAAAGCCGCGCCCCGGTGGCGTCGGATCGCACACATGGATCGTGTCGACTGATTCATGCAGCCGAAGGTAGTCGACCGCGTTCCTAAATATGTCGGATGTGTAGATTTCGGGGCTCCATGCAATTGGATCAGTTACCCCTGCAATACCCGGTTCATCATCGTAGAGTCGAAATCGAATACGTCGTTCATTGTCTTCGAAGGAGTAAACCGTGCCCACGTAGATGTAGGCATACATGCCGTCTTCATCAGGTTCACTGCGGTCATCAAATCTTTCGCGTAAGATCTTCATGCAGGTCTTTCGGAAGGACGAACAAGAAGTATACAGAAAAAACTCTGTAGAACAGGAGTTGGTCTACTGGCTTCATTCTGCATAACGGGCGTGCGGTGTCAAGTTTTCCGTGTCGATGTGGGAAGCTCAAGAATTACACAGATTCGCAAGCATGTGTTATGCAGAAACGTCGAATGGTCGGTCGAAACATCGAAAGCCGTGTAGGTCAAGGGACCCCGTCCCTGACGGAATCCGCTTCCATTGGGACGCAAGCTCATTCTCATAAAACTCTGTCCTGCAATGCAGTTGTTTGATCCCTGGTAGATGCCACCATGGGAAGCGTTTTGATTGGCTCCTGTTTGGGTCTTTTTCCGTCGTGGCCATCGATGACTACCGCAATAAACTTAACGACATATTGACAAGTAATCAATGATTCGAGACGATCCAATTGGCTGCCAGTTCCGGCATTGCGCGCGGCGCACGTTTCGGTTCGGCAGATGCTCTTTGAAAATTCGATCTGCTGTCAATCTGCGGGAGTGCCAACCGTGAAAAGTATTTTTGCAACAAGTTTGGTGCAAATCGTGACAAAAATGGTACTTTGTTGCAAAAATAGTGAGCCATTCCCGAGGAAAACCGATTTTTGCAACAAAACCGAAATGAAAACTGGGGTTCTTGTTGCAAAATTCAGGCAGTTTGTCAGAAAACCGCGGCGAATTCGCAAAATTCTGCGGCAACAAACTTCGACAACAGCGGTGCAAAATTGCCGCGAATGCAGGGGTGGACGGGACGTTGAGCGGTGCCGTTGGTGGCGGGGCGAAGCATGCTCGATTACCAAAACATGAGACAGGCTTAACAATGCCAGCCAGCACTAATCGCCGTCCCAGGTTTTGGCTTCTTCCAAGGTTTCCCCTTTGAAGAGCCGCCGAGGTTCCGCGCCGATCAGGAAGATGAAGTCGTCCAGGCCGATCGATTCCACACTCCCTTCGAGCGAGCCGATCTTGAACTTGTCACCAATCCGCAGTTTGAGCAACTCTCCCTTGGGACGATTCAAGAGCCAGATTTCTCGTTCGTCGTTAACTTCCGTCACCCCGGCCAGGATGGTGTACTTGGCATCGTCGAAAGATGGCGGCTTGGGGGCGGGAGGAGTGGGGGGTTTGATTTCAGGCTTGGGAGGGGGGGGAGGATCGGTGACATTCACGACGATCTTGGCCGACGTTTCTTTCGCGGGGAGCCCGTCGTCTGTGGCGAGCACGGTGAATTCAAACTTTCCTTTTTCCTTCGGTTGCCAGCGGAGCTTGCCGGTTTGGGGATCAATGGAAAGACCGGTCGGCGGGTTTTCCAAGCGGTAGGTCACGCGATCGAGCGCGTCTGCATCTTTCGCTTCCAAGGTATAGGAATACTCTTTGCCAAGGTAAGCGGTTTGTGTGGAAGGTGCCTTCAAGGCCGGGGGCTGATTCGCGGGGCCGAAAATATTGCGACCGCAAATGATGGCTTCGTAGTCTGCCGCGCTGGATAAGGCAAGTCGCGTGGCGGTGACCGCAGGCATGGCAGCGGTGGCGTCTGCTTTTTCCAGGGCGAGCGCTTCGAGGGTGATCGAAACATCGAACAATTTTGACTTCACCACGGGCTTGAGCTTTAAGCTGTTGATCCGATGGAGGTAATCGGGGCGCTGCAGGCTATCGAGCAGTTGCACGATCTGCGGGAGGGTGCCGCGCCCCTTGGCCGTGAAGGTTAGTTCGTAACCCAGTTTTTGAATGGGATGGGTTGCCCCGGCAGCCACCACCTGTTCCTCGAGCTTCACCGCGGCCAGGCGTTCCAACAGCCACTTTTGATAAACGGAGCGGGCTACATCGGGCGTTTCGGGCAAGGCCCGTTCGCGAAAGGTATGCAGTTCCGCAATGGCTTTTTTACCCTGCCGCTGCTTGAGCTTTTGTTTTTTGATTTCGCTTTGCAGATCGGTGATTTGTTTGTCGCTGGCCTCAAACCAGCCACCCACGACCGACCAACCGACATAGCCGATGACGATGAAGAGCAGAACCGCAGCGGCACCGAGGGCCAAAGCACGTTCACGAGGTGAGAGAGATGAAAAATTCATGCGTCGTCTCCCTTCGCGGCGGCGGGAGCTTGAGCCGAGACCGGGGCGACGACCTCTTCCTGGGCCGGTTCATCTTCGCCGTGCGGGGCGATGGTGATGGTCTTGGAAAACCGCCAACGCAGTTTTTCCAGATTCTCGTCCTGCTTGGTCCCCGAGCCACGCACCACATGCCGCGGGTCGCTGAGCGAAGGTTCCATGCCGGCGACGGTGGAAGTGGTATCCGCAGCCGCTTGAACGGTCAAGATTCCGCCACCTCCATCCTTGCTGAGCGCAATCGCGGAAAGTTCGTTGACGATGGTTTTATCGGCGGGGGGCAAACGTTCGGAAAGCCAGGCGAGTTCATCGAGCCAGCGGATGTTGCCCGCCTCGAACGCTTTGAGTTCTTCGACCGAGGCGAGGTCGGTTTGATAGCCTTTGATTTCGCGATCGAGCTTGTTCTTTTCGAGGGTTAGTTCTTCAATCTCGGTTGTCTTCGCGGAGAGCGCCCAATAAATGCCGATGACGGGCAGCAGTAACACGACAATCGCGGTGAGCGCGGCGAGCGAATAGATGCGGCGGTTGTCTTTCGGCTCCGGGCGACGATGCGGATTGAGGAAGTCGATTTGCGGCGGGCAATCGGCCGCGTGGTCGATCAGTAAACCGAGCAGCGGCGCAAAGCGACCGGGGCGCGTGGGACGCGTGAAGTTTGCATCGGTCGCCATCGCATCGAAGGGATCGATGGTGATGACCGGAATGCCCAGTTCGGTAGAGAGCTTGGCTGCCGGGGTGACTAGTTCTTGCTTCTCGCCAAAGATGATGACTTCGTCCACGCGCCGGCCGCCGAGCTGATTGCTGGCCGCGATCATCGTGCGGCGGATTTCTCCTTTGATGACCTGGCGGAGAGTTTCTTCTTCTTGTTCTTTCGGCAGGCGAATGGTGCGCGGCAGGACGGCGAGTCCTCCGGCGATGACGGTGAGGTCCGCTTCCCCGGTGAGAATATCGACCAACATGCGGCAGCCGAAATCGGGGCCTTGCTGTTCACGCACGACGGCGGTCGCCGCGAACGGCCGCAAGCCTAGACATTTCACCGACAGGCCGACGGCTTCGCAAGGTCCGCGGAGTGAGGCGATTGAATCGGGGGAGAGCGCGGCGGCCAACACCGTGAGCCCTTCTTCGCCACGATCGGCCAGATGGACGAAGTCGACGGCCCAGTCTTCACCCAACGTGCTGAACTGCCGCATCGCTTGAAAGCGAACCAGATCGGGCACTTCGTCCGGCGGCGCGGCAGGAATGGTGAGCACGCGCAATTCGAGATTCGCCCGGCCGACGGCGATGAGCGTTTCGATCCGGTTGGTGCCCAGGTCCCGAATGACTTCCGCCAGTTTCTGTTGAACGGAAGTTGAATCACTTCCGGCCAGCGGCAACGCCCAGAGACGTTCCAAAGTCAGTTTACCGGCGACCGTGCGCGCGGCGACCGCACGAAGTTCAGTGTCGTCCCATTCGAGCGCTAACAGCCGCATATTGATTGATCGTCCTACTCTTCGAAACTGACGCCTAAGGTTTCTACCGCGTAACCCCGACCGAGATGACTGATATCCCTCCAGAATAGTACGCGAGGCAAGACACTGGAAGTTTCCCAGATCACCTCGGCCCGCGAAGCAGCGGTTCCTCCCTGAAAATACCCTACAACCTGCGCCCGATGCACGCTTCCGCCGCAGGTCATGAACGGGGCCAGGGTTCGCATCTGCTCCATCGTGCAAATACCGGTGGTCATAATCCACGTTTCATGGCGGCGGGCACCCGTTTCATCTTCTTCCGCCAGCGACCGACGAGCGATAATTTCACTGACGATATTCTCATCGATGCCGGGAATTCCCCGGAGAATAGTGGCCGAGGCCTGATTGATGTTGATGCGGCCCGGAATGGTCCTGGCCGGATTGACGGTGACGAAATCCAAGAGGGTGGGAAGATAGACATTCATGGCGACCAACTCGCTACTGAACGGCGAAGCGATGGTGGTGGTCTGCTGGGCGTTCTCGAAGCGACATTGGGTCGTCGCTCCGATCAAGTCGAAAACTTGCGTGATAGGAAATTGCCCCGGCTTGGTCAGGTCGGGCGTGCGCGATTCCCCTTTCGTCGGTTCCGAAGTGGTGACGAGCGCAGGACCATTCTGGCGATAGGCGACAATGAACGTGCTCCAATCGGCAGGAAAAACGGCCGACAACTGCCGATGCAGTTCTTCCATGTTGGGCATGTTCAGGAAGATACGCGGCTTGCCGTTGGGGTCGAGGTTCGTCTCGGTGCTATACAAGGTGAGATAGGAACTCCAGCCGCGGGCCATGGTGGGATCGTTGGCTGCCGGGTTGTTTTGCGTGAGGTCGACGGCTCCCTCGGCCGGATCGAGTTGGCCGTTGCGATTGGCATCCAGTCCGAAGAGGAGCTGCGGAGTCACACCGCGGACTAGCAGCAATTCTTCCACCGTATCTAGCGGGCCATTCCGCGGCGCGTAGGGGCGCGGTAGCCCGGCGTAGTACTCCGATTCGCAACCCAATTCGCGTGGCTCGGAATCGGCATCGAGCCAATCCATAATGGCATCGGCGACATCTTCCGTCATTTGAGGCAGGGCCATCAACATCTGTCGGCCCGCACCTTGTTGCGCTTGATCGATGTAAGACAGTGCATTGAGGTTAAGTCGTGTGGATTCATTCTCCAGACCGAAGCGGACGCCGGCGAGATTCCCTTCGCTATCGACATTGGGAGCGACAATGCTGAAGGCGCCGCGGTCGGCGGGGTCTTCCGAGGGCAAAACCACAACCCCTTGGAAGCTGGTTGGATTGTCGAACGTCCCTCCCAACTCCGCCTGCGCTTCAGGAGTATTCAGCAAGAACAAACGCATGGCATCCACGCCCGAATCGACCAGCAGACGAGCTTGCACTTGTTGCCCGGAAAGCTGAGCGGACGCATGATGGGCCAGCATCAGGTCGGTAAAGGTATATGCCCCCAGCGACATGAACACGACGGCAACCAGCACCACAATCAGAACCATGCCGCGCTGGGAGCGCAGCCAGTTCCGCAGCTGGGTGGTTTTCTGGCGTGATGGTGGTCGAAGGTTGTTCATCGTGACTGACTTTATCTAATTTCCCGAGCCGTTGTTTCCGCCGCCGCCCGTTTGTCCACCACCGAGTCCACCAGCAGCGGCATTTCCAAGGTTGCCCAGAGCGGCTGGAAGGGTGGAAGCACCGCTTTGCGAACTGGCGGCCGCGCTCTCGGTAGTGGCTGCGTCGGAAGCTTCTTCGGCAGCGATCATTTCTTCTGACACCGCTTTGCGAGCGGCCGGCAAATGGACCACCATGCGATGAATGGTGGCTGTAGTCGCCAAGTCCGGATCTTCCCCTTGGGTGGCAGCGATTTGCTGGCCGCTGCGGGAGCGCTTCATTTCAACTTGAATGGCCAAGGCGACGGCGACCGGAATGCCTCCTGCGGCGGTTGAATCCCAATCGCTGTACCAGGTCACGCCGTCGAAGTAGCCAAATTCGATTGCCGTAACTTCCTCTGCCAAAATTTCAGCATTGGAGAGGCTGTCGGTCGAATTTCCCAGTTCATTCCATGACATGATCGCACGCGATAGTTGCTGCCGCACCAGGCCGCGCAAGATTGGAGCGGCTGCGGTTCCTTCCGTTGGCGGGGGAGGAGGGGAACCATCCATGGCGGCTAGATCGGGAGCGGCGACGTAATAAGTAACCGTTTTCACATCGCTCGGAATATCAACGGGAGTCAGATCGGTGCCGCTGGTCATCGCGGCCTGATATTCGTCGACTCGGGGCAAGCGGCTGACATCGATCGAGAGCCAATCGATTCCGCCGTAAATGCCCACGATGGATGCTGCAGGGGTTTCTTCACCGGTCGCAGTCGGGTCTTCAGCGCTAGTTGAGTCGGTTCCGTCAGTCGTCGTTGAGCCGGTAGCGGTGTTGCTGCCTGAACTTTGCTGACTGTCGATAATCGCCCCTTGAGCCGCGCCACTGCCGAGAGCCGATTCAAGAATGCCACCCGTCGCCGAACCATCTCCCGAGAGGTTAGCCATTTGTGCCAGGGGGTTATTGGCGATCGCTTCCAGCCCTTCGATATCGGGTGGAACGTAGAGAATCGCACCCCGTAAATCGTCCGAGATGCGACGAATGACCGAGCGGGCCACCAGCGTTTCTTCGACGCCCGTGCGGCGCGTATCAAAGAGCCGCCATTGCATGTCGATGGCCATTCCCAGCAGCATCAGCACGATGCCGGAAATTGCTAGGGCGAGCAGCACTTCCATCAAGCTGAAGGCCGAACGACGCACGGCGGGTGCAATGCCAGGTGAGTAAGTATTTTTCATGAGCCACCTCCTCGGCCGCCACCACCACCAAATCCTCCGCCTGGACCTCCGCCTGGACCACCGCCACCACCAAATCCTCCGCCTGGGCCACCACCACCACCAAATCCGCCACCTGGACCACCGCCTCTACCTCCGCCGCCCGGTTGTGGGTTAATTCCGGGGGGCAGCATGCTCCCCATTCCTTCTCGGCCGCCACCGCCGCCTGGTCCACCGGGGCCTCCTGGAAAACGTCCGCCAGGTCCGCCGCGACCCTCTCGGCCGCCCCCTCCTTCGCCGTTTTCTCCACCGCCCCGTCCCCCTCGACCTCCGCGACCGCCACCTTGTCCATCATCGCCGCCAAATCCGCCCTGACCTTCCCCTTGGCTGCCATCGTCTTGTCCGCCGTTGCCACCTCCCAGATCACCACCGCCGGTGTTCAGATTAAGTTGATCGGCTGAACCGGTGGAAGCCAAGTTTTCGGCGGTTCGCTGCTCGGCCAGCGCCAATTCATTTGCTAGCGCTTGAGCTTCGGCCGCGGCCTCAATCTCGGGGTCGATCATCCAGCGCATCAGCGAAAATGAGAGGGGGGGCGTGATCGTGCTGGCACCGCTGGCCGGGGGAGTTTGTTCCACTCTCACCGTGACACTAATGATTCCTTGGTCCCCAATCGGCTCGGCGATCACGCTGTAGATCCATTCGCCGTACTCATCCAGTTCTGCACCTTCGACCGGTTCAGGGGGGAGCGACCCAGCGGTGATCTCTGCCATCTTCTCTTCGCACCACATCTGGGCCGTCGTCAGATCCCGAGCTTGAATGGCGGACCGAGCACCCAAGCGGTACAGCGAAGCAATCACTGCCAAGGAGCCACCGAGAATCGCCAGTGCGAGAATCACCTCCAGCAGCGACAGTGCCGAACGACGAGCAAATGCGCGACGAGAGGAAGAGCGATTTGTAGACCAGTCTCGCAAATTCATTGGATCAGTTCCCGCTCGCGAACGGTTACCGACCCGGTAAGCCCACGCAGTTCAACACGGATCGATTGCTTGCGCTCGTTGGCCACAATGATGTAGGCCGTGGAGGTGGAGCCGTCCGGATAAAAAATGATAGGGCGGGACCAGGCTCCGCTTCCCATCGCTTCTTGTTCCACGTCTTGGGAACGATTCTCGAACTTGGCATCACCGCCGAAGAAGATTAGTCCGTCTGGCAAGACTTTTTCCTTCTGGATCGGATCGAGGCTGTCGACGGTCATTCGCTGGGGGTTGTTTGGATCGCCGGTGGCGGTTGCAGCATCAGTGGCATCTTCGTCAGCTTGCCAGGTTTCAACCCGGAACAGCGTCCCCCCTTGCTCGTAGCGAAACATCTGCATCTGCCCCGTGCGCATGGCGCGCACGTGGGCCGACATCCATTCGGAGCGGATTAGTTCTGCTCCTTGGGTCAGTCGCTGGCTTTCTGCGATCCGATTCAGTGCCGGCATCGTCATGGCGGCAACGACGACCAGAATTGCCAGCACCAGCAAAATTTCAAGCAACGTGAAGCCGGAGCGGCGCATGCGATCGGCTCCCTACATACCAAGTTAGGTGCTCTGCACGTCGTCGGCCGTGCCGCTTTGTTGATCGTAGCCCCACGACCAAATGCGATACTGATCCGCGGAGAGCACTTCGTACTGGAAAGGATTTCCCCAGGGATCGGCCGGGAGTTGGGCTTTGTCGAGGTAAGGCCCCGACCACTTGGCTGGATTCTTCAAGTCGCCAGGAATGGCCACTAAACCTTCCAAGGTCGGCGGAAAACTCCCTACATCGATTTGATAGGCAGAGATGGCTCCCTCAAGCATGTCGATCTGAGCGCGAGCCGCCTTCACGTTGGCGTTCTTTTGCATCTGGAAGATTGAAACGCCGACGAGCGAACCCAGGATCACCAGGATCGCCAGTACGAGCAGCACTTCCATCAGGGTAAAACCGCGACGGCGGCGGCGACGTGTAAATCTCATGACCAACTCCTTAAACAAAACTGGCGGGAAGGATTAGCGGTAGGTTGATGTATCAATGAACCAAACCAGGGAACGGAAGTTTCTATTTCTATCGTTATTTTCTAGGCGCGGGGCCGGTTGGGGCAAGATGAATTGGCATTACAGGGCACTACTCATCTTCACCACGGGAACGAGCAACGCAACCACCACCAGCAGCACCACGCCGGCCAAAACCACCAGCATCACTGGTTCGAGCAGCCGCACGAACAGGTCGAGTTGGCGCGTGGTCCGCTTTTCCAGGCCGTCAGCGAGTTCCACTAGCACCCGATCGAGAGTGTTGGATTCCTCGGCCACGGAAATCATTTCGATCACGATGCTCGGAAATTGCTTACTGGCCCCCAGTGGACCCGCCAGCGATTTACCAGCCGAGATGTTTTCGGAAGCGGTCGCGATGGCAGCGGACAATACGCGGTTGCTGGCCGCTTCCCGACTGATTTCCAAGGCCTTGAGAATCGGCACGCCGTTGTGCAAGAGCGTACCCAGCACTCGACAAAATCGAGCCACGGCGAAATTGCGAAAGATATTGCCAGCGACGGGGATTTTCAGCTTCATCTTGTCTCCCCAGACGCGCCCAGCGGGGGTTGCCAGGTAGCGCTTCAAAAAGTAGCCGCCCCCGATCGCCAAGATCAACGGAATCCAGCCCCAGGCACGCAAAAAGTCGCTGGTGAACAGGAGTACGTCCGTCAGGAAGGGTAACTCCCCTCGTTCCCGCAAACGTTCGAAAATCTGGGCGAAGTAGGGGACGAAGAATACGATCAGAAACGTCACCACGCTCGAACCGATAATGCCCAGGATGGCCGGATAAGCCATCGCGCCGATGGTTCGCCCTTTGAGATCCTCTTGCGTTTCCGTGAACGAGGCAACGCGTTCCAAGGCATCTTCAAGGAAGCCCCCTTCAGCACCGGCGCGAACCATGTTCACGGCCATCTCGTTGAACGCCCGCGGATAGCGGGCAATCGCCTCGCCGAGTGGTGTACCGTCTTCAACACGCCGATAAACGTCGTCCAGAATGGTCTTCAGATTCTTGTTCGAGGTCTGGTCGCGCAGAATCGCCACACCTTTAAGTAGCGGTACGCCACTGCGGAGCAGCGCGGCCATTTGGCCAAAGAGGGTGGCCATGACCTGACCGCTGACTTTCAAATTCGAACTGGCGGCGAGCGTCTTCGCCTGCGTCACCTTCACCGGGAACAACGAGCGTGCCGCGAGTGCAGACAGGGCATCCCCCTTGGAAGAGGCAGCCAAGGTGCCAGCCACCTGCTGCCCCTTCATATCACGCGCGATGTAAGCAAATTCGGGCATGGGGGAAGTGTGGGGTGTGGAGAGTGGTGTGTAAGGTGAGTGACTTGAAGGGCGCGACTGAGTTGATGTTGATATCGAAACGACGTTGATTAATGCTGCATTCTCACTCCACCCACCACACCCAACACTCCAAACATTTCCCAACTCAATGAGCTAACAACGAGTAATCGGCCTTAGCGGTGCGGGCCACTTCTTCGATGCTTGTCGAACCGGCGAGAACTTTGCGCCAGCCATCTTGCCGCAGGCTGATCATGCCATCTTTGATCGCTGCCTGAGCGATCTTCCAACTGCTCGCGCGGTCGTGGGCCAGTTGACGAATTTCGTTAGTGGTGAGCATCAGTTCGTAAATGCCAAGCCGACCTTGAAAGCCAATGTTGCGGCAGGCGCGACAACCAACTGCTTGATAAATGGTGTTGCCGACGAGTTGCTGCGCGGGAAAGTCCGTCGGAAAGTCTTCAGGGGAAGGGTGAACTTCTCGTTTGCAGCTAGGACATAGCCGTCGTACTAGCCGCTGAGCCATCACCGCTTCGACCGTGCTCGCCACCAGGAACGGTTCCACGCCCATGTCGACCAATCGTGTGTAGGCGCTCGAAGCATCATTCGTGTGGAGCGTGCTGAACACCAAGTGGCCGGTGAGGGAAGCTTGAATCGCATTCTCGGCCGTTTCCAAGTCTCGAATTTCGCCGATCAAAACGACGTCTGGATCGTGACGCAAAATACTCCGGAGCGAGGCCGCAAAGGTCAGCCCGATTTTTTGATGGACTTGAATTTGATTGATCCCTTCGAGTTGGTACTCGACAGGATCTTCGGTTGTGATGATTTTGGTATCGGGTGCGTTGATCTCAATCAGCGAGCTATACAGCGTGGTGGTTTTTCCACTACCGGTCGGCCCCGTCACCAGCATGATGCCGTGGGGCATGTCGAGCATTTTCCGCCAGGTCTTGTACGTGACCGGATCCATACCGATCTGCTGCAGGTCGAACTTCATCGACCCTTTATCGAGGATACGCAGCACGATCCCTTCGCCGTGAATCATCGGGATGACCGACACACGCACGTCGATTTCGCGGCCGGAAACTTTCAGCTTCATGCGGCCATCTTGCGGCAGGCGTTTTTCCGCGATGTTGAGCCGCGACATAATCTTCATGCGGCTGACAATGGCGGCCTGAAAGCGGTTGATCTCCGGCGGGACAGGCTGCGGTTGAAGATAGCCGTCGATCCGGTAGCGAACGACGATGCCCGAGTTCTGCGATTCAATGTGCACGTCGCTGGCCCGAGACTCGATCGCTTCCAGCAAGATTTCATTTACCAAGCGAACGACAGAAGCCTCTTGCGCTTCTCCTTCGAGTTCGGAACCTTCCGTCTCGACTCCCGACAGGAGTTCCAGCGATTCTTCCGGTTCGGCGGCGGCGACCATGCCGTCGACTGTTTCACTGCCGACCCCTAGGTGCTTCTTGATGAGCCGCGCGATTTCCGCCCGTTGAGCCAGGACAGGGATGACCGAAAAGCCCGTGGCGGCACTGACTTCGTCGAGCGGGTAAAGGTCGAACGGGTCGCTCGTCGCAACTTGCAGTTGTCCTCCGATTCGCTGCACCGGGAAGAGGGTCTCGCGATGGATGATCCGCGAGGGGAAGTTTTTCAGGAGCGAAAGATCGACTTCGACTTCAGTCAGATCGATGTATTCGATTCCAATTTCTGCCGCGATTGCGCGCAGAGCCTGTTCCTCCGAAACAAAGCCGAGTTTGGCGGCAGTTTCGAGCACGCGAACGCCATCCCCGTGACCGTTCACTTCGGCGCGCAGACGGTCGAGCTTGGTCTGATCGATCAGACCGCTTCGGTACAGGATTTCGCCAGCTTCCATAGGGGGGAGTGCGTCGGACGGAATTTGATGAGTGGCAACCATGGCATTATAACTACCCCGCAGAACCCCCGATGGTTTCTCTTGGAACCAAACGGATTGCCGCAATAGCATGCAGGGTAAGAACTTGCGTCGTTTAACACAAAACCATGCCCATCCGGAGATAGGCATGGTTTGGTGAGATTTTTGATATGAGGGTTGAAGAGAGTCGACTAGGCGAAAATGCCTAGCGAAACTCCTCGGCAGAACTAGTTGCCATCTGGGCGAGCAGGGCGATTTCCGCCTGCACCACCAGGGCCACCACGGCCGAACTGCTGCGGAGCGAATTCGATCGGAGCACCCAGGAGCGTCTCAAGCTTGGATTTTTGCTCAGGGGTCAACACCTTCATGACCTTGTTCTTCATTTCCTCGCGGAGTTTCGCGACTTTCTCGTCCAGCTCCTTTTGGGCTTCTTCCTGGACTTTCGCTAGTTCTTCCTTTTGAGCATCGGTGATGCCCAGTTCATCGGCCAATCTGCCGCTGGCGAGCGCGTTACCGGTGCTCTGGCGTCGAAGCTGGCTCTGCAGCACAACTTGCTGCAGCCGTTCGCGCTGGTGGGGCAGGAGGACATCGTTGACTTCTTTTTGCAGTTCTTCCTGGCGGGACTGCAATTGGGCGCGGATTTCTTCCATCTTCTCGGCACGCTGTTCTTCGCTTAGGTCACGGAGCCCAGTAAACATTTCGCGGGTGCCATCGAACATCTTGCGGCCGATTTCGCGCATCTTTTCAACCTGATCGTCGACGATTTCCAGTTCCTTGCGGACATTGGCGTCCTGCAGGAGCATCATCATTTGCCCCATTTCCCCGCCGGGGCCGCCACCTTGGCCGCCGAAGCCGCCGCGACCACCTTGCGCCAAGATTGGCGAGGCAGACCATAAAATCGCTGTCAAACACAACAGCCCCAGGATTGAACTTCGAACCATAACAAAACCTCGCAGGAAAAAAGGACTTGCCGCTGAGCAGCGGCATTTGGAAGTCAAGTTGCGTGGAATTAGAAACCCCGTGCGAACGGGAAGGTTTCGAGGCATAAATCGCAGTGGCCAGCCATTTTTCCCCAGTTCCGTCCGGCCTGGACGAACTTTTGCCTGCCTGACGTTATCAAGTGCGTGTCTGGAAAAGGTTCCTGCGCGAAAAATGGGCGATGCTCGCAAAAATAAGCGGCCGCTATGCAACGAAGGCCCGCTTCTGCCGGACTGCTACCCGATAATTGCCCGATTTTTCGCTGGTGCTGCTGGCCAAACGAAGCGAATCGGGTGGGCATGCGCTTTGCTCGCAGTTCCGCTGTGTTTCAGCTTTCGCCTGTTAGCGGGCAGGTTTATTCCTAGTCTTCTGCCCGTCATCCCGTAATTGGCACGGCACCTCTGGAAAAGACATTCCCCAAGCGTTGAGGTGGTATCCGTGTTGCGGCTTAACTTTTCTCGCTTAGTCGTGCCAGAACATCCCCATGGGTGAAAACAGCTCGCTAAGAAAAATGTTAGTGGGGGCCGTCCTGCTGGCCATCACATCGATTTTTGCCGTGGGAGTTTACATGTTCCACGGCTGGGACCTGCTCGATTCGGTTTACATGGTCGTGATTACGATCTTCGGTGTGGGGTATGGCGAAGTCCGTCCGGTGAACAGTCCGGGTTTGAAGATATTTACCGGCTTCCTAGTCATCGCCGGTTGTTCCGCCGGGATTTATGTGGTCGGAGGCTTTGTCCAAATGATTGCCGAGGGAGAAATTCATCGAGCGTTAGGAGCCAGAAGAATGAGTCACGGAATCAAGCAACTCAACAACCACGTCATCATTTGCGGCTTCGGACGTGTCGGGCAGATCCTGGCCGCCGAACTTAAGCAACTCGAGCAAGCGTTTGTTTGTGTGGATTCGAACCAAGAGCGGATCATGAAGGCCGAAGAAAAGGGGTTCCTGGTCGTGCTCGGCAATGCCGGGGATGAAGATACGCTGGTGCAGGCAGGGATCGAACGAGCGCGAGTCGTAGCGGCAGTGCTGCCAGACGATGCGGCCAACGTGTTCATCACGCTTACGGTGCGCGAACTGCGAGAAGACATCGAGATCATCGCCCGCGGCGAATCGGTTGCCACGCAACGCAAACTTCTTCGCAGCGGGGCCACGCATGTGGTACTGCCTGCCGCGATTGGAGCTTCCAAAATTGCCAACATGATTGCGTGCCCCACGGCCGATGCTTTGATCGCGGATATTCAACAACGAGAACGGCTAAATACTGGCCTGGCAAGTTTGGGGCTGGCTCTGCGAGAAGTCAAAGTGGAAGGAAACGCAGTGGCCGCGAAGTGTCGCATTGCTGACCTCGAATTGAGTCATGCGGGGTGCACCCTCATTGCCGCGATTCGTTCGGCCGACGGAACAACGCGCTACAATCCCGGTTCGGAAGAAACGATCGTGGCGGGGGACATCCTCTACATCGTCTCCCATGCAGAAACGATTCAGGCCGTCATCAAACAGGCGCAAGTGAAGAAGAAAGAAATTTACTACCGTGGGGCTCGCACAAGTTCTTAACCCCGGTTGCTCTAGCGGTGCCTGGCGGAGCACAATACGAGCTCTTGCTTACGAAGTCGAACGTTCTTTCCTACTCAGATATTGCGAGATCACCCATGCAAACGCTACTTACGATCGC
Source organism: Pirellulaceae bacterium (assembly GCA_041739545.1). Taxonomy (GTDB): domain Bacteria; phylum Planctomycetota; class Planctomycetia; order Pirellulales; family Pirellulaceae; genus JBGSNR01. The sequence goes on along the minus strand of JBGSNR010000096.1, from coordinate 4,911 downwards.
TGCCCTGACGGTTCTTTGTGGGCTGGATCACTTGCCGAAAGGTCTGTCGACAAATTCAACAGCCACCATCGGCCGAACGCCCATTACAGTCGCGGTGAAGCTGCAAGAGGCACCCGCCGTTGCTGAGGGGGTTGAAATACCAGCGCTCAAAGCGAGTGAAGTCGAAGAGCTGAAGAAACTTGTCGACAAACCTGCCAAAGTGACTGGCAAAGTAGTCGAAGTCTACAAGCCTGCATCTGGCAACCTGGTAGTGCTGAACTTCGGCAAGGACATCAAGACCTGTTTCAAGGTTGCCATCAACAAGCGAGACTTCGCCAATTGGGACGGAGGCGTCGAGGCCATCGAGAAGCTTTATGCTGACAAGGAACTAACCGTGACGGGTAAGATCGTCCTCTACAAGGAAACGCCCGAAATCGTCGTTTCCGCGCCGAAGGAAATTGTGGTCGCAGCCGAATAGTAATCCCGGTGCGACACGCGCAAGCCGCGATTACTTGCGCTTTTGTTCCAGCAGCCACTTGTAGAGCTCTGGATTGTTGTAACTCTCCGTCCACGAGTCGTGACCGGCTTCGGGGTAAACCGTGAATTTTGGTTCCCCGCCGGCAGCTTTCACCGCCGCCACCATCTTCTCCCCTGCTTCAAGCTTCACGGCCGTATCTTTTGCGCCGTGAAAAACCCACGTCGGCAGGTGCTTAATCTTCTCGGCAATCTTCGTGTCGGCAAAACCGCAGATCGGCGCGATCGCTGCGAAGCGTTCGGGTGCCGCCGCCGCCAAATTCCAAGTGCCAGCGCCTCCCATGCTTAGCCCTGTCAGGTAAAGGCGTTCTTCATCGACGGCCTGCGATTTGGAAACGTGGTCGAGCAACTGCTTCAGCTCTTCTGGATTCCACCATTTTCCCTTGGGGCATTGCGGTGAGATGACAATGAAGCCGAAGTCCGGCTTGCTTTCTACAATCTTCGGCGGACCGTGCACCTTCACCACATCCAGGTTGTCTCCTCGTTCGCCGGCTCCGTGCAGAAACAGAATGGTCGGCCATTTTTTCGTCGCATCGGTTCCGTAATCTTTGGGCAGGAAGAGCAGATACTGCAGCTTCTCGGTTTTGTCCCCTTGTTTGACTTCCACGCTTTGTGCGACTTGCTTCCCGGCCGAGGGTTCATCAGCCCAGGCGAAACGAGATCCGGCGATTACTCCCAGGACGAAGAGGCATCCGGCAATTGTTCTGGAATGGATCATGTTTAGCTCCAGGAGAGGGTGGAAGGCCAGGTGCGGTGTGTTCGCATCGCGCCCAGCATAACATGGCGCGACTGGCGTAATCGCGCGAGACTTCTAGCAAATGCGGTTCAATTCTGCCATGATAACTGTAATTCCTCTCCCGGCCGACGGCAAAATTGCCGAGGCATCTTACAGCAGCACATCGGCCACCAAGCCTTGCACGGGAGTTTGCCAGGGATGCAACGATTGCCTCGAACCGGTCTGACCGGCGAAATCATCGATACCCACCAGAAGGCCCTCAACGTCAATCTGGATCCCCGGCGGTATGGCACGTTTGCCGAAATCGGTGCGGGGCAGGAAGTTGTGCGGTGGTTCTTTCGCGTCGGGGGGGGGCAGGGACGATTGCCAAAAGTATCTCTGCCTACGACATGAAGGTCAGCGATGCCATCTACGGGCGTGCCTCGCGCTACGTTTGCCGCGAACGTCTCCAGGCGATGCTCGATTATGAACACAAACTGAATATCGACCGACTCAAAGATGTGCGTGGCGATACCACCGCGTTCTTCGCCTTTGCCGATACTGTTTCCGCTCGGAATTTCAAAGGAACGAACGAATGCCACGGCTGGATGGGGATCAAATTCCAAGCCTACCCGCGCGACGAAGATAGCCAGATCATTATCCATGTGCGCATGCTCGATACAGAGGCCGCGTTGCAGCAGGAAGCACTTGGCATTGTCGGCGTGAATCTCATTCATGCGGCACTCTCGCTGAATCACGAACCGCACTTGCTGGTTAGCTCGCTGCTCGATGGTCTGTCGATCTCGCGCATTGAAATTGACATGATCGAGTTTTCGGGAATCGCTTTTCGTCATGTTGATAATCGATTGATGAGCCTCACATTGGTCGAGTTGGGTCTTAGCGGGGCCGCCATGTTTTCTGCGAACGGCACCGTCTTGCAACCCTCGGAATACTTTTATCGCAAGCCGATTCTGGTCGAGCGCGGCAGTTTCCGTCCGGTCTGCAATGTGAATGTCGACATGCTCCGCTGCGCGCACGAAAAGTTCTCAGCGCTGCCCAACGTGCAGGGGAAAGAGATTGCGCAGATCATGGAAATCACCATGCGTAATTTGAAGGCGGGGGGCGCGATTGATTTGCGCGACTTCCTCGCACGCGCCGATGTGATGGCTGCTTGTGGTTACACCGTGCTGATCTCGGACTACTTTGAATACTACCGTCTGGCCGCTTATTTGGCCCGCTACACCAAGGAGGCCATGGCAATCACCATGGGGGCCGCCAGTTTGCTCGACCTGTTTGACGAAAAATACTACACGCAGCTTGAAGGGGGCGTGCTGGAATCGTTCGGCCGACTGTTCAAAAACGATTTGAAGATCTACTGCTACCCTCTGCTGGATCAAAAAACCGGAAAGCTGATGACCTCCGAGAATCTGCATGTCGCCCCGGAACTGGAAAAGCTGTACGGCTATCTGGCGGATCGTGGCGGGATCAATGCGCTCGACAATTACGATCCGGAATGCCTCAAAGTCTTCTCTCGCGATGTGCTCAATCGCATCAAGGATGGCGATACCACCTGGGAAACCATGGTTCCCGGCCCGGTCGCCGAAGTGGTGAAAAACAAGCACTACTTTGGATACCAGCCGGCGTAATCTCGCTGGTTTTATTTTCCCGGCTATTGCGGCGGCAGTTCAACTTCCGCAACCACCGCTCGATGATCAGACGGATAAGATTCCAGCACGATGTCCGCGTTCTGCTCGGATTCGCCGACGACTTGGACTGACTTCACCCGGCAGCCCAGCCCACGCACGAAAACAAAGTCGATCCGGTCGTGGCGATCCTTGGGATCGGTGGGCTTAGTGATGGGAGTCCAAGTCAGCCCCGGATGCTTGACCGGATCGGGATAGACGCTGCGATAGGCATCCTCAAAACCGGCATCGACGACGGCTTTCGTTGTGGGCCATTCGACCGGCAACGGGCAGAGCTTTTTGTCCGCAGCCGCGACAGTCCAATCCAAATGCGAAGGCTCGTTGAAATCGCCGGTCACAAAAATCGGCGTTCCTTCGTTCCTGATAGCCTGAATTTCGGCGAGCATCCGTTCGACTTGTCCACCGCGAGTTTTTTTTGCCGATTGCACCGCTTCCTCAGCCGTCTTCAAAAACGGTGCGTTGTTGTAGGGAATGCTCAAGAGTTGATATGGCTGATAAGGGGTGTACATCAGATGCGCGTTGAATAAGTAAACATGCTGGCCCCTCGCGAACTCAAGCTTGGCTCCCCACTTGCGCGGCGTGGATTCCACAATCTTAAATCGGCTGACGATCCCAGTCCGTTCACCTTGGTCCAAGTAGTGCCAGCCGAGCCTGGCAGCGATTTCTTTAGCGCGATCGGGTCGTGGCTGACCGGCAGGTCCAAAACCGTGTGTCTCTTGCAGCCCAACAATATCTGCTCCCGCCTTTTCAATGACGGCGATCGTTCGCTCGAGCGGCTGCTTTCCCGCGTCGCCGCCGTGCCACAAGTTGTAGGTCATCACGCGAATGGCGGCCGGTTCTGCGGCAACGGTTGCCCCGGCGTTTACCATGACAAACAGACCTGCGATCGCGCCCGCCAGCACTGCGGAACCGTGGATTAGTGATTTCTTCATCATGATGTTTTTCGTAGATCGCAAAGGGGGGACGCACTATTTCCAAAGGCTATCAGAGATTTCCGGGAAAAACTGACCTCTATAGGGCGGCAGACACTTTGCCGATCATCGCCCACAAACGTGCCGTAGCTCTTAGCCTCCGATCGCCTCGGGGCGGTTGTTTTCAAGGTGTTGGTCTGGTCGCAATCCGTCAACACCGCTCCCCGTGAATATTGAGGGTTGTTTGTGTGAAAAATCGAAGTTACATTGCGAATTATCGCCCACCTCTTCGGGCATTCTTACCTTCGAAAGGCGGTTCAGCAGCAAACACACTGGGAGGATCGGCCATGACTTCGTCACGTGCAGCAGCTTCGGATCGACCAAACTCTCCCCCTATCGTGGGCGAGCCTAAAGGGAAGTCGTGGTCTGCGGCGGAAGGCTTACGCGAAGTTTCAACGCCTCTCGCCGCCTTGCCTTCCGAGATCGAGTTCTCTGCCGACTTCCCAGAGCCGATCCACTACGATGCCGAGCGAAAGCTTCTTTCTTATCGCGGGCAGATGTACCACAGTAGCTATCTGTACCTCTTCGCGCTCAGCAAGGATGGGCCTTACGAGCGGGCCATCGATCAACTCTTTGCGAAATCGGTACCGCCAGTTGCGTCCTCTGCGACCCTTCCGTGGGGCATGATCTCGATGGTCGCTGCAGGAGCATTGGGAATTTTGGCATTAGTCGCGCGTATGACGCAGTGGATTTGAGGGAATGGCATTGCGTTGATTCGTTTCCACGTGCTTTGGAAACGGTTGTTTGCGAAGCCCTAACGACGCGGCAACTGTTAGGTTGAAGGTTGCCCGTTGTGTGTGTTTTGATCTGCCTCGCCGCGTAGCGGATATGCATTGCGCGTCGATACGCATGGAAATCATCGTGAACGTGTATCCGTTAAAGCAACACCATCATTCGGCGGCTTGGAGTCGCCGCAGGGCGCGGTGTTGACGGCGACGTTCCAGGGCCTCTAAAGATTCTTGTTGGCGGGGTTGCAAGATGTGCTGGGGATGAGTTGCGGCCCAGCGAT
>JBGSNR010000093.1:0-19510 GCA_041739545.1 Pirellulaceae bacterium | reverse complement strand
CTGCGACAAATCATGCGGACTGAAGGAATTCACCTGCAGTGCCCGATAAATCTCCAGATCCGCGGCCGTCACAGCCGGGCATTCCAAAGCTGCAATCATGGTTCAATCTCCTGTCACAAAGAAGAATTCGGCAAAATCACCAATTCGGCCCGCGCGAGCGCAGCACGCCGCAGACGGCTTTTCTTCTTTGTGGAAGTTGATTGATTAGATGTCAAGAGTTGCAATGTAATATAGATTTATTGTTTAATAAATAGACGGCTAGCCAGTATCAACTGGCAACACGTTTGGCCGGTTGACCCACCTTGCGACACGCGCTCGGCAAGCCTTGGGTCGTTGTTGCGGAAGAAGCTCTCGCGGGTGCGACGTGCCAGGAAAAGCCTTCCTCGGCTCCCGTCGACCCAATAATTTGCTTCGGGACAGCATCTTGAATCACAATGCGATTGCTTCGTTCCAACTTCCGGCGGGAGACTACTGCCATGCAATTTGATCGTTCGGCACTTCTTGTTGGACTGGGATTACTGATCCTCGCCCTGCCCGGCGCTGTCAGCCAGGCGGATGGCGCAGACCAACCCAATATCGTAATTTTCTATGCCGATGACCTCGGCTGGGGCGAGACAGGCTGCCAAGGAAATAAAGAGATTCCTACCCCTCATATCGATTCACTGGCAGCGAATGGCGTGCGGTTCACGCAGGGATATGTGGCGGCAACCTACTGCAGTCCGTCTCGCGCGGGCCTGCTTACCGGACGCTATCCAACCCGCTTTGGCCATGAGTTTAACAGCGTTGCGAATGTCACCGGTTTACACCTTGATGAAAAGACGATGGCCGACCATTTGAAAAAACTCGGGTATGGCACCGCCTGCGTGGGGAAGTGGCACCTAGGGGGTAAGCCGGAATATCGTCCGACGAAACGCGGCTTCGACGAATTCTATGGCACACTCGCGAATACCCCCTTTTTCCATCCTACGAACTTCGTCGATTCGCGAGTTTCGAACGACGTTCAAGCAGTGAAAGACGCTGAGTTCTACACGACCGATGCTTACGCGGACCGGGCCGTGGATTGGCTCGAAACGAACAAATCTGCCGCGAAATTCCTCTATTTGCCCTTCAACGCCCAGCATGCTCCGTTGGAAGCTCCGCAAAAATACCTCAATCGCTTTCCAGAAATAAAAGATGAAAAGCGTAAGCTCTTTGCTGCCATGCTGTCCGCCATGGATGATGCAATCGGCCGCGTAATTACCAAGGTGCGTGAACTGGGCCAGGAGGAGAATACGCTCTATTTCTTCATCGGCGATAATGGCGGCCCCACCCAGAGCACGACTTCTCAAAATGGGGGCCTGCGAGGTTTCAAAATGACAACCTTCGAAGGGGGGCCACGAGTACCGTTTGTGGCACAATGGAAAGCCAAGCTGCCCGCCGGCAAAACTTTCGATGCGCCCGTGATCAATTTGGACGTTCTTCCCACGGCACTCATCGCGGCCGGAGGCAAAGTCGACCCCTCCTGGAAGCTCGATGGGGTGGATTTAGTCCCTCATGTCACGGGAAAGAACGATGCTCGCCCCCACGAATCACTCTTTTGGAGGTACGGACCGCAGTGGGCGGTGCGGCATGGAGATCTGAAACTCGTGGTTTCAAAGGGAGGCAGCGGATCGCCAGAACTTTACGACCTGGCCAAGGATGCCGTGGAGTCAATGGACCTTGCCGAATCTCAACCGGACAAGGTGCAGGAACTGCGAGCGATTTACAAGGTTTGGAACGACGAGCAGGCGGAATCCAGTGCGCCCGATGCGCCTGCCGGTGAAAAGAAGAAAAACAAGAACAAGAAGAAGAAAGCAGCTTAGCACCGGCGTTCTGATGGTTTTGGCCGCTTTATCTCAAAATTCTCTGGAGGCCGGGTGCTGTTCGTGGTACTCCGGCCGTGACTGGGAGGCTCGCTAGCGCCTGTCTGGACCGGTGAGGGGCGGGCAAACTTTACCCAGTTTTACAAGGGGCGATTCCGTCCCGAAACTCCGTTTAGATTTCAAGAAATATTTCATCCAAAAGCCCCTTTCGGCCCATTGACGCTATCTGTCAGGCCCGATAGACTCACTTGCTTCCCAATTAATCAGCGGAGTGGGTGTTTATTTCCCTTCCGAACCAAAAAGGGAAGTTTTCGACGGGAATTCTGACGTTTTCGGAGTAAGCACGTGGCGGCCCAGAAGGAAGTAATTCGCATTCGTATGGAAGCGTACGACCACGCTATCCTCGACCAATCGGCCGCGGAAATCGTGGACACCGCCAAGCGTACGCACTCGGAAGTTCACGGCCCCGTGCCGTTGCCGACCCGGGTTGAACGCTACACCGTGCTTTCCGGTCCGCATATCGACAAGAAGGCGCGTCAGCAGTTCGAGATCCGCACGCACAAGCGGCTGATCGACATCGTCCAGGCAACCGCCAAGACGATCGAAGCACTGAATAAATTGAGCCTGCCGGCCGGCGTTGACATCAAAATCAAAGCCTCGACCCGGTAGTTTTCGTTTTCTCGTGGTGAAATTTATCGAACGGAAGTTCGTCGGGTAATACGTGGGATATTTTCTCCGCGTCATCCCGGTGGGCAACTAGATCACAGGATACACAGCGATGGGCAAGGGAATACTCGGCCGCAAGGTCGGGATGACGCAAGTATTTGACGAGAAGGGCAATGCCGTTCCCGTTACTGTCGTGCAGGCTGGCCCTTGCAAGGTGCTGCAGGTTCGTACGCTTGAAAAAGACAAGTACGAAGCTGTTCAGTTGGGCTTTCTCGATAAGCCTCGCCGCTTGGCAAATCGCAGTGAAAGTGGTCATGTTGCCGACATTAAAAGTAAACGCTCCAAGCGCCGCCCCGCTAATTCTGAAGCGGTTTCCAAGGCTGGCTGCGAACCACAACGTTTTGTCCGCGAGCTCCGCGGCCCTGCTGGCGATTTAGTCGTTGGCGCGGAGATCACCGTGGCCGCTATGGAAGGTATTAAGGCTGTCGATGTGACAGGTATCTCCAAAGGGCGTGGCTTTGCCGGTGTTATGAAGCGACACAACTTCGGCGGTCAGCGTGCCACGCACGGTGTGAAGAAGACTCACCGCGAAATGGGTGGTACGGGTGCGTTGGCGTCGAATCGTGGTGGTGGTCGTATGAAGAAGGGCAAGAAGATGCCTGGCCACTTCGGAACCGATCAGGTGACGACGCGAAATTTGAAGCTCGTGAAGGTTGATACCAAAAACAATTTGTTGCTCGTGGCAGGTGCGGTGCCTGGTCCTCCTGGTGCTTACGTCATTATTCGGGCCACCAACAAGTTTTAATACAGGCCAGTTGTCACCGGCGGTTGTGTCGATGGCAGGCATTGGAGAATAGGAAATGGTCAGTCTCGCAGTATTCGACAATTCGGGGAAAGAGGTCGGCAAGTACGACATCGATCCGACCGAAATTGCGCCATCGATCAATAAGCAACTGCTGCACGACGTAGTGGTGATGTATCAGCTCAGTGCGCGTCGAGGTACTCATAAGACCAAGAATCGCACGGCCACGGCTGGTACGACCAAGAAGATGTATCGCCAGAAAGGTACGGGCAATGCTCGTGCCGGTTCGCGCCGCTCAGGCGTTCGCCGCGGTGGTGGTCACATGAAGCAAATTTTGCCGCGGGACTACTCGTTCCGGTTGCCGCGGAAAGCAGTTCAGTTGGCGACCCGGATGGCGATCGCTTCCAAGATTCAAGATGGTCAGTTAGTGATCGTCAATGAGCTGAAGTTTTCCGAGCCAAAGACGAGTGTCATGGCTGGGGTGCTGAAGGCGTTGGGGTTGTCGGGTTCGTCGACCTTGGTGACGACCGAAGCTTTGGACCGCAATCTGTACAAGAGTGCTCGTAACATTCATAACGTTTCGGTTTCACCCCTCGCAGAACTCAACGCTCTGGCCATTCTGACTCCCAAGCGGATGTTGATGACCAAGGGTGCGTTGGACTCACTGCGGGCCAAGTGTGCCGAAATGAAGAAGCAATCCGAAGCCGCCAAGGCAGAAGCCAAATAAGGGTGTCCCGTGAATAACACAAGAAACACCGGCATCACGCTGAATGCCTATCAGGTTATCCTGCGACCGCTCGTGACTGAAAAGAACGTCCGTTTTTCGGAAGCTCTGAATCAGTATGCGTTCGAAGTGCATTCCTTGGCCAGCAAGGAAGATGTGAAGAGCGCGGTGGAAGAACTGTTCAACGTGAAGGTTGCCAAGGTTCGCACTCAATCGCGTCAAGGCAAGCCTCGCCGCAGTCGTTTTCGGGCCACGCATACCAAGCCGTGGAAGAAGGCGATTGTCACCCTGCATTCGGAGTACCGCATCGACTTCTTCTAATCGCTGGCGACGCTGTTGTCGTAACGCGGTCTACGAAGTTTCAAGGTAAATGACATGGGCATTCGAAAATACAAACCAACCTCTGCCGGGCGTCGCTCCGCCAGCGTAAGCGACTTCGCAGAGCTGACGAAGGGCGCCACGCCAGAGAAAAGCTTGCTTGTTCGCCGCCGCAAATATGGTGGCCGGAATAATCAGGGTCGAATCACGGTTCGTCACCGGGGTGGTGGTCACAAGCAGATGTACCGCCTGGTGGACTTCAAGCGGGATAAAGATGGTGTGCCGGCGAAGGTGGATTCGATTCAATACGATCCCGCCCGCAATGCCCGCATCGCCCTATTGTTTTATGTCGACGGCGAAAAGGCTTACATCATCGCTCCCGACGGACTGAAGGCCGGCGATCGGGTCGAAAACGGTCCTGAGGCTCCGCCGACCGTTGGTAATTGCTTGCCTGTGAATCGAATTCCTCCGGGGACGACGGTCCACAATATCGAACTGTTGCCAGGTCGTGGCGGTGTGATGTGTCGCGCGGCTGGCACGAGCGGCGTGTTGATGGCTCGTGAAGCCGAGTGGGCTCAAGTCTCGCTGCCGAGTGGCGAAATCCGTCGCATTCCTGGCTTATGTCGGGCAACGATCGGCATGGTTGGCAATCCAGAAGCGATGAACGTGCAGATCGGTAAGGCTGGTCGCAATCGCTGGAAGGGGCGTCGGCCTCATGTCCGCGGCACGGCGATGAATCCTGTCGATCACCCGCACGGTGGTGGTGAAGGTCGGACCAAGGGTGGCGTCCATCCGGTCAGTCCGGAAGGGAAGTTGGCCAAGGGTGGTTTCACCCGTAAGCGTGGCAAGCCTTCAAACTCGGCCATTGTTCGCCGACGCAAGAGTCGCCGCTATGGTCAGTTGAAACTCCGTTAAACAGATATCCGCCCGTGGCGCAAGCCCGGGTAACAAGAAACTTAGTCGTTCGTGGTAAGAAGGTAACGAGTTATGAGCAGATCGCTGAAGAAAGGGCCGTATGTAGATGTCAATGTCTACGAGAAGGTCCAATCGGCCCTCCAGAACGGTTCCAAGGAACCGATCAAGACTTGGGCTCGGGCCTGCACGATCGTGCCCGAATTCGTCGGCATGACTTTCATGGTTCACAACGGCAAGGCACATATCAAAGTGTTCGTCACTGAAGACATGGTCGGCCATAAGCTCGGCGAGTTCGCTCCGACGCGAACTTTCCGTGGTCACGGCGGCAAGGGCGGCAAGAAGTAATTGCCAGAAAGATTGCAGCAAGGATCCTAAGATGCCCTACAAAGCAGAACATCGACACGCCCGCATTAGCGCCCGTAAGGTGCGCACGCTGGCGGATATGATTCGCGGCAAGTTTGTGGATGACGCGATTGAAATCCTGAAGTATCAACCTGAGCGGGGTGCGCGAATGCTGGAGAAGGTGCTGTTTAGTGCCCGAGCCAACGCGCAGGATCCTGATCAGAACCCAGGCAAGACAGTGCGGGTTGAAAACCTGATCGTTGTGGACGCCCGCATTGACGGCGGCCCGATGTTCAAGCGAATTCGTCCTCGTGCTCGCGGGATGGCGTTCGGCGTAAAGCGTCGCACCAGCCATATTCGCGTGGTGCTTGAGGATGTTAGTGAATTGTAGGTAGTGCGGGCTTCCCAGCCCGTTGATCGTGAGAAATCAGTTACTTTCGTGCTGACGACCGGGGAAGGTTGTCCTACGTGAGATTGAACTATGGGCCAAAAAGTTAATCCGATTGGGTTTCGTACCGGCATCACGCTCGGCTGGAAGAGCCGGTGGTACGCGTCCAAGCAGGAATATAAACAACTCTTGCTGGAAGATTGGAAGCTACGCAACTTTATCAAGAATCATCCGTCGAAGACGCAGTATCGCAATGCCGGTATCGACCGCATTGAGATCGAGCGGACTCGCGATGAAGTGAAGGTGATTTTGCATGTGGCTCGTCCCGGCTTGATCATCGGGAAGAAGGGGCAGGAGGTCGAAATTCTGCAGGAAGAATTGCAGAATTTGACCGGTCGCCGCGTGAACTTGAAGATCGAAGAAATCGGTCGTCCCGAAATCATGGGACAGCTGATTGCTGAAGATATTTGTGCCCAGCTTGCCAAACGTTCTAGCTTTCGCCGCACGATGAAGCGGGCGATCGAGCAGACGATGGATGCCGGGGCGAAGGGAATCAAAATTCAAATGTCCGGCCGCCTCGGTGGTGCGGAAATGGCACGTTGCGAAAAGGGGACGGCAGGGTCGCTGCCGCTGAGTACGCTGCGAGCCAACATCAATTACGGCTTCTCGGAGGCATCGACTCCGCAAGGCAACATTGGTGTCCAGGTGTGGGTCAACCAAGGCATGTTCGGAGGGGAATCAGATGGCGTTAATGCCGAAGCGGGTGAAGCACCGAAAAAGCCAAAGAGGACGTATAAAAGTTAAAGCGACTCGGGGTAACCGAGTTGTCTTTGGCGAGTTCGGCTTGCAGGCGCTCCAGGGTGGTTGGATCAAAGCAACGACGATCGAGTCGGGCCGTATTGCTGCTCAGCAATACATCCGCGGCGAAGGTCGCTTGTATATACGTATCTTTCCGCACAAGTCAGTCACGGCTCGTCCGCTCGAAACTCGTATGGGTAAGGGCAAAGGGGAGCCGGATCACTGGGTTGCTGTAGTTAAAGAAGGAACGGTGTTGTTCGAGTTGTCCGGCATTGCCGAGGCGCAAGCCAAGCTGTGCTTTGCTCGCCTGGCCCACAAGTTGGGCATCAGCGTGCGGATGGTTCGTCGCCGCCCGATGTAGTTGGCAAGTACGATGGCCCTCCGAGGCTGTCGCAGAACGCGGCCTGTAGTGTTCGCGGATTTGAATTTGATCGCCAAGTAGTTGTCGAACTAGTAGTAAAATTGAACGCACCATTCGACGGGCTCGGAGGCCCATCGCACGAACGAGATTGCCATGAAGATCAAAGAACTCCAAGACATGAGCGACGAACAATTGCAGTTCACGCTCGTTGAGACTCAAAAGACGCTGTTCAAGCTCCGCATGCAAGCGCAAACGGAACGGCTGGACGCGCCTAGCGAGTTGAAGAAGCAACGCCGGCTCATTGCGAAGATCCAGACGTTGCAACGGCAGCGGGAGATCAAAGCCTTGGCGACCGCAGCTGCAACGTAAGCATCGTTTAGTACACAACCATCGACACGAGTCGAGCAAGATAAGTTTTTCAGGTTTAACAGGTAGCGACCATGCCCAAGCGAGTGTTAGTCGGAGTCGTGACGCGGGACAAAGCGGCCAAAACCCGGCGCGTTGAAGTTCCCCGCCTGGTTCGTCACCCGATTTACGGCAAGATCGTGAAGCGAAAAACCGTCTGCCATGTGCATGACGAGAAGAACGAATCCCATAATGGCGACACGGTGGAGATTGAAGAGTCGGCCCCGCTGTCTCACCTGAAGCGTTGGAAGTTGCTGCGAGTGGTGACCAAGGGTCCCGCCGCCAACGTCATCGCGAAGGAAGGAACTTTGGACGAACAACTCTTCGGCAAGAAGGAAGGCGAAGCGGCTGCCACGGAACAGAAGTAGTTCCGACAGAAGCAACTCCGACACCACACAGTACAGCTGATAGCAAGACCCGAACTGGGTAGTCGCAGGTGACGAAATGATTCAACAAGAAACACGATTAGCGGTCGCGGATAACACCGGCGCCCGAGAAGTGATGTGCATCAAGGTGCTGGGTGGTTCCAGTCGCCGTTTTGCCGGCTTAGGCGATGTGATTATCTGCAGCGTCAAAGCAGTCACGGCCGGCAGCGAAGTCAAAAAGAAGGCAGTCGTTCGGGCGGTGGTGGTGCGGGTGAAACAACCTGCCCGTCGCACCGACGGCAGCTATGTGCGGTTCGATAGCAACGCTGTGGTGCTGATCGACAACGACGGCAACCCGCGCGGCACTCGCATCTTTGGTGCGGTCGCTCGTGAGTTGCGTGACAATTACATGAAGATCGTCAGCCTGGCGAGCGAGGTGGTTTAATGTTTATCAAAACCGACGATATTGTTGAAGTTACGACAGGCGAAGATCGCGGCGTGCGGGGCAAAGTCCTCGTGGTGCGGCGGGATGAAGGTCGCCTCATTGTCGAAGGTGTGAACAAGGCCTACAAGCACGTCAAGCGCAGTCAGAAGAACCCTCAAGGGGGGCGGTTGTCGCGTGAATTGCCGTTGCAGATGGCGAATGTGCAGTTGGTCTGCAATAAATGTGCTCGCGGCGTTCGCGTCGGGGCCCGTTTCCTGGACGATGGCAGCAAAGAACGCTTTTGTAAGAAGTGCGGCACTGGCCTGGGGCAAATCTCTCCAGCCAAGCCTGCTCGAGCCAAGAAGACCACCAAGAAGTAAGTCAAGAACAAAGGTAACCAGGTCGGCCATCGTCTTTGCCATTGCGGAGACGAAAGGCAGGCCAGAGGAAGATAGTCATGGCGAAAAAGGGTTCCAAGAAAGAAGCGGCGGACGAAGGGGCAGAACTGCCTGTCGTGGCTCCGCGCTTGATGGAAAAATACGAAAAAGAAGTCCTGCCGGCAATGCAGAAATCGATGGGGCGGACCAACCGCCACGCGCTGCCGCGGCTGGAGAAGATCGTCGTCAGCATGGGTGTTGGCGAAGCGGTCACTGATAAGAAACATTTGGATACCGCGGTCGACGCGATGTCCCAGATCGCCGGTCAGAAGCCGGTGGTCACCAAGTCTCGAAAAGCGGTTTCGAATTTCAAGCTTCGCGAAAACATGCCGATCGGCTGTATGGTCACCTTGCGTGGCAAGCGAATGTTTGAGTTCATGGATCGGCTGGTCTCCATTGCTCTTCCTCGGGTTCGCGACTTTCGCGGCATCAACCGCAAAGCGTTCGATGGCCAGGGGAATTACAGCTTGGGTCTGTCCGAGCAGTTGGTGTTTCCGGAACTCAATCCGGATAAGTTCATCCGCGTGCAAGGGATGAACATTGCGTTCGTGGTGCGTAATGCCTCGGACGATGAATCGCGAGAAATGCTCGCTCTCTTGGGGATGCCTTTCCAGGCACCTCCAGAAAAGTCGAGCAAGTAGTCCTCAGTAAAATTTTGTAAGTCATTGTTGGAGACGACCACTCGTGGCTAGTAAATCCAAGATTGCCAAGGCCAAAGAGCCGCCGAAGTTTTCATCCCGCATCGTGCGGCGTTGTCAACTCTGCGGTCGTCCGCGGGCAGTGTATCGAAAGTTTGGCATCTGCCGAATTTGCTTCCGCAAATTGGCGGATCAAGGTTTGATCCCGGGCGTTCGTAAGGCAAGCTGGTAGTGCGAGTAGGCAGAGGGTAACCCAAATCATGCTGACCGATCCAATCGCGGACATGTTGACCCGCATCCGCAATGCAGTTCGTGTGGAACGTCCCCACGTCGATATGCCGAGCTCTAAGGTAAAGCGCGGCCTGGCCGACGTGCTGAAGCGCGAAGGCTATATCTGGGACTGGGCGGAAAACGAAGTCGACGGACTGACCGTGAAGCAGTTGCGGCTGGAGCTGAAGTACGGCCCCAACGGCGAACGGGTCATTCAACAAATCAAAAGGATGAGCAAGCCGGGTCGCCGGCTCTATGCTCAAGCCCGCGAGCTGAAGCCGGTGCTCAATGGCATGGGGATCACCATCCTCAGCACGAGCGGCGGCGTGGTTAGCGATCGGGAAGCTCGCCAACGGTCGATTGGCGGCGAAGTGTTGTGCGAGGTTTACTAACATACGATCCCGTAGCGTAAGCGAGGGGAAAACAACGAATCCTTGGCGCAAGCTAGGGGCAACTCGAACCGACGTCGATTGAGGCACTTCCTCCCTCGCCCTTCGGGTTACTATCAAGGTGAGTCATGTCACGTGTCGGCAATAAGCCAATCAAAATTCTGGACGGCGTTAAGATTTCCATCGACGGGCGAACCGTCAAGATGGAAGGTCCGAAGGGAACGCTGCAGTGGGAGCATCCTGAAGTCATCGGCGTGAAGGTCGACGGAGGCGAGGTCGCCGTCACCCGCAGTTCCGATGATCGGACTCCGAAGGCAATGCACGGTACGACCCGGGCGCTGCTGCAGAACATGGTCGTCGGCGTGAAGGACGGTTACGAGAAGAAGCTCGAGATCGTCGGCGTCGGTTACGTCGGCACGATCAAGGGGGATTCCATCTCTCTCCGCCTGGGAATGGCGAATGAACTGGTTCGCAAGATTCCCGCCGGCCTTAAGGTCACGATGCCGGATCAAACGCACATTACGATTCAAGGTTGCGACAAACAGACCGTTGGTCAGTTTGCCGCCGAAATTCGCGCCTTGCGAAAGCCCGAGCCTTACAAAGGCAAGGGAGTCCGTTATGCGGGTGAAGTTGTCAAGCTCAAGCCGGGTAAAGCAGCCACGAAGTAGTGTCAGATCGTTTAATTGGTCTGGCGCTCCATTGAAAATATCAGGTCAGGTGCAGCGATGCGTAAACAACGAATTCTCAACAAGCAACGTCAGCGTCGAACCTATCGTGTTCGCAAGACCATTCGCGGCAACGCGGAACGTCCTCGGCTTTCGGTCCATCGGTCCCATCGCAACTTGATGGCTCAGATCATCGACGACCAAACTCGGGTAACGTTGGTTTCTGCCAGCACTGAAGAACAGGCGTTCTCCGGTTACGGTGGCAATGCGAACGCGGCCAAGGAAATTGGCAAGTTGATTGCCGAGCGTGCCAAGGCTGCCGGGATCGAAAAGGTCTGTTTCGACCGGGGGCATTACAAGTATCATGGACGGGTGGCTGCTCTGGCAGATGCCGCTCGCGAGGGTGGTTTGAGCTTTTAACTGTAAGACGGGCTTTCCAGTCCGTCACGAACGAATATCAAGTGGAAAGGTTTTGACGTGGCACAAGAATCCGGCTCGAAAGAGTTTGTCGATCGCACCATTCAGATCAAGCGTTGTGCCACCGTGGTGAAGGGTGGTCGTCGCTTCAGTTTTGCTGCGATGGTCGTCGTCGGCGATGGCAAAGGGCGCGTCGGCTGGGGTTACGGCAAGGCCAATGAAGTGCCGCCGGCCGTGGAAAAAGGAACCAAGCAGGCCACGCGCTCGCTGGTGAACGTGCCGGTCGTCGATGGGACGATCCCGCACAAGGTTTCCGCCAAGTATGGTTCGGCTCAGGTGATGCTCTTCCCGGCTGGACCAGGTACGGGCGTGATCGCCGGTGCTGCGGTCCGTGCCGTGTGCGAAGCCGCTGGGATTTCGAACATCATTACCAAGAGCCTGGGAACTAGCAATCAAATTACGGTAGTGAAGGCCGCCATCGACGCGCTGAAGAAGCTGCGCACGGTTGCCGACATTGAACGCTTGCGAGGGGTGACGCTCTAATGTTGCTGAACGACGTAAACGAAGGTATTCACAAGCGCAAAAAGAGCCGGCGCATCGGTCGCGGCGTTGGTAGCGGGCGGGGCAAGACCTCGGGTCGCGGCCACAAAGGGCAACGAGCTCGCGCTGGTTTCAAGCAATTGCCGATCTTCCAGGGTGGTGGTAGTCCCCTGGTTCGTCGCGTGCCAAAACGTGGGTTCACCAATTCCTACGCTCTGACCGTTGCCACCATCAATGTCAGCGAACTGGCCGACCTGTTCGACGGCAGCGAAGCGATCACTCCGGACGTGCTCAAGGCCAAGGGAGTGTTGAAGCGGAAGTTCGATCTGCTGAAGATCCTCGGCAACGGCGATTTGAGCACCAAGCTCGATGTATCGGCCCATCAGTTCAGTGCCTCGGCCAAGGAAAAAATCGAGCAAGCGGGGGGTAAAGTCACCGTTCTGCCCGGGAAGGCCAATGTCGAGGACTATAAGAACGAAATCAAGGCCGCGAAGAAGGCTAAGAAGAAGTAGCAGCGTTTGGTCCGCGACGCGGACAACGCTTATTCTCCCAGCGGACGGAGCGAATTCATGTGGGAAAAGTTGCGGGTCGTGTTTACGATCCCTGAGCTGCGCCAAAAGATCTTTCTCACGCTAATCATGTTGGCCGTTTATCGCGTGGGGTATCAAATCCCACTGCCGATGATCGACCAGGTGCGTCTGGCGCAAGACATCAAGGAAGGTAGTGGCTTTACTGCCCTGCTGCAAAAGGTCTCCGTCTTCAGTGCGGCGGACCTGAGCCAGATCACGATCTTCGGCCTGGGGATCATGCCCTACATTTCGGCCTCGATTATTCTGCAGTTGCTGGGAAGCGTTTGGCCCCCTCTCGAAGAACTGAAGAAGGAAGGGGAAAGTGGCCGGAAGAAGATCAACGAATACACAAGATATTTGACCGTCTTTTTGTGTGTTATTCAAAGTACGATGTACCTGAACACGCGGTTGGGAGCCCAAGGACTCGTCAGTCCCGACTTCCTCAACGATGCTGGTCATTTATATTGGGGCTGGCAGCTGGTGGCGGTCTTAACCATGACCTGCGGCACCATCTTTGTGATGTGGCTCGGAGAGCAGATTGACGAATTCGGGATCGGCAACGGCATTAGCTTGCTCATTATGGCCGGCATCTTGGCCCAAATGCCTGGTGCCGCGAATCAGTTTTTCCAGAACATGTCTTGGGAATTAACTGGGCCCGGCAATAAGAAGGGGATCGAGACGTTCCTCATCTTGATCGTCTTATTCTGTGCCGTCGTGATGGGGGTGGTGTTTATCACCCTGGGACAGCGTCGCATTCCCACGCAGAGTGCCAAACATGTGCGGGGCCGCAAGGTCTTTGGCGGCACCCGTCAGTACCTCCCCCTGCGATTGAACCAATCGGGGGTGATGCCGATTATCTTCGCCAGCAGCTTGCTCTTGCTGCCGTCGTTCCTGATTGGCCTGATCATCCCCTCATTTACTGAGAATCAGGCGGTGAATTCGTTCCTCTATACGTTGCAGGGAATTTTCACCAATAGCACATCCTATGTGCACAATTTGTTGTACGTCTTGCTGATTTTCTTCTTCTGCTACTTCTGGACGGCGATTAGTTTTAATCCCAAGGAAATGTCCGAAAACCTGCGGGATTTTGGGACGTTCATTCCAGGCTATCGTCCAGGCAAGCGAACAGAAGAGTACTTGGAAAAAGTAATGGTTCGAATTACCTACGTGGGGGCAGCGTTCTTGGCTGTGGTTGCCATCGTTCCCACGATTGTGAGTGGTTGGCTGGGGGTTGATCCGGGGATGGCCAGTTTTTACGGAGGGACTGGCTTGCTCATCGCGGTGAGCGTCACGTTCGACCTGATCCAAAAGATCGACAGCCACCTGGTGATGCGAGATTACCGGGGACTCTTGGAATCTTAACAATATGCTTGAGAGGCTACCTGATTTTGGTATAAGGTAGTCAAAAGGTTCCGGATTCAAGCCGTCGTGGACATTCGTCGTCTTCGCGGCACGCATTTGAGATGGGTTGAAATAAACCCATGCACCGCTGAGGCAGCTATGTGGATCGTTTTTCTAGGCCCTCCCGGTGCAGGAAAAGGGACGCAAACCGCTCGACTATGCGGCTACTTGAATTTCCCCCATCTCTCCACGGGAGAGATGCTGCGGGGAGCCATTCAGGAAGGGACGAATGTGGGGCGTCTCGCTGCTCAATTTATGAATTACGGGCAGCTCGTCCCCGATCCGATTGTGATGAAAATTGTTGCTGATCGCCTCGACAAACCCGATTCGTCGCATGGATGCCTGTTTGATGGCTTTCCACGCACGATCGGTCAAGCCGAGTCGCTCGATGAATTGCTCGCCAGTCGCGGCCAGAAACTCGATGTTGCCATCGAACTGCGCGGCAACGAGCCCGAGTTGATTAATCGCATGCTGAAACGGGCCGTTCAAGAGCGGCGGGCGGACGACAATCCGGCCACGATTACGCAGCGCATGGACGTTTACAAGCGGCAGACCGAACCCCTGGTTAATTACTACCGGGAGCGAGGGAATTTGCAGGTGGTCGATGCGATGCAGTCGCCGGACGAGGTTTTTGAGGAGATCCGCCGCTGCGTTGATGAGCGTGCGGGAGCCGGTAAAGTCGGCTAGGTTTACCACGTCGACGGTCGGCCTTGCTTAGCCAGCGGCAAAAATATTCTCTTCTGCTGGCAAAGTATCGATTCCGCCCCTTGTGAGTGTTTGATTTTGTTTGTTATACTAACTCGCTTTCGCTGAATTCAGGGTGACCTATGAAAGTGCGAGCCAGCGTTCGCAAGATCTGTGAGCATTGCAAAGTAGTCCGCCGCAAGGGGAAGGTGTACGTTGTGTGTACCAACCCTCGCCATAAGCAGCGGCAAGGCTAGATTTTGGCAGTTCGCTTCACAAGTTTTCTTATATTTTTCGGGTTTTAGAACAGGATCTTCCAATGCCGCGTCTGTTGGGTGTGGACATTCCAAACGACAAGCCAACGTACATCTCGCTCCAGTACTTGTATGGAGTTGGGCAGCACGTGGCCCGCGAGTTGTGCCATAAGGCCGGGGTTGACGCGCAGCGTCACGCCCGCGAATTGGCGGACGAAGAACTCAGCCGCCTGGCCGTGCTTCTCGAACGCGATTACACCTGCGAAGGTCCGCTCCGTCGTCTGGTTGGCCAGAACGTGCAGCGGCTCAAGGACATCAAGTGCTACCGCGGTGTGCGTCATCGTCTGGGCTTGCCAGTTCGTGGCCAACGCACGCGGACAAACGCCCGCACGCGGAAGGGTCCTAAGAAGACCGTTGCCGGCAAGAAGGGCGTGAAGGACTTGCGCTAGTTTTGAGATTGCAGTGCAAGTTCGCGGTGTGGCTTCCTCGTGTGGCTTCCGCATCGCAAACGAGATTTTACTTATCAGGAGTTTGTGGGCCGTGTCGAAAGTCAAAAAGAAAGTTCGTCGCAACGTCACTTCGGGGATCGCCTTCATTAAGGCGACCTTCAACAACACCATCGTGTCGATCACCGACTCGAAGGGGGATACCCTGTGTTGGGCCAGTGCCGGCACCTGTGGCTTCAAGGGGAGTCGCAAGAGCACGCCGTTCGCCGGTCAGTGCGCTTCGCAGCAGGCGGCCGAGAAGGCTTCCAAGTTCGGCGTGAAGGAGCTCGAGGTTCGCGTGAAGGGTCCGGGTTCCGGCCGCGAAAGCGCGATCACTGCTCTGCAAGGTGCAGGCATGACCGTGAAAGTGATCGAAGATTGCACCCCGATTCCACACAACGGTTGCCGCCCACCGAAGCGTCGCCGCGTTTAGTCGCACATTCTGCTCGGCCCTTTTTTGCTGCCGAGCCCCGTTTGCATTGCACAATTACATAGTGCCGTAAGGAGTTCCGTTTATGCACGTTCGTTGGCGCGGCTTTGAACTTCCCAGTAATGTTACCTGCGAAGCTGAATCGCTCACCTCGACGTACGGCAAGTTTATTGCCGAGCCGTTTGAGCGTGGTTTTGGTACGACGATCGGCAACAGTCTGCGGCGCGTTCTGCTGTCCAGCCTGGAAGGAAGCGCGATCACCCAGATCAAGGTCCGTCATGCTCAGCATGAATTCACCACGATTCCGGGTGTTCTCGAAGACGTCACCGATATCGTGTTGAACGTTAAGTCGATTGTCGTGAAGAATCATAGTGATTCGACGCGCGTGATCACCGTTGAGCGAAACTCTTCCGGTCTGATCACCGGCGGTGACGTGAGTGTCGACTCCGATGTCGAAATCATCAACAAGGGGCATGTCATTGCAACCCTGACGGACAATGTCCCGTTCATGATGGAAATGGTTGTTGAAAACGGTCGCGGCTACGTTCCATCCACGGAACACAGCATCGGCGATCACGAGATCGGCATCATTCCGATCGACGCCGTCTTTAGCCCGGTGACTCGCGTTCGTTACACCGTGGAAGAAACTCGCGTTGGTCAAAAGACCAACTACGACAAGCTCACCCTGGAAATTTGGACCAACGGCTCCATTCATCCAGAAATGGCCCTCGTGGAAGCCGCGAAAATTCTCCGCAAGCATCTCAACCCGTTCGTGCAGTACTCGGAACTCGGCCCGAAGGTCTTCTCGCCCAGCCGTGGTGGTTTGCAAGCGACCGATGGTGCGATGGAAGCCAAGCTGAGCATGAGCCTGGCCGAATTGAAGCTCTCAGTGCGAGCCATGAATTGCTTGGAATCGGAAAACATCCTCACCGTACGTGACCTGGTGACGCGGACCGAAGATCAATTGCTCGAAGTTCGCAACTTTGGTGAGACGACGCTGACCGAAGTCAAAGAAAAGTTGAATGACCTGGGGTTGTACCTCGGCATGCGAGTGCCGTCCCCTGCGAAGTAGAAGACGAATCCAAAGCACAAGCGAAGGGTTCACTTGTGATCGAATGAGCTGGCAAGTTGCCGGCCATTACTGAACGATAAACGATACACGGCCGAATTGATTGGGCCGATTAACCATTGAAGTTGGATCACTGTCATGCGACATCGACGTAAAGGCCGGACCCTCGGACGCTCTCCTTCGCACCGCAAGGCCATGTTTAAGAACCTGGCTGCTGCGATCTTCCTGACCGAGCGCGACGCCGAAGGGGAAGACAACGCACCGAAGGTCAAGGGACGCATTGTCACCACGCTTCCCAAGGCGAAGGAAATTCGCCCGATCGTGGAACGCTGCATTACCCTTGCCAAGCGTGTCATGCCGGCGGCCGAACAGGCGAAGGAACATGCCACCGATGCTGCCCGCTATTCGGAAGCATGGACCAAGTGGCGTAAGGGAGAAGGCTGGAAGAAGTGGGTCGCCGCCATGGGGCCCGTGATCGCTGCTCGCCGCAAGGTGCTGCGAATGCTCGGCAGCAAGCAGGCGGTTCGCATCGTCTTTGCCGATGTTGCCCCCCGGTTTGTTGATCGGCCGGGTGGCTATACCCGCATTTTAAAGTTGTCTCGTCCGCGCGTCGGCGATGCCGGTGCCCGGGCGATCCTGGAATTCGTTGGGGTTCGCGACCGCGTTACTCAACGCAGCCAACGTCCAGCGTTTAGTGAGGATGCGGCGGCAGAATAGTTTTTCTGAACCGCTTCCAGGCGGCTGACTGAGACGACGATTAAGTTGTCGATGGCGAAGTCGCCAGGTTCATCTAGTGACATAAGGAATATAGCTGGATTGCGGGCTATTTCGGCCTCGATCCATCATCTCGACGCCGCAGCCATTTCATTCCACGCTGTACTCGCCCCATCGAAGCGATCTGATTCGCGCTACCGAAGTAAACCGCGGGCGAACTTTCTTTAAGTCGATCCGGCTCGCGTACATCGAGTTCGACGATCTTGTTCGACCCGCCGACATCCGCAATCTGTCGTTGATGCGTGTTTTCGGAACCCCTCTGAAAGACACCTAAAACGTCGAAATTCTTCCGGTATTTCACCTGCCTTTCGCACCCTCATTACACGCCTCAAGCTTCATTCTGGCTTGACTCGTGGCGCAAAGACGACGATAACTTACAGTACCGTTAGAAACGCACTACGGTTCGCCGTTTCGATGACTTCAATACAAGCTGATCCGTTTCCAGAGGTCGTCGCTCTGGGAAATGAATGGCCGGAGAGAGGAATCCTTCTGAGTGTTTCTCTCCGGCCTTTTTTGCGCCCATTCCGCTGTCATGAGGAGATTTGAGCATGCAGAAATTGATCCAAGGCATACATACGTTTCAAGAAAAAGATTTCCTTCCGATGGAGGGGCTATATCAGAAGCTCGCTAAGGGACAGACCCCAGAAACGCTGTTTATTACCTGTTCAGATTCCAGGATCGATCCCAACTTGTTGACGCAGGCCCGTCCGGGAGATCTGTTCATCTTGCGAAATGCCGGGAACATTGTCCCGCCGCATGGTGCTGCGAATGGTGGCGAGGCAGCCACGATTGAATTTGCCGTGGCCGCGCTGGGAGTGAAAGACATCATCGTTTGTGGTCACTCGCATTGTGGAGCCATGAAAGGATTGCTGGAACCGGAACTGGTCAGCACCCTGCCATCCGTGGCTGCCTGGCTGAATCACGCCGAGTCGACTCGGCGCATTGTTCAAGAGAACTATCAACACCTCGAAGGAGCCCAACTTCTGACCGCCACCATCGAGGAAAATGTCCTGGTGCAATTGGAAAACCTGCGAACCCTGCCGGCGGTTGCGGCGCGGCTCGCACGGGGTGATGTGCATTTGCATGGCTGGGTCTACAAGATTGAAACCGGCGAGGTTTTCGGCTTCGATCACAGTTCGGGGCAGTTCGTTCCCATTGCCCAGTACGAGTACTCACAGGCTGAGGCAGTCGTTCGGCACCGAACGACGGCAGCCATTTAGGCGAGTTGTAATGTGGTTCGTTGAGAAGCAGATCCCCATCTTTTCCAGTCGCTCTCGCTTCTGGAGAGACGCCTTCACGATTCGGGGCTCGGTTACGCTGTTTGCGCTTCATTATGTAATCAGCTTTGGAATCATCGCCAGTATCGTCTGCCTTCTCGAGTGGCTCCTAGAGTATTCGTTTCGGGCTCGTTTCGTTTTTGGAGGTGGCCCCCTATGAAATCGCGGGGGCTACGCTGGGTCTGTTGCTCGTGCTGCGCACCAACGCCGGTTACGAACGCTGGTGGGAACCCCGGAAGCTCTAGGGCGGGATTGTGAATCAATCTCGCAATCTGGTAATTCGGGGTCTGACCTACGGTCCGCAAGATCCGGAGTGGCAGGAGAAATTCGTTAGATGGGCCGCTACTTTTCCTCATATCGCCCGGTGTAGCTTGCGCGGGGAACCACCCTGTCCCGAGGTTGTGGAGCTGGTAGGAGCAAAAGGGGCAGAAGAAATCCAAACCGCGCACATGCCCAGTTTCGTGGCCATGAAGCTCGCCGCGTTTTTGCGCGAAGCCTGCGATCGCGACGAAATGGACCGCCAAGCATGTCATTGGAATCGATCGCGAGCGGGCCTCCCTGATCGACCATATCGGCGCGTGCGAACGAATCTTAAAGATTCCCTTGCCGATCGTCTATTCGATCAAGATTCGTCGCTTCATCTTTCTGTTCCTGCTCGCGCTGCCCCTCGTTCTCATACATCGGGTGAGCTACGACTGGATCGTACCGATCATTACTATGATGTATCCGTTAAAGCAACACCATCATTCGGCGGCTTGGAGTCGCCGCAGGGCGCGGTGTTGACGGCGACGTTCCAGGGCCTCTAAAGATTCTTGT
Source organism: Pirellulaceae bacterium (assembly GCA_041739545.1). GTDB lineage: Bacteria > Planctomycetota > Planctomycetia > Pirellulales > Pirellulaceae > JBGSNR01. The sequence goes on along the minus strand of JBGSNR010000093.1, from coordinate 46 downwards.
TGGCGGGGTTGCAAGATGTGCTGGGGATGAGTTGCGGCCCAGCGAT
>JBGSNR010000092.1:0-94573 GCA_041739545.1 Pirellulaceae bacterium | reverse complement strand
TGTAACTGCCTCCAAAGCAAACCTCGGACCAGCAGTGCAAACATCGCTTAACCCGCCCAACAACCGCGGTTAACGCTCCGTTGCCAGCAAGGAAAGATTGTAAATTCTTCAAAGATTTGTGGGGAATGTTGAGGTCAAGCGGCAATGGATTTTCCATCCTGTCGACATCTTCGCCGCGCTGACGCACCTTATTCGACGTCATTGCGAAATGGTGCGTCAGCGCGGAGAATATCGGAGGTATTGTCAAAACTTTTTGACCGTTTGACGCACCCTGCGCCGCTGGACTTCGTCAGGTTAATGTCGATAACCTTCGCCCCATCGTTTCCGCCGTGAGTTCCGATCAACCCACTTGCTACCGCTGTGCTGCTGAGGTTCCGCCGGCGGTGGTTGCCGACACGGGGGGACTTTGCCGAAGTTGCCAGAAGAACGTTCCCAAACAAGTCGAATTGCGAGACTTGATCGCGTGCCTGCGGGGTAAAGATAAACGCTACCGAGGCATCTACTTTGATCGCTTCTGCAAACGCCAGCCCCCCGTCGAAGCGCTGCCCATCCTGCGCGAGGCCGTGCTACAGGATGATCACTATCTGGTGAAGTGTGCGGCCATCGCCATCCGAAAACTGAAGGGGAAAGCACGCGAGGCGATTCCCGACTTACTAACCGCGGCCGCCCATGTTGATGCGATGGGAATGCCGCAGAGCTATTGCGAATGTTTGGCCGCCTTAATCGCTATCGACAAGCACCATCCAGCAATCGTGCCACTCATCCGCCAGTTCAGGCGCCTCGACAACTGGCACCCCATTTCTTCGTCGCTCGAAGCACTTGCGGCCATCGGAACGGTTGAGGCCGTTGACTTGATGAAAGAGATTCACGATCAGTGGCATCCGGAGTTTAGTCAGACTCAGCGGCGCATCGCGGATAAGGTGCTGTCTGAGGCAAAGGCGCGCCTGCAAGCTTAGGCAAGTAGGGTCCGCACCCCGTGCGTCCCTGTTTATGTGGACCGCACCCCCTTTAATCGTGACGAGGAGGAATTCGTTTTGGAGGAATGCGGACGCCCAGCAAGAATGGAACGCGGATTCATGTCATGCACGGCTTAGGTCCAACGAATTGCACACCCGCTTCAGCTTCGTGCATGACCTACTCGGCTTGGCCGACAATTCCGTTTTCAACGTGGGGACGATGAAGTTTCGTATCAAATATGGTCCGCTGGTGAGAATTACGCGAACGGCATAAGCAGACGCTCGTAAGATGACCCAGGTTGGTTGATGCAGTCAACAACCTGGGTCACCGGGAACCCTTCTTCAGTTTCACGTCGAGAAGCCATCGAACGCAAATCGCAAGTTGCGGACGCTACTCGCCCGCTGGTCTTCTGGAAATTCAGCGACTCGCCGAGCATTATTCAAAACTCTTGACAAGTCATCAATGATTCAAGAGGATCAGACTTGGTGTCTGCTCCCGAAGTGCGCGGCGTAGTGTGTACTCGGCAACGGCTCTTTGATAACTCGATCTGCGGGAGTGTAACTGTTCGACAACAAATGTTGCGCAATTCGGTACAAAAACGACGCTTTGTTGCAAAAACAAGGCGCCATTCCCGAGGAAAACCGATTTTTGCAACAAAAACCAAGACGAAACACGGGAAGTTTGTTGCAATAATCCCCAGAACTGCAAAAAACCTGGGCTTTTTGGCAAAAACTTCGGCAACAACGGACACGACCCGTGTTGCAGAATGACCGGGCCTTGGGGCCGTTGTCGCCGAGTGCGACCTGAGGGGGATGAGCACCAACAACGTTGCCGGGCTGGGGACTGACGCTCGCCGTCGCCCCCAGCAGGCGCTGCGGAACCGCTTCCCTTACAATATCGCACTCTTGGCAAATCAAAATGCGGAAGGTCGTTCCCGAGGCCCAATGTCGAAGCAGTTAAAACTCGCCGAACCTTATGAGCCCAACCTCACCCGCGCGCTCGAACTGGTGATGGAGTTGATGCGCATTGCTGGGCCAAGTTGCCACGAAGCGGCAGTGGCCGAGCGGATTCGCGAGAAACTTAACACGGTTGGTTTGCCTGCGGAATCCATTCTTACCGACAACGCGCATCAGCAATCCCCGGCCGGGGGCGATACGGGCAATCTGATCGTGCGTTTGCCCGGCACGATCCGCGGGCCGCGGCGGTTGCTCATGGCGCATCTCGACACCGTCCCTATTTGCGTCGGCAGCGACCCGGTACGGATTGGTAAATATATCGAAACGGCCAATCCGGTGGCCGGGCTGGGAGCCGACAATCGCTCGGGAGTGGCAGTGCTCCTCAACACGCTGCTGGAGATCACCGAGCGCCAGTTGCCCCATCCGCCGCTGACGTTTCTGTTTACGGTGCAGGAAGAACTGGGATTATTTGGTTCGCGGTTTGTCGATAAGCGTTTATTGGGCAAGCCGCGGATGGCTTGGAATTGGGATGGTCGTGGGCCGCATCGCATTACGTTGGCCGCGACCGGCGGACATAATCTGGTGATCAAAATTCATGGCATCGCCAGCCACGCGGGGGGTGCACCGGAGCGCGGCGTGAGCGCGATCGGTATTGCCGGGCTGGCGCTTCACGAAATTTTCAGCCAAGGCTGGCATGGAGACATCCAGCGCGGCAAGCGACATGGCACGTGTAACCTGGGAATGATTCAAGGGGGCGATTCCACCAACACCGTCACCGACCTAGTGGAAATCAAAGGAGAATGTCGCAGCTACGATCCGCGTTTTCGCCAGACCATCATCGGCCATCTGCAGCGTGCCTTCAAACGGGCGGCAACGCTGCTGAAGAGCGACGAAGGAAAGCGTGGCCGCGTGGAGTTTTTCAGTGAGGTGGAATATGAGTCGTTTCGGATCAGCGAGAACGAGCCTTGTATTCAAGCCGCGCAAGCCGTCATTCGCGGCTTCGGAATGGTGCCGGAACTGCTTACCACTAACAGTGCCCTCGATGCCAACTGGATGAACTTTCACGGGATTCCCACCGCCACGCTGGGTGCGGGGCAGATTTACGGACATTCCGTTCGCGAATGCATGGACATCGAACAATTCGAGATGGCCTGCCGTGTTGCGCTGCGACTGGCAACGGGGACGGGCTAGTTGCTTTCCTGTTTTCTGGATAAAACTTTGGTAATTGGCGGCGACATGAGGACACTATGACGCGAGAACTGTTTTTCCTGCCGGTAGCCTTGTGCGGTGTTGTCGTAGGTTGTTCCCTGGTTGGATGCGGCACTTCTCCTCCAGCCGGCACGCCAACTCAGCCGACCCAACGAGAGCGGTCGAGGTTCTTCTTGGCATTGAGCGATGAGCCGAAGTCGGGCCTGATGAAAGCCCGGTTCGAGAGTAAATTCCCGGCGCACACTTTTCAGGTCGTGGCCACAGACGTGACCAGCAGTCCCCCGACGGCGGACGAGCCGCTGCCCACAAAGATTGTTAAGGTGACCCTGTTAGTGAAGAAGCCGACACCCGAGTATGACAAGGACCGATTGCAGATCCTGAATGAATTGGAGACCTATTTGGAAGAGCAAATGGCGGCCAACGGTTTAGACTTGAATGGCCCCATTCAAGAGACGGATTGGTTGGACGGGAAAGGCAAAGTTGGTTTCTTTTTTGGGTATCGCTCAGAGTCCTACAAAGGTGCCGTGGTCGTGATCCACCCAAGCTACGTCCCTGGTGCTACCGAGGTGAAGATCGTCGAGCAAGATTAAGGGGGAAGTTCACGCGCATCCGGTGCGAGACCCAAGTCATGGTAAAAGAGGCGCGCATGCTGCTTGCCTCGTTAGCCAATCAACCAGGTTGCAAACTCGCGCCACCAATCGCTCGGACCAATGACAGCCGCCCTGACGTTGCTCCACAACCAAACCGCCAGGGCTCCCCACAAAGAAATTGGATGTATTCGGCCACGATAAATTCGATCGTGAACAGCGCCCGCAAAAAGAAACGCGGTGTAAGGAATGAGAATAATGGCCGGATGAAAACCTCGCAGGAACGGCGAATGGCCGATAATGTGGGAGAGGGCTGCCGGCATCAGTCCGCCCACCGTCGCCAGCAACATCAGACGTTTGTGCGAATCCGGGCGACGCCGCAACAGGATGCCCAACGCAATCAAGATTCCGAAGCACAAGAGATCGCCTAGTTGAAACACCATCACCATTAGCGGATCGCCCAAGTCGCCGATCAAGTCGCCGCTTAGATCATAACCTCGACGTACCATTTCGATCGTTGTCGTGTAACCCGATACCAGCATGAGGATCGCGAGCCCTGCACCGAAGTAACCAAGTCGGCGATGGATGGCAAGCCGTCCCGTCGTCGCAAGTAAAGCCTGCGCGAGAAACAACAGCAGCCACGCACCGAAAACAACACCGTGCGCGGCCAGGGCGAATGTCAGTGGTTCCTTGCGGGAAGCGGGGACCACCAATGCCGGACCGAAGCCAGCAATTGCGCTCGCGATCGTCAGCAGCGCCATCCCGATAAAGAACCGCCCCTCCTCTCGGCCGGAAATGCTCGCCGAAGGAATGGTAGATCCGGTTGTAATGGGCATGGAGCAAGCTTTAAGGAAGTGAAAGTAAGTGACTACTTCTGCCGATGGGATTAGCGTTCACGAGCTTGGACGACGGTCCGCGTTCGATGCAGCGGACCTTCGAAGCCTTGGGCAGAGGAGTGTTTGGTTATGTCTTCCAGCAGCAATTGGCCGTTCGCATCGTAGTCGTTGTTTGTCTCAAGCCACAGTAGGCGAGACAGCTTTATTTCACTGAACTTGCGACCGCATCAACTACGGGCCAAAATGGGCGTGATTGTGATTCGCAGCGTGAACTCTTCTCAGGCAATTCAGGACTCCTCATGCTTGGTTTAAACATGCGATTTTCAGTTTTGGCGATCGGCATTTTTTGGTTGGCGTCCGACCTTCCGACCAGGGCCAAGGAACCGATTCAGACGGCGGAAGAACTTGTCGCTGCGGTGAAGGGGGGAAAAGAGGGGGACATTATTGAATTGGGTGCGGGCCGGTTTGAACTCGCTGCCACGCTCGAACTGAAAGCAAAAATGACGCTGAAAGGGGCGGGCATCGATAAGACCACGCTGACCCACGTCGCCAGTTGGGAGCCGGCGACCAGTTCGCTCCCCGACCCGGAGATGAAACTCGAAGGGCTGGATACCGGCGCTTACCTGATTCGCCTGCAGCGAGATACGGCCGGTGTCACCATTTCTGACCTGACCCTGAACGGCCCGAACCTGCACGGTGCGATCTTTGGCTGGTTTCAAACCGACCTGCACTTGCACGATTTGAGGATTCAAAACTTCCGCTGGAGCGGCATCCGCACCTTCGGTATGAAGCAGGCGAAAATTCACGACTGCGAGTTCATCGATGCTGGCGGGCGGTGGGAGAAAGGGAAGCCGGGAGTGAAGGGAGGCATCACGGGGGGAGGGATTTTTGCTTGCTGGATGGCCGACTGCGAGATTTTCAACAACCGCTTCACGCGCACCAACGCCGCCCGCGAACGGGAGTTCTACGGAGTCAAGGTGCGACAAGCAAAACGGTGCCGCCTCCACCACAACACCATTGAAGCTAATTTCTCGATGGAGTTCCCATTCGAGAACGATGAGGACAACGAGATCGACCACAACGTTTGTCATGGCACTATTTCTATTCCAAAACATGCCGGCGGCCCGGTTCCCCAGAGCGGCCAGACATTTCACATCCACCACAACGTTTTTAAGGACAGCTACAGCATCGAGTTCGTGCGAAATGGGGTGGAGATCGACCACAACCTCTTTGACTTCGACGCGCAAGCGGACCACGGCAACCTGATCTCCGGGTTCGGCAACGCCGATGCCAAAGGGCCCGCGAAGTTCCACAACAATTTGGTCAGCAACCCCGGCCGCGGGGTGATTTGGATCAACGAAGTATTCAACCACCTGGAGGTGCGGAACAACCGCATCGTCTGCCGCACGACCAAGACGCCCCGGATGGATGGGCTATTTGGTTTCAACTCGAAGTGCGACTTCCAGACCATCGTCATCAAAGACAACTTGATCGAATGCGAAGGGACCGCCCGACCGTTGCTCCGTAGCAAAGAGAGCTACAAGGCAGTGGTGGAGAACAACAGGCTCACCAACGTGTCCGATGTCGAGCAGTTGAAGAACCCCAAGGCGGACCGCGTGGTGGGATTGGAGCAGCCACTCAAATTCGAGTGCGGCGTGCATGGGGAGTTCATCGTGGATGGCTGGAACATCAGTTTGAAGGGGAAGTAGCGGAACTGGGTTTGATGAGTGGATTCATTGCGGGCTTAAATTAACCGGGCGAGATGCGACTATTTGGGACGGGAACACACCGTTCCAAGCGGGGCTAGCAGCCGTCGAGAACCCCGCCACTATCACTACCGAATTTTTGAGAAAGGGAGTTCGCTGCGGCGTTGTTTACGGTACGCGGTTCGCCCTGCTCGGCAAAGAACATGGGTAAACCTTATTTTTCGCCACAGTTGGCCCAGTAGTCTGCCACCCGTTTGCGTTGTTTGCTTCGCTCACGTAGTCTTGTGAGTGACGCTGTCGCCATTAACCGAGCAACTGAGCCTTTTTCGTTCAGCGGAAGAGGCGGACTGAACGGATTGCGTCAGCCAAAGGCAGGTAGTTATTCCCATCCTCGGCAAACTTGCCCAACTTATCGAGCGCGAACGAGAAGCCTTACTTGCTGTGTGGCGGGAGGAAGTCCGTGCCCTCCCCGCGGCAAAGAATCTCGACGTTCCGACCCTCAACGATCACATACCGCTGCTTCTGAAAGAGCTTGCCACCGCCCTGCGAGCCGGCTCGAGCGAATCGATCGCCGAATCGCTTCTCGACGGCAGTCCCCCCGCCCATGGGTTGCAGCGGGTCAAAGACGCGTTCGACATTGAAGAGGTGGTTGCCGAGTACAACATCCTCCGCGGCTGTATCCACAACCTGGCCGAGCAGAACGGCTTGAGCATGCAGGGGGAACCGTTTCATGTGCTCAATCGTGTGTTGGATGGAGCAATTGGTTCGGCCGTGGAATCGTTCAGCACCCAGAAGGCACTTGAAGTGCGGCAGCGGCGGGAAGAGTACCTGGCGTTCGTAGCCCACGACCTGCGAACCCCTCTCAATGCCATTTCCCTGGCCGCGCGGGTCCTGGAAATGCTCCTTGTTCAAAATCGGACCGACACGCCACAGGCGACGCAGATGTTGCAGGCGCTGAATCGAAACGTACAACACCTGGAAACCCTGGTCAGCAAAGTGATCGAGGAGAACACGAACCTGGAAACCGAGGTCGGCGTCAATTTGGAACGACGTCGCATCGACCTGTGGCCATTGGTGGAAGCTCTGATTCACGATCTTCATCCGGTCGCGGGGACCGATTCGACGCAACTGATCAACGCGATTCCCATCGATTTTGTGGTCTACGCCGATGCCAGTTTGTTGCGACGGGTATTTCAGAACCTGATTGCCAACGCGATCGACTACACACCCCACGGGGAGATCGTGATCGGGGCGAATATGACGAGCGAAGACGGAGCGGCCGAGTGCTTCGTTCGCGACACTGGCAAAGGGATCCCAAAGGACCGTTGCCGCACTGTGTTCGACAAGCACGAGACGGACCCAGAGAAGCAAGGCGGCCTGGGGCTAGGGCTGGCTATCGTGAAGTCGTTTGTCGAAGCCCACGACGGGGTGGTTACCGTAGAAAGTGAGCTTGGTGTCGGCTCGATCTTTCGCTTTACTCTCCCCATGCAACAGGGTTAGAGGTTGCGGTGGGCCAACTGCCACATCCGACTGGGAAGTGAAGCTGTTGCTCCCATCACTGTGTTCCTTTCTTAGTCCAACGATGTAGGCAATCCTGTCGGATGCTTCGTCCCACTGGTTGTTGCTTATCTATCCGTTGTGCCCGCCATCTGTTCCATTGCACGCGAACGCGATGTGAAGAAATCGTGAAGACCGTTGCGGTTTGCCCCAACCTGTGAAATTAGAGGCAGAGGATGGGCCCTCGCAACCCAATCTTCGGGGCGCTGCGCTCCACAGCGAAAAATTCACCAGAAAGTACTTTCAGCTTAACGCAGGCACGTTTACCTTTAAGGGAAATCGACAGCTATTGATTGAGCCAAAGGCAGCTGTCACTGGATTGGTTAAGTTATCGGAGGCACGGTCATGGAACGGTTTGAGAGACGAAATCGGCACGGTTTCACATTGGTTGAACTGTTAGTAGTGATTGCGATCATTGGCATCTTGGTGGCCTTGCTCCTCCCAGCGGTGCAATCGGCGCGCGAAGCTGCCCGCCGCATCAGTTGCAACAACAATATGAAGCAACTTGGGTTGGCGACGCACAATCATCACGACACCTTTCGGGCGTTTCCACCCGGACTGAGCACTTACAAGGGAACAACGCACCCACTGTGGTACGGTCACACGGTGTTCGCCTATTTGTTGCCATTTATCGAGCAGTCATCGCTCCACTCGCAGTGGAATTTCAAACTCACCACAGCGGACGCCGTGTCGAATACTAAGGACAGCTCTGGGAATCAATCGGAAAAAGCTCCGTCAGCCATGATTATTCCGAGTTTTCGATGCCCTTCGGATCAGCTTTCAAAAGGTCCGGAACTTTTAGACTACAACGTGAGCGGCTACGCAACGGGTTGGCATGGTATTACCAGCTACGTGGGCAATGCTGGGACGTACAGCACCTATTTCCGCGACGCAGGCACCAGGGCGGATGGCGTATTCTTTATGACCGGGACCGATTCCAAACCCGAGTCGTTTCAGACGTTCTTAGTGAAAGACGCGAAGCCCGTGACGATGGCCGATATTATCGATGGAACCTCACACACGATCATGTTTGGCGAGCGCTATCATTACGATCCGATTTTCGACAAAACGCTTTTCGAGAGTTCGACCAAGTATAGTCGGTACCCGATTCGGAAGTGGGGTGCATGGGGTTGGACTGGGGGCGGAAATGGGACGACCCATGTGCTGGCTTGCTCGCGCGTTCCAATCAACTACATGGTGCCAAAGGGGACTGCCCCCTCCTATCCGGCCGTGAACCTGCGAATGTCAGCCTTCGGAAGTGGGCACATCAACGGTGCGAACTTCACCCTTTCCGATGGTTCCGTCCACTTCTTTAACAAGAACACCAGCGATCTCGCCTTGCAGGCTCTCTCGACGCGAGCTGGGGCGGAAACGGTCGCACTTCCGTAGTGCAGGACCGGGTTCGCGATAGATCGTTTTTAATGACAGTGCTAAACCGCCAGCTTGTCGAGCAACTTTAATGTTTGATCCAAAGCGATTGTCTGTGTTTCTGCTCTTGTCAATCTTGGCTCTCAGTTTCATCGGATGTTCAAAAGGTCCCGAAATGGGGCAGGTGACGGGGACCGTTACCGACAAGCAGGGATTGCCGATGGCGGGAGTGGTGGTTTATTTTCTGCCTGCCACCATTCCTGAAGTCCGGCGTTCGATGGGTTTGACTGATGAAAGAGGAGCATATACTCTCGTTTATCAGGACGATCAGAGTACGCCGGGTGCGGTGGTAGGGAGCCACGTGATAATTGTCGAAGACTTTGCCGCCGAGAACTCCCGAGAGCAGCCCATGGCTAATCGCGTCCCGCTGAAATACTACGCGGCCACGCAAACGCCGCTTCGATACAATGTTATGCCCGGCGAGCAAAAATTCGACATAAAGTTAGAATAATTTAAATTCTTCAGTATCGCTGGCTTATCCGCGTTGAAATTCTTGCGCAAGCTTCAGCGTAGGCTTATAATCGTCGTATGCAACTCGACGACGAACTTTGCCTCTGCTTTCACGTCACCAAGCGAAAAGTAGTCAACTTTATTCGCATCGAGAAGCCGCGTCGCGTAGCGCAACTCAGCGAATGCTTTGGCGCGGGAACTGGGTGCGGTTGGTGTCGCCCTTACCTGCGAAAGCTGTTCGAAAGTCACGCGGGGCAAGGGCCTGCTCGCGAAGCCGGCGATGAACTACCGGCAGCCGAAGACTATGCCCACGGGCGTTCCGCGTATGTGAAAGAGGGTAAGGGAACGCCACCAGCAGGAGCGACGCCGGTGGAGTAAACCGTCGTCGCAGTTCACTCCCCCTTAAACGGCACGTCGCGCGAGATCACGTCGGGCCCTTTCCCGGCACGCTTCTCGTAAAAGCCGTCCCCCGCTTTGACGTACTTCGTGAAGCCCAGTTTATCGAGTTTCTTGTCGTCTGAGGCAGACTTTGACATGGCCGAATCGGACCACATGCCGCCGATCGCGGGAGCCTGCGGCACCCGGCGAACAGGCTTGCCGCTGTCGGGATGCACGGTCAGCGCATCCTCTTTCATGCTCTGAAAGAGTTCAAACTGCTCCCCTCCGGAGCCATCTTCCAAAATTACTTCGTACACGTAGAGCGGCATAGGGAATGCTTTCAAGTGCGGATTCGCGACCCTATTTCTATCATGGAAGGGACCGGTGCGGTCGGCAAGGGGAAACTGCCAACCTCACCAGACTCCGCAGGCAAAAGTGGCCCCAACTTCGTGCTGCGCGGGACTTACCGTTGACACCCGCTTCCTTTCCGCCAATAACAGGGAACCTCCCCGAGTCCTTGAATCGCTGTTTTCCGCGGCACGAGAACGAATCTCGCCGCACCAATTCCGGAGTGCCGCACGATGTCGGGTAAGAAGGAACAATGGGCCAGCCGAGTCGGTCTGGTTTTGGCGATGGCCGGCAACGCCGTGGGCTTGGGAAATTTCCTTCGCTTTCCGGCCCAGGCGGCGCAGAACGGAGGTGGGGCATTCTTAATTCCCTACCTGGTTTCCTTCCTCATCCTGGGCTTGCCGCTAATGTGGATGGAGTGGGGGATGGGCCGGTTTGGAGGAAAGTTTGGGCATCACTCCGGGCCTGGAATTTTGCAGTCCATGGATCGCCGCCCGATCTGGAAATACTTTGGCGTCTTTGGGCTGTGGTCGAATTTGATCATCGCGGCCTACTATCTCTACATCGAAACTTGGACGATGGCGTATGCCGGCTATTCGATCATTGGCGGGTTCAATCCCGGGAGCAAGGTGCCGCAACTGCAAATGACCGGTTCCCAGTTCATGGACTTTGTCACGGGGGAAGAGGACAACCAGTTGCTCGCGGTGAGTGCGTTCGGATTAGCACTCTTTGCGATTTGCATCGTGATCAACGTCTGGGTGCTAACGCGTGGCTTGGCCAAGGGGATCGAATTTGTTTCCAAAATCGGCATGCCGCTGTTGATTGTGTTTGGCGTTATCCTGGCAATTCGTGGCTTATTCATTTCGCCTGAGAATGACGTCAACGCCATCGAAAGTCCGTTTAAGGGCTTGGAATATGTTTGGCAACCGACGTTCGATTCAATCTGGAAGCCAAACGTCTGGGTGGCGGCCGCGGGGCAGGTCTTTTTCACCCTGTCAATCGGCATGGGTTCCATTAATTGCTATGCGTCCTACTTGAAAGAGAAGCACGACGTCACCCTGACCGGAGCAACGGCTGCGTGGACGAACGAGTTTTGTGAAGTGATTCTAGGTGGGACGATTTTGATTCCCATTGCAGTCGCTTACTTAGGACTAGAGGCCGTAAAATCGCAAGGCGGTTTTGGCTTAGGTTTTCACGTTTTTCCAGGGCTGTTTCAGAACTGGGGCTGGCTCGCGCCTGCCGCAGGTTTCATGTGGTTTGGGCTATTGTTTTTCGCGGCGATCACCAGTTCGCTGGCGATGGGGCAACCGATCATGGCGTTTTTGCAGAGCGAGTTCCGCTTGGAACGCAATCAGAGTGCCATCGCCTTCGGGGCGATGTTGCTTCCGTTCGCCGTCCCCTGTGCCATTCTGCATCAAGAGACGTTCTTCAACGATTTCGATTACTGGGCCGGAACATTCTGCCTGGTGGTGTTCGCACTGGCGGAAGCCGTCTTGTTTGCCTGGTTTTTTGGCATGCCCCGCGGCTGGGCGGAGTTGATGAAAGGAGCAGAGTTACGCATTCCTATCGTTTACTACTACATCATGGGATATGTCACACCCACATTCTTAATTCTGATTTTTCTGGCCAACGTGTTTCAGCCGGCGGCCGGATGGGATCGCTACGCCACGGGCTTGTTTAGTAATGAGCCCTTGCCAGCCTGGGATTGGCACAAGGACGGAATGATTGGGAAGGTGCTCAACTACGATGTGCAAGCTCAGCCGGGGGATTCTCCGGAGCGAGTCGCCTTCCTGGCAAAGGTGCGCACCTGGCGGATCGTCGATCGGCTCGCAATGGTCGGTGCCTTCGCATTTTATGCCGGTCTGGTGCATTACGCTTGGAAACGCCGCCGCCGTGACGGATTGCATACCGGAGAGGAACCTGCGCCATGAACACCGAAACTTGGGTCATGATGATTTGCACTTGGACCGTCGTTGCCAGTTGTACCGGTTATTGTTTCTTCCGGTTACTGACTTCCAAACGCGACCTGAAAAGTGACGACTAATGCCTACTGCATGCCCGAAGTCCCTGTGCGCTTGGGCTGCGGAACTGCGGCGCGGAGAAATCTCGCCGACCCAGCTGCTGCAACACTTTCTGGCAGTCATTGAAGAACGTGAAGCGGAACTTCAGGCTTGGGTTGTCGTTGATCGTGCAGGCGCTTTCGAGCAAGCGCGCACGCTTGAGCAACAAGGTTGCCGTGAAGATCAACCACTCTGGGGTTTGCCGATCGGCATTAAGGACATCATTGATGTCGCCGGTTTGCCGAGTCGTTGCGGCGCGAGGTGGGAGGCCGACCCGCAGCCTGCAACGCACGATGCTCTGGTCGTCGAGCGCTTGCGTCGGGCAGGCGCGATAATCCTCGGTAAAACTGTAACGACAGAATGGGCTTGCTTCGATCCACCGCCGACACGCAATCCCTGGAACTTGGATCGCACCCCTGGTGGCTCTTCCAGTGGTAGTGCCGCAGCGGTTGCGGCCGGGATGTGTGCTGCGGCATTGGGAACGCAGACTGGTGGTTCCATCCTTCGCCCCGCTTCCTTCTGCGGCATCTGCGGGCTCAAGCCGGCGCATCGTCCAGAATTTTTGCAAGGGGTTGCGCTTGTTGCGCCAACGCTGGATCATGTGGGGCCGATGGCACCAACGGTCGCTGATTTGCAAGTTCTGGCAAAGGCACTAGACGGTTTTGCTGGAGCTGAAGTGGAAGTTGAAGGTGCAGTTGGTCCTTTCACGTTTGCCACGCTTGACGATCCATTCTTAGGTCAAGTCAGCAGCGAGGTACAGCGTTCGTTCCAACAAGCTTGGACGGCCATTCAGCAGGATTTTGCCACTGCTTCGTTTTCGCTTTCACTGCCGTTAGTCGAAATCCATGGCTGGCATCGCACGATCATGGCGTTCGAAGCAGCCCAGGTTCATCGAGAGCGGTTCGCGAACAATCCTGAGTTCTTTGGCAATTCAGTGACTGGGCTGATCCAGGAGGGTGAGAAAATTAGCTCAGACCAGTACCAGGCGGCGATAATGGTCCAGCAGCAACTCATGAGCGAGGTGCAAAGCAGGCTGCCCGGCACGACACTGATTGCGCTGCCGACCACGTTGACCTCAGCCCCAACAAGGGAATCAACGGGGGATCCGCGGTTCAATTCGCCGTGGAGTTTTTTGGGCTTGCCAGCGGTCACGCTCCCTTGCGGACTTTCGCCAGACAGTTTGCCATTGGGATTGCAACTGATTGGAAAGACAGGAGCGACTGTCCTGGCCGCTGCGCTGGAAGTCGAAAAAACGGTGCGACCAACCTAACGGCAAACCGATTCGAAAAATTCCCGGAAAATAAGTTTGACGATTGCCCAAAAATCGCAGTAGGATGCACGTAGAACGACTTCTCTGATTTTCCCAGCTAGTTCGGACCAGATACAGAGGTGCGGCTTGCGGAACAAGCCGCCAGGTTAGCCGTCGATTCCGCCGGCTGTGTCTTTTCTTTTCTGTTCGAAGGGAGGAGTGGTGCTATGCCACGCTCAGCTTTGGTCGCCACGGCGACCGTCACTGTCAACGCCGCATTCTTGCAGGAGTTGAAAGAAGTCAACTTGGAATTATGGAAGCTGCTGGCGGAAGTCCGAATGCAGTGTGGCCGATGGATGTCTAGTCACACCTTGAGCGATACCATTCAAAAGTTGCAGGACCTCCGCGATCAACTGGCCTTGCACTTTGCCCTGGAAGAGGCCTATGGTTACTTCGAGGATCCCTTGGAGGTTGCGCCGCAATTCGCCGAAAAAGCAGTGGCGCTACGTGACGAGCACCGCGATATTTATGTCGATCTGTGCGACCTGGTAGAGCAAGCCGAACGGCTGTTTTATGACCAGGAAATTGCCACGCTCGTAACCTGGCTTGGGCCCCGGTTCGTCAGTTTCGATGTCCGCTTAAAGGACCACGAATCGCGCGAAAACGAACTGATCATGGACGCCTACGATTGCGATATCGGCGTCGGGGACTGAAGCGCGGTCCGACGTTGCCCTGCGAAATGAGAACGATGAATCGAAATTTTGGATCGGTGCTATTGGGTTCTGCGCTGGCGTTATTTCTAGCGGGTTGCATTTCTTCCTCGCAACCTGCAGTGGAGAAAGGGAAAGCATCATCGCACGAACATGATCATGCGGCCGAGGGGCCTCACCACGGGCACTTAATTGAACTTGGCGGGGGGAAGTACCACGCTGAACTGGTGCATACCGAAACGGATCACAACGTCACTGTTTACCTGCTCGATGAGTCGACCAAGAATCCTGTCGCCACGAGCGCGACGGAGTTGAAGCTCAATTTGGTGGTTGATGGGAAACCAGAAATGTTTTCGCTCCCCGCCACACCAGCGGAAGGCGAAGAGGCAGGTCGGGCGTCCAAATTCTCGGCCGTTGATGAGAAGCTTTGCGGCTTGCTGCACGGCGACGTGAAAGGCCGCGTCAATGTGATGATTGACGACAAAGAGTTTGTGGGGGACTTAACGCACGACGACCACGATCACGGCGATCATCAGCATTAACTCGCGGGCTTGGCGCAAGTCGGCCCTGTTTTGTGCATTCACTTTCTGCGGGTAGAAGCCTACAATTCTCGCATGCTCAGCGCAACTCTTAGCTTTTTGAAATTCTTCCTGCATGGGGCGTTAGTCGTCGCGTGCACGTGGAATTGCATTTTGCCAGGAGCGTTGTACGCCTGCTGCTGCACAGGTGATGTGCACGTGCAAGCGGCAGGAGAAGGTTGTCCGAAGTGTGCGAAGGAACAACAACAAGTAATATCCAATGCCAACTGCTGTGCTGCCCATTCGGCAAGAGAAAAGAGTTGCTGCGAGGGGAATCAATCATCGCTCCCTGCCAACGGCGCAGGTAGGAATACGCAATCGCCATGCAGTTCCGATTGTTGCGTGGACTTGGCAGCAATCAAGACCGTAGCTGTTCTGGGTATCACCGGTGAACAAGACCAATCGGCATCGCAAGCCGCGTTGCTGGAACCGGCCTATCATCTGCCGCGGCCGACGGATGTTGTCGCGGTCCTTCCTGCTGCCGAACCCCCTCAGCGGGTCTCGTTGCAGATTCTCTACTGTGTCTGGCGGAATTGAAACACGCTGGGTTCCCCCACGAAGTTTTTCAATTCAGTTTAAGTTCAGACATTTGTCAGGAGATTTTCCATGTGGAAATTAGCGATTCTCGGTATGTTCGCGGCCTCGCCGCTGGCGATGGTTTTTTCATCCGGTAGTGCCACCTCTCCAACGTGCGGCGCGAGTTGCAAAACTTGCGTTTGTGCCTGCGATTGCGGTTGCTACGAAACAGGCGTCTGCACCTGCGACGCCTGCCCAGGTTGCACCGACGGATGCTGCTGGGTGAAGTAAGTAGAACTTGCATTAAGTGCTGAACAATCAGCGCTCGGAGGCCGCGAGGTTAACTCGCGGCCTCTTTTTTTCTTGCTCACCAGCGAGCTTTGCAAAACGCATCACTCACACACCCGTTTGCTTACGAATCGCTTCGACAATCGCGCGCAGTCGCTTTTGGTAATACTTGAAGCCGGGGAAGAAGAAACAACCCGCCGCCAGCACGCCAAAGATCGTGTGACCCACCGTGGGGAAGCGGGCCATCAAAAACGCGGCCGAAAACATCACGACCGCCCCGATATAGAATTCGCCCGAAAGAATACCGGCCTTTACCAGGAAGACCATGCCGCTGATCAATCCCAATACGGGCGAAAGTTCGAGCACTTTCAGCCCGAGCATCACCTCGAGCGGAAATAATAGACCGATGCTGATCATACTAGCCGCCCAGACGTGTGCGATTTGTCGTTCCACAAAAGTTACTGGCCCCATTCGTCGCCGCAGCGCCCAGAACACAGCGGCCCAAGCACCTAATCCGGCAGTCCACATCACAAAGTAGGTCCAGCGGTTTTCGACTCCCCACCATTGCAGCGCGTTGGTCGCCACGCAGACCCCGAGTAGCACCACGCTGTGCCACATCCACAACAGCCCCCAGTTTTCCAGCACGATCGCGTGATGCGTTTCTCGGAGCCACCAGGCGACGACTTGCCCAAATCGGCCACTACGGGCAGAGATGGATTCGTCTTTTAAGTAAGCTTCCAGGTCCTTCGCCAAGGCTGACGCCGTCGGGTAACGGAGGTCGATTGGCTTTTGTAAGCAGCGGAGCGAAATCATTTCCAGATCGCGATCCGCTTTGGGATTGAGCATGCGGGGCGGTACCGGATCGGCCTCCAACACCATCAACAAGACATCCACTGGATTCGCAGCTTGAAACGGCGGCCGACCGGTAAGCATGCTATAAAGAATCACACCCAGACTGTAGACATCACTGGCAGGCCCCACCTGGCCTCGCGCGCCGGCCGCTTGTTCGGGGGCCATGTACGCGGGGGTGCCGAGGACAGCACCCGTTCGCGTTAAACTCTCCCCTTCGGTGATCTGCTTGGCCAAGCCAAAATCGCTAACATGCGGTTCTCCCTGCTCGTCGAGCAAGATATTGGAAGGCTTCAAATCGCGATGCAGCACACCACGCTTGTGGGCAAAATCGACGGCCCGCGCGACGGCGGCCAGGACTGCCGCCGCTTCACGTTGAGGTAACGGACCCTCGGCGAGTCGCTGCGCCAGCGTCGCGCCGCGAATGTATTTCATCGTGAAGTACGGGCGGCCTTCGTATTCCCCCACTTCGTAAACGGGCACGATCCCCGGATGTTCCAGACGTGCCGACGCTTCGGCTTCGGCACGAAAGCGATCTCGATCGGCGGCAGTCGCCATCTGTCCGCGCAGGATCATTTTCACCGCGACTTCCCGATTCAAGCTGATCTGCCGTGCGCGAAAGACCACCCCCATACCGCCGCGGCCGATCTCCTGTAACAGTTCGTAGTCGCCGAAACGGGACGGCAGATTGAAACTTCCACTAGGGGAATCGGCTCCTAGAGGCATCGTCGGCTCGATCGTTTCCTGCGAACGACTGCTCCCAATGGCTTGTGCCACCAGGACCGCTCCCCATAATTCACGTAGGTCGGCTGCGAACTGCGGATAGTTGCGGCATTCGGCTTCCAGTTCGACCTGTTCGCCGCGCTGCACACGATCGGTCAACAGGGACAAGATTCGCGCTAATTCATCGTCGTTCGAATCCATGGAAGTCGCGGAAGTGATGCCGGCCGGAGGTTGATGCGTGAGTGTCGTACCTCTTGTTGTAATCGAGCGACGCTGTTGCCGCGAGTTCGCTAGTGCAGCCCGCGGTGTCTCTGAGTCCAAGCTGCACCCTGCGCGATAAGCCATTGGGCGAGTGTGGTCGATTCATCCGCTCGTACCACGCGACAACGCTGGCCGGCTGCCAGTTCTGAGCCGCTTTGTTCCTCAATCGTCACGGTCGCAGCAAAGTGGGGGGAAAGCAGTTCCCACTTTGGGGCCGGGTCGTTTTGGTCATGCACCTGACGCACGGGGAGCGGACCACCATTCGTCGTGGCGAGCGACCAATCTTGTGGATGGGTACTTCCACGCGGATCGATCCGTTCAATCTCCCCCTTCAACAAGGCTCGGCCTGGCACCGCGACCAGCACCGGAACATGCTGCTGGCCAGCGAACTCGGCGAGACGATCTTGAGGGATCGCCACGATAATTTCTTTCTGCAGAGGCGACCCGAGCAGGCACAGCGTATCTCCTCGTTTCAAAAATCGACCTGACAGTTCGTTCAGCCGGGGGGCGAAGACCGTTCCTGCCTGGGGTGCCCGAATGCGCAACCCCTCTGCTTCGCGCTGCTTTTCGACGAGTTGCTCTCTCAGTCCTGCCAGACGTTCGAGGGCAACTTGCCACCGCACCAATTCACGCTGCTGTTGCCACTGACGGGCTTGCACTTCGCCACTTGCAATTTCAGCTTCGAGTGTGGCGACTTCCAAAGTCAGTTCGTCGTCACTGAGTATGGCGAGCAAATCGCCTGCAACGACGGAGGCTCCATCATGCACCAGAAGTTGCTCCACTCGGCCTGCCGCTGTAGTCCGCACATCAACTTCTCCCAGATGTCGGGCGACACCCCACAATTGCGGCCTGAAGGGAGAAGGAACAAAGCCGATCATTAGCCCGCAAGTGGTGATACCCCCGACCAGAATCAAAGCCGGCCTAAGGGCTGCACGTCCGCCGATCTGTGATAGGCGAGCAAGGGAGTTGATGAAATGTCGCACGGTTCTGCCAAACCACAGAAACGCAGCAAGGGCCACCAGGCCGATGCCAAACCCTTCATAGAGTTCCACTGCGGCAATCGCCAGAGCGAGCAAAGTTCCCCAGCGCCAGATATTCGAAAGCAGGCCATACGTTGCCAGGCCAAATGCTTCTCCGTACGAGTATTGCCCTTCGCCGGGCAAGCCCCATCCCCAACGGAGCCACGCCTGTTTCCAAAACTGCTGCGCCCGTGCAGCCAGATTTGGATAATCAATTAGATCGACGAGAATGTAATAACCATCGAAGCGAACGAGCGGATTGGCGTTGAACAGGATCGTTCCGGCGGCTGCGACGGTGATGATATATGCACACAGCCGCTTCATTCCCGGGTCATCGCTGGCAAGCCAGATGAACCCAGCCACGATCGCGACCAGCCATTCAATGAGCATCCCAGCAGCTGAGACGAGGATCCGCTGCCATCGGGATTCGAAACGCCAGGAAGAGGTCACATCGATGTATGGCAACGGTGCGCCGAAAATAATCGACACGCCAGCATCGCGCACTTGCCCGCCAAAGCGAATGCAGGCCAAGCCGTGAGCGGATTCGTGAACAACTTTCAGCAGCAACCAACAGGCGAGCAGCCACAGTTGTTGCTGAGGCAACCAGACGTCGCTGAGTGAGGCCGCAAACTGGTTCCACTCGGCACCTATTTGAATGCTGAGCCACAAGGTCGCCAAGGTTGCGAGGACGGCGATATAACTCGAAAACAGCCAACCCGTGTAGGGAGCCACGATGGCCAGTAATCGCTGAGGAGAGCCGAATGGGACGCGAAATGCAAAGGGATCGAACGGAGGTTTTTGCGCGCAGACCGTGGGGGTGATGTTCTTTTCTAGTCTGGGGACAGATGGGGGCGGAGTTACTGTGTTCTCGGCAGTTTTAGGCGACTCGCATGCTGTCTCAACTTCAAAAACTTCAAGCAACTCGCTTGCCAAGCCCCAGCGAATTAGGGCAGCCAACGATTCCGCGGGTAAAGGTGAGACTTTTAACTCCCGTGCTGCAGCTTGGGGGCTCGGATCATTGCGATCTGCGACGCCTACGATTCGATGACCAGCGATCGCGTTTACCGTGCGGGAAGGTCATCCGCGGCGGCTTGCGAAGAATTACGTTCCATGGCTGGTTCTCAGTTCGATCCGGAACTGGTGGAACGGTTCATCGCCATGCTCGCCGATCGGCAACAGTATTCCCCAGCAACTAGCACCTTGACGCGGGAAGTATTGCTCAATTTGGGGCAACAAACTGAACGTCTGGCGAAAGCCGTCGACGAACAAGATCTCGATACCCTGCGGGCGATTGCCGGGCATTTGGAGGCAACAGCCGCCAAGCATGGTGCGCACTCGCTGCAGTCCACGACGACCGAATTGCTGCGCCTGGCAGCAGATGAGCCCGATTTGCTCGCCATGGTGGAGACCATCCATGAAATCATCACGTTGAGTTTGCAGGCCCAGCAATCCGTGCTTCGTGTTCAGCCCGCCGTTTCGGATCGTACTTCAGGCGCCGCATCACTCTCTCCATGATGCTGTGATCACGTTGGGTCATTCGCGATGGTTTACCTCTGCTTTGCCTTCCACAGTTCCCGAAAGCTCTTTCCTTCTGCCTGCGGAAGTTCGCGCTGTTTGCCCCAGGGATTCCATGGGCCATAGAGCAAGAATCGGGGGGACCACTTGAGTGCCGTGCGCCCCATCACACCCGCCAGCGAATAGAGCCACGGACGCTGAAATACGAACGATGTCATTTTCATCGCCATCCGCTTCGTCCAAGGCAACTGACCGCGGACGACGATCTCCCGTCGCCAGGTCAACAATTGTTCGTGCAGATTGATCTTCACCGGGCAGACATCGGTGCACGAAGCACACAAACTGCAGGCGTACGGGAGCGTGGAATATTTGTTCGAATCACGCGCAGGATTCAGGATCGAACCGATCGGCCCTGGGACAGTCGCACCATAACTGTGTCCACCACTGCGACGATAAACGGGGCAAGTGTTCATACAGGCGCCGCAACGGATACAGTGCAGTGAGCGACGGAAATCCTCACTCCCCAGAATCTCGCTGCGGCCATTGTCGACGAGAATGATGTGCAATTCACCTCCGTCGCGCGGGCCGTGGAAGTGCGAACTATAAGAAGTAATTGGCTGTCCGGTCGCGGAACGGGCAAGTAGACGCAGGAACACGCCCAGGTCCGCGACACGCGGGATCAACTTTTCAATCCCCATACTGGCGATGTGAAGTTTGGGAAGCGAAGCACCTAAATCGGCGTTCCCTTCGTTCGTGCAAACCACGAAGCCCCCTGTTTCAGCAATCGCAAAGTTCACGCCGGTGATTCCGGCATCACAGCTTAAGAAAGTTTCGCGGAGCTTCTTGCGGGCCGCATGCGCCAGATAGGTTGGGTCGGTTGCGCCAAGGTCCGTGCCAATTTTTTGATGAAAAAGGGCCCCAACTTCCTCCTTCTTGATGTGAATAGCTGGCAGCACGATATGACTAGGAGATTCGCCGCGCAATTGCACGATCCATTCTCCCAAATCCGTATCGACCACTTCCAGGCCATGGCGTTCCAGGAACGGGTTTAAGTGGCATTCTTCGGTGAGCATGGATTTGCTCTTGGCCACCTTTTTGACATCGCGATCTTTCAGAAGCTTCAGCATAATCTCGTTATGCTCGGCCGCATTGCGGGCCCAATGCACGACCGCTCCGCGCTGCGTTGCTTCGCGCTCGAATTGCTCCAGATAGTCTGCAAGGTTCGCAATGGTATGCGACTTAATTTGGGACGCCCGCCGCCGAAGTTCTTCCCATTCGGGAAGCGAGTGGGCCATGCGATCACGTTTGACGCGCACAAACCACAAAGCCTGATCGTGCCAATGGGCACGGTCCATGTTGTCGGTGAACTCAGCGGCGTTCGCGGGATGATCGATTTGGAGGAGAGTAGCCATACCGCCATTATATCTGGCCGTCGACAAAATGTCCGGGGAAGATGCACCGCGGGTTACTGCCCTTTTTGCCAACGGACGACATCTCGCTCGGCGGCTTCCCACTCACCTTGTTCAGCCTGGGCAAAGATGCGTTGGAATCGTTCGTACTCGTCCTGGGTCATGGCATCTGCTTGTCGTTTTTCTTCGACTTGAGTGCGGCAAGCCTCCAGCCAGGTTGTTTCTTTCGCGGAGAGCGCCGTTCGCAGCGCCATAGTAATGCGCAAATTATCGGTTTGAATTTTGGTTTCACCGCAACCGGCCAAGCCAAGGGAAAGAGTGGCGATGAGAACTGCGGAGAGTAGCCTGCGATGAATTGCCATCTTAATAATCTCCCACCAAGTCCCCTTTGGAGCGGCTGGAAAGGGCCGCCCAGGTGGGCTGGTGAATGAACTCCGAAACGAACCTCACCGAACCATCCCCTAACAGAATATTGGCGCCGCCAGGATGCTCGGCATACATCTGACAGACGTGGCTCAACGGGCTATTTGGCGGATGGATGACAGGCGGGACTTCGCCGGCAGCGGGGCCACTATGAACTTGCACTAAGGTTGCCGCGGAATCGCATTCGGAAAGAGGAAATTCGGGAGTCGGGCAGACCTCGGCACCAGGAACGACTCCGACCCAGGTCTTATTGCTGAGGATCGCATGGTGCTCGCCCACGAAAACCGTATGCGTTAAGCCATCTAATACATCGGCTGCCCGCGTGGTGGAGTTGCGATAGAGCGGACCATCTGCGATCGAGGAATAGTCGTCCGTCGTGGTGCCCCATGGTTCTTCTTGTCCAACGCTGGCGACGTAATGCGATCGGCCGAACGTCGCTAGTCTGCTTCCGCCTGAATCGAGAACGTCGAACGGCCGGTTATCGCGGGAAGAAGTCGGGCAGAGAAAAACCTTCGGCTGCAGCCTGACTGCAACTGCATTGGCTGGATCCCAACAAGGCAAGGAATAGTTGAGGGTCGAATCAAGAGCGCTCCCTTCCAGGAAGGGGAGCAGCAACGCTCCCCAGGCCCAACCAGGCCCGGCATCGCGCGTGACGGGATCTGGTGCACCGCTCGTGCCGCCCCCTCCCGTTTGAGAGACGTACGCCGAAGGGAAGCGTCCCAGTGCGGAATGATAGTTGTGAAACGCCAGGCCAAGTTGCTTGAGATTGTTTGAGCACGTGGCTCGTCGCCCCGATTCCCGCGCGGCTTGCACGGCAGGCAACAACAGGCTGACCAGAATGCCGATGATGGCGATTACGACCAACAACTCAACGAGCGTAAAGCCGGAGGAAAACGAATTTTTGCGTGGCATAGGGGCGAGCCTCCTTGAATTCCGGGAGAGGAATTGCGGGGACAAAATGTAGCGTAAGCTACAACTGGGTTGAGTTGATTGTAACGTGCGCTACATTAGAGTCAAGATGGTAGGAGGCACGCGCTGTTTGCCGTTTGCAGTGCGAGAACATTCGATCCAAGGGCGCTCCAGTTAGTGGATTAAACTTCTGTCTGGTGAACGGCACACGGAGTGTGCCTACTACTAGGTGCGAGCTAGACAATGGCCCTCTTCGAGCCTAAAGTTGAAGAATCGCTCGCTTCGCGACGTTTCCTCTCCTTTCGCTGGCTGCATTGAACGTCGGCAATTGTGCAATTGGCATGGCTCACAAGATTTCTCCTGACGACCGCCATCGCCGCACGCGACGGGACCACGAAACCGAAACGGCCGAGGATTATGTCGAAGCGGTCGCCGAAATTGGGACCGAATCGGGCAAATGCCGCATTGTGGATCTGGCTAAGCGTTTCGGCGTGAGTCACGTCACCGTGATCCGCACGGTTGCCCGGTTGCAGGAGGAAGGGCTACTTTCCACGGAACCCTATCAGCCGATCGAGCTAACGTCCAAAGGAACCGCGTTAGCTAACCGTGCTCGTCGGCGTCATGAAGTGGTTTTGGAGTTCTTGCTCGCGATCGGCGTGGATGCTGCCACGGCCGCGATTGACGCGGAGGGGATCGAGCATCACGTCAGTCCGCAGACGTTGAAGAAGCTGAAGGAGTTTACGGGGCGACAAAAGTAGTAGGCACACTCCGTGTGCCGTTCACGACCGATAGATATTCCCTTAAGGAATGGTCCGCTGTTGCATTTTGGATTGCGACAGAATCGCCTTGCTTCGGCTATGGCCAGTCGAAGCTTCAATGCCTAACGCGGCTCAACGGCACACGGAGTGTGCCTGCTACTTGGTCCCTCTCCCTGCCAAAATCTGCGCAATATGCATCACCTTCAGCGGCTTCTTTTTCCGACTGATCAGCCCTTGCAGGTGCATCAGGCAACTCATGTCGTTCGCGGTTAGCACTTCTGCCCCGGCCTGTTCGTGATCGTGGATGCGATCGAGCCCCATCATGCAGGAGACCGCTTCTTCATTTACTGCGAACGTGCCGCCGAAGCCACAACATTCGTCGGCTCGCTGGAGATCGACAAGCTGAATCCCCTCCAGGTTCTCGAGCAGTTCTTTGGCTTTGCTGAATTTCGGGCCGACCACTTCACTCGAACTGCCGAGCCGAAGCTCACGCAGTCCGTGGCAGCTTTGATGCAGGCCGACGCGGTAGGGGAACTTGTCCGTGATTGGTGCAACTTTGAGCACGTCGACCAGGAACTCGGTCAGTTCAAAGAGTCGGCCGCGGACCTTCAAATACTGCTCACTGCCATGGAAGAATTCTTCGTAGTGGGCTCGCACCATGGCCACGCAACTTCCGGAGGGCGCGACAACGTATTCAAACCGCTCAAACACGCGCAAAAACATCTCCGCCAAGGGGCGGGCATCTTCCACGCAGCCGGTATTGGCCATTGGTTGGCCGCAGCAAGTTTGTTCGGGGGGAAATTCGACCGTGCAGCCAAATCGCTCCAGAACCTCGGCCGTGGCGAAGGCAACATCTGGGTAAAGCTGGTCGACATAACAGGGAATAAAGAGGCCGACGTGAGGCATGGAGGCTTGGGGAGGGGGGAAGTGTTGGGGAATATTGGATTATAGCTAAGCGAATGACGAAGCCCGAATGACGAATGTCGAACCAGGGCTTTTGCCGATGATGAACAGAACAGCCTTCTGGCCCTAATTTCGTGATTCGTCATTCGGATTTCGTGCTTTTCTGTGTGTTTCCTCCCCTTCCGCGTGTGCGGCAAAGTTGATAAAGTACGAGTTTTCCCGGAACTGTAATTGCCAGGTGCCGCTATGCCGAAGATGAAAACCCACAAGGGTACCAAAAAGCGATTCCGCCTCACTGCCAGTGGCAAAGCGAAGCATCGGCAGTCCGGCACGAGCCATCTGGCCGCCCGGATGTCGAAGAAGCGCCGCCGCAATCTCCGCGGTACGAAGGTTCTGGATAAGTCCGTGTTGCACCAGATTCACGCTGCTCTCGCCCCGATTATGTAGGTTCGGGTTGCGGGATGTGTTTCGTTAGCCAAACGGCTGTTTTCTGGCAGTCCGTTTTAACTCATCAGGAGTGATCCCCGGCCGATTTGAGCCGGTTTTTATTACCAGCACGCGGGCAACTAACATCCGAACTTCCCTCCCGGGAAACATCGGAGGCCTTGACGAGCCTAGCCTAGGATTGACTTAGAAATGCGTACGAAAAAGGGTCACGCCCGCACCAAATCGCGGAAGCGATTGCTCAAACGAGCCAAAGGTTACGTGGGTGGTCGCAGCCGATTGCTGCGGACAGCGAAAGAAACACTTCTCCGCGCTGGTAAATTTGCGTTCCGCGATCGCCGCGTCCGCAAACGCGAATTCCGCAAGCTCTGGATCATTCGCCTGAATGCTGCCTGCCGTGAGCGTGGCTTGCGTTACAGCCAATTCATCGCCGGACTCGCCCTGGCTCAGATCGAACTCGATCGCAAGAGCCTGTCCGAAATGGCCATCCACGATCCGCCGGGTTTCGACGCCGTCTTCGCCGATGTGAAGAAGGCTCTCGATGCGGCTCCGAAGAAGGCCACGCCGGCCAAAACGGAAACCGCGAACGCGTAGGCGAGAGCAATGCTCGGACAGCCTGCCGCGGTCCGCGCGACAACGAAAGGCTGACAAGCATGCACCTGGCCGAGTTCCTCGCCGAAGTTCAGACGCTGCTGAATGACGCAACCACCGCATTTGGTGGTGCGTCTTCTGCCGATGCTCTCGAAGCTGCCCGCATCGAGTTCCTCGGTGCTAAGGGGGGTCGGTTAAAGGAATTTCAAAAGTCCCTCGGCAAAGTCGAAGGGGCCGATAAGCCCGCCGCCGGCAAGCACTTCAACGAAGCTAAGCAGCAGATCGAGGCGGCTTTTGCCGCTGCCAAAGAACGTTCTAGCGGCGGCGCGACCACGGCCAAGTCGAAGGACGCCGTCCAATTCGATCCCACGTTGCCCGGCAAACGGCAACGCTTGGGCCGGCTCCATCCGATCTCGCAGACGATCGACGAGCTGAAGGACATCATGGGGCGGCTCGGCTTTTCAGTCGCCGATGGGCCTGAGATCGAAGACGACTATCACAACTTTGAAGCGCTGAACATTCCGCGCTCCCATCCCGCCCGCGATCCGCTCGATAACTTTTATCTGCACACGGCCGGCTTGACTGCGGACTCCGGCGTCAAAACCGAGCCGCTGCTTTTGCGTAGCCAGACCAGCACCGTCCAGATTCGCGTAATGGAGACGAAGCCGCCGCCGGTGCGCGTCATTTCCATTGGCCGAGTCTATCGTCCCGATGCGCCGGACGCCACGCACTACCCCATGTTTCACCAGATCGAAGGACTGCTGATCGACACGAAGGTGACGATGGCGGACCTGAAGAGCACGCTGCGGCTCTTCGCTCAAAGCTACCTCGGCGTCGATGTTCACGTCCGCTTCCGGCCGTCGTTCTTTCCGTTCACCGAGCCGAGCGTCGAAGTCGACATGCAGTGGGGCGAACGCTGGATCGAGTTCGGCGGGGCGGGCATGGTCGATCCCAACGTGCTCCGCGCGGTCGGCTACGATCCGGAAAAAGTCTCCGGCTTTGCGTTTGGCCTGGGAGTCGAACGCTTGTGCATGCGGCGGCACCGCGTGACCGACATCCGCGAGTTCTACAAGAACGACGTGCGATTTCTGGAACAGTTCTAGGTTCATTTCGAAAGCCTTCTGCCATGCTGGTCTCCTGGAATTGGCTCAAAGAGTACGTCAAGATTCCCGTCTCGCACGAGGAATTAACTTCGCGTTTGATGTTTGCCGGGCTGAATCACGAATCGACGGCGACGGTCGGGGACGACCTGTGTATCGATCTGGAAATCACCAGCAACCGCCCCGACTGCCTGGGGCACATCGGCATCGCACGCGAGGCGGCCGTGCTGCTGCAGTTGCCGCTCGATATTCCGCAGCCCAAGTTGCCGGCGGGCAAGGGAAGCGTCAACGAGCTGGCCAAAGTCACGGTCGAATGCCCCGATCTTTGCCAGCGTTACACAGCCCGCGTGATTCGGGGCGTGAAAATCAAGCCGAGCCCCAAGTGGCTGGCGGATCGCTTGCAAACCATCGGCTGCGCGGTGATCAACAACGTGGTCGACATCACGAACTATGTTTTGATGGAAAACGGCCAGCCGCTGCACGCCTTCGATTTAAAGCATTTTGCCAAACAGCAAATTATCGTGCGGCGGGCGAAGAAGAACGAACAGTTCGCGGCCATCGATCACAAGACTTACACGCTCGATGAATCGATGTGCGTGATTGCCGACGCGGAAAAAGCGGTCGCTCTCGCAGGCGTGATGGGGGGAGCCGATTCAGAAGTATCCGGCACGACGACGGATCTCTTGATCGAGTCGGCCGACTTCGATCAGCTCACTACGCGGACCACTTCGCGGCGGCTTGCGCTGCGCAGTCCTTCTTCCTATCGCTTTGAGCGGGGCGTCGATCCAGAAGGCATCGATTGGGCCAGCCGCCGATGTTGTGAATTGATTTTGGAACTTGCCGGCGGTGAACTGGCGGAAGGAATGATCGATGTGGGCTCGCCGATAGCGAAGCCGCCGCGGATTGTGCTCAGGCTATCGCAGTTGCCGAGGATTCTAGGCATCGAAGTTCCTCCGGCGGAAGTCTTGCGAATTCTGCAAGCGCTGGGTTGCGAAGCGAAATCTGCTGCGGCAGAGAAGATCGAAGTCCTTGCTCCTACCTGGCGGCGCGATTTGACCCGCGAAATCGATCTCGTCGAGGAAGTCGCCCGCGTGCATGGTTACGACAAGATTCCGGAAGATGTCGGCGTGCCGATGGCGCCGTCGCATCGCAGCGATGCGGATCGGGTGCTCGCCAAGACCCGGCAAGTTTTGATGGCGGCCGGCTTTGACGAAGCAATGACTCGCAGCATCGTCAGCGAAGAATGGTCAGCCGCGTTCAGCCCTTGGACGCAAGTGCCGCCTCTCGTCGCCACCACGCCGATGGTCAAAGGGGAAGATCGCGTCCGCCGCAGCTTGATTCCCAGCTTGCTCGGGGCAAAGCGAATCAACGAATCGATCGCCAACGAAACGTGCGAACTATTCGAGACCGCCCGCATCTACCTGCCCCATCCGCCGAGACTGCCGAACGAGCAATGGTCCCTCGGCATGGTCAGCGGCCGGGATTTTTATCAGGTAAAAGGAACGCTCGAAAATCTGCTCGACGCACTTCACATCGCCGACAAGTTGCAACTCGCGCCCACGAAACAGCCGCTCCTCGAAGACACGATCAGTGCGGAGCTACGCTTGGCCGACACCCTGCTGGGCTACATCGGCAAGATCAGTGCGAGGGGACTCAAACAATTCGGCCTACGCGGCGAGACTTTTGTCGCGGAAGTCGATCTGCGCGTCTTGCTGGCTTCGTCGCAACTCGTGCCGCACTTCTCCGAACTCAGTCCATTCCCGGCCATGACGCGCGACTTGAACTTGATCGTCGACGAAGCGATTCGCTGGGCGGACCTCGCCGCGACCGTGCATGCGAGCGCCGGTTCGCAACTGGAACGGGTGACTTATTTGGAAACGTATCGCGACGCGAAGAAAGACGGCGCGGACAAAAAGCGGCTCATCTTCTCGATGACCCTCCGTTCGCCCGATCGGACGATGACCAGCGACGAAGCGGACGCGGCCCGAGACCGCGTAGTGGTTGCTTGTCGCGAGAAGCATCAGGCGGTGCTGCTGGGGTAGGCGGCGAATTATGTCCGACGTAAATCCTTATCAACCGCCCGCGACCGCCAGCGAACCGCCCGTTCCTGTCGACCTACTCCGTCTGCCAGCGGCCGGATGCGCATTCACAGGTATGGTCACGATCGTGTTGTGTATGTTGTTCGCTGCTCTGGTAATAGGCTTTTACGTGGCGGACCCATTTCTGCCGGCGGAACAACGAAATCGGTTACGAGACCGAGAAATCTGGGAGCACCTTTCTGTCGCGGCCGTCTACTGCGGCTTAGGAGGTTTGTCAGTTTTTGTTTCACGAGCGTTGCGGCGGCGACGAAATCGTTGGATCGTGGTTGCAGCCGCAGTGCTCGGTTTGGTTCTCTGTTTGCCTGGACCGTTGGCGGCGCTCATTTTGCTGAGGTTGTGGCGAAGAGATATCTGGACCACATTTGACCGAAAGGCCCCGCTTGCACCGGAATGAATGGTTGTCTACTCGCAGCGGCAATAACTCAGAAGCACAAACTCCAAGCTTCGCCGCAGCCCCAACTACACCAGATGTACCATTCGTGCCAACTGCGGTCCGCACGTTCGCACCAGGTCTCTTGAACTTCGTAGGCCGGTAGTTCGATCCGCAGCGGCGGCTGATGCTCGGCGATGATCTTGTCGCGGAGTCCGCCGGGCGTGATGCGGCTTGGTTCCGCGAACTTATAGCGGCCGACGGTGTTCAGCATATTGGCCGTCAGCTCCGCACAGTGAGTTCCGTCCCGAACATTCTTGCGAACATAGTTGCGGAGCGAATACCGTTGCCCAATTCGCTCGTCCAAGAACGCCCGCATCTTTGCCGTTTCTTCGGCGGAATACGCCTTCTTGGGTTGATGCGCGAGAACGGCGATTTTTCGCCCCCGCTTTTCGTTCAGCCGCGCCACATCGGTGTAGTAATCGGCCAAAGTCATCCGCCGCACCTGGTCCGGCGTCGCCTCATAAACCCAAATCGTGGTGCCATCGTTTACGATCATTGCCACGTGGCCGATTTCGTGCTCGGTGTAGGTCTCGACAAACTTATTGCAGTTTTCGAGGAAGAGCAGCGTTCCGTCAGGCAACGGATCTGCCGCCACGAACGACGCAGCCAACAGCAAATACGCGTACATATTCCAGGCTCACGAAGGAACGAATCCCGAGCAACCAACGCCGCTACTTTAATAAGCGAATGAATCGACGACTTCCCCGCCGTTACGGGTCGACAAACTTTTCATTACGTCCGGAGGGACGTCTTTCGACATCGTGCGGACCGAACCATCGGCAAACAGCACCAGCACCACATTGGGGTGACTGCCGGTGGTGGGTAACGGCTGACTGATGTCGATATCTTTCGGTTCCGCCCAATTGACGCCGGTCCCTTTGGTTTCCATCACAACGATCGTGTTGGAGGTGCCGTCTGTGAACTGGGCAAAGCTCATCTTTTCACCATCAGGCAGTTCTTCAAACGCGGAGCCTGGACCAACGAGGAAGAGATAATCGGTGTTGCCGGGTGTTTGATCGGGATTCGAAGGATCGTGGAAGAATTTGATGTCGGTGCTCGCCAGCGATCGATTCGCCGGGCTATCCCACGCCTGCGATTGATCCCACTGCTGGAATAACCCTTGTTGCTCCACAAACGGGAGCAACAACACTCGGCCACTGTAGAGTGGATTGCCGTCGGCATCGCGGACGACGGCCGGAGGCAACTCTCCGTAAACGTCGTGATAATTGTGCAGGGCCAACCCGATTTGCCTGAGGTTGTTTGTCGATTGTGCTCTCCGCGCTGCTTCCCGCGCAGCTTGCACGGCCGGCAGGAGTAGTGCGACCAAACATCCGCCGCAGACAACGACGCCAAATCCTACTCCTACCAAGATGCCGATAATCACCCCCATGCTGCTGCCCGATTTTGCCGGCGGCGGAGGCGCACCAAACGTATTGCCCATCGCGGTGGGAATGGTGATTGGTTTTCCGCATGCCTGGCAGGGGCCTGACTGTCCACCGAACTGATCGGAGACATTCATCTGCTTGCCGCAATGGGGACAGGTAAAGGAAATCGGCATGGCAAACTCCTGACGCGAACGGCCAATGGAAAAGCAAGGTGGCGAACGTCATCATCTTGGTGGTTTCTTGCGGTGGTTACAAGGGATTCGCCCAAACGTTTAGAATCTTGGCTCCGCTTGGGCTGGCGGGCCCACAATTAGCGATCATCGCAAGGTTTCTCGTCCCCGCTGGCATTGGTACGATGAACGATTCCCCCAGCCCAACCCTTCCCCTAAATCTTTCATGAACGATTTTGAATCCCTGCAGGCGGAACTAACTCAAGGACCGGCTGCAACTCTCGCGAAACTGGCTCAAACCCTGCGCAGCCAAAATAAGCTGCACGAACTGTTCGAGGCGCTGAAGATGCAAGTTCGCCTGGCGAACGGACTGCCGATCCTCTACAGCGACACGCCCGACGACCTGACCGAAGCGCAGCGGACGGCACTGGAAAACGGACTGTTGGCTGCCTGTCGCGAAGTTGGTTCTGCTTTTCTTAAAGCAGGCAAGGTGCGCGAGGGGTGGATGTACCTGCGCCCTGTCGGCGAAAAGAAAGAAGCGGCAGCGATCCTGGCAGAGATTCAAGCGGACGAAGAAAACAACGAAGAACTGATCGAAGTCTTACTTCACGAAGGCGTAGACACCGCGCGCGGTTATCAAATGCTGCTCGATCATTTTGGCGTGTGCAACGCCATTACCACGTTTGATACGGGACTGACTCGCCATTCAAAAACAGACCAGCAAGCAGCCGCGCGGTTGCTCGTCCGCCGCTTGCATGTTGATTTGGTGGGAAATTTGCAGCTTGATATTTCGCGTCAGGAAGGAGCGACACCTGCCGCCAAGACGTTGAAGGAACTGGTTGCCGATCGTGATTGGTTGCTGCAAGAGGGGCAATATCACATCGATACGACGCACCTGGCTTCGACTATTCGCATCGCGCGCATGCTCGACGACGAGCCGACCTTGCGATTAGCGCTCGATCTGACGGAGTACGGTCGGCGGTTGCACTCGCAATTTCAGTTCAACGGTGATGAGCCTTTTCTGGAGATCTACCCGAGCCACGCCTTGTTCTTTCAAGCCTTACTGGGGGAGCACCAGGACGAAGCGTTGGCTTACTTCAAGAAGAAGGCAGAAGAACTGGATCCCAAACAACATGGCACCGTGCCGGCAGAAGTTTATATCGACTTGCTCGCGCGCTGCGGCCGACTGCATGCAGCGATGGATGCCCTGCTAACGATGGTGCCGGCCGGCACGCAGGCCGTGGGGATTGCTCCGTCGCTGTATGAACTTTGTCAGCGGGCGGGAGACTTTTCGAAGCTGATTGAATCGTCGCGCGAGCGAGGAGATATGCTCAGCTTCACGGCCGGGATCGTGGCGCAAAGTGTGGTAAAAATTTAGCGAAAACAGAGCGTTTTATTGCATTTTCGGGTGGTGGTTTTTCTAACTCAGGTGTGTTGCAAATGATGAAATCGATCCTTTTAGGCATGCGCGGTTTGTTGCTGCTGGCGGCGATACTCGGCTTGTCTTCGTTAGCGAAGTCGCAGGGGGCCGATGAACTGCCCGTGGTGTTTGCGGATGACTTCGAAAAAGGGGCGGACCAGTGGCAGCCCTCCGACGCCAAGGCGTGGAAGGTGAAGATGATTCCCGGCAGCAAGCCCGATGAGAAGAATGGCGTTTTTAGCCAGCATGCGAAGAAGAGTAACTTCAATCCGCCCCATCGCAGCCCCTTCAATATCGCACTGTTGAAGGACGTGACCGTTACCGACTTTCAATACACGGCCAAAGTTTTATCGACGCACCCAGACTATGGGCATCGCGATGTGGTGTTGGTTTTCGGCTATCAGGATGCGGCCCACTTCTACTACGTGCATTTGGGGAAAGAAGCGGATGATCACGCGAATCAAATCTTTATTGTGAACGATGCGCCGCGGACAAAGATTTCCCTCACCACCACGAAAGGTACACCGTGGGACGAGAAGTGGCACACCGTGCGCGTGAAGCGCGATGTCGAAACCGGGACGATTGACGTCTACTTTGACGACCTGGAAAAGCCGGTGATGACCGCGAAGGACAAGACGTTTACGTGGGGGCGAATCGGGCTGGGTACGTTCGACGACACGGCCGATTTTGACGACGTGGAGTTGAGGGGGAAGGTAAAAAACTAACGTACGATGGCCCTCCGAGGCCGTCGAATGTGGTTTATTCTGCGTTCACGCGCAGCAGATGGTTTCCGATGCGATTCGTGGCGCCGCAAGAGAATTGAAATCGTATTTCGACGGCCTCGGAGCTCCATCGTACCACTGCGACGGACCAGGAGGTCCATCGTACGGTTCAAATAAACTCTTGCACCAACGGCTTGATTACGACTTCCGGCACATGCGCTCGCGGCGGAAGTAACGTAATCGCCAGCACCATGGCCGCGACATCTTCCGGTTGGAGCATGCTGGCGCGGCGTTCATCGCTGACCGGTTGGGGACGATGACGGAGGATCGGCGTATCGACTTCGCCTGGAAAAACCGTGGTCACGCGGATGCCGTTGAGCCGGTCTTCGTTTCCGACGGCAACGCCGAGTGCGGAAACAGCGAACTTCGACGCGTTGTAGGCAACTCCCCCCAGCGGTGCTGATCGTTTGCCGGACGTCGATGAAATGTTGATGATTAAACCGTCTTGACGTTCCCGCATTTCGGGTAGAACCTGGTGCATGCAGTAATAAGTTCCGTGGGCGTTAATCGCGAGCACCTGGTCCCATTGTTCAGGAGTCATTTCGGCCATGGAACGCGTTTTAATATTCACGCCAGCAGCGTTGACGAGAATATCGACCTGTCCTAGTTGCTGAGTCACAAAGGCGAAGAATTTTTGCACACTCGCGAGATCGGCGACATCGCAGATGTGGGACAACAATTTGGGTTCGCGGTTCCACTCGGCAACCGCTTCACGGAGCACGGTTTCGCGCCTGCCACCGATCGCCACGCGACATCCCTCGGCCGCGAGTGCCTGAGCGATGGCTAGCCCAATCCCGCTGCCGCCACCCGTGACTACTGCCGTTTTGCCTTGCAATCGCATGCGAAATTCCTTGGTGGGCCGGAACGACTAGAGCAAAGTTCCGGGAGAGTTTTGCCAATCAATTTTAATGGCCTGAAGTAGATATCGTCTTGGAGGCACCAAGCGTGCCAGTTCAAGCAAGCACTTTACGATAGCCTAGCCGCTCGGTTCAACTCAATGGGATGACGCGTGCCTGCCCACTACGTCGAGGGCATTTCGCTTGCGGATGCCAGTTCTCACAGGCGTGGCTGCGCGTGACTAAGACGAAGCGGGCAAACGACTCCGCGCTACTTCATCTCCGACGCCACCTTCTCCAACCAGGTCACCACGTTGGGCGGGAAGGCATCTTTTTCGGCGCTCCAGAAGTTGATGGTGCCAGGCGCACCGTCGATCTTTACGGGAATGTGAATACTGGAGCCGTACGCACGGGCCATGTGCTGAACATCGACCCCCGATTCGGCACTTAATTCCTTAAGCACGACGACCTTCTCTTTTTCGACGTACTTAGCCACTTTTGAGACCAAAACGGGCAGCTTCCGCCCTACCCCGCCGACGACTTGTTCCAGTTCCGGCTCTTGCGCACAACGGACCACTTCCAATTGCTTGTTCTCCACGCGCGTCCAACAAACACGATCCAGTTGGGGGGCTGTTTTGCGAAGTTCCTGCCCGAGCTTCATCAACGCTTCATTCGACTTCAACGAATCCGGTGCCAGTTTGTCGATCTGCGCGGTGAGTGGAACTTCTTTGTCCTGGCCGAAATTTTTGAGGAAGTCGTCGGTGCGACGCAGCGCCACTTGTTGCAAATCTTGATCGGCAAGGGACATCGCAAAGTAGCCGATCATCATCTCTTCCCAGGTTTGATCTCCCCAACGAACGGTGGCGGTGGGATCGGGATTGGCGAGATTGTCTTTAGAATTGTCGAAGTAGGCCTCGCAGTAAAGCTTGCTACCGGCCGGCAGTCTAAGCGGCTCGGCAAGCTCGTAGCTGTTTTGCCAACTGAAGTCGTAGTGCGGGATATCAAGCAGAATCTCGCGGCGACCATCGGGGAAGATGGCCGTGTAGCGGAAGGCCTTGCCGCGCAAATGCATGTGCGGAAAAAAGGCATAGATGATGGAATCACGTTTCAGCGTGTGGGTAGCTTCCACGCGGTGATTATCGGCGCCGGGAGGAATTCGCAAAGCACGCGTGGCAGCTTGCGCGGTGACCACTTCCTTGTGAACTGTTTTCGGGTCCGCAAACTTCAAACCGATGCAACTGCGATCGCTGGTCGCCTTGCCGTTCGGCGTGTAATGCATCTGGAAAATCAGTTTGGAGCCGGCAGGAATTTTCTTGGCGTAGCCTTCGTCGAGCACGAGCGGCTTGGCCCCTGGTGCGGTGGCAGCGAGCCAGGCCCCTTCCAGATCGTTGTTGTTGCCACGAGCTAGTGCGCGACCATCTTTCGCGGCAACGATGATGTGATGCACGACCTGCCGGTTGCCCGGTCGACATTCGGCCGCTTGCACCCATTTGTCTTCGGTGAAGCCGGGATCGACCATGAAGTACTTGTATTTCACTTCGCCGCTCGCCGGAACTTGAAATTCCGTCTCGGACATATAGACCACCAAGTCTGGTTCGCCGATCTGCCAACCTTGGGTGAATTGCGGCGCTGGAGGCAAGTCTTGAGGATCTCCTTCGGGGGCGCCGCCGTCGATCCATTTCGAAAGCAGTTCTTTTTCGGCATTGCTCAGGCGAGCGTCGTTGCGGAACTTCCCATGTTCCGGGCTGGCATGCCAGGGAGGCATCCGTTGTTGTCCGACCACTTCTTCCATCATTTCCGCCCAGCCGACCACTTCCTCGTAATTGGTCAGAGGGAAAGGACCAATTTCACCTTCGCGATGGCAGCGCACGCAATGCTTGTTAAGAAGACCGGCGATGTGCTTAGTGTAGGTCACTTCGTTGGTGCCGCTTTCATTTCGCAGCACCTTGCCAATGAGGCAACCAACGGGTTGCGTTTCCGCTTGGGTGACTGCTTTGCCGGCCACCAGTTCTTCTAAGGCAATTTCCAAATCCTTTCGCGATACCTTCGGCCGAGCGATGCCGGGAAGATATTGATCGTCGATCCGGCCGTGATAGCGAACCTTTCGTTCGGCATCGAGCACGAAGACTTCGGGCGTGCGTTCGGCA
Organism: Pirellulaceae bacterium; assembly: GCA_041739545.1. Taxonomy (GTDB): domain Bacteria; phylum Planctomycetota; class Planctomycetia; order Pirellulales; family Pirellulaceae; genus JBGSNR01. Next base: position 58,584 of record JBGSNR010000092.1, on the reverse strand, counting down.
CCAAAGGCATCGGCGATTTTGTTGCCGGGATCTTTCAGCATCGGGAAGGTTATTTCCGAGTGCTTGGCAAAATGACCTATCTCCGCGAGGGAGTCCTGCACATTGCTGTTGATCGCAACGAAGGCAACTCCTTGATCGGCGAACCGGTTCGAGAGATCTTGCAGTCGGGGGCTGTAGTGCATCATCAGAGGACAATCGGTCCCCAGAAAGACGACAACGACGAACTTCTGATCCTTTCCGGCCGGCAGTTGCCACGGTTGGCCGCGAAAGTCGCTCAGCGAGAACGCTTCGATCTGCTTGCCGACTAGCGAGGGGGCTTTCTCTTTGTCGGCTGCACGCCCCACCTCTCCAAACGCCCCGCTGGTCAGAAGAACTGCGGTCAAAATTAGCAGCGTGCGAAAATGGTTCGTCATCATGCGAATAGTCTCTCTCAGCCCGTTAGAAAAGTCCGTTCCGATTTCCCCCGCCGCCAGTTGTTACCGTGGCCGAAGGAGATTGGTTGCAATTGCGGCGTTTATCGTGGTGGAATTTGCTTGAGCGGAGCATCCAAACGGTGGGCATCGATCCAAGTTTGATCGACGAACCTTCGTAATAAGCCCCGCAAGGTGGGACGCAATTCCCGTTCGAGCGAACCGTCTAGTGCTTCCGCCAGGGTTATCGATTGATCGGGCGGAAAGAGCACAAATCCGCCCCATTCCAGTCGCACTGGCCAGCCGAAACGTTCGGCCGCTTCGTTAATTCGCTCGGCAAACCTTAAACCCCAGAATATGCCAAAGGAATCGCGGAAGTCGAGCCAGATTGCGTCGGCAACGTGTAAAGATTCCTCCCTTTTGATGCGAAATTGCCATTCCGCCAGGAGTGCTGCCAACACGATCAGGCCAAACGCCGCATGAGGGCGAAGTTGCCAGGCACTGATTTGCGGGGCAATGCTGGCGAACGGCAAGTACGGCAGAAAATAGAGGCCTTGAGCGATTGCCGCGAGAAACGCGCTCCAGCCAAAGCGAGTGGCGAAAAACTGGGCGGGCAGAATCAGCAAGACTGCCATCAGGAACCACGGCCAGATCGTTCCCAAATTGATTGCTTCGCCCGGGTGGATTAATTCCGACTGCACCACGGGGTAAACGAGCAAGCCCCACAGCGCAACGACCACGGCGTTCCAGCCATGATGCTGCGGCCGCTTGGCCCCCAGGATTGCCAGGCCGGGCCCAAAAGTAACGCACCAGCAGAGATACTGCGTGGCTTGAGATAACGAAAAAGTCAGCGAAACGAGCAGGACAATGAGGGCGGCCATAGCCCAGAGTGCGGCATAGACCAGCGTGGTCTGTCGGACGCGCATCAGCGCCACGCCGAGCAAGCCGGCCAGCAAGATCGATCCGCCGAAGACGGCCAAGTGCAAGAGCAAGGGAGTTGTTGCTGGAAAAAGTGAAGCTAATTTTTCGCCGAGTGGCGGCTCGGTGGAAGTCATCTGCCGCCAGTCAAACTGTGCATCTTAATCCACTCCTGGCGATCCCGCAGAGTTATGGGGGCGGAAAACGGCTCGACCTTGCCGCTCATGCCCTGTCGCCTTGATTAGCGAATGTTCGCGGAACAGGAAAGCTTGTCCTACTTCAATCATTGCAACGTCGCTGTTTGGAACCTTTTGAAACTATTTCAATCAAGTCGCTTGCGGAGCCATTGACAGAGCGCATGTTTGGTCAGGCGGTTACGCACGAGATGAAGCGAACGAGTTTTGCGACGATCTCGTGCTGAGGCATGGTGCTTCAGCTTTCGCGTGACCCCTGAGGAGACATGGGAGGAAACGTGTATGCAAAAATGGATCTTTGTCTTGGCCCTCGCGGCCACTTCGGTGACGGGCGCTTGCTTCGCCCAGGCACCGAACCTTTCGCCAGCGTTTCGAGCGCTGCGAGCCCAGCAACAACCCACGCCGTTCCGACCTGTTTCGGTCAGCGTGCAACCTGCCGTTGTTGAGAGTGCTGCCGTACCCGCACAATTCGCCGGTCATCATCATCGTGGCGGATGTGCTTCGTGCGGTGGTGCTCCCGAGATGAGCGGCGGGTGCGATTCGTGTGGTGGCGGGACCGGCTTTGTCGGCGATTGCTGCCCGAACTACATGCATCCCCGTTCAAGAGGTCTGTGGAATAGTTACTGCTCTCCCGGCCGACATCATGGGGGCTGCGGCCATCATGGTGGCTGCGGAATGTTTGCTGGGTGTTGCACGAAGGTGCCGATCGGCATGTACGGCGCGACTCCTTATGGCTGCTGCCTGGCGGGAGTTGGCTTTGGTAACTGTGGTTGTAATTCTGGATGCGGTGGCTGCGGCATGAAGAGCTGCGGACACGGCTGCAAACCGTTCGGTTGGCGGTGGGGTGCTGGTGGCTACGGCTGCGGCGAATCCATCGGCTGTTCCGATTGTTCAACAGGTGCTTCCCTGGAAGGCTCTTACGACAGCCCCTCTTATGAAGCTCCGGTTGAGGGTGTTCCTACCGAAGCCGCTCCTCCTCACGTTCCTGAAGAAGTACCAGAAGCCCCATCCATTCCTACGTCGCAGAAATCGGCGTTTCGATTGTTCAAAGTTTCTCCTGCTTACAAATAGACACTCGGTTTCATTTGCCGACTGGTTGAAGTCACGAAAGATCGTCTCCTGATTCAAGGAGTTCCTCTCCGACCTGTTTCGGAGAGGATTCACCGGCCCGCGGCACACGGGCGGACTTGAATCAACCTTTGGAATGAACTCTGACGCTGCACCTTGATCTACGCCGCAACTTGATTCGCACCATGACGTTGATTTGTTTACGGATCGCAAACGAACTTGATGCACAACTTTGAGAGTGAGTGAGCGGCGGGGAAATCTACCCGCTGGGCCTTGAATCGACCCCGCTGAATTTTCAGTGGATAGATTTGCCCCGCCTGCTCCCCCCACATCGACCCGGCTCGCCGCCTGAATCGAAGTGGGGGAACGATCAACAAGAACGACAACTTTGTGAAAGATGCCTTATGGCGGGTCGGCTCTCCCAGCCGACCCGCTGGATCGAACTTCTCCCAGACCGCAGTTCTCGGATTCCGGCCGCCAGGTTTTCCTGGAAACCAAGCCACGGCCGCTGGAAACCCGAGCACTGCGGTTTTTTTGTACTAGTTCTCGCTGGTCCGCCCCTCGCCCGCGTTGACCACCCCCATTGCCAGCCGATAAACTCAGGCTCAGACGGTTTGCTAGAGTGAGATTTCTGGCCGAGACGAACCGATAAGCGGGCGTTGATATTATCCCCGCCGGACACCAACCACGAGGAGCGGATGAGCACTGGCGAAGGTGGCGCAGGAGTTGATTTCAAGACGATGCGGGGGAGGGACTACCCCACCATTCGCCAATTCACGGTTTTCTTGGAGAACCGCGTCGGCCAACTGCTGGAAGTGGTGCGGCGATTCGAGGGAAGCCGCGTGCGAATCGTTGCCCTATCGATCAACGACGCCACTGAGTGCTCGTTTGTTCGTTTTCTGCTCAGTCATCCGGAGCAAGGACGTGAAATCCTGGAACGGGCAGGTCTGGCGATCATCGAAAGCGATTTGATCGGCGTGGAACTCCCTGGCGTGAAACAGCCGCTGCTCGATGTTTGCACCGCTCTGTTGCAGGCCGAAATCAATATCGTCCAAGCCTATCCGCTGATTGCTCGACCTCACGGCAACCCGGCAGTTGCGCTGATGGTCGACAACATCGAGATGGCCCAGGAAACTTTGGCGGCTCGTGGTTTCACGATGTTGACCGAAGCGGACTTCTTTGAAGAAGAGTAACTGGGCGCGATTTACGCCGAGTTCATGGGCAGCACGCGAAAGACGAGGTTCTCAGGCGGATGAAACTCGCAATTTGCAATGAGACGTTTGTCGATTGGCACCACGCGCGGGCATTTTCCTTCGCGCGCGAGCTAGGTTACACCGGGATCGAAATTGCGCCGTTCACGCTTGGCTCGAGTGCCTACGAAATCTCGCCAGAAACTCGCCGCGAAATAAAGGATCTTGCGCAGCAGAACAGTTTGGAAGTCGTCGGCCTGCACTGGCTCCTCGCGAAGACGCAAGGTTATTACCTGACCACTCCCGACGCCGAAGTACGAAAAAAAACGGCAGATTACCTTGGTGAACTGGCTCGCCTGTGTCGCGATCTAGGCGGGAAGATCATGGTTCTTGGTTCGCCGCAGCAGCGGAACTTGCTCCCTGGCGTTTCACATGCCCAAGGAATGGAATTGGCGGCCGATGTCCTTAAACAAACGGTGCCGGTCCTCGAAGAATGCGGTGTGACGATTGCCGTGGAACCCCTCGACCCGGAAGAGGGGGACTTCTTGAACGAGGCCGAACTGGGAGCGCAAGTCTGCGAAATGGTGGACTCGCCGCACGTCAAATTGCACCTCGACGTGAAGGCGATGTCTTGCGAAACCAAGCCGATTCCGCAAATCATTCACGAGCAACAGAAATGGCTCGTCCATTTTCATGCGAATGATCCCAATCGCCGCGGGCCAGGCATGGGCAAAGTGGAGTTTCCTCCTATACTGCGAGCGCTGCAAGAAGTGGGCTACGACGGCTGGCTTTCGGTCGAAGTGTTTGACTACGCTCCGGGCCCGGAAAATTTGGCTCGCGAGAGCATTGAATATTTGCAGCGGTGTTTGGCGGAGATGAAGGCGACTTCTTAGTAATGCACGTAACCTACCATTGCCCCGCATGTGACCGCACCGTGGGGGCCGACCTGGCTGTTTCGGCAACCACCCTCCCCTGCTCCGCTTGTGCGGCGGTGCGGACGGCACCAGAAACAGCCTGGCAAGCCGAACGCCCTGTGCGGTGTCTCGTTTGTGGCTGCAACGATTTGTTCGTGCGAAAGGACTTTTCGCAGCGACTGGGAGTGCTCCTCGTCGTCATCGGCTTCGTCATCAGCAGCGTGTTCTGGTATTACCGCCTGCCGATTGGCGCTTATGCCACGCTTTTCGCCACGGCCCTGCTCGATTTCGGTCTGTACTTTTTGTGTGGCAATTTGCTGGAATGTTATCGCTGCCATGCGCAATATCGGGGCGTTCCCGGGCTGGAAGAGTACGAGCCGTTCGATTTAGAAACGCACGAAAAGCATCGCCAACAAGAGGCGCGGCTGAAGCAGTCGTAGTGTGGAACCAAAAAGTCCCGCGGTGATGCGGCGGGAAAGCGACTTCCAGAACCCCGTTCATTCACGGGTCGTCACGCCGCGAGGCAGAAATTTGCGACTCGCGCTTCTTCTCCTGGGCGAGCCAATAGCGCCAGGCTTTTCCGTCGAAGCCAAAGTTTGCTCCGCCGCTGAGCTTGGTGAGTGCGGTCAACACTTCTTCGTTTCGCACATTCGCAATGCCTAGCTTCGGGTCGTCGTTCTGCACCAAGGTGCTTCCACCGCCAGTCGTCCCCAGGCCGTCCGTCGCCCCCTTCGAAAACGTGGCGCTGTAGCCGCCGGAAGGAGCCCTTCCGGTGCCGGGAATCACGAAGGCATGCTTGGTCACCAGCGCGCTGATCAGAGGAGAAATCGCTGACTTGTCCTTAATCATGCTCAAGGCGAGCGCCGCCCGATTCACGCGGGCGTTGTTGGCGTCGGCCAAGGCGGCAATGTACGGCTCGCTCAGGTTTGGGGGGTGCAGCTTCAGCAGTTTCCCCAGGCAATCGTAGAACATCTCAATGTCCGCATCGTTCAGCGAAACATGCACGAGGGCCGCCACCGAATCCGCCGAATTGATATTGGCGAGGACCGTGGTGAAGTGCATTTTCACGTCGCGCACGGGTTCATTCGCCAGAATTTGCGTGAGGGGGCGAATCGCTTCCGGAGCGTTGATCATTTCAATCGCTTGCCAGGCTTCCTTGCTGCGCGGACCAGCGGCAATGTCTTGTCGCCAACGTCGCAAGCGGTTGGCCCATTCTTTTTCAGCGAGTTCCCGCTTGGCCTGCACCTCGAAAAGCTCGATCTCCTGGATCGTTCGCCAGCGACCTTTATAGAACACGTAACCTTCGGCCTGCTTGATTTCTGCCGGCGTGGTCCATTCACCGTCGACATAAATCTGCCCCAGGCTGTGCCGGGCTCGATCGTGGTTGGGCTCCAATTCGATCGTCCGATCCAGATGAAATCGCCGCTGTTCCAGCAACCCCTGGGCGTAGCACCACTGGGCCAATTGCCATTGCTCGGCCGCAGTCTCACCGCATTTCGCCAGTCGGAGCTTATATTCTTCTTCATGCGAAGCGACGCGCTCGACCTCCAGCACCTGCCGGTTCTCCAGCCGCAGCTTGACCCCGCGTTCGGTTTGGATGACATAATCGCTGCCGGGAGTTCGCTGCGGATTGAGCCATTCCCCCCGCAGTTGGCCTCCCGAAGCCAAACGAAATTCATCGGCCCGAACATGGGGGAACGGCCAGAACGCCAGCGAAGCGAGCGCTAGAAGGGGCAAACATCGTGCTGAGAGCGTATCGCTCATGGAAGGCGAATCCGTCGTCCCTGCAAATGCGGCCTGAGGGGTGTCGAACACCGAAACTAACCATCAATATAGGCAGTGCGGACGCTTCCGGGCAAGAAACCGACCAAGAACCGGGCACAAATAACCCATGAACAACGACCAACAACAAGATCCATTTCGACTCGACGGGCAAACCGCCGTAGTGACCGGTGCTTCCAGCGGAATCGGCCGAGCGATTGCCTTGGAATTCGCATCTGCCGGAGCAAACGTGCTCGTTCATGCCGCCCAAAATCGAACTGGAGCGGAAGAAACTGCCAGCGAGATTAGAAAGCTGGGGCGGGAGTCGCAGGTCTTGCTGGCTGACCTGGCCTCGGACGATGCGACGGAGAATTGCCGCGAGTTGGTCGAGCAAGCGTGGTCTTGGCGGACGGGAATCGACATTTGGGTCAACAACGCCGGTGCCGACGTCCTTTCCGGTCCGGCGGCAGATTGGACATGGGAACAAAAGCTGGCTCGGCTTTGGCAGGTCGACGTGCTCGGCACACTGCGTCTCTCGCGACTGGTTGCGGAACGGATGAAAACGCGCGAAGGGGGTGGCCGCGGCATCCTCCTGAATATGGGATGGGATCAGGCGGAACAAGGAATGGCCGGAGATGCTGGCCAGATGTTCGGCACGATCAAAGGGGCGATCATCGCGTTCACGCGGAGCCTGGCACAAACGGTCGCGCCGGAGGTTCGGGTGCATTGCCTGGCGCCAGGCTGGATCAAAACCAGTTGGGGTGAAGGTGCCTCCGAGTACTGGCAAGCGCGGGCGATCGGCGAAAGTTTACGTGCTCGCTGGGGAACACCCGAGGATGTGGCACGCGTCGCCCGTTTTTTGGCGAGCGACGCCGCGGATTTTTTGACGGGGCAAGTGGTGCCGATCAACGGGGGCTGGAAGCGAAGTGACGCGTAAGTTCGTTGGAACTACAGCGCCCCGGCCCCTTCGCCACGTTCTGTGGATTCCAAAAACGAAGCTAACAAGACCTGAGCGGCCAGCATATCCAGCCGAGCCTTGCGTTTCTTCTTCGTCATTTTCGTGCCGTGGAAATGCTGCTCGGCCAAGGCCGAGGTGTAACGTTCGTCGTACAGTTGCACCGGCAGGTTTGTTACCTCGGCCAGCCAGGTTGCAAACTGGCGTGCTTCCTGCGACTTCTGGCTTTCGTTCCCGTTCGTGTGGACCGGCAGCCCCACCACGAGGCCGACAATTCGTTCCTCGGCCACCAGCTTTTGAAAGTAGGCAGCATCTAGGGTGAGATTGCGGCGACTGTAATTGTCGAACGGACTGGCCAGGCTTTGCCCCGGATCGCAGATCGCAATTCCGATCCGCACCGTGCCATAATCGACGGCGGCCAACCGCCCGGTTCGGGGCACGGCAGTCATCGTGAAACGGGCCCAAGAGGAATGACTGGACGTTCGACAGTTGCAGGTTGCGCTGCCTGATTTTGAACCTGCTCGTTTGCCCGCAAGGGCTGTCGTGCTTGCTCCGAGGCGAAATGTCCCTCCTGCAGGAATCGCAAGACGTACTCCTGGCATTTCGGATCATCCATCATTTCGCCATGCATCAAATTGCACGTCAAAAAGTCACGTGCACCGGGAAGCTTCGTTTCATCGACCCCCACGAAGATGTCGTTCTCCAACTGATCAATGTAGGGATTCACCCCTTTCGTTCCCGCGATGATGCCGAAATCGAAGCCTGGCGTGGCGAGCTGCTTCTCGAACGTGTTCCACTCGCAAGCGAGCTCTTTGCCGCTGGGTCCGCAGATCAAGTGAAAGACCTTATTCGACTCAAAGTTCCGGGCAAAACACGCACCTTGGTTTGGCGGGCCGAGCATGACCATCCGACCAAAGCGGGGATCGATGCCGCTTTCAGATTCTGCAGCACGGGCGAGATAGCGTCGCACCACCAGATTGCCCAAGCTGTGGCAAACGAAATCAATCCGCGTTGCTCCGTCGAGCCGTTTGATCACTTGCTCCAGCGAGCGGGCGTGCTCATCCAGCGACTGCCGCGTGCTGGCATAAGAAACATTCACCGGGGTGTAGTTCCCGTTCTTCTCAAGGTATTCGCCTAGCCCCTCCATCACCGAACGGGGTCGAGCGAGGCCATGCAGCGTGATCACAACCTTGCCCGCAATCGGCTCAAGGCGTTTTTCTTTCCGCAAGACATCGAATCTGCCCAGGCAATCGTCGAGGGTTCCCCAAGCCCGGCGGTAATTCTGATCGTCGAGTAAGCGGTAATGTTCGGAGTAAGCATTCTTCTGGATCCGCCAACCGCGGAACACCATCTCGTCACTCCAGAACTGCATCCCTCCCCAGGTCCGCATGACGACGTTGGAGAGCCGCGTCGCTTCGACGGGCATTTCCCCCACTTGGAACGGCACAGGCTCTACGGCGAAGAGCGAGCCACAAACCAGGAGACAGGCGATGAAAACAATGCGTGAGCAGTTCATGCTGTTATTGTAGCGCTGGGAGCAGATTTGGCCAAAGAGGAGTTGGATCAATTTGTGGCGAGCAGCAGCCGGGAAGAGCGGGAAAGGTTGCAAAAAAACGAGTCGGCCGGAATTATGACGCTGACAGCAGCGCTTTGCCTCCTTCCTCCTTTGCGCCCTTTTGAGTTTTTTGCGGCCGAACAAGAACCAAACTAGAACTAGAACAGCCGCAAAAAACTCAAAAATGCGCAAAAGACGAGGCAGCATGAAAATGCAACTCGGCCCATAGTATCACTTAATGTTCTGTTTTCGGTTCCCGTTGCGGTTCTTGCGGCCAACCTTCCGATTGCGGTTCGTATGCCGATAGCACGTACTTTTTGATAAAGAACCGCGGTGCGCCAAAATTTACCAGCAAGCCGTGCTCGAATCGTGACGCTCTCAAAGAGCCCAAGAGCTGGGCGGTAAACGCATCGGTTTCCGCCTTCGCGGCTTTGACTTCGATCAAGAGTTGCCCTTCGATCAACAGGTCAGCTTTGAATTCGCCGAGTAGCCAACCGTCTTGGTCGTAGACGTTGATAGGAATTTGCTGCTGGACTTGAAGGCCGAGCTTCGTTAATCGATGGGCTAGTGCATTCTCGTAAACCTTCTCGACATGTCCTGGGCCGAGATACTGACGGATCGAGAACCCAGTCTCGCGGACGATGTCGCACAGTTCGAAGAGGCGGCCTTCGCCATGGCAGCCCTTTCAAAATCGTTCAGAAATGAACGGCCGCGTTCGTGAACGGCGGCCAATAGGTGGCGACGCTGCTCCAAGTCTAAATTGGTTGGCGAGCGACTGCCAACAGACCGTCCGCGCTCGATTTTCTTCCAACTCTTTTTTTGCCAATTTCAAATTCACTTAGCCGTACCGCGGCGAATCGTTCATAAATGAACGGCCGCAAAAGTCACAAAAACGCGCAAAAAAGCAGGCGAAGGAAGGGATGCGCGAACCTTGCGTTGCGCCCGTGCGTACTTTAATTCGTACCTACGAGTTGAGCTTTTGCCGCAATACTCGCACGTTTCTGCAAATTCATCTTTCCTCTTCGCGACGCATTCGTAGGATAAGTAATAGTCTCAACGCTTCATTCACATCTTGAGTTTACGACCCTGCGTTGAGCCGCACATGGTGCGAGCAGTCGTCAGCGGCGCTTGTGTTGCGATCCGTGCTCTCGGTTTTGGTGGCATGATTGGCGAACAAGTCTAAAGTCTAGTGGCCGCGCGAAACGATGCTAACTTTCGGAAGGCTTGTACCGCAAGCACGTGCGCCGCATACCCCGGCCCTGTGCCAGCGGTACAAACGTTCCAGGGGGGAATTTTGTTCGGAACATCCGCAAGGTGTTCCTTGCGTCGCTTGGACCACAACCCATAGGTCCAGTCGAAGCGCATCTTTCCTTTCGCACGTTGTGTACCACGCCGAGTACGGGCATGCCCCGACGGTTGGTGGGAACTGTTCAGATCGGTACCTTTTCGCCGAGGTCCGTTAGGAACAGCTCCCCCGCAAGCCAACCCGGCGGGAGGCCACAGATTGTTTTTTAGGCGCGGATCAGAGGGAACTGAACCCAAGCCACACGGATGTAACCCGTCGGCCCCTTGGCCCAGAGGATCGTAGTTCGGTTGGCATAGCCGCTGTGAGGGATTTACACACAGCCGAACTGCGAGCTTACAAGGGATCGACACGATAGCCGGCAAGAGTCGTCTATCGCCACCAGTCATCGAGAGTGTTACGGAGAACCTGAGATGAAGGTTTTCACTACTGGACAGGTCGCCAAGATCTGTAAAGTGGCCCCGCGCACGGTTAGCAAGTGGTTCGATTCGGGACGCCTGAAAGGCTACCGAATCCCCGGCTCGCAAGACCGTCGCATCCCGCGCGAATATTTGATCAAGTTCCTGAAGGAGCATGGCATGCCCTTGGGCGACCTCGAAGACGAGGCCATGGCTAAAGTGCTCCTGGTGGCGCAAGATCAGATCCTGATCGAGAATTTGAAGCGTGAACTGCCGTTGGAAAAGGCTTTCAAAGTAGCAACCGCTGCTTCGGGCTTTGAAGCCGGCATTCAAGCTGAGAGTTTCCACCCTGATTCCATCATTGTGGACTTCTCTATTGGCAAAGTCGAAGCTTTGCAGATTTGTCAAAATCTGCGTAAGAATCCCGACTTCGCCGAGACGATTCTCATCGCGCTCCTGCCGGACGACGGCAGTCCAATGTCGTTCGATCGTTCGACGATCAACGAGACGTTTAAGAAGCCGTTCGACGCGAAGCTTTTGGCTGAACGTCTGCGGACCCTGATCGGTGCCCGGAAGGAACTCGTCTAACGAGCCCTGCGAGCAGCCGACAACGCCTGAACTATAAATCGCCGATAAATATATAGAGAGCCGCCGTAGCTGACCCCTACGGCGGTTTTTCTTTTCTTGGCTCTTTTCTTGACAAGGAGCAGCGGCTGGAACTAGGGCAGGCTGAAGGTCATTGATGGGTGGCTGGTCGGCGAGTGCAGCGAGCCCCCAGCGTGACCGACGCGCGCATCAAGTTCCTGGTGTAAACTGAGTCCTACGACCTGCTCCCTGCTTGCCGAGGACTTCGCATGCTTCGCCCGCTGCTATTTGCTTTGCTGTTGCTGCCGCTTTTAGTCGTGACATCGTCCGTTCGCGGTGCAGAGCCGGAACAAGAATCTACCGCCGTCCTCGCCCGTTTTGTGGGGAACTGGCAAACGGAGATTACGGACAAGGTCGAAGGTGGGCCGAAGAAAGTCGAACAGGAGGTTTGCGAATTCGCGCTCGGCAAAAAGTTTGTTCTGGGCCGGCAGTTGAGCGATGGTGGTGCGTCCCTGGGCCTCACGCTCATCACCTACGATCCCACGCAGAAAAACTATCCGCATTGGTTCTTCACCACGAGTGGAAATGTCGAACGCCTCACCGGCCATTGGGATGCGGCCAAACAAAGCATGTCCGCCAGTTTGACGGAGGAAGGAGCCATCGTTACGACATCCTCTCGGTTTTTGGATCGGGACTCGATCGAATCGGTGGTGCGTGCTGTGGATGCGGATGGAAATTTGGTGGCCGAGCTAAGTGGCAAGCAGACGCGGCAGCCGGCGGAAAAGACGCAGAACGTCCTTGCGAAGTGGGAGCGAGTGACCGAGGAATATGAATTCGAATCCGAAACTGCCGCGCTGACTCTGCAGCGATTGGTCGGCACTTGGGAAGTCACTCGCACGTATCGTCCGAGCGAATGGTTTCCCAGAGAAGTCGTCACGAAGAGCCAAGTCACGCGATCTTGGGCGCTGAACAAGCGCTACCTTCTGGAACAATCCCGTCACAGCAATGGCAGCGAAGATTTGTCCTTGCTGACGTTCGAAGGGGAAGACTATCTCTCCTACTGGTTCGACTCCGCTGGTCGGAACGTTGCGGCGCAAGGCCTCTACCCGGTTATCTCTGGCCTACCCAAATTCATTGCAGAATTCCCGGGGCAACTCCCTCCAGCGATGTCCGCCACTGCCGGCTTAAGCTTTCCCGATGATGATCATTACGTTTGGAAAGTGACTATCAAGGACGACGACGGTCAGAAGATTTTTGATGGTGAGTGGTCGGGGGTACGGAAGAGGGGCTAGTGCTGGAGTTGGGGCTGGGGACGGGAAGAATGCCAAGTTCATCTGACAGCAACAAATTCCCTAGCCCCAACTCCAGCCCTTCTAAATCCATTCCAGCTTCATCGAAAAATCGCTCCCGGCGATGGTGCTATCCCAGCCGACCGGCCCGCGGCCTTCCAGCAGTTTGCCGTCGATTTCCAAGGCTTCGCTCCCGCGACAGAATAGCTCGTCCTGTTGCCGATTCAGAATCACTTCGCTCCGCCAGGAACGGCAAAGAATGTGGCTTTGTCGCTTGGGACCCAAGACGCACGATTCACCCATCAAGATGACGCCGTCGGAAAAGGGATGCGTGCGATGCCGCGACACAAACTCCAGCCGAGCGGAGGTACTCAAGGGGTGCGGCTTGCGGAAGCGGAGTTTGACGGCACCGATTTCGAGGATATCCCCATCTTTCAGAAGAGATTTTTGTTCCAGTTCCGTCCCGTTGAGAACCGTGCGTGCGAGCGGTTCGATCAAGTAGCCGTCGGCATCGCGCACCATCAGCGCATGCCGGCGGGAGATGTCTGCCTGCAGCGGTACGTCAGCTTCGCCGTGCGGCTGAGCTTGCCCCAAGACGATCTCATTGCCGAGGCAGACCAAAAAGCCGCCAACCGCATCAATCCAGAGCAAGAACCGGGGACTCTGCGGCTGCTCCCGTTCGTCCTCTGGCGAAGGACGGGGCGCGTGAGCCTGAGTATCCCCCAAACTCGCCCCGACTTCCCCCCAGGCGCGACGCCGGGCATCCCGAGCCAAATGACATTGCGGCGCGATGGCTAGAATTTCATCTGCCAGCCTTAGCGCTGTCGGCCATTCTTGCGCAGCCAGCGCACGATGCAGTTGTTCTTCGAGTTGCCGGGCGGCATCTTGATTTTGTTTGTTTTTGGTGCGGAGCTCAGCCAGGATCGGCAAGTCCTTTCGCAATGCTGCGGCGGCTCCATATTGTTCGTCGGCCTCTAAAAACTTCCCGCGCATTGCCAGCTTATGTGCCGATTCCAATCGCCGGCTGATTTCGTTCAGCGATTCGAACTGGGCGGGCATCACAGCGGGTTGCCTGGCGAGCGTTGCGATTCGCTCCGCAGCGAGACGAAAATTTCCCGCCTGCCAGTGACGCGCCAAGGCTTCTTCCTCAGCCAAGAGGACGGCACTCACCGCGCGGGTCCACTCGGATGCATCGCCCAGCACTTGATGCGAGTGCTGCAGATCCAGCCAGCCCCCATCCAAATCGCCCGCCACGGCCCGTTGGATCGCTCGCTTCGCGTAGGTCTTTCCGGCCGTGAGCCGCAGTTGTTGCCCGGGGGCGTAATCGGTGAGGCGTTCACGGTTGATCAGCGTGAGCGCATCTTCCACACGCCCTTCGTCGAGAGCTTGCTGAGCCGACTTCAAATGGAACCGCCAGGGAGGGAACATGCCGAACAATCTTCCTGTTTGCAGAAGCCCAGATCCTATTTGTCTTGCTCGGGTTTCCGACCCCGGAGCAAGCGGTAGATGACAAAACCGCCCCCCGCAACAAGTGCGAAAAACGCAACGACCGAGCCACCCAGGAAGAAAACGTTGGTCGGCGTGGGGTCGAAGGGAATGGGAAGGACGTCCGCCAAGATCGCAATCACCATGGTTCGGCTCCAAGACTAAGGTCGGCCGACATCCTCGGCCTCACAGTATGGTAATCGTTTGCGCGGGGGTAATCTTGGGATGGAAGTCGCGGGCTGAGGTAGCTTTGCACGAATTTCAAATCCTAAACGTTGCCGGGCGGCCGTCGGTCGGTGGAGGTTCGTAATAGGAAGGTCCCTTAGCCACCAGCTGTGCTGGTGGACTTCAGCCGGTGGCTATGGTTTTGACTTCCCGGTCTGACTTAGAATGCCGGCATGAATGCCACACCTTCTAGCCGCTGGCTGCGATTTAGTCTGCGTGGCTTACTCGTCATCATTACCGGGCTCTGTCTCTGGCTCGGCTGGGAAACGAACGTGGTGCGGGGGCGAAACGCACTTAAGGCAGAGATGCAGAAGAAGGGGACGGTGCACTTCACCACGGCGGCCGAGCATACGGCGATCATGACCAATGCTGGATTCGGAGCGTTTCCGACACGCATTTCGTTCGTCCGGCAGATCTTGGGGGACGAAGCGATTCAAACCATTTGGTTTTACGAAGGCTATCCGGACAAAGTCGATGTCGCGCGGCTGGAGAAAGCTTTTCCCGAGGCCGAAGTTCAGGAGATTCTTCCCGAACCGTGCCACCCTGGGTGCTTTCCGGCGGGGACCTTGGTGGAAACACCACACGGCGAGCGCCCCATCGAAGAGCTTGCCGTCGGCGATCGGCTGGTGACGATCCTTCCGGACGGAACACGTGCGCTCGGGACCGTGGAGTCGATTTTTGTCACTCTGAATACGCTCTGGAAAGTCGATGCAGCGGATGGCAGCATTTTGACCACGCAAACCCAGCCTCTCTGCCGGGCGGATGGAACGATCGAGCAGGTGGGCAAGTTGCGGCCGGGGGATCTTTTGCTGCGCAGCACCGGCAAGACGGTGCGGGAGGTCGAGTTACTCGAAGTGACCAAGACGGCTCAGGTCGCGAAGGTCTACAACGTCATCCTGGGGGACTCGCAGAATTTCATTGCCGGCGGATTCGTGGCCCGGAGTAAGCCGCCGGCATCAGCAGCGGAGAGTGAGCCAGCCGCTGAGCCCTAGCTGGAAAGTCGCCATTGCCCCTCAATAAGTTTGCAGTAAATATTGAACTTTAATCAATGACGGGTGAGAATGGTCGGGCGGAACTTCTTCGGAGGGGTCTGTGAAGGCGAAGTACAGGTGACGCTGCCAGGAACGCCAGTGCTAGCAGCGCGAACTTGGCTTGCCTGTAGAGACCGCTAGCATTCGCCAGGCAGATGCTAGCAGTCCCCAGTCTGGGCAAGAAGGAGTGCTAGCAATCCCCCTGAAGGGGTCGCTAACAGCCAGGGAGTCACTTCTTGGTTTAAGACTCAATCCGGAAAGCATTTAGGGCTATACAAACATGGTGGAAAGGGTTTCCAAAATGGTGCTAACGGGGTATAGATGGCTCACAAGGTCAATTTGCTGTTTGGCTCAGGAACTGGAATCTCGGGCCCGGTCCAGGTTGCCTGTTTTGCCATCTCAGCGTTTCAGGCAAAACCGATTAAACCGAGACGACCCGGCGAACCGATACAAGCAGCGCGCTCTTGATTCTTCCTTTGTTGCGCAGGTGCTTTGATGTCGAGGAATGCATTGATCGGTTTCCTGGTTCTGGGGTTCTCCGGAGCCGGGTTGGTAGGCTTTGCCCAGGTCCCTGGGAAGGGTCCGCCGACCGCTCGTGCGCAAATTTCGTCGGAGCCCTCGCGCCTCCCCGATCGCTTTATTGCCCAGCCTTTGGCACCGCAGTTGACTGGCCCAGAGGTGGGAATGCAGGCGACGCAGCGGTTGCAGGGACAGATGCAGATCACAGAGTTTGGTCAGATTGCTGACGAATACGCCACGGTTGCTGCGGAAGAGAATGCGTCCGGCGCGCCTACTACGGCTCCGCCGAATGTTCCCGCGATCCCGCTGGGAACCAAACGCCGCCCCACTACCTTTCAAGTTCCTCCTGCGGCAGCACCCGTCGACAACGGTGCCGCGGAAGGGGCCACGTCTATTTTGAAGAAGTCAGTCGCTCCAGCGATTCCAGCGGCTTTGCCTCAGCAGCCTGCTCCGGACATGGTCGCGCCACCGGTTGTGCCGGGAATCGGGACGAGTATCGAAGTCTATGCAGACGGCGAACGAGTTTCCGCTCGTCGCATGGCGCGGACGCCGATTGTCAGCGAGAGTTCGGCCAGCGATGCGGTGGTTCCCTCGATTCGAGATATGTCCTACCGCAGCATCAGCCCTCGGCTTCGGCTGGAAACGCGCGGCCCTCAGGCGCTCAACCTGGGGAAAGAGTCGCGGTACTATGTCGATCTCTTCAATGAAGGAGAAACCGACGCCCCGGAAGTGCAAGTGCGGCTGGTGTTGCCAGCTTCCGTAACCGTTCAACAACTGGGTGAAGGGGCATCGGTTCAACCTGATGCCGCGGGCCAAAGGGTGTTGTGGGTTGTGCCGACTGTGCAAGGTCGCGGCCGAGCAACCTTGGAACTGTCGTTGATCGCGACGGAAGCTAAGACCTTCGAACTAGCCTGCGATTGGGCCTTCCGTCCGGCAGGTTTCAAAGCGAGCGTGGCCGTTCGTCAGCCGCAGTTGCAGGTGGCGGTAACGGGCCCGGGTGAGCTGGGCTTCGGCGAAGAAAAGTCGTTTCGCGTGACCGTGTCGAACGTGGGAACCGGCGAAGCGGAGAATGTGTTAGTCGTCACCACGGCGACTGGCAACCGCGAGCAGAAGCTCGATGTGGGCACCCTTTCGGCCGGATCCCAAAAAGAATTCAACGTGTCGTTTGTGGCGAATCAGCCCGGCGAAATGGAAGTAAAAGCGGCTGCCGTGGGTGACGGCGAACTGGCTGTGGAATCGGCAAGCAAAGTGCTTATCCGCCGCGCCGAACTGGTAGCGGCCATGACCGCTCCATCACTGAAGTACGCGGGCTCGCAAGCGGTGTTCGCGATCGCCATCGGCAATGCGGGGAACACCCCAGCGAACGACGTGCAGATGTCGATGACTCTGCCTGCCGGGGCGAAGTACATCGGGGGCATCGATGGTGCTCAAGCGACAGGCAATGTGGTGAAGTGGCTGGCCGGACAAATTCCTGCCGGGACAGAACGCCTCTTCGAACCCACGATCGAATTGCACACGGCGGGAGAGAATCGTGTCGAAGTGCAAGGGCGCGGCAACGGTGCTGGAGTTGCAGTAGCGACTCAAGCGACGACGATGGTCGAAGCGTTGGCCGATCTGAAACTAGTGGTCAACGATCCCGCAGGTCCGTTCCCGGCCGGTGACGAAGTAACCTACGAATTAACGGTTCTGAATCGCGGTTCGAATGTCGCGAAAAACTTGAAGGTGCTGATGCACTTCTCGGAAGGAATCGAACCGGTCTCGGTCGATGGTGCCGAAGCGCGGCTCGTGCCTGGACAGGTGTTGTGCGAACCGCAAGAGACTTTGCTGGCGGGTGAGCAGTTTTCGATCCGTGTGAAGGCCAAAGCAGCGACTGCCGGAAATCACTTGTTCCGCGTAGAAGTGCTTTGTGCTGAGCCGGAAACGAGGCTAGTTTCGGAAGGAACCACCCGTTTCATTCCCAACAACAGCAGTGAACGGGTCAGCACTAAGCCGACCCTGTTCGGGAACTCGAAATAATCGGGAAGTTGGCAGGGGATTTAGCAGGAATGGATGAGGCAGGTCATTCGAAACCTGGGCCGTCCCGCGGGGTTTGATCTAAAGGATTGTTGCGCCAGGGCACATTAGCGAAACGGTGTGCGTCACGTTTCCACCTACAGTGCCCGGTAACGCCGAAGGATTGCCGCATTGAGGCGATATTTGGCCGGAAAAGCGTGACATTCCAGGTCTTCCCGCATAAAATAGTGGGGCTACCCTAGATGGCTCTCGTCCCACCCAGAATCTCTCCCGCCGCGAACCCATCCGGCTCTCATGCTGTACCAAAAATCATCTCGTTTTGTCCGCCACCGTCGCCGGGGAAGTTTGGCGACGACGCTCTTGGCTGCCCTGTTCTTGATCGCTGCTGCGGGTGGCGTGGGCTACTGGCTCTACACCCGTCAAGCGCCGGAACAAGAGATTGGCCCGTTGCTGCAATCCGTGCTGCGCGGTCCCTACTCCAACATCGTGCTGGAGCAAGGTGAAGTCGAGAGCGGCAGCAACGTGGAGATTCGTTGCGAAGTGAAAGCCCGTACCGGCGGTAGCGGCATCTCGATCCTGTCCGTTGTGCCCGAGGGAACGCTGGTAGAAGAAGGGGATTTGATCTGCAAACTTGATTCGACAGCGCTCGAACTCGAAATGGTGCAGCAGCAGATCACCGTCAATTCCAGCGAAGCTTTGGTGGTGCAGGCGCGTAACACGCACGAAGCGGCGATCATTGCCAAGGTCGAGTATTTGGAAGGGACCTTCAAGCAGGAAGAGCGGATGATCCTGGGTGAGGTGTTCGTTGCCGAACAGAATCTGCGTAGCGGCCAGTTGGCTTATGAGTCTGCCGAGCGCTTGGCTTCCAAAAACATTATCACGTCACTTCAGCTTGAAGGGGCGCAGTTTGCTGTTGAGAAGGCACGCAATGAGCTCCTTTCGGCCCAAGGCAAACTCGACGTGCTGCGGAAGTACACCAAAGAGAAGATGCTTAAGACGCTGGAAAGCGATATCGCGACCTCGCTGGCGAATTTTAAATCGGTGCAAAGTAGCTATGAGTTAGAGCTTTCGAAGCTGAACGATATCAGCACGCAGGTCGAGAAGTGTACGATCTTGGCGCCGGCGGCCGGGCAGGTGGTGTATGTCAACAAGTACAGTGGCGGTCGCACCACACAGGCGGAGTTCGTGGTCGAAGCGGGGGCAACCGTGCGGGAGCAGCAACCTCTGTTCCGCTTGCCGGACGGCAAGAACATGCAAGTGAAAGCGCTGGTCAATGAATCGCGCGTGACGCTGGTCCGCGTGGGGATGCCGGTTTCGATTCGCGTCGATGCCCTCAAAGACCAGACGATGTCGGGCGAAGTGGTGAAAGTGAATCAATACGCGGAACCAGGAGGTTGGGGTTCCAGTACGATCAAGAAGTACGCGACGATCATCAAGATTCTTGATCCGCCCCCTAATTTGCGCGTAAACATGAATGCCGAGGTTCGCATCTATGTGGAACGCCGCCCCGAGGCACTGCAGATTCCCGTACAGGCGCTGGCGGAATACAAGGGTCGCTATTTCACGATCGTTAAAAATGGTAGCCAATACGATACGAAGGAAATCAAGGTTGCTTCCACCAATGATCAATCTGCCGTGATCGAGAGTGGCCTGATGGAGACGGATCAGGTAGTGCTCAACCCGCGGAGTTATACGAACCTCTTGAAGCTGCCAGAGATTAAAGATAGTGCACCGATGAATATCGGCTCTGCTCCGAGCACAACTCCGGTTCCGACCTCGTTAACCGGTGGGCCAGGTGGCGGGCCCGGCGGATCAGCGTCGCCGGAAAACGGCCCGCCTGGGGGCGGTCCACCGGGAGGAGCACGCAATCCCAGTGCGATTTTCGAACGCTATGACACGGATGGTGACGGCAAGCTTTCGATCAGTGAAATTCAAGCCATTGAACCCGAACCGTTTCGCAGTCGTCTGCAGGCAGGGGACACGAATCAAGATGGGTTCGTGGATCGGAGTGAGTTGGCTGCCATGCCTCGCCCCAGTGGTGGTCGCGGTGCCCCCGGCGGACCAGGCGTTGGCGGAGGATCGGGCGGAGAGGGGCAATGAGCTTCGCCGCTCGGTTGCAAGACCTCCGCAAGCGTTACGTGCTGAAGGGAGAAACAGTCTACGCCCTTAACGGCGTGAGCTTTGATGTTCCTGCCGGCGATTACGTGGCGATCATGGGGCCTTCGGGTTCCGGCAAGAGCACGCTGCTGAATCTATTGGGCTGCCTGGATCGGCCGACGTCCGGATCCTATTTCCTGGGGACCGATGACGTGGCCAAGCTGAGCGACGACCAACTCTCTCACATTCGTGCCTCACGAATTGGATTCGTCTTTCAGTCCTACAATCTGATTCAGCAACTAACCGTCGTCGAGAACATCGAAGTGCCGTTGTATTATCAAGGGCATGTGACGGCGGCGGGTAAACGTCGCTGCCGAGAATTAGCGCAGATGGTTGGCTTGGGGGAGCGTTTGTCGCACCGGCCGACGCAACTTTCGGGTGGTCAACAGCAGCGTGTGGCCATTGCTCGCAGTTTGATTAACGATCCCTACTTCATCCTGGCGGACGAAGCGACAGGAAACCTGGATACGAAGACCAGTGAAGAGATTCTGGCCCTGTTCGAGAAACTGAACAACGAGGGGCGGACGATTATCATGGTGACGCACGAAGACGATGTGGCCGGACACGCCCGCCGCATCATTCGGCTGCGTGATGGGCTCCTGCAGTCCGACGTGCCGAATGAAAATCGTGTGCTGGCAGCGGCTTCATAGTATATTGATGCCCGGCCCGATTCAGCACCATCCAGGAATCTCGTCATGCAGGAAATCATCTGCACCGGTTGCAGTCGCAAACTGCGCGTGCAGCCCGAATGGGCAGGAAAGAACATCAAGTGTCCACAGTGCAATACCGTGCAGCGGATCGATTCCGTTGAGCAGGAAAGTGCGTGGCCGAATAGTATAGGCTCGTCTTCTAACGCTGTTTCCGGCAATGCATTTTCAGAGCCACACGCCGGCGCAGCCAAATATCCCGAGTTGCCGCGCGAACTGAATCCTTATGCCTCGCCATCGATGCCGGGGCCGCAGATCAACAAGCCCGCGAATGTGAACTGGCGGCATCAGGCGATCGGGGTGGGGGACATTCTCGAGCGCACCTGGAACTTGTTCGCGGAGAATCTCAGTTCGTGTCTGGTGATGGGAGTCATTCTGCTAGGGGTTCACATTGGCAAAGGAGTTGTCACCAGCGGCGTTACGAATGCAGCTCAAGCTATGGGGGACGTTTGGATCTTCCTCGCCGCCAATCTGATCGCGCAGATATTTGATTTTTTGGTGACCATTTATTTGAACCTGGGAGCGAACATTTACGCGCTGAAGATCGCCCGGCGCGAGAATGCCTCCCCTGCCGATCTATTTGCGGGAGGCGCATTTTTTGTGCGAGGGTTGGGACTGAACTTCCTGATGGCATTGTGTATCTATGGATTGATTCTGCTCGGAATGATTCCCGCCGGCGTTGTCTTCTTGAGCCAGGGGCAAGAAGCTTTTCAACGCGATCCCACCATGGTGATGGTCGCACTGGGGGTTGGTATAACGCCCATGATTATTCTATGCGGCTGGCTGGCGATGCGGTGGTTTGTGGCTTTGACCATGTTGGTTGATCGTGACGGTGGAGTTTTTGATTCGCTCGCGAATTCAGCCACGTACATGAACGGCAGTAAATTGATGACATTTCTGGCGATGTTGTTGGTGGGAATTCTCGGTCCGATTGCTGTTGTATTGACCTGTTGTGTGGGCATGATCGCTTACGTGCCGTTTCTCGCCATCATGCCAGTGGTGGTTTACTTTGGAATCACTGGTCAGGCGATTGCGGGATTGAAGCAACCACTGACGGGGCCGTTGCCGGAGCGAATTGACCTGCCGGGATCGATAACGAATGTTTCGGCACCGCAGCCACAATTCCCGCCGTCGTCGCCGGGAAGCGAGGGAGATCCGTTCGGGCCGCCGAAGCAGTAACGGCCGCAAGTTACTTCGTTCTCAGTTCGAGTACGGACAAAATGGCTCGATGATCAGACGCAACGGCCTCATCGAGCACTCGAACGTCGATGACTCGCCAACGATCAGCAGGCCGCAGCAGGATGAAGTCGATTTGCTTGGTCGGTTTGTCGACGGGAATGGTCGGCAGCGGCTTTTCATTCACGATCTTCCAGTGCTTCGTCAGTTCCGTCAAAGGCTGGCTGTCGGCTACATCATTTAAGTCGCCGGCCAGCAGTGCGGGCCGATCTTGGCGTAAGGCCACGAGTTTATTGATCTGCTCTGCAGACGCCAGCCGTTCGCGAGGATCGCGGCGGAAATCCCAGTGGGTGGCCAGGAACAGTAATGGTTGCTCGAGCCTCGGCCAATCAATTTCCACTTCCAACACGCCGCGCTGTTCCCCTTGCTCGACTACCGGCAAGAGATGATTCTGGGATCGCTTGATTGGAAATTTTGACAGGACCGCGTTGCCGTAGCTACCCCCTTGCAAATCAAGATTTGAGCCGAAAACGACCTGCATTTTCGTCAGACGCTCCAGTTCGGCAGGCTGGTCAACGTCTTCCGTTCGCTTGGTCTTCTGGTCGACCTCTTGTAACGAAACAAGGTCGGCCCGGGCGGCGAGAATCACCTTCGCAATTCGAGCCAAATCGAGTTTGCCGTCTACACCTTCGCCATGATGAATGTTGTAACTCAACACCCGCAGTTGTAGCTCCTCCGCAGAAGTGGTGCCGAGCCAGAACAAGGTGGAGCTTAGGACCAATGCAACCTGCAGCGCTGCTCGCAAAACATTCTTCGCCAGAGAGTTAAACGATCGAAAAAGCATGGAGTCGTCCTCCTGAAGCGGGTAAAGCTAAGGCGAGGTTGATTTGGCAAACTCCAGCGAACGCCAGCAATACCAACTGGCCACGGATGAATAGGGGCGCCAGCTTTCAGCAATGGCCAGGCTGGTATCTTTGCACGGCAATTCGTTGAGTTCGTACAGATTCTTGATCGCGGTTCGCACGCCGAGGTCATCGTGGGGAAACACATCGAGTCGACCCAAGGAGAAAATTAAGAACATCTGCGCCGTCCAGCGACCAATTCCTTTTACCTGAACCAAATGCTCGATCACCGCGTCATCACTCAGTCGGCCGAGGCGAGCCAGTTGCAGTCGGCCGTCACTGGCGCGGGCTGCTAAGTCGAGCATGTAGCCGGCCTTCTGCGGTGAGATTCCCGCCGCGCGCAGGTGCTCCGCCTGAAATCTACCCAAGCTGGCTGCCGTCAGTCCCTAGGGTGCGGCCAGTTCTTCCAACCGTTTCAAAATCGAGCGGGCGGCGGAGGTCGAAATCTGTTGCGAAACGATCGACCGCACCAACGCTGCAAAGCGATCACGATTGAGCTTCAAGGAAAAAGGCCCAGCCCGATCAATCACGCTGCGGAGGATCGGATCGACCTTCCGCAAGTGCTTGATAGCAATCGCATGTTCCAAAGAGGATTTGGCCACGATTCTAAGTGCCCGAAGATTGTCGTTTTCGAACTACGGCAGTTCGCGAATGCGCAAATGCTTGAACTCGACCGGTGCCCCTTCGGCCTCCAGGCACAAGAATCCAGTGGCTGGTTTGCATTCGCTCCCCCCCGCGACTTCCTCACCGTTCACCCACAGCCGCACTTCGCCGTTGATCGCTCGGATGTAGTAGTGATTCCATTCGTTCACCCCCTTGCTGAGATTCTTGCGAGGGAAGCTGCGTTTGCCGCCCGGTGCCGTCGGCTCAAAAGGCTTCATGTCGGACGAGCCGACCGGGAAAACATCGCCATGCGTGGTGAACCAATCAGGCTGCTTCCCGTCATGACTTTTAGCCCATTGCTCGGCATATCCATGATCGAGCACTTGCACTTCGATTCCGCCGGGGGGCAAGGTTCCCTTCTTCAGGTTCGTCAGCACTTTTTCGGAGGCCCAGAGGAAGATCCCGGAGTTGCCGCCGGAAGTAAGATGTCGCCACGTGGCCACCATTTCGAAGTTGGTGTACTGCTTGTTCGTGCGGGTCACACCCACCGGTTTGCCCGTGCACTTCACATCGTCGTCTCCCCAGGTCCAAGTGTCGTCGTCCGTGTTGACATTGGTAAAATCATCCTTGCCCAGCGAAACCCAGCCTGGACCTTCGCCATCAATAAAGGCTTTGGTTACAGTCGCGGATGCTTCTTCAGCTTGGAGCGAGACTACTGCGGTGGCAAAGAAGAGTACGAATCCCAATAGAATGCGGTGGATCATGAAGGTTTCTCGGGGAATGAACAGGAAGGCGTGGTGGGTGAGAATGCAAATCAAAACACTCTTAGATCGTAGATTATCGTGCGCCCGTTTGCACGCCAGGAACGGCGCAATGCTCGTGGCCGGTTGGTTGCTGCTGACCGCATCCGTTTTCGGGCAACTCCCCGCCGAAAAGCAACTAGAACCTCCCTTGGATGGTCGAGAGGGGCGACAATTGTTGCTCGAAAACTTTCGCCCGGTGCCACAACTTAAGGTGGAGCAGCATCCGCTTACTCGCGCGAAATTTCCGGTCGTCGATATTCATTCGCATCCGGATTACCGACTAAAGCACTCCCAGGAAGAATTGGCCGGCTATGTCGAATTGATGCAGCGGAACAACATTGCCCTGTGCGTTAGTTTAGACGGAAAACTAGGCGATGACTGGCAAGAGCATGCGGATTACGTCTGGTCGAAACATCGCGAAAAGTTCGTCATTTTCGTGTCGATTGATTTCCGGGGCGATGGGAAAGCTGAAGATCCCAAGACCTGGGACTGCCAACGGCCGGAGTTCGCCCGACATGTCGCGCGGCAGTTGGCTGATGCCAAGACTCGAGGCGCAAGCGGCGTGAAATTTTTCAAGCAATTCGGGCTGGAATGGCGGGATGCAGATGGCTCGCTGATTCGAATCGATGATCCACGGTGGGAGCCCATTTTTGAGGCCTGCGGCGAACTTGGCCTGCCGGTCCTAATGCATGTTGCCGACCCGATCGCTTTTTTTCTGCCGATCGATGAAACCAATGAACGGTGGGAGGAACTTCATCGCCATCCGGAGTGGAGTTTTCACGGCAAGGACTTTCCCAAACACGCCGAGTTAACGGACGCATTTTTAAGAATTGTGAAACGCCATCCCAAAACGAAGTTCATTGGCGCCCACGTCGCCAACAATGTCGAAAATCTGGCAGAAGTGGGGCAATGGCTGGATGAACACCCTAACTTGTTTCTCGAATTTGCGTCTCGCATCGCGGAGTTAGGCCGGCAGCCCTACACCGCCCGCAAGTTCCTCATCAAATACTCGGATCGCATGCTCTTTGGCACCGATGGACCCTGGCCTGAGACACGAATGCGCCTCTATTGGCGGTTTCTGGAGACTTTTGACGAGAATTTTCCTTACTCCGAGAAAGAATTTCCGCCGCAAGGACTATGGAATATCTACGGTGTTGGATTGCCTGATGAAGTTCTGCGAAAAATATATTTCGAGAATGCGGCTAACCTCATTCCTGGGGTCAAGGAGCGATTGTCCGACATTATGCGTAAGTAACGTCTTGCTGGCACTCGCAGTGCCAGCACTTATGGTGATCGCGCGCAGAATTACGAAGAGCGATAGAAAAAAGATGTTGACGCATTCTCGAAGTTCCGATAATTGTAGATAAGCCGTAACCCCGGGGTTCACTTTCGCGGCAAAACGTCCTCCAAGAAGGAGCGAAAAGTGAGCCCAATTATCAGCGCTACCGTTGTTTTGTTAGCTTCTGTGGGGATTTCGCCTCAAGGCGACGTCTCATCTGAGCAGGTTGATCTGGTTGAACTCAACCACTTCTTCGACGACCAAGGTCGACATGTCTTCGATCAGATGATCTTCTATGACTGGTCCGCGGAACACAATCGCTACCAGGTCCGAGCCTGGCGGCTGATCAAGACCGCATCCCAACAACCCCGTCACGACTGGACCCGCGAGGTATACGTCGCGACCTGGCAGGACGGTGAGGTGCTCCGGAAGGTAGTCGCCAAGGGGATGAAAGAAACCTGGACGCAACACGATCCTGAGTTGGCAGAACGAGAATATCTGCCCAAGGAAATGCGACGGGAATTGTACCACCCGCGTATTGCAATGAAAGATCGTGAGGGGAACCCGTAGCCATCTCTCGGATGGGTCGTCGCAAGCCGGCGGAAGTTGTAAAAGGTTGCTGGATTTCGTCCTGCTTAGATGCTGCGGGGCGAGCGTGGTCGAATTTCCGAAGAATTTCGAGCGAAGTCCTCATACCCACTCAAGGCTTTGCTCGAGGTCCATCAAGATCTGGCGAAGTCCGTGGGCGGTATGCTCGGCGGGCATGCTTGGCAGATCCTGACGTCCGCCGACTACCTGTTCCGGACACAGTGGCAAGTGGATAAAGGCGGCGCGGGTTTTCAATCCCTGTTGCGCTGCGAAGTAGTGCGATAGGTAGAGCGTCGCATTGCATAGATAGGTTCCGGCATGATACGAAACGGCCGCGGGTAGATTACCGGACCGAAGCAGTGCTGCCCAGCGTGCCAGGGGCAATGCAGATTGATAAGCGATAGGTCCATCTGCCACCAGCGGCTGAAACTCGTCCGGATGTTGATTCGAATGTCCGCCAACGTTGATACCAATCGCTTCGAGTTGCACGCGACTGCTGCCTGGAGCCTGCCCCAAGTGCAAGGCAAAATCATAGTTTGCAGACAGGTCGTGGGCGAGTTGCTCGCGGACACGACTGAAATCGACGGGATACCGACGCGTGACTAGTTTCGGTTCCTTGGGGAAATGCTTCGTCAATTCCAAGAGGCAGAGCCAACTGGCATTTTCGCTCCACCGATCGTACGGTTCAAAAGTGGTGATGAGCACAGTGGTCATAATCGCAGCTCGTTACTCCATCTCGAGTACCTGCGACAAAAACGCAAAGACGTCCGAGGCACTTTCGATCAGTTTTGTCGTGGGAGTGCCGGCCCCGTGGCCTGACTTGGTTTCGATCCGAATGAGGGTCGGTGCCTCTCCGGCTTGAGCCGCCTGCAGGGCGGCCGCGAATTTGAAGCTGTGCGCCGGTACAACACGGTCATCATGGTCAGAAGTTGTAATGAGCGTGGCCGGATATTTGGTACCAGCTTTGAGATTGTGCAACGGGGAGTACTTGCGGATAGCAGCGTACTGAGCGGCATCGTCGGACGAACCGTATTCCTTCACCCAGGCCCATCCGATCGTGAACTTGTGGAAACGCAGCATATCCATCACGCCAACGGCGGGAACCGCTGCGGCAAATAGTTCCGGCCGCTGAGTCATTGCAGCGCCAACCAGCAAGCCACCATTGCTACCACCACGGATCGCCAATTTTTTGGAACTGGTGTAGTTGTTCGCAATGAGCCACTCGGCGCACGCGATGAAGTCGTCAAAGACGTTTTGCTTATTCTCTTTCATTCCTCGTTCGTGCCAGTCGCGGCCGAATTCGCCACCCCCGCGAAGATTGGCGACCGCATACACTCCACCCATTTCCAGCCAGACCAGGTTGCTCACCGAAAAGCCGGGGGTGAGTGAGATATTGAACCCGCCGTAGCCGTAGAGAATGGTCGGTTGATTGCCGTCGAGTTTTAGCCCGCGGCGATGGACAATCATCAGCGGCACTCGAGTCCCATCCTTGCTGGTGACGAATACTTGTTTGCTTTCGAAAGCAGAGGAATCGAAATCTACTTTGGGCTGCCGCCAAAGTTCACTTTCGCCCGACTGCACGTTGTAGCGATAGATTGAGCCGGGAGTGGTGTAGTTTGTAAACGAATAGAACGTCTCAGGCTCGTCCTCCCGGCCACCGAAACCACTTGCCGAACCCAGGCCAGGGAGTTCCAGGTCCCGTACATGCCGACCATCGAGTTCATAGATTTTTACGGCGGAGCAGGCATCGTGCAGGTATTCGCAGACAATCCGCTTCCCGACGATGCTGCAGCTTTCGAGAACGTCTTTCTGCTCCGGCAAAATCGTTTTCCAGTTCTCGCGGGCCGGAGAACGGATGTCGATGGCAATGACTCGTCGCAAGGGGGCTTCGGAATCGGTTGAAAAGTAGAACATTGGCCCCACGTTGCCGAGGAAGCTGTAATCAGCGTCCCAGCCGGTAAGCAGTTCAACCACCGGCGCATCAGCGAGCGGGCTGCCGTCATCCGTGGTGAGCTTCTTATAAAACACCTGATTTTTCTGCTCCGATCCACGCCAGACGTGGATCATCAGGTACTTGCCATCTTCTGTAACGCTGCCGCCAAAGCCCCATTCTTTTTCATCCTTCCGCTCGTAGATCAGTTCGTCACTCTCCTGAGGATCGCCGAGTTTGTGGAAGTAAAGCTTCTGGTGGTAGTTCGCTCCAGTAAATTGTGCTCCCTCTTGAGGCTCGTCGTACCGACTGTAGTAAAAGCCGCTGCCATCATTCGTCCAGGAAGCACGTGAGAATTTCACCCAACGGATGCAATCGGGCAGGTCTGTGCCCGTAGTCACATCGCGGACATGCCACTCGACCCAGTCGGACCCGGACCGTGCGATGCCATACGCGTAATATTTTCCGTCGTCGCTGATCGCCGCCCCAGAAAGTGCGACGGTGCCATCTGCCGAAAGTTTGTTCGGATCGAGCAGCACGCGTGGTTCGACCTGTAAGCCATCGGCGACGTACACCACACTTTGATTTTGCAATCCATCGTTGCGGCTCCAGAAGTATCGCGTGCCACGGCGACTGGGCAGGCCGAAGCGTTCGAAATTCCAAAGCTTGGTCAGCCGATCGCGAATCTCTTGTCGTCGCGGGATTTTTGAAAGCACGCCTTCCGTGATTTTATTTTGGGCGGCTACCCAAGCTGCCGTCTCTTTGCTGTTGGGATCCTCCAGCCAGCGATACGGGTCTGCAATCCGTTCGCCGTGATAGTCATCGAACTGTTCGACCAGGCGCGTTTGCGGATTTACCATTTTTGTGGTCGTCCCGGAGGGGCGAGCGGTTGGAGGTTCGGCAGAGACGTACGTGAACGGAGAAGATGCGACTACGATTGCAGTCAGCGCGCAAACGAAAGAACTTAACGCCGGAACACGCACAAAGCGGCAAGAGAGGGGCAAAACTATTTCTCCTTCTTATCCAGATTATTCATGGCTGCAATGACGTCATCAGTGATGTCCAGATTGTCGTCGAAAATGACGGGGCGATTGAGCCAGGCAACTACTTCTTCGGTTGTCTCACTCGTGGGCGATCCAACATGTTGCCTCAGCACCAATTTAATCTTCCGAGTCTGACAAAGTTCCTGGACCACACCTTCCATCTCGCGATAGACGGTGGTGCGAACTTCAAGCTCCTCCTTCTGGAGATTGCGTCGCTCCCGTTCCGTGAAGACGCGCAGCTCGGCCTGGAGTCTGGCAACAATCGAACTGGCTTCGACGAACTTGGGATGGGCGGGGGGCATGCGGCTAAGTTCCCGCTGCCGCTCTTCAAGTTCGATCTGTTTGAGCTGACCTGATTTGTCAAGTTCGCGAGCGCGGCTCACGATCGGAGCCATGCGCTCTTGCAGCGGTGCATAGGCTTTAAAAACCCGATCGACGTTCAGAACGGCAACGTCGGCTGCGGACATTTCATCGGCATAAACCGAAGTAATCGCCGCAAGAAATAGTATTGTGGTCAGCAAGAGGCGACGCATGGGTGAAATCCTTTCTATCACGTGAACTGGTTTCCTCCCGGAAACTATCGATTCAAGCTCCACTATCCTAACGCTCCAGCGCCGGCTCTTCGACTACCGTACAGGGCGGCAATGCTTCTAGAAAGCTGCGACCGTACGGTTTGGTGCGGATCCGTGGATCGAGGAGCACCACTAGCCCGCGATCGCGCTGCGAACGAATCAACCGGCCGAAGCCTTGCCGCAGTTTGATGATCGCTTCGGGAAGTTGATAATCGCGAAACGGATTCCCGCCGGCCGCGCGGATTGCTTCGAGCCGAGCTTCCAGCAATGGTTGATCGGGCACGCTGAAGGGGAGTTTGGGAATGATGACGTTCTGCAAGGCATCGCCGGGCACATCGACCCCTTGCCAAAAGCTATCCGTCCCCAGCAAGACGCCGCGTGGATTCTGCTTGAAGTTCTCCACCAACGTCGTTCGTGGTGTGCCGTCAGCCTGATTGTAAAGTGCCAAATTTCGCTGCGCGAGCCACGGCGTGAGTGCTTGCGCAGTTCGGCGGAGCGACTCATAATTGGTGAACAGGACAAACGCATGGCCGTCGGTCCGTTCGATATAGCGCTTAATTTCTGCAATCGCCGCGCGATCGAAAGCTTCGCGATTGCTGCCCGGATCGGGGAGTCCTTCGACGAGGATTAACTGCGCTTGGTCTTGAAAGTTGAACGGACTACCCAGGCGGACTTTAGAGCACTTCGTCAGTCCGATCCGGGATTGAAAAAAGTCGAAGGATGTGCCGCGGCTATCTGCGAGTGTGGCGCTCGTCAGTACGACCGTGCGAACCTTATCAAAAAGTTCGCTGCGCAGAACCGGGCCGACATCGATTGGCGCTGATTGCAGCGAGACGCGCGGTCGGCCGGAACGCTGGGCGGTAATTTCCGTCCAGTAGACATTGTCATCCACCGAGTGCTGTACCCACTGATCGACGGCGCTGGCTAGGGTTTGCAGGCGAGCGGAAGCAGCCAGATAGTCTTGCTTTTCCGTATCACTCACAATCTCTTCCCCTCTTTTCTCCACTTCGCGCGCGAGCTGATTGAGCGTCGGCGAAAGTCCGTTCTCGACAGGTTGGGGAGAATGAATTCGACCATTTTTATTGCGCGGCTCTTGAGCGAACTGATAGACGTCGTCAAAAAACTCGCCGGCGGCATGTTGGCAATCAAGCACCAGCTTTTGGGCGTCGCGCAGGTGCCGCTGCACGAGCAAACCTTTGTTCGTGCGGTCGTTGTAGAGTTTATGCAGGGTATAGTTCACCTGTCCCGCGGTCACGCTCAAGCCCAGGTGATCGCCGGCCACAGATTCCAGAGTGTGAGCCTCATCAAAGATGACGGCATCGTATTTGGGCAGGATGCTCGCGCCGGAACGTCGCAGGGCGAGGTCGCTAAAGAACAGTGCATGATTCACGATCAGGATTTGTGCATTGAAAACACGGCGGCGGGCCCGGTAGTAAAAGCAATCGCCATGACGCGGGCACTTGCGTCCCAAGCAGTTGCCGCTGTCACTTTGTACCTCATCCCAGACGCTGCCGGAGGGACGGTAACCCAAATCGCTCAGCGAACCATCACCGGTATCTTTTGACCAGGCAACGATCTCTCGCAGTTGCTGCAATTCGACTTCGTCGTTGAAGAGCAGGCCTGCGCGTCCGGCCGCGGCGTCGAGACGACGGAGACTGACGTAATTGCCGCGTCCTTTCACTAACACGGCGGAGAATTCGCGCGGAATGACACTCCGGAGTAACGGGACATCTTTCGTCAGAAGTTGTTCCTGCAAAGAGATCGTGTGCGTGGAAATAATCACCCGACGGCGACTTTGATCGTCGTCTGTTTCATCGCCGCCGCTCTCTGCCTGCTGTTCCGTCGCGGCAAGAATGGCGGGCACAAGATAGGCGAAGCTCTTGCCGACTCCCGTACCGGCCTCGGCAATTAGATGCCCGCCGTCTGCGAAAGCGCGCTCGACGGCCTCGGCAAGTTCAAGCTGCTGCGGCCGATGTTCGTAATGAGAGAGCCGGGCGGCAATTCGCCCGTCGGGACCTAGTACCGAGGCCGCGTTAAGCATGCGCATGCCGCCCGGAAGCGGCGGATGAAGACAAAATGGTTAGTAAGGCGAACCCATAGCGGACCCGAAAACAGAACGGAACGCAATGGCAGCTTGATTGAAGTAGCGCTGCAAAATCAGCGGCGAATCGTATCGGCCGGGGGTGTCCATCCGACGACGGGTGCATCCTCAGGCAGCACGTAAATGGACAGTCGCGGGGCATTTGCAGCCGAAGCATCCGGTGCTGGGACTGCGGAGATTCCCAAGCGGTTACTGGAAATTCCACTTTTGTCGAGATAGTCAGCCACTGCCAGCGCGCGAGCACTCCCTGGCTGAAGGGAGTTGGTGTAGCGACCTTCTGCTTCTCCCGAAGGTGCTTGCGTGGTTTGGCCGGCGACCATCACCCGCAAATTCTTCCCTGCTTCGCTTTGCAAGAGATCCGCTAGTTCTTTCAGCTTGGCTTTCGAGACACTCGTGAGGGAATGGCCATCGGCTGAAAATTCCAAGGGGAGGGTTACCGCGACGGATTCAGAAGCGTCGTCAAACTTGAGCCAGTTTCGTTGCTCGGCCCACTTCTTTAATTCGAGGGTCGAGCCGGAGGCGGTCGTTACAGATGACGATTTTCGGTCTGGTTTCCAGGGGAGCTTGGAATTGACCTCGGACGGAGTTGCTGCGACCGCAGCCTTAGGTGCAGCGGGGGAGGTCGCAACAGCGGCAGGCTTGTTGTTGTCGGTTCGAGAGCGTGTTGTTTCGTTTGTCTTATCAGCGATTTTCTCAATAGGTTGATCTTTCTCCAAAGATTTGGCCGCGAATCTTCGGCCATCAAATGAAGGGCCCCGGGCAATCTCAATTTCTGCCTCGTTGAGCTGGGCGGCCAAACGCTCGTTCTTGTCGCGTAAGGCGTCGAGTTGCTCCTTCTGCTCCTTGATCGCCGCGATCAACTGTTCTTTTTCAGACTGCACCTGCGAGACCTGCGATCGAGCTGAAGAACAGCCGAGAGGCGCCAGGATGAGTAGGCAACCAAGTGCGATGCGAAGTTGCATAGTGCGAGCTTCCTTTCTCAAGTGCAGCGCAGTGGCTGCAGGTCGCATTCCTTGCGACCCGAGTCAAATAACCGAATTTTCTATTTGTCCAAACCGACCATACTGATGACGGCATCCATCACGAACGTCGCCGCCGTACCATTCCCCTCGTAGGCCCACATATTCGAAACAACATCGACCATCAGCATTCCGGCGATCGTCAAAATGCCCGTCAGCAAAAACAGCGAGAGCACTTGCCAAATCGAGTACGGAATCTCGACGGGTTGTGGAGCAAACTGCCCGGCATAGGCGCCAGACGCACCAGGAGCCATGCCAGGTCCGCCCATCATTGCAGGTTGACCGAAGGCATCTTCTGCAACCAGCGCGTCGCCGCCAAAGCCCTGCTGAGCATTGAGCATGGTGGCCGCGTCTTGGTCGAACGATTCCGAATCCTCCAAAGCAATTACTTGCGAGCCCGAATCGGATTCATCCTCCCCCAAGGCATCCGAGGGGGAAAGCATGAACTGATCGTCGGCCTTCAACTGTGTGGCTTGATCGGGATCGGCCGCGTTCTCTAGCTCGATCACGTCGTCGTCTTCGGGCAGTTCCAGCGACTCAACGGCCGAGCCACCCAGGTCCAGCGGTTCGTCTTCCAACGACAAGCCACCGTCGGAGGGAGCCAGATTGATGCCACTATCGCCGCCGCCGTGGGTGACATCGCTGCCGTGACCGCTGCCGCGTCCGGGCTTCGGCATGTCGTCGCCGAAGACGTCGTCGAGCCCCAAATCGAAGTCAGATGGGGCTTTGTCGTCGAGTGAGGGAGCCGAAGGAGCGTCCGACGAAAGCTTTAGTTCGTCACCAACGCTATCTGAATCGTCGGCGAGCATCAGGTCGTCGGAACTCTCTTCGTCTTTCGCCGAAAGTTCCAGTCCGTCGTCGATGGCACTTCCTAAAGACAGATCGCCCAGCGAATCGAGGGTCAGTTCGCCATCATCGGCTAACTTGCCGCTATCAGATTTAGCAAGCATCAGATCGGTCGCGCTTGGTCCTTTCGGAGGCGAGGCACCCAAGATGTCCGAAGCTTTCTGGCCGCTGGCTGACTCTAATTGCGAATCGGACGCGAGCTGAATGTCGCCATCTTTATGCGAGCCATCTTTAATCACGGACCCCATCTTGATGCTGCCGCTGGCCCCAGCGCCGCTGCCGCCATGATCGCTGAGGGTTAATTCGTCATCCGTGAGCAAAATGGATTCCGGGTCTTCTTCAGGTCGTTCAGCCGTGATCTTGGAGGAAAGGCCCGTGACGAATGTGGCAAATTCGTTGTCGTCTGCCGAGAGGATTTCATTATCAGGGTCGTCGCCGCCGGACCGCTCTTGCGCGACGCGTTCGACTTCTTCCTGCTTGAATTTCCAACTCGTGCCGTCACGATAACCAAAGATCTCGCCGCGCGAGCGCATCTCGATCAGTTGCTCGGCGGTCACTCCAAGTTGCTGGGCTGCTTCGCTAAGCTCTAAGATTTTGCCGGCCATATCCCCGAACTCCTCATAAAGGCAAGCGGACGAGCCGCTGCCGGGATGTACGCGGTGCCGACGATGCGCGGGTTCGGTAAACTACTCACATTCTCTCCCGGGGCACTTCCGGAATCGGCCGTGAATCGTCCACTTAGCGGCGCTCCGCCATGGCACGTATTTCGCGCGGCGTGGGATTAGTGGTATTGAAGTCGTCCAGTTGGAAGTCCCAGTGGACTTGCCGAACGCTTCGCAATGCAATCGTGCCGGTCGCCTGATCAATATGGTAAACCGCCACCACTTTGGCTTTCGGATCGACCAGCGTTATCTGCTGCCGACCATCTGCCACCGCGCTTAGCGCTACCAAAGACTTTGCATCAGACGAGTGTTCTTCCGCGACCACAGGGCGTTGGCCCCAGGCTTCGGAAAAACCGACGACAACCGTCACCAATATCACGCCGACGAACATGCCCAAGACCGTCTGTCGCATGGAGGAATCTCCTTCTCTGCGGGGGCGGGCTTGAACTGCTCTCAAATTACATTCTAAAAGCAGCCAAACCCGTTTCAAGTTTTAGTTTTAGGTTCTGGCACCATTCTGGCAGAATCCGCGATTTTGCCGCGGAATTCTCCTCTTCGCAGCGGCAAATTTTTTGCTACCTGGAAGGCAAACGGACGCCGTAAACCTAATTACCGCGGGAGTTTATTAGTCCGGCGCGTAACGAACAAGGGCTTTTCTACTGATTCGCGAGTGCTGGCAGAACCTATTCCCTCTCTGGACCCCGACCTACAATAACGACAAGCCCGCCAGCGGAACGAACGTTTCGACCGCTCAGAGAGGCCGTATTTGGGCCAAATTGAAATTTTCGTTTCCCGCTTCCCTATGCCTGCCCCCCCCGCCACCATTGGTATTCTGACCAGCGGCGGCCTGGATAGCTCCATTTTGCTGGCAGATTTGCTCCGACAGGGGCGAATGGTCCAGCCGTTCTACATTCAAACGGGACTCACTTGGGCAGAGGTCGAATTACAAGGCTTGAGGCGGTTTCTGGCCGCGATGGAATCGCCTAACTTGCGGCCACTGGTTACATTGCAAATGCCGCTGAAAGATCTGTATGCCGGACACTGGTCCCTCACGGGGCGCGAAGTTCCCGATGCAGAATCGCCTGACGAGGCCGTGTACTTGCCCGGCCGAAATGCACTGCTGCTGGTGAAAGCAGCCGTCTGGTGCCAATTGCACGGCGTGAGACAATTGGCTCTCGCCCCGCTCGGGACCAGTCCGTTTGAAGACGCCGGCGGAGCGTTCATCGCTGACTTCCAGTCGGCACTGAACCGCGGCACGCCGTCGCCGGTGGAAGTTGTGCTCCCCTTTGCCGGCATGAACAAGCGCCAGGTAATGCAACTCGGCCAAGACTTGCCATTGGAACTTACATTCTCGTGCATTGCACCGGTTGTCGGAGAACATTGCGGCCACTGCAACAAGTGTGCGGAACGACAAGCCGCCTTCCGCCAAGCCGAGTATGAAGACCGCACCCGATACGCGGCGTTTTGAAGCTGACTCCTCCGATCCCTAATACCCGTCCTCTGACCCCTCTCTCGCTCCATGTTTCGAGTCTCACGCGAAATCGACTTCTGCTACGGCCACCGCCTGATGAATTACGCCGGCAAGTGCCGGTACCTCCACGGACATAATGGCCGGGCGATTATTACCATCGAGTCGGAGAATCTCGACGAGCGGGGAATGGTTCTCGACTTTGGGGACATCAAGCGGGTCGT
Organism: Pirellulaceae bacterium; assembly: GCA_041739545.1. Classification (GTDB taxonomy): domain Bacteria; phylum Planctomycetota; class Planctomycetia; order Pirellulales; family Pirellulaceae; genus JBGSNR01. Next base: position 22,691 of record JBGSNR010000092.1, on the reverse strand, counting down.
CAATGCTTGGATCGATGAGAAACTGGACCATCGAATGCTGCTGCGGAAAGACGATCCGTTTGTCGATTTGCTGCGGAAAACCGGCGAGCCATTGTTCTTGATGGACGAGAATCCCACGGCCGAAAACATCGCTCGATTGATCTATGAATTCACGCGCGAGGCAGGTTTCCCCGTGGTGGAAACCGTGTTGTGGGAAACGCCCCACTGCTATGCGACCTATAGGGGTTAGCTTGAACAAATAGTTTGCTTTTGCGACTCGTACTGCACGCCCCGGCATCGGTGCTTTCCCGAATGCCTCGCTAGAATACATCTCCTTCGGTGTAGCCTGCCATCTGCTATCGCGTCGCAAAACATGGCACAATAAGGACTTCCTCTTCTTTGAAAGGGAGTTCACCACTATGCCCCAGCATCATCGATGTGCGTTTACGACCGCAAGCTTCCTCCCGGCCTTAGTGTTCGCCGTGGCAACTTGGATGCCCGTTGCTGTGTCCGCCGCTGAGGCGCAGTTCAATGCCGAGCAGTTGCAGCGGATTGCACCGAGAATGCAACAGTTTGTGGAGCAGGGAAAGATCGCGGGGGCGGTTACCTTAATCGCCACACGGGACGAAGTGATCCATCTGGAAGCCACGGGACTCGCCGATATCGACGGCAAGCGGCGGATGGAAAAAGATTCCATCTTCCGTATCGCCTCGATGACCAAGCCGATTACCGCGACCGCGCTGATGATGCTCGTCGCGGAGGGGAAACTCAATGTCACCGACCCGGTCGCCAAGCACATCCCAAGTTTTGCCAACGCCAAGCTGAAGGACGGGACGGCGGCACGCGAAATTACCATTCGTGAAGTGCTCACACACACTGCTGGGCTAAGTCAGCCGCCGCAGCAGGCTTTCGAAAAACAAACTCTTGCTCAGATCTGTGAAGCGCTCGGCAGCGCGCCGCTTACGTACGAGCCTGGAACGAAATGGCAGTACTCGAGCGGCCTCACGATCGCCGGAAGGTTGATTGAAATTGCATCGGGGGAAACTTACGAAGGTTATTTGCGGAAACATCTGTTCGAACCCCTTGGAATGAAAGATACGGCGTTTCAACTTTCGGCCGAGCAGGCGAAACGAGTGGCGACCAATTATCAACCGGGTCCGGCACCTAGAGAACTGAAAGCGGCTCCGGGAGCTGATCCCACTCAGCCTCGCACCCCCAATCCATCAGGCGGTCTGTATTCCACGGCCGCCGATCAAGCTCGGTTTTATCAAGCGGTTCTGGCAAACAAGATCGGCGACAAGAAACTACTTCCCGATGATCTCCGTGCCCAGATGCTCGACATCCAGACAGGAGAACTCGAAACCGGTTTCACACCCGGCAATGGTTGGGGGCTCGGCTGGTGTGTTTTGCGTCAGCCACAGGGAGTGACGCGACTGCTCAGACCAGGAACCTATGGCCATGGTGGTGCTTGGGGAACACAAGGTTGGACTGATCCTGAGCGTGGACTGATCTTTGTGCTGATGATACAACGCTCGAATTTCGGCAATAGCGATGGCTCGGAGATTCGAGATGCCTTCCACGAAGCGGCCCTCGCGGCTTACGAAGGAACCACGCAAAAGAATGCAAAATTCGCCCCCTCGCACGGCTACGACCGGACGGTGGAACTGACCTCCGAAAATTCGCGAGTGGTGCTTTGCCCGGAAATGGGAGGCCGAGTGCTGGAGTTCTCGTGTGAGGGGAAGCAGGCGCTATGGTTCGATGAAGCTGAACGGAATCGACAACCAGGTAAAGCGTATTCGAGTGCGGGGCGGTTTGACTTCGGCCCAGAACTTACCACAGCTGCACATCCGCAGATTTGGGGTGGTACTTGGTCGGCAGAAATCACAAGCGAGCGTGCGGCTCGGCTGACCAGCGTTCGCGATGAAGCTTCCGGAGTGCAGCTTGTGAGAGACTTTGAATTGACTGCAGAGTCAAGCGCGCTTGGGGGGGTGAAACTCCTTTGCACGCAGACGATCTGCAATATTTCCGATCGTTCGCAGGAGCTTTGCCATTGGGGCCGATCGTTTTCGCCTGGAGGTGGAATCTGCCTCATTCCACTGGCTGGGACGAGCCGCTTTCCGAGCAAGTATGCGATGTACGAAGACAGTGCGATCATCAATGTGCGTCCGCAAGATGAGCAAATTCGCGAGCGGGACGGCTTTTTAGAAATCCTGGCTCCCCCGCGAAAGCCCAAGCTGGGCTTTGATTCGCAGGCAGGATGGTTAGCGTATCTGATGCCAGGAAACACGCTGTTCGTGAAGCGATTTGTCATCGACCCTGAGCGGGTTTACAACGAAGCCGCAGGTCTAACGGCGTCCGTTTGGTACCCTGCCGGTGCTCGGATCGAACTGGAGCCGATTGGTCCCCGTGAAAAGCTTGCACCGGGTCAAATAGCCAGTTTTACCGAAGCGTGGAGCCTGTTCAACTTTCCGTTTCCAAAAACCGGTGAGCAGGTTGATCTCGCCGCGGTCCGCAAGTTAGTTGAACCTCCCCCTGCGGCTCGCTAGTCGCTGATCCAAAATCATTCTTCTCGATCTGACTCATCCGATCATCATGCCGAAGACAACTTCTGCCGAAAAGTTTGATCTCTATCAGCGTCTGCAACGTTACGTGGGCTGGACGGATGCTGATGCCGAGAACGTAAAGTTCGCCGGCGATATCATCCGCCCCAGCTTTGAAGCTCTGATCGACGACTTTTATATGTCGATCCAGATCGAGCCGAACACTTCCCGGATGATTACTGGTGGTCCGCCGCAGATTGAACGCCTGAAGAGCCTACTGCTGAAATGGCTGCACGAGTTGTTTTCCGGCGTATACGACGAGGAGTATGTCATCCGCCGCTGGCAAGTCGGATTCCGCCATGTGCAGATTGGGCTGCGACAAGTTTTTGCGGATGCGGCACTGGCCCGACTGCGTGCCGGCTTACAAGAGGCACTAGAACTTGGCTGGCCTCGCAACAGGGTCTATGAAGCTCGCGTAGCACGATCAGTCAATCGGTTGCTGGATTTGGAGTTGGCCATCATTCAAGATGCTTACACCCATGCGCGCGTGGTGGTTGAGAAACATAACGTGAAACAGCAAAGCGAGGCGACCTTCCGCCGCCTGGTGGAAGCCGCCCGCTGCATCATCATGATCTTGAAAGATAATGAAAAGATCGCCTACTTCAGTCCATTCGCAGAGCAGTTGACCGGATACGCGATGGGGGATGTTGTTGATCGAGACTACTGCGAGCAATTCATCTCGCCCGTTGATCGGAAACAGGTGGCTCAGAACTTGAAATCGATCATGACCAGCGGGGCACCTACGAGCGGTTTGCTTTTTCCAATCCTTTGCCGTAACGGAGAACAGCGCTCAATTATGTGGAATGGACAGTGCCTAGATGATTACGACGGCGGTCGTGCTGTCATGATCGTCGGGCATGACATTACTGAACTGAAGCAAGCTCAAGAAAAGGTACTACAATCCGAACGGCTTGCTGCCATCGGTCAGACGGTGACGGGCCTGGCCCATGAAAGTCGCAACGCATTCCAGCGCAGCCAGGCCTGCCTGGAAATGTTGGAAGTGGAATTGGAAGGAAGACCCGAAGAGCTGGAACTGGTGCAACGCATTCAGCGGGCGCTGGATCATTTGCATCATCTCTATGAGGAGGTGCGCGATTATGCAGCGCCGCGCAAATTGGATCGCCACATGTGCAACCTCGCACATTTGTGGCGGGAAGTTTGGGGGCAATTAGAAGTCACGCGACGGGAAAAACCTGCCGAACTTTATGACGAAAATGTGTCGGGCGAAGTGTGGGCCAATGTGGATCGGTTTCAGCTGGGGCAGGTGTTTCGCAACATCCTTGAAAACGCTCTGGTGGCCGCAGAGTCTCCGGGAAAAATAGCCATTTCAATCCACGAGACTGACCTCCAGGAGCAGCCCGCCTGGCAACTCGTTTTCAGCGACAATGGCCCCGGTATCCCGGTTGAAAACCGTAAACGAATCTTCGATCCGTTCTTCACGACTAAGGCGAAAGGAACCGGACTCGGCATGGCGATTGCTAGACGCATCATCGAGGCTCACGGCGGCACCATCGATTTAGGGGGCTGCCAGCAAGGGGCTGAATTTATTGTGACTTTGCCAAAGCAGTAGCTCATGTCGACGGTTGTAGATTCTTTCCCTTACGCGTCAGAACAATCGATGTGCCGGCCCTTGCGTATTGCTGTAGCCGATGACGAACGGGACGTGCGAGATTACTTTCGCAAAATGCTCCCGCGTTTGGGGCATGAAGTAGTGGCGGTCGCTGAAAATGGGCGGCAACTTTTGAGTAGCTGTCGCGAACTAACCCCCGATTTGCTCTTCACTGATGTAAGAATGCCGGAGTTGGATGGGATTGATGCACTCGATCTTGTCTTTGAGTTTCAGCCGCTGCCGGCCATTCTTGTTTCCGCGCTCAATTGTAATGCGGCTGAGCCACGAATTGATTCGCGCGCTTACTCCGCCCAATTGCGCAAGCCGTTTAAGCTTGCTGAACTGAAACCCGCGATTGAAATCGCACTGCTCCGTTTTGAACAGTTTCGGCTCGTCCATCAAGAGGCACCGAGCCTGCCTCAAGCAAAAGCCGATTTTGTGCTGGTGGACCAAGCCAAACGCAAATTGATGCAGCAGCATCAGTGGGACGAACGGACGGCTTTTGATCAACTTGCCGAAGACGCCAATCGAACTTGCCTGCGTGTGGTCGAGATCGCAAGTGCCTTGATCGTAATCAGCCAATAACAGCATTCCGCATTCAAGCTGTCTGCTGTTGTTCAAACGCCGGCCGCTGAGATCTAGTTGCTATGACCATTGGCAGGAGCGGTCGCGCTGCCGTTGACTAGTTCGGCGTCCGTGATTTCATATTTCTCAACCAGCCGATAGATCTTGCGGCGATCGATCCCAAGTGCCTTGGCCGCGTGGGTTTTGTTCCCCCAAACCCGCCTCAAAACTTCCACAACTTTAGCGCGTTCTAAACTGGCAAGGTCGTCTAAACGACTGAGGGAAACTGTGGGAGTGCCAGAAAAATTGCGCACTTCCAGCGGCAAATTATTAGCGGTGATCGAGTGGTTGTCTGCCAGGATCTTGGCGCGATCAATAGCGTTGGCCAATTGTCGCACGTTGCCGGACCATTTGAAGTTCTCGAGCATCTTCAAGGCGTCTTCGGAGATCTCCCAGTCGTTGCCCAAAAAGTGCGCTACAAGCAATGGGATATCACCAACACGATCACGAATCGGAGGAAGCTCAAGCGACATCACATTAATGCGATAGTACAAATCTTCCCGGAACCGACCTTCCTTGACCTCGACCGCCAGGTCACGGTTCGTCGCGGCAAGTAGCCGGACGTTCACTCGCCGCTCTTTTAGCGATCCAACACGGCGCAGTGAGCCGTCTTCCAGAACGCGCAAGAGCTTTGCTTGCAGCGATCCCGGCATTTCGCCGATTTCGTCGATAAAGAGTGTGCCGCCATCGGCAACTTCAAATAGCCCCGGTTTGGCTTGAATAGCACCGGTGAACGAGCCCTTTTCATGCCCGAACAATTCGCTTTCGAGGAGCGGTTCCGGCAAGGCGGCACAATTGATCACCACAAGTGGTTGGTCGGCCCGGCGGCTAGCTTGATGTAACGCTCGAGCTACTAGTTCTTTGCCCGTTCCGCTTTCCCCTTGAATGAGAATCGCTTTGTCGCTCGGCCCCGCGCGTTCGATCAGCCGAAAAACTTCCTGCATCGCAGGGGAACGCCCCACCATGCTGCTTTGAGGTTGTGCACGCTCCAGCAGCACCCGCAGTTGCTTGTTCTGGCGCCGCAGGCGACCATGCTCGGCAGCCCGGATCACTAAACCTTCGAGTTCCTTCAGTGGAAACGGCTTCATGAGGAAGTCGAACGCACCGGATTTCATGGCTTCTACCGCCAATTCGACCGTCCCCTGACCGGTGAGCAGAATCACCTCGCATTCTGATCCCGATTCACGGAGATTTTTCAGTAATTCCAGCCCGCTGATTCCGGGCATCATCATGTCGATGACCGCGACATCAAAATCACGGCGTTGGATCATTTCCAGTGCCTGCTCGCCGCTCCCTGCCTCGCTGACCCGCAAACCGGCTCGTTCGAACCAACGAACATTGGTGCTGCGGAACTCGCTGTCGTCATCGACAATCAGCAAATCAACGGTCGGAGCGTTCGCCATGGTACGAAGTCTTTCGGATCATCTTGACGGAACTGAACTGTGCATTGGCGAACATACGGCATCCCGCGCGCCAGTCCCGTGCCAATTCTTGGGAATATTGACGAATGATCGCATTTTACCGTGATTTTTTCGTCATTTTGCCATATTTTCAACTCTGAGAACTTTGCCATGCGACCGGATCTGGCCGTTACTGTACGAGCGAAAACGCTCCGAACCGCGCATATTCGCGCGCCTGACTGCCACAGCAATATCCTCAGCTTAAGTACAAAGAGTACCTACTGCCTATGCTCCAAGCATGTCAAACCAGGTGAAATAGGTTGACTCTGCCTGATGTAACGAAAGAACTGGGTATTCGTTCTATTCCGGTTCGATAGACCTTTCCAGACAGACCGGTTCCGGCGGGCGTTCGAAGCGAGCAGCCTGTCCCATTCGCAGAATCGGCAAGCGGATTCAACAGCAAGGGGAGAAGCAACATGAAGTTGCCTATGGTTTTAGCCGCGATCGCGGCCCTGGCTTTAGCGGAGACCTCGTACGGTGAATGTGGTTGCACATCAGCAATTGGGCCGCCGGCTGTTTCGTGTTCCACTCCGTGCTGCCCGGATCGTTGCTGCCGGCTCTTTCCCACGTTGCCGCAAATCTTTCGTGGTTTCGGACGTTTAGTGGACTGCCTGCTCCCCTGTCACGGCTGCGGACCTCGATTTGTCGGGCCACTTCGCGGCGGCTGCTGCCATTCGCCGATGCTCCCTGCCTGTCGTCCTCGTCCCTGTGCGGCATGCTTGTGGCCTTCGCTCCATTGCTGCACCTATCGCAACGCTGGGTGCGGCGGGCATACCTGTGGCATTGGCGGTGGAGATTTTGAGTATGACTACTCCACTCCTACTCATCACCATCACCAACAGCCACATCCGGCGGCCCCAGCTATTCCGGAGGACTTGGACGATGTCGACCCATTCCAGGACGACATGCCGATGATGATGCAGCAAACTCGCACCGCACCTCGCCGCAGCAATTCGGTAGGGTTAAATGCTCCGCAGCGTCCCATGGTTGCCTCTCGCCCGATCGAACGCACCTCGTTGAATCAGCCGACCAATATGCCTACCATGCAGCCGGCTCGTTCCATGAGCGGGGCTACGCCCTATTCGAGCAGAATGCCGAAGCCAGCGGCTAAACCGATCGATAAGAGCACTTCGACGCGGATCAATTCCCGCATTACGCCAGCTTCCCACGAAATCGAACTTGCTGAGCCAGCCCCGATCAGTGAAGTGTCGTCAAAAACTACTCCGCTTCGTCAGATCAGCCCGAGCGTGAAGGACAGCAGCCTGCCAGCGAATCCACTTCGCTAGTAAAGCTAGCCAGCCAAAAAAAATGAGCCGGACGACTCGCCCTTGCGATTCGTCCGGCTCTTTTCGTCTCTTGACTAAGCGATTCGTTTCAGAAAGTCGATGCACTCACGCGTTCAGCGCTGTATCGAGATCTTCCTGCAGGTCTTCGAACGCTTCTAACCCGACCGATAGACGAATTAAGCCGTCGGTGATGCCGAACTTCGCCCGGGCGGCAGCGTCGTAGCTCGCATGCGACATCGAAGCAGGCTGCTCGATGAGCGACTCGACGGCACCCAGACTAACCGCCAATTGAAACAGATGGGTTGCTTCGCAAACCCGTTTCGTCTTGGCAAAATCGCCGCGGACTTCGAAGGTTAGCATCGCTCCGAACGCGCCATCCATTTGCCTTGCAGCCAGTTCATGGCCTGGATGATCGGGCAGTCCTGCATACAGCACGCGGCTGACTCGCGCATCACTTTGGAGCCACTGAGCCAGTTTCAAGGCGGTTTTTGATTGTTCCCGTACTCGCAATTCCAGCGTTTTCAAGCCGCGGCTGGCCAGAAAACATTCGAACGGCCCGAGCACTCCCCCGGTAGCATTCTGCAGGAAGTAGAGCCGATCGAAGAGTGTTTTGTCTTTCACGACCAGCGCTCCGCCGAGCAGATCACTATGCCCGCCGAGGTATTTGGTCGCCTAGTGCATCACAATGTCTGCCCCCAGCTCCAAAGGCCGAGTAAGCACCGGCGTGGCAAACGTATTGTCGATGCCGAGCAAGGCCCCGTGATCGTGGGCGATTTTGGCGCAGGCCGCAATGTCGGAAACAGACATCAGCGGATTCCCGGGGCTTTCGATCCAGGCGAGTTTTGTTTGCGGTGTGAACGCGGCCGCGAATTGGTCGAGATCGGTGCTGGGTGCTAACGTCACGCTCACGCCGGCGCGATTGATTACCTTATGCAGGAGGCGGTAACTGCCGCCGTAAATGTCGACACCAGCGACCACATGTTCGCCGCTTTCCAGCAACATGGTTGCGCAATGTGTGGCTGCCATTCCTGAGGCGAAAGCTAGTCCCCCCAGGCCCCCTTCGAGGTCGGCAATCGTTTTTTCGAATGCCGCACGGGTGGGATTGCCACTACGGGAGTAATCAAACTTTCCCCACTCCCCTGCCCCAGGCTGCACAAAAGTGGAAGCAACATGAATCGGCGGCACGACCGCTCCCGTTTGCGGGTCGCGTTCATTGCCAACATGGATCGCACGAGTGCGGAACTTCATCGCAGGAGAAAACTCCGAGGTGGGATGGTTAAAGAGGTTAGTATAACACCGGTCGGATGTTTACTATTTGTCGCGCCATGCTAGAATCGGCGCATCCTTGAGGCCAGGCGGGCCTAGAGCAATCCCTGTATGGCTCGCGCGGAGTCACGTTTGTCCTGGCGCTCTGTTAGCTATCCACCGCCTACTGCACAAACTCCTCTGCCTCGGCAGCTTGCTGCACCGTGATCTGACCGGCATCTTCCAGATTGCGAACGATGTCGACAATCTGCTGCTGAATTTTTTCCACTTCGGAAGAACGAACGGGGCCCAAGAAGTCCATTTCTTCCGTGAGCATTGCGGCCGCACGAGCCGAGAGATTTCCGAGCACCTTCTGCTTGAGTTCCGGACTGGCTCCCTTTAGTGCCAAAGCCCATTGGCTCGTTTCCACGTTCTTCAAAACCGTTTGAATATCTTTGTCCCCGAGCTTGGCGATATCGTCGAAGACGAACATCAATCGCCGAATCTCTTCCACCAACTCCGGATCATCCTCCGCCATTCCTTCAAGTAAAGCTCGTTCCGTGGCACGTTCGCTGACGTTCAAAATCTCGGCCACGCTTTCCACCCCGCCCGCCTTGGAGAAGGATTGATTCATCAAGTTTGCCATGCGGCTTTCCAGCCCGCGTTCCACTTCCTTGATGACTTCGGGATTGGTCTGCCCCATATGAGCAATACGGCGGACGACCTGTAACTGCCGCTCGGCCCCTAAACCCTTCAAAATCTCCGCCGCAAACGATGGGGGCAAATACGAAACAATCAGCGCGATCGTTTGCGGGTGTTCGTCGGTAATGAAGGTCAGAATGTTCTGCGGATCGGCCTTCTTCAGGAATCCAAATGGCAGGGCGCTGATCGACTGCTGGACGTTTTCGAGCGTGCCGGCCGCATTGGCTCCCAAGGCCTTCATGACCAATGACTTTGCCAGGTCTAGTCCACCGGCATCGGTACCCACCGAGTGCGGATTGACCTCCGCAAATTCGCGAATGATCTGTTCCTGCTCCGTGGTGGTCAGGCGTCCCAACTTGGCGATCTCGATCGAGACTGCCTCGACCTGCTTGGGGTCGAGCCGAGACATGACCGTCGCGGCCACGTCTTCGTGAAGACTCATCAACAGGACGGCGGCTTTGCGCAGGTCACCCGACATGGTGGCAGCTCGCGAACGAGTTTTGTTCCAAATGACTTTCTGAAGTGGAGAGACTTTGCGGCCCTCTTCCTTCTTTATCGGCTAAGTTGGAGAAAATTCCCGTCCAGTCTTGTCGCAGAAGCCGGCTGAATTGAAGATAAACAGAGACATTGGAACTGTTGTCTGCTAGCAGCTGTGGGATTGGTCCCCAGAAAACAGGGCGATTTATGCCGATCAGGTTTGTGCTGGCACTTTCGGCGTTCGTTGTGCTTGCCTCGCAAGTCGTAGCTGACGGTGACGATCATGCGATTCCCTTGCAGCGCTATGCTCGAGCGCGCCCGGAAATGGGGGTCGAGTTCGAAGTGATCGTTTATGCTCCGACAAGCGAGGCTGCAGAGAGCGGCATCAAGGCAGCGTTTGCTCGCATCCACCAGCTCAACGGAATCTTGTCGGACTATGACGAGAACAGCGAGATTAATCGCTGGACGCAAGGGGCAATTCCCACCGAGCAGACTAGCGACGACCTTCGCTTCCTGTTGGATAAGTCAAAAGCACTACACCAACAAACCGATCGGGCCTTTGATCCCACGATGGGCTCGCTCACGAAGCTTTGGCGCCGCGCTCGCCGACGACAAGAATTGCCAGAGCGGGAGGCTCTGGAATTGGCGCGTCAGAACACCGGCTTGCTGCTCTTGGAACAAGTCGGAAAGAATGCAAACCTGCGACTCGACTTCGGTGGCATTGCGAAAGGTTACGCGGCAGAAGAAGCGTTGAAAGTGCTCGAGGAACATGGACTGCCGCACGCGCTCGTTCGTGGTGCGGGAGACATCGCGGCCGGCGATGCGCCGCCCGATGCGAAAGGTTGGGTTGTCGGCGTGGCTCCGCTCAACCCGGATGATCCCGTCACAGAAGCTCTGACCATCGTCAACCGTTGCGTTTCGACCTCTGGCGACGCGAGGCAGCATCTAGTCGTCGACGGCAAACGCTACTCGCACATCATCGATCCGCGGACCGGCATGCCGGTCCGCGGCCGCAGCAGCGTCACAGTAGTTGCCCCGCACGGCTGGCAAGCGGATGGACTAGCCACCGCGTTTAGCGTCCTAGGGCCGGAGCGTTCGCTGAAGATCGCTGCCGAGCAGAAGGACGTGCAACTGCTGATGGTTGTTGAACAAGATGACAAGCAAGTCCGGTTTAGGTCGGACAACTGGCCCGCCGCGTACGATGGCCCTCCGAGGCCGTCGCAGACCGAACGCCACCCGAAGGACGAGCACTAGTCACTGAACGGACAAAGCGCTGCATGTGAATCGATGGCTTACCACATTCGACGGCCTCGGAGGGCCATCGTACGGGAGCTATGCCGCCACGCGGCTGCCATACAAACATGCCCGCGTGACCTGCGCCACCACGGTTTCTAGCTCAATTGGCGTCAATTCTGGGAAGATTGGCAGGCTTAAAACTTCTTCGGCGGCTCGTTCGGTCTCGGGCAGGCTGCCCGGCCGCCAGCCAAGCGTCTGGAAGCATTCCTGCAAGTGCAGCGGTACCGGATAGTACGTTTCTGAACCAACACCGACGGCCGCGAGTTCCTTCTTGATCTCGTCGCGACGATTGCCGGTGAAGCGAACCGTGAATTGATTCCAAACGTGGTCGTATCCCTCTTGTTCGTTCGGAATGACGACCGACGCGCCCAGATTCGCCGCTAAGAGCAAGTCGCGATAACGACGTGCGTTTTGCCGGCGAGCGACGGTCCATTCTTCCAGCCGCTGCAACTTCACCAGTAGCACCGCGGCCTGCAGCGTATCGAGCCGACTGTTGATGCCGACCACCTGGTGATAATAGCGCGGATTCATGCCGTGATTCGCAAATAACCGCAGCCGTTCGGCCAGGCGGGCATCACGCGTGGTGAGCATGCCGCCGTCCCCGAAGCCGCCGAGGTTTTTGGTCGGATAGAAGCTGAAGCAGCCGATGTGCCCCATCGAACCGGCCGGATGATGATTGAACTTTGCGCCGATCGCCTGGGCCACATCTTCCACCACGTACAGTTCGTGATGACGGGCGATCGAGTTGATCGCTTCCATGTCGGCACATTGGCCGAACAAGTGAACGGGAATGATCGCCTTGGTCCGCGGCGTGACCGCGAGCGAAACGCGGCGGGGATCGATCAGATAGTTCGTCGGGTCGATGTCGACAAACACGGGCTTCGCGCCGACACGCCACACGGCACTGGCGGTGGCGAAGAAGGTGAAGCTCGGGACGATCACTTCGTCGCCGGGCCCGATGCCGAGGGCCATCATCGCGAGGAGCAGGGCATCACTGCCGCTGGCACACGAGATGGCGTGATCTGTTCCCGCCACGCGGGCAATTTGAGTTTCCAGGTCTTTGACTTCCGGGCCGTTCAAAAATCGGCCGGAATCAACAACGCGGGTCAGAGCGGCCAGGATATCGCTGCGAAGCATCGCGTTCCCGCGATTTACATCGAGCAGCGGAACTTGGGGAGCGTAGGCGGGACGGGTCGCGGTATGCATGCCAACATCCTTGCGGGCAGGAAATGATGCAGAAATGGGAATCCTCGCCGGTTGCTGCGGGGCGACCAGCGGAATCAACGAACGATAGAAATCCCCGCCAATGGGGTCAAGAGAGTTTAGGCGAAGTGGGCAGCCGCATGGTTGAGTAAGCTGGTTCTGGCTGAGGCTAACGTCTGCAGGCAAGTTGCCGTGCGGCTAGAACTTTTCCTCGACAAACTTGAATGGGTAGTTCGGCTCTTGGTATTTGCCTGGCTTCTGTCGCGCGGGAAATTTCACCTTCTCTCGGGGGACGTCCCGATAGTCGATCTGACTCAGCAAGTGGGAAATCACATTGAGCCGCGCGCGTCGCTTGTCATCCGAACGAGCGACATACCACGGTGCCCAGGCCGTATCCGTCGAGGCAAACATCTCATCGCGAGCGCGCGAATATTCGTACCAGCGACTGTAGGACTTCATGTCCATCGGCGTGAGTTTCCAGATTTTACGCCCGTCGTGCACTCGCGATTCAAGCCGTCGCGTCTGTTCCTCGGGACTGACTTCCATCCAATACTTCAACAGGATGATCCCCGATTCGACCATCGCCTTTTCCACAAGAGGGGCAATCGCGAGGAAGCGTGCAGCTTGATCCTCCGTACAGAAGCCCATCACCCGCTCGACTCCGGCGCGGTTGTACCAACTGCGATCAAAAATCACAATTTCGCCGGCGGCCGGCATGTGTGGCAAATAACGCTGGATGTACATCTGCGATTTTTCCCGTTCCGTTGGGGCGGGCAGGGCAACGACTCGAAAGACACGCGGGCTCACTCGTTCGGTAATCGCCTTGATCGTGCCTCCTTTGCCAGCGCCGTCCCGCCCCTCGAAAACGATGCAGATCTTTAGTCCCTTGTGTTTGACCCACTCCTGCAACTTGACGAGTTCGACATGGAGCTTCTTCAGTTCCGCGGCATACTCCTTGTTTTTCAGTTTGTCGCCCTCGGCTGATTTCTTCTTGCCCTCTTTCGCCTTGGGAGTACCCATCGGATTGCGCCTTTGCTCGTTGATGCTGGTTAATCCTGTTGAATGTCGATCACGGGATGAACACGAAAGGTACCAAATTCGGACCAAGTCTGACTGGCCGTAGCCAAGTTCTTCTCGTCAGCACATTCGACAAGTACGAAAACAACCTCAGATTCTTTGCCGACCCAAGCGCCTCGAAACGTGACGCCATCCGTTCGATTCGGGCCACGCTGCTCAAATGCCTCGAAGGCCTTGTTCTTGTTGCCAGCTTGAAGCTGGATCTCCACCATAAATTGCACGGCATACCCCTTGAAATTTGAACCGTTGTTTACAAAACCTTTGGTGCCGCTGCGAGTACTTCGGCACTGGAGCCCTCCGCGTACTTTTCGAAGTTACTGCGGAACAACTGCGCGAGCTTCTTGGCGGTGGCATCGTAAGCGGCCTGATCACTCCAGGTATTCTTGGGAATCAATATTTCCGGGGGAACTTCGGGACAAGAGGTTGGCACTTCAAATCCAAAAACCCGATCTTGAACCGTTTGAGCACCTGCCAGCTCTCCGCTATGGATCGCATCGATGATCGCACGCGTTAGTTTAAGCTTCATGCGCGAGCCAACGCCATAGGCACCACCGCTCCAGCCCGTGTTGACCAGCCAAGCGTTGGCCTGATGGTGCTTCATCTTGTCCGCCAATAGTTCGGCATATTTGGAAGGATGCCACACCAGAAACGGCCCGCCAAAGCAGGGCGAGAACGTCGCCTGGGGTTCCGTGACCCCCATTTCCGTGCCAGCAACCTTGGCCGTGTAGCCACTCATGAAGTGATACATGGCTTGCGCTGGGGAAAGTTTGCTTACGGGGGGGAGAACGCCAAAGGCGTCGCAGGTTAAGAAGATCACATCCGTGGGATGCCCGGCGACACAGGGAACCTTGGCGTTGCGAATGAACTCGATCGGATAGGCGCCTCGTGTGTTCTGGGTAATCGACGTATCGTGAAAATCGACATGGTGCGTATCGGGATCGAACACCACATTTTCCAGCACGGAACCAAAACGCAAGGCCTGAAAGATTTCAGGTTCGGCTTCGGGAGTCAAATCGATGGCTTTGGCATAACAGCCCCCTTCGATATTGAAAATCCCGTGGTCACTCCAGCAATGCTCGTCGTCACCAATCAGCAGGCGACTAGGATCGGCCGAGAGGGTCGTTTTGCCGGTACCCGATAGTCCAAAGAGCAGCGAGGATCGCCCCGTCTTCGGATCGGCGGTCGCCGAGCAGTGCATCGATAAAATGCCTCGCTTCGGTCCGAAGTAATTCATCATGGTGAACACGCCCTTCTTCATTTCGCCGGCGTATTCCGTTCCCAGGATCACAAACTCGCGACGTTCAAGCGACAGATCCACGCTCGTCTTGGAACTCATCCCTTTGGTACAACTGTTGGCTGGAAACTCCCCAGCATTGAAGATCACCACATGCGGAGTGCCAAAGTTGCTCAGTTCCTCGCGCGTCGGGCGAATGAGCATGTTGTGCATAAACAAAGCGTGATAGGGACGGGTGCAGATGATGCGGACCTTCGCCCGGTAGTTTTCGTCCCAACCGGCAAATGCATCGACGACATAGAGCTGCTTCCGCGTATTTAGGTAGTCAATGGCTCGTTCCCGATTGACCAGAAACGTTTCGTCAGCGATGGGAACGTTGATCGAACCCCACCAGACATCTCCCTTTGACTCCGCGTTCTCGACGATCCGTTTGTCCTTGGGGGAGCGTCCCGTCTTCTCGCCGGAAAAGGCGATCAATGCGCCGGTATCTGCAATGTCACACTGGGCGTCTTCACGGAGTGCTTCCTTGTACAGGTTCGCCGGCGAATGGTTGCGCCGAATGTTCTTGACGGTAATTCCATATTGGGTCAGATCAAAAGCCGTTGAAGAGAGCACTTCATCAGGCACTGGATTTTTAATCTGCGGAACTGCGGCGGAATTCATGGCACGATCCTTGTGAGTTGTTAAGAGTTTGACCGCCACAACGATGGCAACTTGTGTACCAAGACGGCAGTATGTTCTAGTAGACAGCCATTGAGAATCAATGAAGAAGTGGTCGATTCCACACGGCATTCGCGGGCTTATTGCGGGAGCGAAGGCGCGCCGGCATTTAATCCCGATGAGGGCAAATCGAGCACGCTCGATGCCACGCTGTGCCCGCTGAAGCACGCCAGTTGAGCAGAAACGCGCGCCAAGAGCATCTTCTGAGAGAAGTGCTAGGTTGACTTGCGTCCGGCGAATCGGACAGGTGGCCCGTCGGATTTCAGGCGAAGACTGGCCTCTCGTTCGCCTGCGGGTCAGCTTTACTCAGCGATACATCGAAAGCTGGGCCTCGGAGTAGCGTTCCTTTGCCGTGGCAATCTGAGCACGCCGTTCCATGGGAGCGGCCTTCAAGTTGATGGTCGGAGTTCGGCCGACCAGTTCCTGAACCCGCGTCAAAGCCTTTTCCTGCTGATGCTGGTCTTCCGTATCCAGCAAGTTGAGCCACACTCCCACATCATCGCGAACCAGATCAGCAGCCATCTGGGCATTGTCATCGCGCTCGGTCGCCATTCCCCCCAAGATCCCGCGAATGCGCAGCCGTTGTTCGGCGTCCAAGTCTGCCTGGTTCAGTCGCGACAAGTAGACCAGCACCGGCCTCCCCGAAGCACGTAGCGCACGGTCGGCTTCCTGGCGCAGACTGAAATCTTCCGCAC
Source organism: Pirellulaceae bacterium (assembly GCA_041739545.1). Lineage (GTDB taxonomy): Bacteria > Planctomycetota > Planctomycetia > Pirellulales > Pirellulaceae > JBGSNR01. The sequence continues at coordinate 6,484 of JBGSNR010000092.1, read as the reverse complement.
TAAGCTGTGCGACGAGCTTTGACCATTCCGCGTGAGGCTGGTCAGGCTTCGAAGCGGTCACCAGTTCAGAGCGGATGTCGTTAAGATTGGCCGCCAGATTCCAATCGGGGCGAATGGTACCGAGGATGCGCACCAAAGCCTCCCGGCAAGGTTCCGATTCACCCAGCAGCAAGTGCCACACGGTAGCTCCGCGAAAGCTGTGCGTCTGTTTTTGATTTTGAATCGAGAGGGTCAGGCCGCCACGCTCGGTCTGCCGCACGGAGATTTGCTCACCGGTGGCAGCGATCCGCTGGTCCACTTCCCAGCCTCGCTCGTCGACCACACGCAGGACGAACTCACCCTGCGCTTGCTCCCGGGAGTAAAGCAAATGAACGTGCCCATCTTCGCAGCCGAGTTCGAGGCATTCACGAATCTCGTTCCCTTCCGCGTCGGCGGATTCAGACGTCACGCGACCTTGGCCATACCGCAGCACCTTCGCCAGCAGTCGACCATCGGCAATGGCGAAATCAATCCATTTCGCCCGCGTCAGCAAGGAAGGGGTGCTCGAAGAAGAACTTTGCTCTTCCGCCGACAGGGGAGCAGAGAGCAAGGTTGCAATGAGCGCAGCAAGATACGAAGCAGTTTTCGAACGTGGCATGTCGGCACTCCGTGCGGCCCGTGGATCACGGTTGAACGTGGAACCTTCCATGTTCCGCGGACAAGGCCGACGGCGACTGCAACAACGCAAATCTTTTGCGGTTACAACCGCTCGAAATGCCTCCCCCGCGGTCCCGCGATCAAGTTGCGAAACCAAGGTACGGCGGAGAGGATTAACCTGAACCGCGATACGGACGCAGTGCAGGTCAACGGTACTTATATCGGAAGAATTTCGTTGCGTAAATCGGTAAATCAGGCTTTGACGAAAAAAAGATCAAAGAAATCTGATGGTCCAATTGCGGCCGAGTATTTCCCGTTCAACCTGAATATCACAACGACAGTTAACTGCTGGCGCTGCGATAACGGAAAAGCGATGCCTGAAAAATCCACCGCGAGAGCAACAGGCACGCCACTGCCGCCAGGACGGTGAAGATCGCCAGCGGTTGCCTCATGTTGGATAGCGACGAGACCGGCTGAGCCAACGTTTGGGCAGGAACGTTCACAACCACCAACACCGGAATGATGAAGGTGAAGAACCACCGCAGCGGCAGTCCAAAAGTGCCGTCGTAAATCTCCATCGGATAGCGCGAGAAGTTGGTGATGTAGAACCAAAAATCGTATAGCGACTGATTCCGCCCCAGCCAAATACTGCTGGCCGAGAGCGCGATCATCAGGCTGTACAAAATGGCAACTCCACACAGCACATACAGCGGATAAAGCAGTAACGTAAATCCATCTAAGCGGAGGGGATTCTCCGATCGGAACATCAACTGAGAGAGTCCAAAAGCAATCAGCACCAGGGCTACGATTCCGTTGGAAAGTGCCGACCATTCCACTTTCTGCAGCGAAATCAGGAACTGCGTATCGATCGGCTTCAGCAGGGCAAAATCGAGTCCCCCCGTGCGAATCAATTCACTGAACTCTTCACAGTTCGGCATGAAGAACGCCTGGACCAGGCTGTTCACAATCATCCCTGTTCCGAGAAAAATAAAGAACTCGAACTTTCCCCAGCCGGCAATCTGATTCGTGTGGGAAAAAATGATCAGATAAAAGCCGATGTTCATCAGCGTCCAGGTCAACGACGAAACGCAGTCGATGACAAAATTGGCGCGGAAGGTCATGTCCCGCACCAAACTGTTCTGCAAGAACTTGCCAAACACCCGCAGATAATCGGGGCGTGTGAACGGTTCAGGAATTGGGAGATTGGTATTCAAGTCAGTTTGATTTCTGGAACGGTGGCTTCAAAGATTCTGTCACAGGATTGCAAAATTACTAACGACCACCAGCGCGACAGCATCATTCGCCGGCGCAACGTCCTTGCCCGCACTGAGGAAGGCCGCAACCGCTGGCTGGGGTCGGCATACACATCGGCAATTGCGAGCCGTCTGCTTTCATGGGAACGGCAGGCACGCTCAACAGGCGCGTCAGTTTCAAGCTGCCGCAACTGGGACAGGTGGGGCGGGTATCGCTCCGAATCAATAGTTCAGCTTGCGAAGCGCAGTCCGAGCACTCGTATTCATACAGCGGCATCGTTGGTTCCTGTTGAATCGACGGAAAAATATGACTTGGCTTTTAAGCGATCACTCATTCTCCTGTCGTCGCCCCATTCAGGGAAGTAGCAATCGTCAGGAAGAACTGTCACCGAATGTCAGTCAGAAAGTTAATCGGGAACGGAGCCTCGAACCCGGTTGGTCCAGTTTGCTTCCGCTCGAAGCCCCCCGCCAGCCCTTTTTGCACCGCTGTTGTCGAAGTTTGTTGCCGCAGAATAGTGCGAATTCGTCGAGGTTTTTTGGCAAGCTGCCTGATTTTTGCAACAAGAACCCCGGTTTTCATCTCGGTTTTGTTGCAAAACTCGGTTTTCCCCGGGAATGGCTCACTATTTTTGCAACAAAGCACCGTTTTTGTCACGATTTGCGCCAAAACTGTTGCAAAAAGAATCTCCCTGGTTTGCACCCTTGCAGCTCGACACCCGGCAGATTGAATTGTCAAAGAGCAGTTGCCCGGCCACTAACACGCAGCGCGCACCGCCGGAGCAATCAGCAAACCGCATCGTCTACAATCATTGATGACTTGTCAAGAGTTCTGTAGGAATCTGCACGCGGCAGAATGCCCCTGTTGATGGGTGGCTGTGTTTTGCGATAGCGAACACACAATCTAAAGACCGGCTGACAATCTTCGGCGGTCATTGATTCGTTAGCAATCGCGAACTGCGGCTTAAACGGTGTTCGCGAAGCATAACACAGGGAACTGCAGCGAAAGGTTCACTCTTGTTCAGCCTTCGTTGATCGTCTCGGCGGTCGACAACCCTGGTTAGCTCTCTTGCATGATCGGTCAGGTACGTGAAAATTGGACCAGTCGGACGAAAGCTGAAGACGCGCTTCAGCGGCTGGAGCGGTTCTCCGCGATTCACTGTGTTATGCTCAGCGAACACAAGCCCGCGTGAAGTTCACGTTCGATCCCTCGTCCAAGCCCGGTGACATTGGTGAGCCAGTCATCCACGTCCTGTGTTCGCTTCCGCAAAACACAGCCACCCATGAACATGGCCTCCCCGCCGCCGCAACATTAGATCCTCCGTGAGAATAGATCATGACCACTAAACAGAGACGACTTGAATGTATTTCAATCTACTCTGAGAGTGCCGAAAATTGGAGGGGCAAAGGTAGTCCTGAGCGTGAAGCTATGAGTCTTGCTTCGCTATTAATGAACTACCTAGCACTGTCCGTATTCGAATTTCGGGCGGCACCCGAAGCCAAGGCGTGGTTGGAGCAGGAGGGTGTGCGCAATGTTCTTAGGCGTTATTGCGAGATCGTAGGTCGATTGTGGACGCAGTTTGATGCTAACGGAGGTTCAGGACCGTTGGTCGAGGGCAATTATCGGAGTTTGGTATTCATGCATATGGCTTGGATACTTGCTGAATGGGAACTGGGCAACAAGGCGATGGCTTTTGCCACGCGACAGGAAGTACTTGAAGTGAGCACTCCTTTTTGGCAATCATATGCCATGGCGATGTACGGGCTTTTGCATAAACAATGGCAGAAAGTCAGTGTAGTTATCGAGCGACCCCAGGAAGTGTATTGGGTTCCCTACAGAAACCTAGTCGAGGTTGCTCTTGAAACAAAGAGGATTGATTCGGTAGAGAGAGTTGATTCGGCAGTACTTTCGATTGATGAAGCTTTTCGTCGTCGGGCTACAGATAAGAATTTTGCTGACGATGCATATGAGATTGAAGGATCTTATGGAAATCCGGCGAGCTGGGATTTCAGAAAGGATAGTCTGCTGGCTGCCCTATGCAAAAAATGAAATCCGGCGGGGTGGCACTGGCGAACATGGCCCATTCATGCGTGCCACTGGCTTGCCAGTGCTGAGTCGGGACAGGTCAGCCATCTTGCTTTCGGCCACAAGTTCATTTTCACAAGACGTCGTCCCGCCTTCCAGTCGTTCTATCCCGGTAGTCTCAACTTAGCCAGAACTCGGCCGGCGGCGGTGTGATCCGTGGCAAGTCCAAATCGATGTCGAGGCCAATAACTTCCTCCGTTGAAAGCAACTCAAGGTGAGTTCGTGCACATCCCCTGGCTCGTGATAGTGCTTCACTCGCTTGCGATGGGGCATGGGCGGAATTCCTGGCGATGAATCTTTCAGAAACTCGACGTCGGACCGCACGAACCATTGTCTGCAGTGCTGACTCTTGTGAAAATAGCTTTGCGGCCGAACCCTGAATGGCTGGACTGTTCCGACTCCGCACTGGCAAGCCAGTGGCACCCAAAGCTGGGCCATGTTTGACAATGCCACCCTGTCACTGCCGGCCAGCAGAGCCTGACTTTCGAAACTGAGGAGCTATGGAATCATGTTCGTCAGCATCCGGTTGGTGGGGAAGGAAATTATTTGGACTCTGCTGGCAGCCTGCAGTCTGGCATTCGCGGGGCCAAGTTACAGCGCCGAGCCCGACGAACTGGCCGGCACTTGGGTTTGTCTCAACCGCTCCTACCTGGTGGAGTTCCGCGATCAGAAAGCAACCTTCAAAGGGCTGAATCCCTTTGTTCAAAGTCAGCACGTCAATACGCAGCATATCTTTCAATATGTCGAAGTGACCCTGCCTTATTCGCTCGTCCCAGATGGGGCTGGCGTGGCATTGGAGTTTGATCGCGCCGCATTCGAAGGGGTACGGGATCAGTTGAAACTCCTTCCCGTGCAAGCCGTGCACTTCAACCAACCGCCGTTTGCCTTTTGTAATCTCGCGAAGCAAAACGAGGGTGAGCCCGCAGAAATGGCGTTCACCATCGTGCCGCGGAATCGTATCTATCGCAATGAAGACAAGTTGCGTCGGTTGACCGAGCCAGAGCTTGCCGAATACGCCAAGCTGCAAGGAGCCTGGGACGTAAACATTCTGTGGGACAAAGAAGTGATTCGCTCGGCGACGGTCGCAATCATTCCCGGCTGGATCTTCGAAAAGACCAAAGTTTGGGAACCGCCACTTTTGTTACAAGAAAGACAATATCCTGAGCGAACCATTTCACAAATTGAGATCGATCCGGCAAAACATCGGATTAAAATCTTGGAGCCAGTGTCGCTCCGTGGACGGTTTTCGGGTTTTAGTTTGATGGGATCAAACACTCAGCCAGTAAATTATACTCGGGAACATGGTCTGGAGTATTCGTTGGAAGGGAAGTCGATCACAGGGACGATGTCGTCGGCTTTTTACAAGAAGGAAATAGAGCAATGGCTAAGCTATTTTGACATTCATCGACCCGAAAAACCATCTCCAGATGCGCCTGCCAATGCAGAGCAATTGCGGTTCAACCGCGTGTATGAAAAACTGATTGCGTCGAAGGATAAAAAAATAAAGGTGACGCTCACCGCGACCAAGATCGACGAAAAGCCAGGTGAAAATCCGCTCGCCACCTGGCTGCGGACCATCTATCCCGAGCGTCCCTTTAGTGAGCAGTTCACCGGCAAGTGGACGTTAAAGTCGCACTTGCAATGGGAGCCGGGAGTCAAGGAAAACGAAGGCTATGTCGATGCACCTCTAAACAAGCCGCAGGACTGGATCATCGGCTGGGATCAAATTCGTGTCATCCGAAAAGACGTAGAGTTTGATCGCACGTATTCGTTCAGCTACTTCTATGACAAGGATCAGGGGGTGGCCGTCGCCAAGGACGGGCGAGACGTGGAAATGATTTATCTCAAGTTTCGCCTGCAGGATGACATTATGATTGTGGAGTCCGGGCGAACACTCAATTGGCCTGCCGCGATCGATCGCCTGCGTCCAGCTGTTCCAGAACGTTTCGTCCTGGTTCGCCAAAAAGATTAGCTTGCGGGGGCGCGCCGCGATGAGAAATTCCTGGCAGTAACCGCACCTTTGAGGGCAGAACGGTGTTTAGCCGTGTATGACAGTTATCAGGGCCAATCTCCAAAGCTTCAATTCCGCTTCCCTATGAAATCCATTGTCTTCCTCGTCCTCTGCCTGATCGCAGCCCCGCTGTTCGCGGAGCCTGCCTATCCACCAACATTTAAGGACGCCCGCGTCGAGACTTACCGCAAGACCGACTCCACTGAGTTGAAACTCTGGATCTTCGGAGAGTCGGATCCCAAGACGCCGAAACCCGCGATTGTGTTCTTCTTTGGGGGTGGATGGAATGGGGGATCACCCACGGCAATCGCATCTTAATTCCCGGTGAAACTGCGGAGTATGCCTTCCAACGCGTCGGTGGGTATCCGTTAAAGCAACACCATCATTCGGCGGCTTGGAGTCGCCGCAGGGCGCGGTGTTGACGGCGACGTTCCAGGGCCTCTAAAGATTCTTGTTGGCGGGGTTGCAAGATGTGCTGGGGATGAGTTGCGGCCCAGCGAT